>JBATVK010000135.1:0-4337 GCA_049671725.1 Acidobacteriaceae bacterium
CGGCTCCGGGCTTCGCCCTCCGCCGCACACTCCCGGCCGATCTCAAACCTTACCCCGCCCAGAGTGGGGAATTTTCAAGCGCCCGGATTCGAGGAATTTTCAAACGCCGTTGACACGAGCAGACCAGGATGGGTACGAGCGGTAATGACCCGATCATCCGCCTGCGACACCACCACGATGTTGCGGTCTCCTTCGATTCCGGTGTTCTTCAGAGTGACCTGCGTCTGTCGCTCTCCACGCATGCTCTTCACCGGATATCTCCACAGTTCGAGAACCTGCATATCGATCTCCCGCAGGAGCCCACGCGATTGTCTATGAGCTCCTGATGTCGCGTTGGCATCGGCTTAGGCTATTTCGGAGTAGACGACCTTAGGAAAGTCGATGTCGACGTCAGTCGCGATATTGAAGTAGTTCGTAAAGACATTCAGAGCAACATGCGCGATGATCTCTGCGACTTCGCCCTCGGAGAAGCCCGCTTTGCGTGACCTTACCCGTTGCGCGAGACGAAATGTGTTGCACAGTATCCTTTGCGAAAAACGTGAGGGGGATGTGAACAAAGCGGATGGATAGTGTGTTCTTATCGGCTATTAAAGAGAAGGCACTTCCTCATGGAGATGGCTGTGATGTTTCGCGAGCTGGGGCGCTAGCGCGGCTTGTAACATCAGTCTAGCTCGATGCAATCTGACTTTAACGAGCGGAATGCTGATTTCGAGGATCACCGCCGTATCGTCTGAATTGAGTTGCTCCACGTCGCGCAACAGGAATACTTGCTGGTAAATATCAGGAAGCATGTTTACGGCGCGCGCGATTAACTTCCTGATCTCCTTGCGCTCGACGACCTCGGAGGGCAATTCTCGCCAATCACGCAAGACTGCTGGGAAGGCCGGCCTTGATTCATCGGGAGATTCCTCAAGAGGTGAGACTCGGATGGCTGCCCGTCGCCGCAACCTACGTCTCGCTTCATTAAGGGCGATACTTATGAGCCACGTACCGAACCGTGAGTCGCCCCGGAATGTGCTTAGATGTTGTATGGCCCGAACGAATGTTTCCTGTGCAACGTCCTCAGCGTCCTCCTGATTCTTCATGTAGGAAAGTGCCATAATGTAGACACGCCGCTCATGAGGGCGAATCAACTGGTGAAAGAGTTCAGTGTTCCCTGCAAGGATTGCGGCGATCAGCTCCGATTCCTTTTCGTTATCGGTACTGTCCCTCATCGCTTTGCCTCCATCCGGATCTGCCCAAAATTACAAAAGACGAAGCTATTTCCATGGGCAGACATACGGTAAGTTGCTGTCACCTCGCAGGTTCTCGTGAGGATCAGGCGGGGGTCGACTCACAAGGCCGTAACAAATCCCGACACCTGCAGATGCTGGTCGAGATCCTCAACGCCGCCTATGCGCCCGCTTTTACCTTCGTCGCGAAAAGCGCGGTTGGGAGCCCAACGAACAGGGCGTGGCCAATGAGGCCGTTGGCCAATGCCGCAGTCGTGATCGGGCTGTGAACGGTCGCGGTATGCGGCAAAAACACCAGGTTCATCACAGCCCACACGGCAACGCCGTACAGCAGTCCCAGGAGCACCCACTGCGTACGCAACACAGCAACGCGCCGACTCGCCAGAATATAGATCGCTGCGACGACTAGCGCGACGGCGAAATGCAGGACGAGGCCAAGAACCGCACTTGCAAGCCCATCAGAGAAGGACCGTGGGCCCAGCAGACTGCTCGCGATGTACTGCAGCACCTGGATCGGGTTCTGGCCGTGCAGGCCGAGAAAGACGACGCCATCGGACGCATCGAGCACTCCAACCACCAGCGTGGCGTAGAGGATGGCGCGAGAGACGGAGATCGTGCGCGCTCCCTGCTGCGGCCCACTCCTAAGGGCCCGGTTGACGGTAGAGACGGTCATTTGCCCGCCCCTGTCTTCTGCCCTTTTGCCAGGAAGCTGATGATCTTGCCTGCGACGAACTCGCTGTGCTCTTCCAGCAGAAAATGGCCACCATCGATCAGGTGCAGCTCCGCTTTGGGCAGGTCACGCAGGAACGCCTGCGCTCCTGGCACGATGAAGAAGGGATCGTTCTGCCCCCACACGATGAGCGTGCGCGGCTGGTGCATGCGGAAGTATTCGTGCCACGCGTCGTAGAGCGCCAGGTTCGAGGTGTAGTCGTGAAGGAGGTCGAGTTGAATAGCGTCATTGCCGGGTCGGTCCAGCAGCGCCTGGTCGAAGGTGTAGCTGTCCGGGCTCACCGCCGCCACGTTTTTCGCACCATGCGTGTACTCGAAGATCGTCGTCTGCCTGGTCAGCAGCGTGCGCGGCGCCTTCTCCGTCTCCGCGTTACGATTCGCCCAGAAAGGCTTCATCGGCTCGAACGCAGCGCTGATGCCTTCCACGTAAGCATTGCCGTTCTGCACGACGATGCCTTCGATCGCTTCCGGATGACGCGAGGCAATGCGGAAACCGACAGGCGCGCCATAATCCTGCACGTAGATGCTGAACTTCTTCAGGCCCAGTGTGTTGAAGAGTAGCTCCTCGATCTGCGCGGTGATGTTGTCGAAGTTGTATTGAAAGTGGTTCGCCGCGGGAGCATCGCTGTAGCCGAAGCCGAGGTAGTCCGGTGCGACAACGTGGAAGTGGCTGGCAAGCTGCGGGATCAGATCCCGGAACATGTGCGACGAAGACGGAAAGCCATGAAGCAGAACGATCGTCGGATTCGTGGCCGAGCCGGCCTCGCGGTAGAAGATCTTGTGACCCTCGATGGTGGCATGCTGATACGTAGTCATGTGGTTCTCCTTATTGTCAATCTGATTGTTTGTACGCGAGAGCAGCGCACTGGCCGCTTCCAGCACGAACTCTACAACGGTCGCAGGCGACGAGATCTGAGGAGCATGATCTACATCGTACGAACGGACCTGTGCGCCCATGCGGTCGGCTACAAAGCGTTGTGTTTTCGGGCTGAACATACGATCATCTTCAGCCAGCAGATACCACGAAGGCTTCGTCCTCCATGCTGGAGTCTGTATCGCTTCGCCAAGACACTTCATGGCTATCGGGCGTTGTGCTGCTATCCTGATTTCGTTTTCCTCTGCCGTGGCCCGGTGGCCGACCGCTTTCTTCATTCCTTCCTCCGACATCCATAAGAGACCATGACCGTCGGGTTCCAGATGGGGAGCTTTTTCGTGTGGAGGCTCACGAAAGAACACCTCCCCCACTGTTTCTCCCTCGGCCGGGGGCATGGCTGCGATATAGGCCAGACCTCGGACCCGGTCGTCACTTTCGAGGGCGGTGATCACGGCGCCGGAGTAAGAGTGAGAGACAAGGAGGATTGGCCCCGCGCCCGCTCTTTCTAAGGCCACTTTCAAAGCAGCGACATCATCGGACAGCGAAGTCATTGGAATCTGGGGAGCGATCACCTTGATGCCAGCCTTGAGTAGTGGGCCGATCACGGCCGACCAGGACGATGCGTCCGCCCACGCGGCGTGCACCAGAACGATCGTTGCATTAGAAGGAAGTTTTTTCATCATTCACCCTTTAACCGAGTCAAACGCGCACTTTACGAGCGGCCGTCCAGCAGCTGAAAAATTGGCGCCCGAGGTGCATTGCTTGTCAGCTCCCAGGTCGCGCCATGACCGCCTGGCGCATGACCCAGAGCATACGAATATCGGCATCTCAACAAAAGCGAGAAGTTCTGACCTAATGAGTGAGATAATCTAAACTATGCTTCTGAACAACGTCAGCCTCGACAGTCTTCGTACGTTGGTGATTACGCAGGAGCTGGGCGGTTTTGGTCGCGCCGCGGAGCGTCTCCTACGCACACCCTCGGCCATCAGCCTGCAGATGAAGCGACTTCAGGAAGAGGTAGGAGTACCGCTCTTTCGGAAGCAAGGCCGTAAGACGCTTCTCACGGAACAGGGAGAGATCGCCCTCCAGTATGCCCGGAGGGTGCTGGAGCTCAATGATGAGATGATCGATACTCTGCGCGGATCGTCTCTTGCAGGTGTCGTTCGAGTCGGATTCGCGCAGGACTTCACGGCCAACGTGTTGCCTCTGGTCATCGCACGCTTTAATGCGCTCTACCCGCTTGTAAAGCTCGAGGTGACGGTAGACGTCGGCCTGGTGCTCCTTCAGGCGATCGACTCCGGCGACCTCGATGTTGCATTGACGTTAGGCGGCGCACAGAAAAAGACCGCCCACCTGTTGAGCGAGCTGCCGCTGCACTGGATCGCAAGCCCATCTTTCAGGGATCGCGTACGGCAGCCGTTACCGCTGGCTCTTTTCAACCCCCCGTGCGGATGTCAGACACCGGGGCTGGAGGCACTGGAAAGAGCTGGACGCCCCTGGCG
>JBATVK010000136.1:0-95829 GCA_049671725.1 Acidobacteriaceae bacterium
GAACTGGGGCGCGACCGCCTGGTGCGGGTTTCCGCGGCCCTGCTGCTCAGCCTGGCCGGAGCGCTTGCTGCCTCCGCGCTGACGACCGGAGCCGCGGCGATGATCGGCACTCTGGCGGCGTTTGCGCCTCGCGGGGTGGCATGGCTGGTGATGCTGGTGTGCGATGCCTTTCTCGCGCTTCCCTGGCTGTTCCTGCTCATGATGGTCCGTTCGGCGCTGCCCCTCCAGGCCTCGCCGGCGCATTCGGCGGCGATTGCGTTTCTCGTCCTGGCGGCTCTGGGATGGCCGGCCTGCGCGCGCGCAGTCTATCGCGGCGGACTGGGCCTGAAACGCGCGGGCTGGATCCTGCAGGCGCGGGCGTCGGGGTTCCGCGGCGGGCAGTTGATCCGCCAGCTGCTGCCGAATTTGTTGCCCCTGCTGCTGCCGCAGTTTCTGGTCTGCGTGCCGGCCTTCGTGATCGCGGAAGCCAATTTGGGCGCGCTGGGCCTCGGCATCGGCGAGCCGCTCCCCTCGTGGGGCGGCATGCTTTTGGAGCTGGATAATTCAGCGCTGCTCTTCCGGACGCAATGGGTGTATTTTCCCGTGGCTCTGCTGATTCTTATTCTGCTTCTCCTCGAAGCCGTCCCGGTGGAGGCGTGACCATGCGCAGAGGAAGGGTGGTGGCTCGATTCCTGCTCGTGATGCTGGCCGCGACGGCCGCGAAACAATGCCTGGCCCAGGCCGCGGCGCGCCTGCCCGGTGAACTGGCGTGGACGATCGGCTACGATCCGAAGACCTTCGATCCGGCAAAAGTAGACGATATCGACTCAGAGACAGTGCGCTACCTCACCGCAGGCGTGCTGCTGCGCTTCAATCGGCTGACGCAGAAGGTTGAGCCGCAGCTGGCCGAGAGCTGGAGCGTTTCTCCCGACGGAAAGACGATCACGTTCAAATTGCGCGCCGGGCTCAGGTTTTCCGATGGCAGCGTTCTGACCGCCCGCGATGCAGCCTGGTCCATCCAGCGTGTGCTGCTGCCGGCGACCGGCGCTCCGGTGGCCGATGAATTCATTGCGCCCGCCGGCGTGCGTGTAGATGCCCCGGATGCGCGGACGGTGATCGTGCGCCTGCCGCAGCGCGTAATCGGCATCGGCAAAGTCTTTGACGAGATTGCGATCGAGCCCGCCAATCGGCCCGGGGAGGGACGCGTCACCTCCGGCCCGTTCTTTGTGGCGGACTATCAGCGCTCGCAGTACGTGCGGCTGCGTCGCAATCCATACTACGAACTGCGCGATGCAAATAGCGGCACTTTGCCCCGCGCCAGCGGCGTGCTGCTCGATATTGTCGAGAATCCCGAGGAACAAATCCGGCTGTTCCTGCGCGGCGAGTCCGATCTGATGAACCAGCTGCCCCCCGACTACTACGAGATGCTCCGGCAACGCGATCCGGGAGCGGTGCGCGATCTGGGGCCCTCGCTCAACACCGAGCAGATGTGGTTCAACCAGGCGCCCGGGGCGCCGCTGCCCGCCTGGGAGAAAGCGTGGTTCCGCAGCCAGGCGTTTCGCGTGGCCGTCTCACAGGCCATCCATCGCGACGACCTCGTGCGCGTGGTGTATCTGGGGCATGCCACGCCCGCATACAGCTTTATCTCGCCGGCGAACAGTGTCTGGTATAACCGCGGGCTCACCGCGCCGCACAGCGATGTGGCCGCGGCCCGTGCTGGGTTGCTGCGCGCCGGCTTCCGCATGCAGGGCAGGCAGCTGGTCGATGCGGCCGGGCATCCGGTGAAATTCTCCATCCTCACCAACTCAGGCAACGACGCGCGCCTGAAGATGGCAACTCTAATCCAGCAGGACCTCGCCGCTGTCGGAATGCAGGTGAACGTGGTGACGCTCGACTTCCCCACGCTGATCGAGCGGCTCATGCACACCCAGGACTACGAGGCGTGCCTGCTGGGCCTCGAAAATGTTGACACCGATCCCAACGAAATGATGAATATCTGGCTCAGCTCCTCGCCCAACCATCAGTGGAATCCCTCAGAGAAGACACCGGCGACCGCATGGGAAGCGGAGATCGACAAAGAGATGAACCTGCAGGCGATCACCCGCAGCGATGCCGTGCGCAAGGCAGCCGTGGATCGTGTGCAGCAGATTGTGGCCGATGAAGAGCCATTTATCTATCTCGTCTATCCCAACGTCCTGGTGGCCGTTTCGCCGCGGATCGAAGGCGTGCAGCCTGCCGTGCTGGAGCCGGAGTTATGGTGGAACGCCGAGGATCTTCACTTGCGGGGGGCGCGATGAGCGGCGATCTGCTGTTGCGCGTGCAACTGGACGCGGCCTATGCCGGCCGTGCCGTACTCCACGATCTTCGCCTCGACCTGCAGCGCGGCGAGGTGCTGGGGCTGGTCGGCTCCAGCGGCGCAGGCAAAAGTACGCTGGTGCTGTCGCTGCTGGGGCTGCTGCCGTGGCGCGGCGGGCGTGTCACCGGCGAGGTGCTGCTGCGGGGCGAGAACTTGCTGCAGATGCCCGAGCGGCAGTTGCGTGCCCTGCGCGGGCGCGCCGTAGGGTTTATTCCGCAGAGTCCGATGTCTGCGCTGAATCCGGCGCTCAGCCTCGAGCGGCACTTCCGCGAAGCCTGGCGCGCGCATCGGAGCAAGGCTGGCGAGGCGCTGCAGGAGCGGATGTACACGCTGCTCGAAGAGGTGCAGTTGCCGGCGAACCGCGACTTCCTCGGCCGGCGCCCGGCTCAGATCAGCGTGGGGCAGGCGCAGCGCGTGCTCATTGCCCTGGCGCTTCTGCATGAGCCGGCGCTGCTGGTGGCCGACGAGCCCACCAGCGCTCTGGATCCCGTAACCCAAACCCAGATTGTGGAGCTGCTGCTGCGCCTGAATCGCAGGCATGGCGTCTCGCTGCTTTATGTCTCGCACGATCTGGTTTCCGTGCTGGGGCTGTGCCATCGCATCGCCGTGCTGGACGCCGGGACGATCGTGGAAAGCCTGAATGTAGACGAACTCAGCTGCGCGCGGCATCCGGCGACGCGGCGTCTGCTTGCGGCGCTGCCCGTGCCCCCGGAGGTGCTGCTGCGGTATCGCAGCCATTCCAGGCAGGAATGTTACGCCAGTACCGCGGCCGGCTAGCTCTCCACATGACTCAGCGTGCTTTTCGAGAGATGTAAGTTACCATCGCGCTGCGCACAGAGTTACGTCGATAATGGCTCTTCCGGGCCATTGTCGGCAGAGCTCCTCACCCCTAGAGTTACATCGTTACACATCCCCCGTGTGTAAGTGCCTTTCCCCAATAGTTACCTCAGTCATACGGTTTGCCAGGTGCGGATATGCGCCCTGGTCGAGAGGACTTCTATGCTGCGTCCGCGTTTTCACGGGTGGTTTGTGCCTGCTCTGCTTCTCGCTGTCACCGGAACTGTGACCGCCTCTGCTCAGTCGAGCAACAAGATATCGCCCGATCTTACCTCCCCCGCCACATCTGGAAACGTTCGAGTGATCGTTCAGTACTACAGCGCGCCTTCGACCGGCGAGACAGGTCTGCTCGGCCTGCTGGGCGGTGTCGTGAACCTGGTGCTGGGGCCAATCAATGCGCTGGTCACAGAGCTTCCCGTCGGCAACCTTCTCAGTGTGGCGTCCGATCCGAACGTGAAATACATCTCGCCGGATCGTGTGCTCGCCGCGCACCAGGTGTCGTCGGAAATTCCCTCCGCCGCGTACACCACGGAGCCGATCAACGCGCCCGCGGTATGGCAAAAGGGCTACGAGGGAACGAATATCGGGGTGGCCGTGATCGACAGCGGCATCACCCCGGTGCCGGATCTCGGGAAAAATGGATCGTCTCTGTCCCTCGACACCGAGCTGGTGCCGCAGTTGCTGTCCGCGCTCAACGAGGTTCCGCCCTACGCCAGCGGGCGCATCGTCTACAGCCAGAATTTCGTCTCCGGCGAGAGCGATGCGCTTGACCACTACGGACACGGCACTCTGGTCGCCGGCCTGGTAGCCGGTAACGGCGCGGAGTCAACCGGGTCGCAGTATTTCCGCACCTTCCGCGGCGCCGCGCCCAACGCGAACATTATCAACCTGCGCGTGCTCGATGAGAACGGCCAGGGTACCGACTCCGCCGTGATCAGTGCGATCGACGAAGCCATCTCTCTGCGGAAAACCTGGAACATCCGTGTCATCAACCTCTCGCTGGGCCGCCCCATCTATGAGAGCTACACCCTCGATCCGCTGTGCCAGGCGGTGGAGAAGGCCTGGCAGGCGGGCATCGTGGTGGTGGTTGCCGCGGGCAACGACGGCCGCGACCTGAACCTGAATCCGGAAGGCTACGGCACCATCGATTCCCCCGGCAACGATCCTTACGTCGTTACCGTCGGCGCCATGAACACTCAGTACACGCCGCAGATCAACGACGACATCATTGCCAGCTATAGTTCGAAGGGTCCATCGTTCATCGACCATGTGGTGAAGCCGGACCTGGTGGCGCCGGGCAATGTGGTCACCAGCCTCGAGTTCAGCAACGATCCGCTGGCCGTGGACAACCCCAGCTTCTACACGTGGTACTCGTTCTACCAGCAGCGTGGCGATGACAGCCCGTCGCAGAGCTACTTCCCGATGAGCGGCACCAGCATGGCGGCCGGAGTCGCCAGCGGCGCGGTAGCGGATCTGCTCCAGGCAGCGCCCGGCCTTACGCCCGATCAGACGAAGGCTCTGCTGATGGCCAACAGCGATCGCACGTATTTCCCGGCCTCCAGCAGCGTGTCCGACAGCGGCATCACCTATACGGCGAACTACGACGTCTTCACCGTAGGCGCCGGCTATCTGGATATCGCGAAGACCGTGAGCGCTGCGCTCGTTCACGATGGCTCGGTGCCCTCGGGAACGGCGATGTCGCCCATCGCGACGTACAATGCATCGACCGGCACGGTGACCGCGGTGACCGATCCCAGCGCGCTCTGGACCCAGTCCGGTGCGTGGTCGGCATCGAGCGTGTACGGCAGCAGGGCATTCCTCTCGGGCACAAACTCGACGGCGCTGTGGGGCGCGACCCCTATCTGGGGCAACAACGATCCCAACGGCTATACGGCGCTGTGGGGCAAGACCGCGCTGTGGGGTAAGAGTTCGCCCGACGCGGAAACGGCGCTGTGGGGCAAGACGGCCCTCTGGGGCAAGAGCGGAACCGGATCCTCCGCCGACCCGCTGCAATACTGATCGGCTGAGGCTGAGGCTCGCGCGGCAGGGTGGGCTGCCCGCGAGCCGGAAGCCTCGAATCTGTTCCAGCCGGAGCTGTCCATCCCTACTCCGCGCGCAGCGCCTCCACCGGATCAATCGTCGCCGCCCGCCGCGCCGGCAGCGCCGCAGCCAATGCTCCTACCGCCAGCATTGCCCCAGCCGCCAGGCACAGTGCCGGCAGAGCTCCCACACCGTAGTCCGGAAATACACGCCGCAGCACCAGCCCCGCGGCTAAGGTCGTGACTACGCCCGCGGCCAGCCCTGTGCTCACCGGCAGCAGGGCATAGCTGAGCACCAGCCACACCACCTGCCCCCGCTGCGCGCCCAGTGCAATGCGGATGCCGACCTCCCGGGTGCGCTGCAGCGTGAGGAAGTTAATGAGCCCGTAGAGACCGACCATGGTCAGCAACAGCGCCAGCCCCCCAAAGGCCGCGAGCAGCCAGACGATCAGCCTCCGCCCGGCCAGCGAATCCAGCACCACAGTCTCCAGCGAAACCACCTCGCTCACCGCCTGCGCCGAGTCCGCCTGAGCGACGGCGCGCTTCATCAGCGGAGCCATGGCCGCCGCGCCGGCGCCGCTGCGCACCACGAAATCAGCCTGATAGTCCCTGCTCTGGGCAAAGGCGTAGTAACGCATGCCGTCGCTGGTGCCGTCCTCAAGCGAGGTGAGCCGCACGCTCCCCACCACGCCCACGATCACCGCCATTTTGTCCCCGTCTTCGAAGGAAATTTCCTGGCCGACAGGGTTTTTCCCCGGCCAGTACTTCGCCGCCAGCCGCTGATCGATCACCACCACTGGCTCGGTCGAAGCGAGATCGCCGGGGCCGATCCAGCGTCCTGCCACCAGCGGAATGCCCATCACCTTCAAATAGTCGGGTGTGGCCAGCGCGAACTGACTGTGCGGTCCCGGATCGCCCGCGGCCACTGGAAGTCCCCTGATCTCGAAGGAGTTGGACTGGAGGGCTCCCGGTTCGAAGGGCAGCGGTGAGACCGCGGCGGCTGCCTCCACGCCCGGCTGCGAGGCCAGATTCGCCACCACCGTCTGGACGAATGCAGCCTGGCGCGGCTGGTTGGTCACAAGATCATGTCCGGCGAAGGGTACATTTGCAGCCACCACGCCCTGCGGATTGAATCCGGGGCTGACCTGCTGTAGTTTGCGCAGGCTGGCCAGGAAGAGGCCCGTGCCCGCCAGCAGCAGAAATGCCGCCGCCACTTCCACCGTCACGAACGCCCGGCGCAGCCGCTGCTTCTCCACTCCCGCGGTCTCGCTGCGCCCTCCGTGCAGGTCGACGGAATTGTGGCGACGCAGCAACGCCAGCGCAGGGCCCATGCCGGCAATCAGTCCGCTCAACAGCGCCGCAAGAGCGGTGACCGCGAGGACTCCCGGCTGCAGCCGAACGATGTAGCCCGCTGCCAGGTCGTGAGGCACCAGCCGCAGCAGAAGCCGGCCGGCGAGCGGGCCCGCGGCAACACCCGCGGCGCACGCGATCGCCGTCAGCAATGCTGTCTCCGCAAACACCTGGCGCAACAGCCGCGATGCGCTCGCCCCCAGCGCCATGCGAATGGCGATTTCGCGGCTGCGCCCCGAAGCGCGCGCCAGAAAGAGCCCCGCGACATTCGCGGCGGCAATCAGCAGCACCAGCGCTACCACCCCCGAGAGCACATACAGCGGCCGCCGCAGCGGTCCCGCCGCGAACTGTGTCAGCGGAGTCGCATAGACCGACCATCCTGCGCTCTCCGGGAACTTATCCCTGCCGAGGCGGCGCAGCTCGCTCCACAACTGCGCCGACCATTCTGCCGTCAGCCGCTGCACCGTCACGCCCGGCCGCAGCCGCACTCCGGCTTGGTAACTCTCGTTAAAAATGTTGTGCGGGTCGAAGGCCGCCGGCGGCGGCGCCAGCGGGACCCACACCTCCGACGCGCGTGGCCATGCGAAGTCGCTGCCCATTACGCCCACCACCCGGTACGGCTTCTCATTCAGCAGGATGGTCTGCCCGACTACGTCGGCGCGCCCGCCGAACGCCCGCTGCCACAGCCCATAGCTGAGCATCGCCACGGGAGCGGCTCCAGCCGTGTCCTCTTCCGGCACGAAGGTGTGCCCCAGGATGGGCCGCGCGCCGAAGACCTGAAACCACTGCCAGGAAACCCGCGCAGCCGAGATGTGTACCGCGTGGCCGTCCCGCACGATGTTGAAGCCTCCGCCCTGCTCGAGCGCGGCAGCTTCCACCACATCCTTCAGCGAAGCGGCAGCGGCGAAATCCGGCACCGAAACCACGGGCGTATCGAGCGTGAACTTTGTGTAGTCGGTGTGCAGCACCGCCACCTGCGCGGGGTTGTCGACGCCGGCCGGATGCTGCAACACCGCGCTCACGATGCTGAAGATCGCGGCGTTGGCGCCGATGCCGAGAGCCAGGGTGAGCACCGCCGTGAGGGTAAAGCCCGGCGACTTCCTCAGTTGACGAAGCGCGTACTTCAGGTCCGCCGCCATCGCATCCTCCGCGGGGAAACAGTCTTGTCCTTCGGAACAGGGTGCAAGCGCATTGCCACTCCGTGCCGCCTGGAATCAGCGAAGTACGGACGGACGATCCGACCTGGATGTTCGCCGATGAACAGCAACGTCCGAAACCGGACAGCGCAGGAGCGGCTCTCTGCGACGAGTCGATTCCGGTTCTTCCCAGGCTTTCAGACAGTCGTTGCAAAGTCGCCAGGGCACCCACCGGCACGGTTCGGCACGGTTGATCGGCCCGCCGGCATCGTCAGCCCGGGCCACGCATCGAGAGAGAGAGTTCACTTCAGACGAAAGATTCCCTGGTCGAGCCCCGCGCGAATTCGCCTGGCGATCGATGCTGCGTCCGCCTCATCGTCGCAGATTTCGTGTTGCGGCAGGCCTTCGAACATCGTGTAGAAGTCGCGATACGCCCCGTAGTCCGCAATCTTCCCTTCGGGCCGCGCGGCTGCCCGCTGTTCACATACCGCGAGGCTCGGGCGCACCACAACAAAATCAAACGGAATCTCCTTCAGGATCTTGCGCGCCGTCTCCAGAAAATCCAGAGGAAAGGAAAAATCCAGCAGCACTTCGTAGCCGCCGCGTGCCAGCGGGACGGCGGCCGCTGTCACCGAACGCATGAGCAGGCGAAACCGTTCTCTTGGCGGCTTAGCGTCCGGCTTCGCGAAGATCGGCCAGAACGTATCCCCCTCGAGAAAACAGAGCGGCGCGGGAGAGAGGGTCACCAGTTCCCGCGCGATGGTAGTTTTGCCGGCCCCGATGGGACCTGAGAGCATCACAACAGGCATCGCAAACCTCGCTCCCTCGGCTCCACCGAATTTCCGCAGGGCCGGCCAACCATCAGGAACCATCTCAATCCGTGTATTGCCCCGTCGCCGCCAAACGAAGGCAGACAGCGCATCGCCTGGAGGGCTGCAGGGATACCGCGGCAGACCCGCCTTCTTTAAGGATGTTAAAGACTCGCTTTGCCGCCTGCTCCTACTGTCCCGCCGCTCCGTCCTTGCACATCGCCCCGGCCTGCTGGAGCTGATCCGGCGTGTACTTCTTCGGGATCTTCACGAATTTCAGGTGGTTCGCCACGGAGAGCTTCTGCAGCGCATCCAGATCGTCCGCCGTCTCGCTGTACTTCTTGTGCGGCAGCTTCGCGTTCTGCTGTTCCACGACCTCCAGCTGCTTCACTGTGAACGACTGCATCTGCCCGTTCACCAGGTCGCTGGTCATTTCCTCTGACTCTTTGAAGATCACGCATCCGGTCTGCCCCGACTGCATCCCCCACGCCACCGGCGCCTGGTTCGCCGTCTTGTCCTTCGCATAGCCGGCGGGCACGACTGCGGCCAGAGCCACGGCAGCGATACAAATTCCCTTCATTCTCACCTCCGGATTTTCGAGTGTACCAGCACTCTCCAACCCGAGGCACCCCCTGGAGAAATATCGAGCTTCATTCTCTTGCCAGGTCGCTTCGCGACGCGATCCATCGACCCATCGCGTAGGGCAGCACCGTAAGCGCGAACAGCACCAGCGCATGACTTGCCCCATCCGCCGCTCCCAGGTTCTCAAGCCCCATCCAGAACCCCAGCCGCACGTGGCCTGGCCCCGGCACCCCCGGCCGGCTCACCACTACCCATCCGGTTGCACCCAGCAATGCGAGCAGCGCCAGCGTCAACACCGGCCACCACGCCTTGACCCGCTGGCGGCCGGCCAGAAGGACCATACCCCATCCCGCCAGGACCGGAGCCCAGAAGTACAGCATCCGCCCCAAGCCGAAGTAGTACATCGCAAGTCCTTGAACCCGCGCTCCAAATGGAGTCGCCGCGTCCGGCTCGAACCATTGCCACCCCGTCCACAGGATCATGAGCGCGGCAGCCCACGCGCAACTGAGCGCCGCCAGTGGCGCCAGGCCCAGCACCGCCCACGGAGCCCGCGCCGTCCAGGATTGCAGCTCGCGCCGCGCGATCATCGACTGCGCTAAATCCTCAACTCGGCCCAGGCGCCGCAACGCCGACGCTTCCGCTTCAGCGCGGCTTCGCCCCGCGTGCTGCTCTTCGACCGTCAGATCGGCCAGATGTTCGCGCAGCTCCATCACATACCGGCGCACATGCCGCGGCGCAACCCCGGCTCGCAGCAGCCGTTCCCGCAGTTCACGAAAATGCTTCGCCATACCGTCCTCCTGTCAGAGTCTTTTGAATCGCCCCCGCCAGGCTTGTCCACTCCGCTGCCAGCCCCGCCAGCCGGCGCGTCCCCAATTTCGTCACTGTGTAGTAAATCCGGCTCCGCCCCCCCACCGTCCTCCGTCGCGACTTCAGTGCTCCGGCGTGCTCCAGAGCATGCAGCACCGGATAGACCACTCCTTCGCCCACCGCGATCACGGCATCTGTCCGGTCCAGGATAGCCTGCACGATCTCGTAGCCGTACATCTCCTCGTCTTCGAGCAGGCGCAGGATCAGCAGCTCCGGCACGCCATTCATGAAATTCGGATTCGTCTGTCGGGGAGTCATCACGCCGCTATCATACCTCGTGGTTCAAGGTATCACAAGGAAGAAGAGTCGGGTTCCCCAATCCACTGCGCGACGCTGGATAATCGTCTTGGACCGACCATGCCGAACCCTTCCGCCGGAATCCTCCTCTACCGCCGCGCGTCTTCCGGCCTCGAAGTCTTCCTCATCCATCCTGGCGGTCCCTTCTGGGCCAAAAAGGACGCATGGTCCATCCCCAAGGGCGAATACACTCCCGACGAAAATCCTCTCGCTGCCGCCCGCCGCGAGTTTCAGGAGGAAACCGGCAGCCCCGTCGATGGCGATTTCCTGGCTCTCGGCGTCATCCGCCAGCCCAGCGGCAAGCAGGTCACCGCGTGGGCCGTCGAAGGCGACTTTGAACCCGCCACCCTGGTCAGCAACACCTGCCAGATTGAGTGGCCGCCGCGCTCCGGCCGCCACATCGAAATCCCCGAAGCCGACCGCGGCGCCTGGTTCACCCTCGAATCCGCCCGCGAAAAGATCTTCAAAGGCCAGGATGCGCTCCTCGACCGTCTCATAGCTGCCCTCAGCTAACCTGCGCGTGCAACTTCACGCGTACGACGATCCGCTCCCGGCGTTCTTCGCACCCCGCTCCGTCCGCGCCCGCTCCACGTAGCCGCTCGCCCGCAGCGCCGCCAGCGGATCCTCCGCGATCCCGTGCCGCTTCCGCCACGCCCGCACCGCCGGACGCACATCCGTCCAGAACGCCGTCCGCAGACACTCCTCGGCCTCCACCAGCCGGCACGCATCCTGCAAGCCGGTCAGCTCCTCGCGATCCACCAGCGCCGCCCGCGCGAAAATCTCCTGCGCCGCGCACACCGTCTGCACCGCCGCCTCCAGCTTGCCTTTCAGGTTGTGGCTCTGGTCGATCATGTACGCGGGCTGGCCGCCCGAGGCAACGCGGGCTTCGCCCGTTTGAACACCTTCATTCGCGTCGAACGACAGAATCTCGTGAAAGATCCGGAACACCTGGTACGGGTCGATGGACCCCAGCGTCAGGTCGTCGTCCGCATAGCGCCGGTCGTTGAAGTGGAACCCGCCCAGCACCCGTTCCCGCAGCAGCCATGCCACAATCTGCTCGATATTCTGCCCCGGATAATGGTGCCCGGTATCCACCAGCACCACCGCCTGCGGGCCCGCGCGCCGCGCCATCAGCAGGGCCATGCCCCAGTCCGCCAGGTCGGTGTGATAAAAAGCCGGCTCGAACGGCTTGTATTCGATCAGCAGCCGTTGCCCAGGCCCGAGCGCCGCATGCGCCTCCGCCAGCGCCGCCTCCATCCACCCAATCCGTTTTCGGATGCTCTGCGTCCCCGGATAATTCGACCCGTCCGCCAGCCACACCGACACATCCCGCGACCCCAGCTCCCGCGCGATCCGCGCCGACTCCACGATGTGCTCCGTCGCCTGCCGCCGCACCCCCGCGTCCGGGTTGCAGATCGACCCGTACTTGTACTCCTGCCGCTCGAAGAGATTCGGATTGATCGACCCCGCGCGAATCCCGGTCCGCTGCTCCAGCTCCCGGATCTTCTTCACATCACCCACACCGCCCGGCAGGTCCCACTCCACGTGCAGCGCCAGCGTCGGACACGCCCCGGTCAGCCGGTGCACTTCCGCCGCGTCCGCAAACTTCTCTTCGATCGAAGTCGCCGCCTCCGCCTGCACGAACTTCCCGAAGCGTGTTCCGGTGTTCGCAAATCCCCACGACGGCAGCTCGATGCGAAACCCATCGAGCGCCTTGCCGGCCAGCTCCTGCTGCGACTCGCTCATGGACCCTCCCACCCCCCGGCCCCGATCATAGCCGCAACCGCGTTGGTTGCTCACCTCCGGAGCCATCCTGACGCCAAATCCCCTTTACGCTCCCCGCCATCTCCTGTAGACTAACGAGAGTTGTCAGTTCGCTCATTCTAAGCAGGTTCACCATGCCCAAACTCAAAACGCATCGGGGCGCTGCCAAGCGCTTCAAAAAGACCGGCACGGGCAAATTCAAGCGCGGCCAGTCCAAAATGCGCCACATCCTCACGTCGAAGGAGACCAAAACCAAGCGCAAGCTCGCTCACAGCGTGCTGGTTTCGGACGCCGACCACAAGAAGGTGGCTCGCATGATTCCTTACGCCTGATCTTTCCGGGCTTCGGCTCCCTCAGCGCTGCTGAGAGTGGATCAGGATTGCATAGCGCGTGAAGAGGCTCATTCCCGCCTCCAGCCGCTGAACCGGTAACACCAAGGAGAAGACACCATGCCTCGCGTAAAACGTGGCACCAAACGCACCGATCGCCGCAAGAAAATCCTGAAAAGGGCCAGCGGCTACTTCCTCACCAAATCCAAGCTCTACCAGGCGGCTCAGGAAGCCGTCGAGCGCGGCCTGAAGTTCGCCTACAGCGGCCGCAAGGGCAAAAAGCGCCAGTACCGCTCGCTCTGGATCGTCCGCATCAACGCCGCCGCGAAGATCAACGGCATCTCCTACTCGCAGCTCATCAACGGCCTCAAAAAGTCCGGCATCGAGCTCGACCGTAAGGTGCTCGCCGACCTGGCCGTCAACGACGCGGCGGGATTCACAGCGCTGGTCGCCCAGGCAAAGTCCGCTCTCGACGCCAAAGCCGCGGCCTAACCCCCGCATCCGTGAGTCTGTGCCGGCAGCCCTCGTGGCTGCCGCACACGCGTGTCCGGCTTGATGCTGTCCCGTAGTACGAACGGAATGTTTTTCACCGGCGAAACCGGCGTTTCGCAACGAAGAATGCTCTAAACTTGACGTTCCAGGGAAATCTCCCGCGAGTGCCTCCTGCCCTTGTCTGACGCTCCTTCCAAAGCGGCTCCCTCCGTTACCTACGCCCAGGCCGGCGTCGACATCGCTGCCGGCGACCGCGCCAAGCAGCGCATCAAGTACCTCGCCCAGCGCACCTTCACCCGCAACGTCCTCGGCGAAATCGGCGGCTTCGGCGGCCTCTTCCGCCTCGACGGCAAATATCAGGAACCGGTCCTCGTTTCCTCCGCCGACGGTGTCGGCACCAAGCTCAAAGTCGCCTTCCAGCTCGGCATCCATCACACCGTCGGCGCCGACCTCGTCAACCACTGCGTCAACGACATCGCCGTCCAGGGCGCCACACCCCTCTTTTTCCTGGATTACCTCGCCACCGGCCGTCTCGATGGCGAAATCGCCGAGAAGATCGTCTCCGGACTCTCTGACGCCTGCCGCGCCAACGGCTGCGCCCTTATCGGCGGCGAAACCGCGCAGATGCCCGGCTTCTATGAGAACGGCGAATACGATCTCGCCGGCTTCATCGTCGGCGTGGTCGAGCGCGAGAAACTCGTTACCGGCGCCAAAATCCACCCCGGCGACGTTCTCCTCGGATTCCCCTCTGCCGGCCTGCACACCAACGGCTACTCCCTTGCCCGCAAGCTCTTCTTCGAGGTCGCGAAGTACAAGCCCGAGCAGTACGTGAACGCCCTGAAAGAAAAAGCCGGCGCGGCACTGATGAAGACCCACCGGAGCTATCTCAGCGTGATCAAGCGGCTCACTGCCAGTGACTACGCCGTGGGCATGGCCCACATCACTGGCGGCGGCATCACCGAAAACCTGCCCCGCATCCTGCCCAAATCCGTCTCCGCCCACATCGAGATGGGCAGTTGGCCGGTGCTGCCCATCTTCGAGCACCTGCAGCAGCTGGGCAACGTCGAGCAGGAAGAGATGCTGCGCACCTTCAATATGGGCATCGGTTTGATCGCCGTCGTTCCCGCCGAGCGCTTCAAGCGCTGCAAATCCATGCTCGACCGCGCCGGCGAGAAGGCGTTTGTCGTCGGTCGCATCGTCAAAGGCGACCGGCGCGTCATCTACGCGTAATCACTGATCACCGATCACCGATCGCTGTACGCTGAACCATACCATGAATACACTCGGCATCCTGCTAAGCGGCCGCGGCTCCAATTTCCTCGCCATCGCCGATGCAATCGACGCCGGCAGGATCCCCGACGCCCGCATCGCCGTCGTCATCTCCAACATACCCGACGCTCCCGGCCTCGCCGCCGCCCGCCAGCGCGGCCTCACCGCACTCGCCATCGAGTCCCGCGGCCGCAAGCGCGCCGAGCACGACCAGGAAATCGTCGCCGCCCTCCAGGCCCACCAGGTCGACCTCGTCTGTCTCGCCGGTTACATGCGCCTGCTCTCCCCTGGATTCATCCAGGCCTTCCCCCAGCGCATCCTCAACATTCACCCCTCGCTGCTGCCGGCCTTCCCCGGCCTCGACGCGCAGACGCAGGCCTTCGATTACGGCGTCCAGGTCGCCGGCTGCTCTGTGCATTTTGTCGATGAGCAACTCGACCACGGCGTCATCGTCCTCCAGCGCTCCGTACCCGTCCTTGAAACGGACGATGCGCACACCCTCGCCGACCGCATCCTCGAGCAGGAGCACATTGCCTACGCAGACGCTATAGCCCGCGTCCTCTCCGGCCGCTATCAGATTGTGGGGAGACGCTTTCTCCTGACGGACCCAGGGCCCTCAGCTTAGCTGTCCTTGCGATACAGCAGGTCGCGCATCGCGCGCCGCCGCGCCGCAAGCGCCTCGGGATCGTGTGCAAACTGGTCCGCCTTCGATACCGCCTGAGCCTCTTCCGGCTCGCTGCACGACGGGCACCGGTTCGCGAATCCCGGCTTGTCGGGTTTCAGCTCAAACTCTTCTCCACAGATGCTGCAGGTCTTGATTGGGAATGCCATGGTTCTGCTCGAAACTGGTTCAGATCGAAAATGCTCACGAACATTTCTGCTCGTAAGCTTTCTTAGACGGCCCGAACCCTCCGGAGGTTACACCCCGAACCAGCTCGCGCTGTCACAGTTTCGATGCTCGCGGGAACCAAGGGATTCGCCCCAAAATTCCCAGCCGCTAAACCCTATCCCGTAACCCGTAAACCGTAAACCCTAACCCCTGCTTCTACGCATCTCCGCGCCCGTCATCTCCTTCGGCTGCCCGAGGCCCAGCAGCCCCAGCATGGTCGGCGAAATATCCCGCAGCGACCCTCCCGGTTTCAGTTCGAACTGCGGCCCGTCTTCCGCCACGTAAATAAACGGCACTGGATTCGTCGTATGCGCCGTGTGCGGGCCGCCCGTCGCCGGATCCACCATCTGCTCCGCGTTCCCGTGGTCCGCCGTGATCAGCCACACCGCGTTGCGCTGCCGGATCGCCTGATAGATCTGTCCCAGGCAGTCGTCGACTTTCTCCACGCCTTTGATCGTCGGCTCCAGCTGACCCGAATGCCCCACCATGTCGGCGTTCGCAAAGTTCACCACCACCACGTCGAAGGCCGTGTCGTTCACCGCCTTCACCACCGTGTCCGCGATGCCCTGCGCCGACATCTCGGGAGCCAGATCGTACGTCGCCACCTTCTGCGAAGGGATCAGGATCCGGTCCTCGCCCGGAAACGGCTTCTCGATCCCGCCGTTGAAAAAATACGTCACGTGCGCGTACTTCTCCGTCTCCGCCACCCGCAGATTCCGCAGGTTCGCCTGCGCCATTACGTTGGCCAGCAGGTTCTCCATCGATTCCGGCAGGATGATCATCGGCAGGCTGAAGTTCTTGTCGTACTGCGTCATGCACACGTAGTGCAGATTGCTCGGAATCGAATTCCGCGGAATGGTCGCGTCCAGTTCCTCCCACGACGGCAGCTCGCGCCCCGCTTCCTTCGTCAGCCCGCTGTTGCGCGCCAGCACCCGCGTAATCTGCCGCGCCCGGTCCGCGCGGAAGTTGAACATGATGCACACATCCTCGTCGCGGATCACCCCGTTCGGCTTCCCGTGCTCGTCCGTCACCACAAACGGCACCAGAAACTCGTCGGTCACGCCGTTGTTGTAGCTTTCCTTTACCCGCGCGATCGCGTCCTTATATGCGCCCCCCTCCGCCTGGCCTTTCACCATGGCGTCGAAGGCCTTCTTCTCGCGCTCCCAGCGCCGGTCGCGGTCCATCGCGTAGTAGCGGCCGGAAACGCTCGCCAGCTTCCCGCCGAACTCCCTCATCTTCTGTTCCAGCGCCGCCAGATACCCCGCTCCACTGGTCGGCAGGGTGTCGCGCCCGTCCATAAACGCGTGCACGAAGACCTTTTCCACGCCCTGCTGCTTCGCCGTCTTCAGCAGCGCGTACAGGTGCTCCTGGTGCGAGTGCACTCCGCCGTCGCTCACCAGCCCGAACAGGTGCAGCTGTGTCTTCCGCGCCTTCTGCATCGCTTCCACAATCGTCGGGTGTGTGAAGAACTTTCCGCTGGCAATCAGCGCATCGATCCGCGTGATGTCCATCTGCACGATGCGTCCCGCCCCGATATTCAGGTGCCCCACCTCGCTGTTGCCCATCTGCCCGTCGGGCAGCCCCACAAAGTGATCCGACGCGTGCAGCAGCGTGTTCGGATACTCCCTGAGCAGCTTGTCGTACACCGGCTTGCGCGCCAGCGCGATGGCGTTGTTGGCGGTTTCCGCGCGATATCCCCATCCATCCAGGATGGTCAGAACAATGGGCTTCTTTACCTGAGCCACGATGTTTCTCCCCTCAATCGCAGAAAAAAGGCGCAGCAGCTCCTGGCCGCCGCGCCCTTGATCGAAAATTACT
Organism: Acidobacteriaceae bacterium; assembly: GCA_049671725.1. GTDB lineage: Bacteria > Acidobacteriota > Terriglobia > Terriglobales > Acidobacteriaceae > Palsa-343. The sequence goes on from JBATVK010000136.1 coordinate 16,814, forward strand.
CGCCGTAATTCACGGCTTCCAGTCCCAGAAACTCCGCTGCCTGCCCCAGCTCTTCCTCGATGCGCAGCAGTTGGTTGTACTTCGCAATCCGGTCCGTCCGCGACGCCGATCCGGTCTTGATCTGCCCCGCGCCCGTCGCCACCGCCAGATCCGCGATGAACGTGTCCTCTGTCTCGCCGCTGCGATGCGAAATCACCGACGTATACCCGTACCGCCGTCCCAGCTCGATGCACTCCAGCGTCTCGCTCACAGTGCCGATCTGATTCAGCTTGATCAGAATCGAATTCCCCACGCCTTCTTCAATCCCTTTTTGCAGCAGCTCCGTATTCGTGACGAAGATATCGTCGCCGACCAGCTGGATCTTGCTCCCCAGCTCCCGCGTCAGCGTCTTCCATCCCGCCCAGTCGTTCTCGGCCAAACCGTCTTCCAGCGACACAATCGGATACTGCCGCACCCAGTCCGCGTAGAACGCAACCATTTCGTCGCTCGTCTTCTCGCTCTTGTCCGACTTTTTGAAGACGTATTTCTGCTTCTCGCCATCGAAGAATTCGCTCGACGCCGGATCCAGCGCAATCGCCACTTCCTCGCCCGCCTTGTATCCCGCCAGCTCAATTGCCTGCAGGATCACGTCAATCGCCTCGGTGTTCGATTTCAGCGACGGCGCAAATCCGCCCTCGTCGCCCACCGCCGTGTTGTATCCCTTCTTCTTCAGCACGCCCTTCAGCGTGTGGAAGACCTCCGCGCCCCAGCGCACCGCGTCGGCAAAGCTCTCCGCGCCCACCGGCATCACCATGAACTCCTGAAAGTCCACGTTGTTGTCCGCGTGCGCCCCGCCATTCAGGATGTTCATCATCGGCGTGGGCAGCACCGAAGCATTCACCCCGCCCAGATACCGGTACAGCGGCATCTTCAGCGCGTTGGCAGAAGCCCGCGCCGCCGCCATCGATACCGCCAGGATCGCGTTCGCGCCCAGCCGTCCCTTATTCTCCGTGCCGTCCAGCGCGATCATGGTCGCATCCAGCAGCCGCTGGTTCGTCGCGTCCATGCCCGTCAGCTCCGGCGCCAGGATGCTCTCCACATTCTCGACCGCCTTGAGCACGCCTTTGCCCAGGTAATGGCTCTTGTCGCCGTCGCGCAGCTCCACCGCCTCGTGCTCGCCCGTTGACGCGCCGCTCGGCACCGCGGCCCGCCCCAGCGCGCCGCCTTCCAGCACCACATCCGCTTCAACCGTGGGATTTCCCCGGGAATCCAAAATTTCCCGCGCATGAATCGCAGCAATATCCGTCATAACGCTCCTCGCAATATGGTGCTGTAGCCGCTCTTTGAGTTTGGGCCGCCGATCCACGCGAATCAGCTCGCCGGTCGCCGCGCCAATGGTTTCCAGAAGGGTCATCGAAGGTTGTCCACCTTCGTTTTCAGGCAGGGTTCCACCTAAAAGTTTAACAAAGCGGCGCGCGCCGCATCGTGATCGCCGTCACGGACAAAACGATTACGCAGCCCGGTCGCAGTCACCCGAGCGGGCGTTGTGGGCGCAGTCGGCTCGCGGGGCATCATTTATGTTGATCTCAGGTTAAAAACGCGCAGTGCTTTCCGCGCCTACGCCTCGTCGGCTTTCACCGCCGGAAAGATCGTCACCCGCAGCTTCGTCGACCCGTACGGAGCCAGCGTGATAAGCTCCACCGGCCCGCTCGCCTGGCTCGCTGTCAGATCCGGCAGCGCCGGAGTGAACTCCTGCGCCGGGTCGTCTGGATTCGCCATCAGCTCCCATCCCTCGATCTTCCTCGCTGGCACCGTGAGCGTAATCGGAGGATTCTCCAGCGGGTCGAAGTTCGCATTCGCGGCGGCAGGCTGTTTCTTCACCTCGACCTGCTTCTCCAGGTTCGCCTCATCCAGCGCCAGCCCGTAGTTCCACGGGCTCTCCGGCGTCGCCTCCCAGCAGGGAAACTCAGCCGTCGAATAGCGCGGAATCACAGTCGACGTCCAATGCGCCTGGATGGGCAGCGAATACACCAGAGGCCCGCGTTCAATGCCAATCCCGTTCTGCGGCCAGCGCGACAGCGCCAGACTCATCGGCAAAGTCAGCGCCAGCGTGTCGCCTGGCGCGAAGCTGCGATTCAGCACCACGAATCCCTTCTCATTGCGCTGCGCGTTCACCGCCGAGCCGTTGATGGTCAGATGCGGCTCCTGGCACCACACCGGAATCCGCAGCGACAGGGGAAACTCAACCGGCCGGCTGGTGTTGATCCGGAACCGTATCTGTTCCTCGTACGGGTAATGCGTCGTCTGCACAATCTCCACCGGCTGATTATCCGCGCCCACCGTCGTGCGCACCGTCGAGGGCCCATAGAGCGTGGCCGCCAGCCCTCCATCTGCGCTCTTCATCCACATCCGAATGACGTAATTGGGCATCACGCGGTGCACGTTGCCGCCGCAGCACGCGGTGCGCTGCCCCGGATTCGGCTGGTACGCCATCATCCCGCCCCCATGCTCCTTAAACGCCGGCCAGTTCTGATCGGAATTCAGCGTAGCGAGGAACTGGTTCGGAGAAGAGAAATACTGCAGCGCCTTCCAGTCGTTGCGAATCGCTCCCGGCGCCGCATTGAAACACGCCCGCTCTACATGATCGCCCCAGCTTCCGTCTCCGGTCGCCATCAGGTAATAGCCCCACGACCAGGTGTGATCGGTGATGTCGCAGGTTTCGTGCGAATCCAGCGACGTTCTGCGCCCGAACCACTCCGACGTCGAGGGAATACCGTCGATCAGCATGTGGTAATCGAAAATCCGGCGCTGCGCGGTCAGCCCAAACTTCAGATAATCCTGTTTGCCCGTGTACAGATAAAGGATCGCCGGCTGCTTCGCCGTTTCCGCGTAGGTTGCGCCGTGCGCATCGATCGGCGCATCGCTCAGTACTCGCAGCAGCCCCAGGTCCCCGTTATCCGGATCGTCGGAGTACTTCATATACTCCTTCCACGACTTCTCCGCCAGCGCCAGCAGCTTCGGATCGCGCGTCTGCTCGTAGCACCACAGCATGCTTTCCACGTTGTTGATGTTCCGCTTCGGCTTGCCGTAGGAGGCGATGTCATTCAGGTAGTGCCGCTGCATCTCCTCCGCGATGGCGCGATGCGAAATCCCCGCGAGCGGCGTGCCCGAATCCGAAATCGCTTCCAGGCTGCGGAAAAACACCACCTGCGGCCAGCGATGGTAATCGCCCAGCGGATCCTCGAAGATCTCCGGCCCCAGATATCCTTCCTTATCCGGATGCGACAACGTGTATTCGATCGGGATACGCGTCTTCGCCAGCAGTTCTTCATCCTCCAGCAGAATTCCCAGACGCGTCGCGCCGTCAATCCAGTATCCGCGCTGCTCCCACGGCCACCAGTTCTCGTATTGCTGTTCCGGCGTAAAGTACGCGCCTTCGAGCTGGTCGCCCCAGTACGCTTCCGTAAATGGCCAGGAAACCTCGGGCAGATGCGACCCGAGCTGTGCGGCCTGCTTCTGCAGATAACCGCGCAGCCATCCCTCCGGGCGCACCGCTCCCGGCGGCAATGGCCGCAACGCGCCGTAATACGCAACGGCCGATTCGCTCTCGCCCGTCTGAGCCGCCAGCGGCCCTGAGCCCAGCACCGCAGCCGAGCTGGCCAGAGCCAGGCGGACAAAATCTCTGCGGCTCAGTTCTCCCGGCTTCAATCCGGATTCCATCAACGTCTCTCCCTAAAAGCTTTCATCTTCGTGCGCGAATTCATGCCCCGCTGTGCATCCCAGGCTGTTGGACGAACGAAATCGCGCTGCGCTTCAGCAGCACGCGCCAGGTCATCGTTCTGAAAAACGCCGTCTTCACGCCGATGCTGTTCGCTTCGATGCCGCACGATCAAGCAGCGCAGCCCCGATCAGCGGAGCGTCCTCGCCCAGCGCCGACCGGCAAATCTGCACCTTCCCCGCGATTTCCTGGTACGCTCGCCTCCTCACAAACTCCACCAGCGGATCTATCAGCAGCGCAGGCGGAGCGTTGCTGATGCCGCCGCTGATGCAGATCGCCTCAACGCTCGTCAGGTTGATCAGGTTCACCAGCCCGATGCCGATATAGCGCATCACTTCGTCGGCAATCTGCCGCGCTTCCTGGTTTCCCTGGCCCGCGAGGTCATACACATCCGAAACCGTCACTGCAGACTCGCTCTTGCCCAGCAGTTTTGGGAGATCCGGAATTCTTTCTTTGGCCCTCCGCACAATGGCCAGGCCGCCCGCATAAGCCTCCAGACATCCGCGCCGGCCGCAGTTGCACGCGTCTCCATCCAGCTCCACAATCTGGTGCCCGAACTCACCGGCAGTATTCAATCCGCCGTGAAAAATCCTGCCGCCGATCACCATCCCGCAGCCAATTCCCGTTCCCAGAGTCACCGCGGCGAGATTCTGCACGCCGCGTGCCGACCCCACCAGATACTCGGCCCACGCGGCCGCGCGCGTATCTTGCGCGATCGCAATCGGCGCAGCGAACGAAGGCTGAATCGCCGCCACAATCGGCACATTTCTCCAGAAAAGATTCGGCGCGTAGACCACCGTTCCCGTCGCCGAGTCCGCTGTGCCCGGCACGCCCAGCCCGATGCTCGTCAGGTCTTTATGGCGCAGCGAAGCATCCAGGAGCATGGCCCGGATGCCAGTGACAATGGACTCGGCGATCACGTCGCTGCCTCGTTCCGCCTCGGTGTCCGCCTTCCGGCGCACCAGGATCGCCCCGCTCTCGTCCACGATGCCGAACTTAATGTTCGTGCCGCCGACATCCACGCCGACGCTGAAATGCGGCCCGTTCATAGGCCGCTCCCGAGCCAGCTTCGTGGATACCCGGCTGCGCTTTTAGCGGGCATTCTCGTAATCCGCAATCTTCCTGATTCTGTCCGCGTGTCGCCCACCCTCGAAGCTGGCGCTCAGCCACACATCCACAATCATCCTGGCCAGCTCAATGCCCACCACGCGCGCGCCGAGGGCAAGAATATTCGTGTCGTTATGCTCGCGCGAGAGCTTCGCCGAGTAGGGCTCGCTGCAAACCACCGCGCGAATGCCCTTCACCTTATTGGCGCTAATGGAAATCCCCACCCCCGTGCCGCAGCACACAATCCCTTTTTCGCACTCCCCGGCCGCGACCGCTTCGCCCACGCGAAATCCGAAATCGCAATAGTCCACCCGCTCCGTGCCGCAGGCGCCGAAGTCCTTCACCTCGTAGCCGCGAGCCACCAGGTAAGCCTTGATCGCTTCCTTGAACTCAAACGCGGCGTGATCCGATCCGATGGCAATCATGGAAAGTAGCTCTTCGCTTTCTTTCTTCCTTATCGCAGCATCGACGTAACCAGCATGCTGAGTCCCGCCAGGAAGAAGACGAACATCGCCGCGATCATCACGTTCACCGACTTCGACGAGCCTTTCAGCTCCTTCCATACGCACACCCCCCAGATGGCGGCAATCATGGTTCCGCCCTGGCCAAGTCCGTAGGCGATCGCCGGGCTGGCTGCCTTCGAAGCGACAAAGTTAGAGGTAACTCCGATGCCGTTGATCACTCCTCCCAGCGCTCCAATGGCATGGAACTTGAAGCTGCCGCTGCGGAAGTAATCCCCGTAAGTCGCGCGCGCTCCCTTCACCGGATGCGACATCAGATAGGTATTGAACACAAAGTTGGAAGCGAACGAGCCCGCCGAATACACCAGCACCGCGGCGTACGGGCCGAACTTGCCCAGCGTCAGGTGCACGTAGTCCATCGAGATAGATCGCTGCACCAGAAAATAGAACAGCCCCATCAGGATGCCGCCGCCGATCGCCAGCGAGATGCCCTTGCGCAGCCGTCCCGGTTCGCTGTTCTCGTCCTGGCAGCTGCGATACGCCATCGCGTCCAGCATGATCGCCAGCGTGATGAACGCGACTCCGCTGAAAATCAGCACCGGTGACCCTTTGGGCTGCGCGATGTAGTTGATCAGCACGCCCTCCACCAGCGCGATGCCGATGGCTATGGGATACGCCACCGCCATCCCCGCCAGATCCAGCGCCGCCATGAACAGCATGTTGGCGAGATTGAAGACAACCCCGCCCAGCAGCGCCCATCCGTAGGTAGTGGCGCTGCCTTGCCGCAAATCGGCGATGAGGCTTCGTCCCCCCGAGCCGAACGAGCCAAACGTCAGCCCAATCAGCAGTGGCAGCAGCAGGTAGCCCACCGCCTGATCCCAGTAGAAGAGCGAGAAGGGATAGGTGCGCGGCTCCATCTTGAGCGTGTTCGCCCAGGAGCCCCAGCACATCATGGTGAGCACGCACAGGACAACCGCCAGTGGGTAGGAATGGACTGTGATCATTGGCCCTTCTCGATTCCGTTCACGAGATTTCGGATCGTATGGATAGCTTCAGGAATTCGATAATCCTTATGAAACACGCTCGACGTGCCGCCCACCAGAATGGTGGCGCCCGCCTCAACCATGGCCGGAATGTGCGCAAAGCTCACGTTGCCGTCGACCTCGATATCGACATCGCCGTGTCCGGACTTCTGCAGCAACTCACGCACGTCGCGGATCTTTTTCAGCATCGAGGGGATCAGTCTCTGCCCCGCTGCCCCTGGATTCACGGTCATCACCGTCACCATCTCCACGTCGTCCAGGATGTACTCCAGGCAATGCACCGGCGTGGCGGGATTCAGCGCGATTCCGGGCCGTGCGCCGGCGTCGCGGATCTGCTGCAGAGCCTTCTGCACGTGATGCGTGGCTTCGAAATGGATGGTGACGATCTCAGCTCGCAGCGCCGCCACTCTGTCGATGTACCGCTCCGGATCGTCGATCATCAGGTGGCTGTCCATCGGCGTGTTCGTAATCCGACGCAGCACTGGAACCAGGGCCAGGTCGAGCCCGAAATTAGGAACGAATCTCCCATCCATGAAGTCGAGATGGAGATAGTCCACCCCGCCGGCATCGAGCTGCCGCACATCGGCTTCAAGATTGGCGAAGTCGGCGCAGGCTACCGATGCCGCGATCCTGATTGCCTTCTTCATGCCCCTCGCCCTTGGCTGCTCTTCCGTCAGCGCCCGCTTTGCCGGCTCGCGCCGCTGCCTTGCACCTGCGCCCCGCATGTCCGGCGGGTGCAATCGCGGTGAAAGCTTTCAAAGTGAGTCGGACTGAAGTCTAGTGTCCGCCCGAAAGCCTTGTCAAGCTCCATTCCACGCCGCCCTCGAAGACCCCAAAATTCCCCTGCTACAATTCGGTGAAAGCATTTACGAACGCTCGATCATCTCGCTGTTTTTTGGGCCGCGCGGCTGGAGGATGGCTGTCCGGGGCAGCCGCCGTGAGACATTCAGGCTATGGCCAACATGAAGCAAATCGCCGAGCTTGCCGGAGTCTCCCTGGGGACCGTCTCCCATGTCCTGAATGACACCGCCAGAGTCCGCGAGCCTCTGCGCAAACGCGTTCTCGAAGCCGTTCGCACCACCGGCTACCAGCCCAGCCAGCTCGCCCGCGGCCTGCGCCGCGATAAGACGAATATCCTGGCGATGATCATCCCGGATATCCTCAACCCGTTTTTCCCCGGCGTCGTGCGCGGCGCTGAAGACGTTGCCTTCTCCAACGGCTATCGTCTGGTTCTTTGCAACACCGACAATGACCACGGCAAGGAAGTGATGCACCTCAATGCGCTGCGCACTTACCTTCCTTCCGGCCTCATCGTTATTCCCTCCGACTTCAGCGACCTCACCGCCCAAACCGAATCCTATCGCCGCGCCGGCTCCGCCGTGGTCTGCATCGACCGTCTCCCTCGCAACTGGGACGGAGACAGCGTCACTATCAATAATGCCGAAGGCGCGGCCAACGCCACGTCCTATCTCATCGGGCTGGGCCATCGCCAACTGGCTGCCATCACCGGCCCGCTGCATCTCACGAACTCGCAGGATCGCCTCAAGGGCTTTAAGCGCGCCATACGCCAGGCTGGCCTCGAAGTTGCCCCGAATTACCTCCAGGAAACCACCTTCGATCGTGCCGGCGGATACGGCAAGGCCAAGCTCCTGCTCAAAATGATCCCCCGCCCCACCGCCATCCTCGCCTGCAACGACATGATCGCTCTCGGCGCTCTGCTGGCCATCCGCGAAGCCGGCCTGCACTGTCCTGACGATATCTCCCTCGTCGGATTTGACGGCCTCGATCTGACTGAGACCACCTCCCCGCAGTTATCCTCGGTTTACCAGTCGTCTTATCAGTTGGGAGCCACCGCCGCGCAGCTTGCTCTCGATCGCGTTGAGAAGAAGAACAGCCCGGTCCGGCACATTATCCTCAAAACCGAGCTGCGCATCCGCGATTCGGTTGCCGCTCCGCCTGCGAATGGCGAACCCGTGCGCGCGGCAGCGCCAAGGAAGATCCGCAAAGCAGCGTCCTGAGCTCCTGCCCTTCAGCGTTCGCTCGGAACCACCTCAATCTGCACCGGCTCCGTGGATTGCTTCGCCATCCAGATCACCAGATCCGCACCCTCCAGCCTCTGAATATGTCCAACGCGGACATCTGCCTCCTGAGCTACGGCTTTTCCATCCACGCGCACCGCAGCGCCGCTCTCGCCCCAGTCTTTGATCACCAGCGCCGGATCGAACACCGGCGACGCCTCGCTGGCTTCCAGAGTTACTCGTAATCGGTCCGTCGATTCACCCACATCCTTTGCCAGCACATAAGCCCGCTGGGTCGGATCATATCCTTCGCTGCGCCACCCTTCGCTCTCAACCGTCAACTGTGGCGGCGAAATCCACGATCGCGCCAGCGGCAATAGTTCGCTCATCGACAGAGTCGTCAATCCGTCCATCAGGATCTTGGTCTCAGTGTCTGCGTCTCGCGCGTAATCCCCCCAGTACAAATGCCCCAGCGAGCTATGCGAAGCGCGATCGTCCGAAACGCACGGCCGGTCGCTCGATGCGATCTGCGCCACCGGCCAGTGGTTCCAGCACTCAAAGCTGAAGTAAGTCGGTTCATCGTTGTAGATATTCGCGCTCGTCCCGCCTGGCGGCACAATCTGAAACGGCTTCCAGTCGGATTTGATGTTCACCAGTTGCATGTTCGGATCAGGTGGCCCGGTAACGTTTCCCGGCCCATTCGGAGTGCCGAATTCCCCAGCCGGCTTCGGCTGCCACGTATAAGTCCCTATAACTCCCTGCATATTGCCCAGTGTCATCGCATTCCAGTTGATGTCGTCCTCCGGGCGGTTCCCCGGCTGATGCAGAATAATCGTCTCCTGCCATTCGTGCGTCCGGTCCAGGTTTGAGCTGTGCAGCACCTGCTTGCGGATCGCAATTCCATCCGGATAGACGGTCCAATATTCGTCGGCCCAGTCAGACCATCCGGTCTGCGGATCGCGCCACGCCCCCAGATACTTCTCCACCTCGGCCAGCGCATAGCGCCAGTGAACGACCGCCCGCGCATTGTTGCTCTCGATGATGGTCACATGCGAGTACCGCTCCTGCTTGTCCGACATCGGCTCGCAGTCGCCTCCCGCCGGGCAACCCGACCCCCACGTCTCCAGAAACTCATCGGTGTACCACTTATCGTTGCCGGTAACCCACGCGGGAATGTAGTTCGTGCCCTGCCAGAAGACCAGGCGGTTGGGCGAGCGGTCGAACCGTACAATCACATCCGAGTCCGGCCCTGTCCGCCTCAGATTGTCCCACGCCTTTTGGTAGTGCAGCGTCGCGTAGTACGCACCAAAGCGTCCTGGTCCAGGCGGCCCTGAAGGCATCTTCTGCCACGGCAGCACATCGCCCTCGGGCGCCCTGGACGCTGCGTACGCGCTGGCAAGTTCATTCCGGCTGAGCACGCGTCCGTAGATCGCAATGTCGCTCAGAATCCCATCCAGCGAATACCACACCGGATATTGCGGCTTCATCGCCGCCTCGGGAAAGGGAATCGTCGCCTGCCGCACGCGCCCGATCAGCATGTCCGTTTGCGCAGGCGCCAGCGTTCCCGTCACGTTCATCTGCCCGGCTGGCTCGCCATTGACGTAAATCGTCAGCGCGCCCTGCCCGTTGCCCGGCGCATAAGTTCCGGCGACTTGCACCCACTCCTTCAGAGGCAGAGTCACCCGGGAAGTTACAGACTGCCATTGCCCGTCGATTGAGGCCTGCAGGCTAATATGTCCGAGAGCATCGATCCCGAGGAAGAAACCCTCCTGCCGATCCTCCTCCTGATCGACAATCGGCGCCCAGTTCCACGGATACGTATTCAGAGCGACCCATGCCCCAACCGTGAATCCGTCGCGAACCGCGGCATCGGCCGCCTTCCACGGCACTGTCATGCTCGTGGTGTAGCCATCGAAGCGCACGCCATCGCCAGCGATGCCGGGAACATACGCCCAGGACCCGCTCAGCGTGGCTTTCTGACCGTGAATGCTGTCCACGGCAACCGCCCCCTGATTTGCCGCAAATGGCCACCGCGCATCCATCGGCGAGTTCTGAGCCCAGGCAGCGCACGCGGAGAGACCGCAAAGCAAAACGTCGAAACTGATTTCTCTGAAACGATTCATACGCCGGCGGAGCCACCGTAAATCGCCCTTCATCGCCCTGTCAAACGTATTGCGCGCCGTGCATCGACTGGCTCTCGGCTGCACTCCTCCCGGTGGCAGGGCGCATTGACCTGCGCGCCGTCTGCCCGTTGCCCAAACCTCAGTGCACCGCTGCCGAAGACGGACATTGACAGACTCCCCCGTGGAGCATTAAGGTTCTTCCAGCAGTTTTGAAACCATTCAACAGTCGCGCTCACTCCATCGTCGCACCATGTACGGCTTTACCTGAATGCTGCTCACGCTGGTGAGGATAGGGACGCTATGTTAAAAACATTGTCGGTGTTGCACACTCCGGAGCTCCTCCATACTCTGGCTTCCATGGGCCACGGCGACGAGATTGCTCTGGTGGATGCCAATTTCCCCGCAGTCTCCACGGCCCAGCGCCTCGTGCGCCTCGATGGCGCCGACCTGGCTTCCGCTCTCGAAGCCTGCCTCCAGCTCTTGCCGCTCGACACCTTTGTCAAGGACGCCGCTTTCCGCATGCAGCAGGTTCACGCGCCCGATGAAATTCCCGAAGTCCAGAAGGCCTGCCAGAAGATCATCGACAAAGCCGAGGGCCGCTCCGTCCCCATGGCCGGCATCTCCCGCGAAGCGTTTTACGAGCGGACTCGCAAAGCTTTTGCCGTGCTGGTCACCAGCGAGCAACGCCCCTATGGCTGCATTCTGCTCAAGAAAGGAGTCGTCTTTCCTCCCGGGACCAAATGAGCGCTCGGCACCGCTCGCCCTCCCGGCGCAGCGCGGATCGGCCGGCGGCTTCTGCCTCGCACGATGACCGCACAACGCGGCTCAAGTCGCACCGCTCACAGCGAGAGATCCATCCTTCCGAGGAAAGCAGACATTATGACGCGAATCCCAAGAGCTATCCTCTTCACGCTTCTCGCCGTGCTGGCGGCCGCGCCCGCTATCGCTGCTGCTCCTCAGGCCAATGCAGGCTCCGCAGCCGTCAGCGCCAACTGGTCGCAGGTCAGCAGAGTCACCGACACTGTGCCGACCACCCAGATTCTCGCCCACGCGTTCACCCTCCGCACCAGCCCGCTGCACGATCCGCTCTTCCGTGCTCTGCGCAAGCTCCACACCAACGACACGCGCCTGCAGTTCTGGTTTTCCGTCACCCGAGCGGCGCTGCCCGAGCTCAAGCCGCCCACCGCCACCGAGACCTTCTGGGACTTCCAGTACATGGACCCGCTGGTCGCCGATTACTACGCCAACACTACGGGCAAGCACCACATCAACATGGGCAGCATCCCGCGCTGGATGTTCAACGTCCCCCCGGCGAATGTTCCCGAGGATCCCGCCGCATCCTTCTACGCCTACACCGACGGCACCCGCGGCGACCTGCTCAAAGATTCCAGCGGCAAGCAGTTCGCTGACTATCAGGTGCGTCTCTACGAGTGGTACACCAAGGGCGGTTTTACGGATGAGCTTGGCCACTATCACCACTCCGGCCACCATTACAAGATTGATTACTGGGGCGTCCTCAATGAGCCCGACTTCGAAAACCATATCGACGTCCAGCAGTACACGCGCATCTACGATGCCGTCACCACGGCCATCCACAAGATCGATCCGCACGTCGAGTTCTTCGGTCCCGAGGTGTCCGGCGCCGAGATCGAGTGGGCGAAGTACTTCCTCGATCCGAAGAACCACAGTCCCAACGCGCTGCTGCCCCTCGAGTACTTCAGCTTCCATAACTATGTGAATGCCCCCAACGATCCCTCCACCTGGCACGCGGATTACTTCACCAACCCGGACAGCGGACCTTCTGACGGCGCTTCCGCCGACGCCTTCAAACAGCGCATTGAGACCGTCATGAAGATTCGCGATCAGCTCTCGCCACAGACGAAGGTCATCGTCGACGAGATGGGCATCTTCGATGTGGTTAAGCCCGGCGAAGAAGCGTGCCGTGCCAACGAGCCTTACAAGGCCTTCAATCCGCTCTACTGGAACGCGAACGGCGCCAACTGGGCGGTGAACTTCATCAACGCGGAGAAACTCGGCCTGCCTCTCATCAGCATGTCGCAGATGGTTGGCTATCCCACCCAGTGCCCGTCCATCGCCATGTTTGACTACACCACTGCGCAGCCCAACGCGCACTACTGGGCACTCTGGCTCATCAACAAAAACTTCGGGCCCGGCGACAAGCTCATCGCCACGCGCTCTACGGATTCCGATCTCGTCGCCCAGGCCTCTATCACGCCGTCCGGTCGAAAGATTCTGCTGGTGAACACCACCGACCGCTCGATCGATGTTGACCTGGCAGGTGCGTACCAGAGCGAAGGCCTCAGCTTCGAGGTGGTCGACCAGAGTTCCGGGGAACAGCAGCCTCAGGCCCAGTCTGTCACCGGCAACCACATCTCTCTCTCGCCGTTCGCCGTCGCTGTGGTTTCCGGGAACGCCCACTAACTCCGGCCGTGCTGCCCCAGAACGGCTCTGTGGCGGACATCACTCCCGTCGCCGCGCCATTCACCTGCTTACCGGGAAACTCTCGCCGTTATGGATGCTATGCAGAAATCCTCGTTAAGCCCTTCCGGCCGCCGCCGTGCCCTCGCCGCAATCTCTTTGCGCATGGCGTTTCTCGCTCTCCTGCTCTGCACGTTCTCCGCCGCCCTCTCCTTTTCGCAGAACATGGATTTCGGCCAGATGGATGCGCGTCCCGTTCCCGCCTGGCTGTATAAGTCCACCATCTACGAGTTATGGCTGAATGCCTTCAGCAAAGAGGGCAACCTCCGCGGAGCCATCCCCGGGCTCAGACACATTGCCGATCTCGGCCCCACGATCGTCTATCTCGGACCCATCGCGAAGCGCACTGCCGATCCCAACGGCTCTCCTTACAGCATCGCCGATTACAACCAGATCGACCCTCAGGTCGGCACCGCCCAGGACCTGCATGACTTCGTCGCCGCCGCCCACGCGCTCCACCTCAAAGTGATGCTCGACATCGTCTACTACCACACCGCGCCGGACAACATCATGATGAAGCAGCATCCGGCCTTCTTCGTGAAAACTCAGGACGGCAAAATAGCCCGCGGCTTCTGGCCTCAGCCCCTGCCCGACTACAACAATCCCCAGGTGCGCAAGTATCTCATCGACAGCCTCGTCCACTGGGCGCGCGACTTTGGCATCGACGGCTTCCGCTGCGATGTCGGCGGCGGCGTTCCCGAGTCGTTCTGGGTCGAGGCGCGCCAGGCCCTCGACAAGGTCAACCCGCAGATTGTCATGCTCTCCGAATCCGATCGCCCTGACGACCAGTTACAGGCCTTCGATATCAATTACAACTTCCAGTACTATCTCGGGCTCCGCTCGGTGCTGCGCGATGGCTCGCCCGCTATCGACATCCGCAAAAGCTGGGAGCAGATGCACGCCACCATGCCGCGCGGCGCGCGTCTCCTCCATTTCAGCGACAATCACGACTGGCCCCGTGCCGTCATGCAGTTCGGAGAACGCGGAGCCTGGGCCGCATCGGTTCTCAACTTCACCCTCGACGGCATTCCCTTCCTCTACAACGGACAGGAAGTCGATGATCCCACCGCGACCTCGTGGCGCCTGCTCGCGCCCATCCGCTGGTCCGATCCCGGCAATGGCGCGGATGAAAAGTCCATCCAGGACACCGAGGCTGCATACAAGCGCCTGTTTGCCATGCGTTCCAACGAGCCGGCCCTCACCTCCGGTAGCCTGACCTGGATCGACAATACCCAGCCCGACAGCGTCCTCAGCTTCCTGCGCACGCTCGGCAACACGCAGATTCTCGTCATCCTCAATCTGTCCAACCGCGACGTCCATGTCACCGTCAACCTTCCGGTGATGGACTACTATGCCGTCCAGAATCTCCTCAATCCAGGCAAAACCTGGTTCTCGCTCTATTCGGGCCGCGTCTCCGCCGACCTGGGCGCATACGGCTACGTCGTCGGCAGGAAGATTCCCCTCGCGCCCCTGCGGCAGTAACGTTCAGGTAAGATTCCGCTCAGCGCTCTGATGGAGGGTGAACCCATGGCCGCAACCACGACTTACGCCGCGCCAGCTACAACCGGAACGGGTCGACTGCTTTCGCTGGATATCGCCCGCGGCATCACCATCGCTTTCATGATCATGGTCAACAACAACGGGGCGCACGCTTATCATCCCTTCACGCACTCGGCGTGGAGCGGCTGGACCCCCACCGACCTGGTCTTCCCAGGCTTTGTCTTTATCGTCGGTATGTCCATCGTGCTCGCGTTCGATAAGCGCCTCGAGCGCGGAGCCTCCAAAGCAGCCATGGTCGTTACCATCCTCCGCCGCACGGTGATTCTCTTTGCCCTCGGCCTGGTGGTCAACGGTTTCCCGCATTTTCCCTGGGCCACGCTCCGCATCTACGGTGTGCTCCAGCGCATCGCCCTCTGTTATCTCGCCGCCGGCCTCTTCTATCTCTGGCGCCGCGATGCTGCCAGCAAAGTGGTCGCCGTCGTTGTCCTGCTGGTCGGTTATTGGATCCTCATGCGCTACGTCCCTGTTCCCGGCGCAGGCGTGCCCACTAAGAGTATTCCGCTGCTCGATCCCAATCAGAACTGGGTCGCGTGGCTCGATCGCAGACTCCCCGGCCGCCTCTATGAAGGTGTCCGCGATCCTGAAGGTCTGCTCAGCACCTTCCCCGCCATCGGCACCGCGCTGCTCGGCGTGCTCGCCGGCATCTGGCTGCGTCAGGAAAAAACGCGCCGCCAAATCACTGCCGGACTCCTGGCCGCGGCTGTGGTCCTCATCGCCCTCGGCGAGCTCTGGAATCTCAGCTTCCCCATCAACAAGAAGCTCTGGACCAGCTCCTTTGTCCTCTTCACTGCCGGTTGCTCGCTCCTGCTGGTCGGCATCCTCTACTGGCTGATGGACGTGAAAGGCTGGCGCAAGCCCTTCACCCAGCCCTGGATCGTCTTCGGAACCAACGCGATCTTCGCCTACATGCTTTCCGAGCTGCTCGCCTCCACGCTGTGGAGCGTCCACGTCCACGGCAAGGAGATGCTCTGGACCTGGGTCTACCAGCCCTTCTCGCACATCCATCCGGTCGGCGTCGGATCGCTCCTTTATTCCATCGCCTTCGCCGCCGTTTGCTGGCTCGTCACATATCCGCTCTGGAAACGCCGCATCTTCCTCAAGATCTGAGGCGTGTCGCCGTTACTGCGGCGTTCCGGCGTCGGCGTTATCTGGGCTCGGTGCGCCATGCATGTAGACGTAATAGTGCTGCCGGTACTCCTGCTCGTACCGTTGCACCGCTTCGTCATAACTCCAGTCCGGAGCATCCGCGCGCCGCGTCCACTTCAGCCGCACCGTCCCCGCATCCGCCGGAATCCGCACCTCGCCGCTCTCCTCGATCGCCGGCTTGCCATCCACCCACACCCCAGAAACCTCCGCAAACCACGGCAGGTGCAGATAGAGCGCGCGCGGCTTCTCGCGCCACTGCATGTTCAGCTCGATGTCGGCTGACCCGTCGTCCGGCTGCGTCATCGTGAATCCCACCTCGCCGAACTCCGTAGGAGCTCGCTCCACGCGAATCGTTTTGCCGGCTCCCATCCACGCTGGAGACATCACTGACAGCAGATGCACGTCTCCCTCGTCGTCCCGCACCATCATGTCGCGCAGCGCGACGCGGTACTCCGCGGCAAACCATCCATGCGGCGGCAGGTTGTCGGCAAAATCCCGATCGCCCCACACTCGGATCGCAAATTCAAATCCCTCCTGCGTGGAGCTCGTGTGAACCAGGGTTGCATACAGATCCTTCAGCGCCTGCTGCTGATCTTCGCGCTCGATCTCCGTCATCGTGTTTTTGAAGATCAGATAATCGTGCAGGTACCGCCCGGTTCCATACGTCGTCAAGCCCTCCGCATACTTGCTCTCGACCTTCTTCAGCGTCTCTGTAATCAGCGGATCGTTCGCCGCAAACACGTGTCCCGGATAGGTCCCCAGCAAATTCCCCCAGTCCTGTCCTCCGCAATTGCCGTCCAGCGATGGCGGAATATACCCGCCGTCAATCGCCGTGCACCGCTCCAGCGCTTTCACAAAATCCGCGCGATACGCGGCGTAATCCGCACGATACTCAGCCGCCTTCGCCGGCTCCCCCACCGCATCGGCCAGCATCGCCGCATTCTCGATTCCATCCAGCGCCAGCAGGTTATAGCCGGTCACGTGTCCTGACACATACTCGTTGTCCTTCACGTCCGACGGCGGAATCAGATGCAGCGGATCGGATGCCCGCGCCGTCTCGATCCATTCCACCGCCCGCTCCACCGATGGAAACACACTCCGCGCAAAAGCCACATCGTGGGTCATCCGGTAGTGCTCGCCGTAGGCCCACAGCACCTCGCCCTGCGCATCGTACTGCCCGGGCTGCGACAGAAACTGCCCATCCGGCTTCTGGAACCGCGCAAAAAAGTCCAGCACCTGGCCAGCATAGTGCGAATACCCGGTCAGATCGTACATATCGGCGATGTCCGACCCGTCCCGCAGCCAGAACGCGTGATAGTGCAGTTGATTCACGGTCTGGATGTAGTTATCGCCGACGTGGTTTCGCGCCATCAGGTCGTAAATCAGGCTGGCGCGGAAGGTGTTGCTCACCTTTGCTTCCGGCACATCGATCTCCATGCCGGCATGCAGGATCTGCTCCCAGTTACTGATCGTCGCGGCCAGCTCATCCTCATAACTCGCCTGCAGAATCTTTTCCGTCTCCGCGCCCTCGGCAATCGGGATCACCGGCATGCGAATCGTGATCGTCCGCGTCGTCCCTGGCGCCAGAATGCTGTTGTAACTCACCATCCCCACCAGCGACGTCGGAAACACGTGCAGCGCCCGCTGCGTGTTATCAACCTGAGTGTTGTAGTACTGCTTCGGCGTCAGCATCTCCTCGTCGGGCGCGTCCGAAAACAGGTAAAACGCCAGCCCGCTGCGCAGAAATGCGTCTTTCGAGAAGCCGTAGACCCAGTCAGGATTGAACTCCACTCCCGGCTGGCTGTAATCCCCCAAACGCTCCGGCACAACCGGCCTGCGGAAGCGATGCGCGCCCGTCCCGCTGCCGTTCTCCGTGTCGTTCTGGTAGCGAGTGCCCACCGTCAGCACCGCGCGCGTCGGCAGGTTCGTCGCATTCTTCTCCACCACCCGCGCAAAATTCACCAGCGTCCCGTCATCCAGCTTCGCCGTGAAGAACGTGAACCCGTACTCGATGCCATCCTGCGTGTGCGAGTAGTGCACGATCGGCAGATAGCCTTTTTCGAGCGTGCGAATGCGCGGCTCCATCGGCGTCATCATCGGCCCGATCAGAAAATCCAGCTCTCCGTACCCGGTATAGAGGGAGCCCGACGGCGTAATCTCTGTCCCCAGCGGAGCGCCCATCGCTCCAATCTCATCCACAGACTGCGAGTAATAGGAAAACGGGCCTGGCTGCTGATCGATGTCGGGGTTCACCATCGGCGCCGGAGTCTGGGAGTGCACAACGGCGGCGCAAAGCGCCATCAGAACGACGGGAGCGAAATTTCGTAGCTGGGGCATAGGCTTGCCTGCGGGTTCCGCTCCCGCACAGGACGCGTCGAAGGAAGGGAACACCCGCAGCGCAGATTATTTCACGCCCATGATTTCGGGCAAGGATGACGCTTCGGTCGTTGACAAGGAAACCGCAAGCGAAGTTGTCGCAAGTGAATGCATTCATTTCAACCGCGCCGGACCCCCTTGCGAGAAGCCCGGCAGGGCATCGGGGTCATCGGTTCACGTGAGCCTGCAGATGCGCCGGGTAGCGAGCGCCCTGCACCTCGATGCCGGAGAGTGCTTCGCCGATGGCGCGGAGATCGCCGGCCGACAGATTGACGCTCGCGGCCTTCAGGTTTTCTTCCAGCCTGTGCAGCTTGGTTGTGCCAGGGATGGGAACGATCCAGGGCTTCTGGGCAAGCAGCCACGCCAGAGCAATCTGGGCACGCGTTACACCTTTCGCACTGGCAATCTCTCCCAAAACGTCGACCAGCGCCTGGTTGGATTTCCGCGCTTCGACGGAGAAACGCGGGACGATGTTGCGGAAGTCCGTGCTGCCAAACTCCGTGTTCTCGTTGATCGCGCCGGTCAGGAAGCCCTTGCCTAACGGGCTGAAAGGAACAAATCCAATTCCCAGTTCTTCGAGGGTCGGCAGGATCTCCTGTTCCGGCTCGCGCCACCAGAGTGAGTATTCACTTTGCAGCGCCGTCACCGGCTGTACGGCGTGAGCCCTGCGGATCGCCTGCACCCCGGCCTCGGACAATCCGAAATGCCTGACCTTACCTGCGTCGATCAGCTCCTTCACCGTGCCGGCGACATCTTCAATGGGCACGTTCGGGTCCACGCGGTGCTGGTACAGCAGATCGATTCGATCCGTCCGCAGACGCTGGAGCGCCGCTTCCGTATGCGCTCGGATACTGTCCGGACGGCTGTTCAGCCCCGCAGTTGGCCTGCCTCCCTCGAATCCAAACTTCGTGGCGATGACCACCTGATCGCGGACGGGCTCAAGGGCCTCGCCCACCAGCTCCTCGTTCTGATACGGGCCATAGGCCTCGGCGGTATCGAAGAACGTTACGCCGCCATCATGGGCAGCCCGGATCACCCGGATGGCCTGCTGCTTTTCCGTCGGTGGACCAAAGCCGAAGCTCAGTCCCATGCAGCCGAAACCGAGCGCCGAAACCTCAAGACCGCTCTTTCCCAGTTCTCGCTTTTGCATTGATTCCCTCCCGGGGCACTTCTGGCTGAAGCAGCCTCTGAAGTCAGTGTAGGACGACAGCGCGAGGGTCAGCCGCCTCCACCCTTCTTGACAGCCATTCTGCGGCCAGTCTAGCCTTGGCTTCAATGGAAGTGAAAGCTTTCAACTACCGTCAAAAAGGAACCGCGTGAACAGACGCACCTTGCTGAAAGCGATGGCCGTCCCCGCCGCGGGCGCCATAGTCAGCTCCCTCACCCGCCCGCTGCTCGCCGCCGATACCCCGGCCGGGCCCGCCACCGAGCTTACTCCTGCTCTGGCCACCTACCAGCGCCTCCGCTTCGGCTGCTCCTTCCACTTCAGCACTCCCACCTTCACTGGCGACGACTACGACACCGGCAAGGCTCCGCCCACCGTCTACGATCCCACCCATCTCGATGTCCGCCAGTGGATCCGCACCGCTCGCAATCTCGGCGCCAAATACGCCGTCCTTACCGCCAAGTACATGTCCGGTTTTGCTCTCTGGGACTCGAAAGGCTACGACTACAGCGTCGCTCAGAGCCGCAACAAGACCGATGTGGTGGCCGCTTTCGTCGCCGCCTGCAACGAGTACGGCCTGCGCCCCGGCTTTTACTACTGCATCCTCGACCCCCACAATGAGGGCATCTTCGACTGGAACGCTCCCATCCACGACCAGTATTTCGATCTCATCAGGCGCCAGATCACCCAGCTGCACACCCTTTATCCCAACACCTTCTACCAGCTCTTCGATATCACCTGGAAGCTCAGTCCGGAGCAGCGCTGGGAACTCTACCGGCTCGTTAAACAGCTCAGCCCCGACTGCATCATCGTCATGAACCAGGGATTCAAGCAGAGCCGCGTCAACCAGGGCCGATCCTGCGAGTCGGCAAGTTGGCCCACGGACGTTATCAATGGCGAAGATACCCTGCCGCCCCTCGAAGGCCACGACCCCCACGTCACCTATGAAAACAAGCAGTACTACATGCCCTTTGAAACCTGGTTTCCCAGCGGCCCCATTTATCCGCCCATGCCCTGGATGCACACCTGGTTCTGGCATCCCTGGTACAAGCCGCAAAGTCCCGAGGTTATCGCGGAGGCCTGGCGCCTCTGCATGAAAGGGAACGCCAACATGCTTCTCAATATGGCCCCTGACAATACCGGGCGGCTGCCGGAGAACCAGGTGGAAACTTTTCATCGCGTCGCCGAGCTAATCCACAGCGAGCACGGCTGCGTATAACAACATTGGCTCCGTACCCCGTTTTTTCATGGTCCGGAAACGGAACCTTGACATGCACGGGTTAGCGCGATAACTTGAAATCTGTTCTAATGAAAGGTTTCAAAGATCGAAACGGAAGCTATCCTGATCCCTGTATCCGCCGTTTCCCGTTTCTGCAGCCGATCGCACTCCGCGGTGGATGCGACCGTGCCGCACGCTCTTGATCGATTTCTGGTGTCCAGATGAATTCATCCGTCTTAGTTGTAGGCAGCGTCAATCTTGATCTGGTATCCGTCGGCAAGCGCATCCCCGCTCCCGGCGAAACCATTCGCGGCGACAAATTTCAGACCTTTCACGGCGGCAAAGGAGCCAACCAGGCCGTGGCCGTCGCACGCCTCGGCCATCCCGTCAGCATGGTGGCGAAGGTGGGCGACGACGACTTTGGCCCTCGTCTCCGCCGCGCCCTCCGCGACGCTCACGTCAATGTCCGCTCCGTCTCGGTAGCGAAGGGAACAGCTTCCGGCGTGGCCCTCATCTCCGTCGACTCCAGAGGCCAGAACAGCATCACCGTCGTCCCCGGCGCCAACGACCAGCTGCTGCCGCGGGATCTCGAGAAGTCCCTCCCCCAGCTGCGCTCCGCCGGCATCATCCTCACCCAGCTCGAGACGCCCATGGAGACCGTCGAGTATCTGTGTACGCTGGCCAGCCGTCTTCAGATCCCGCTCATGCTCGACCCCGCGCCCGCTCGCCCCATCCCCCGCAGGATGCTCCGCCACGTCACCTTTCTCACTCCCAACGAAACGGAAACCTGCGCCCTCTGCGGCATCGCGCCCGAAGAGCTCACGCCCGCCACCGTCGGCGACTACGCGCGCAAGCTTCAGACCGGCGGCGCCGCCAACGTCATCGTAAAAATGGGCAGCCGCGGTGCATTCATCGTCGCCGCCGACGGCCTCTGCAAAATGATTCCGTCCTTCAAGGTCAAAGCGGTCGATTCCACCGCTGCCGGCGACGCCTTCAACGCCGGCCTGGCCGTCGCCCTCATGCGCGGGTTGACCTTGCCCGACGCGGTCCGTTTCGGCGCGGCCACTGGCGCTCTTTCCGCCACCCGCGCCGGCGCTCAGTCCTCCATGCCCACCGAAGCCGAAGTTGCGCAATTGATGAAATCGCAGCCCGGCAGCAAAATGCGCGTTTCTGAAGCCGCGGGGAAATCCCCTCTCCCTTTGAACGGCTGGCTGAGCAGTCATAATGACCTCCGCGTTCAGAACTAAGCTCGTCTGCCTCGCGTTCGTTGGCATCGCGCTCAGCGTCCGTGCCGCCGTCCCCAGACCAATTCCCATCGTGCTCGACACCGACATCGGCACGGACATCGACGATGCCTTCGCCCTCGCTCTCATACTCAGGAGTCCCGAACTCGATCTGCGCGCCGTCACCACTGTGACCGGCGACACTCAGGCGCGTGCGCGTCTCACCGCCAAAATGCTCTGGGTTGCCGGTCGCCGCGATGTCCCTGTAGCTGCCGGCGCTGCCAATTCGAACCCCAACATCGCGCAGACTCGCTGGGCCGATGGTTTCACCAGCCCGACTCTGCTCTCCGAGCCGGCCGTCCAGCTGCTCAAAGATGAAATCGACCGCGGCCACGGCAGGATCGTTGTCGTCGCCATCGGTCCGCTCACCAACATCGCCGTGCTGCTCACCGCGTACCCGGCCGAGAAAAAGAAAATCAGGCAAATCGTCCTCATGGGCGGCTCCATTGCCCGTGGATACTACCCCGGCTCCGGCCCCACCGCCGAATACAACATCGCCGAAGACGCCCACGCTGCCCAGGCCGTCTTCTCGTCGGGAATCCCCATCCTCATGGCGCCGCTCGACGTCACCGCCCGCCTCCAGATGGATGCGCCTCATCTCGCCCGCCTCTTTGCGCCCGCCACGCCACTCACCAGCGCGCTCCAGACCCTCTATCGTCTGTGGAACCAGCCCGTACCGACCCTCCACGATCCCATGGCTGTCTCTCTCCTCCTCAATCCCAGCCTTTGCGCCATCCGGCCCCTGAATATCAAGATCACCGGGCAGGGAATGACCGTCCCGATTCCGGGCAAGCCCAACGCGGACGTCGCTGTCAGCACTGATCCACGCCGTTTCATCGATTTCTATCTGCACCGCGTCGAGCAGTAGTTGAATCGCTTCATTTTCAGCGTCCTGGCGCGGAAGAGACGCCCGGTCATACCTCGCGTTCCGCCCCCTGGAGCCCCTCTCAGTCACGTTCGGAAGCTCGCTGTTTGCTGCAGCAAAGGCCTTTCGAAAAAATGAAAAACAGGGCTTGACAACCCTTGTGCACCGAATCTAGTCTCGTGTGGAACTAATTTGAAAGCTTTTAATTATTCTCTGCGTCAACGGGCGCTCCGAAAATTAAAGCTTTCAAGCACCACACATTCAGGGGCCAGGTCCGCCCAGCCCCGTTCCCCTCGTTTTTCGTCAGGAGGTTTGGTCATGCAATTTCCAGTGATTAAACGCACAAAGAGGCTTTCCCGATTCGTTCCCCAGACGCTGCTTCCCGCGCTCCTTCTGCTCCTCGCTGCCCTCACCGGCCAGTCCGCTCCGGCCCAGACCTTTTCCGCCTCCGTCTCCGGAACGGTCACCGATTCCAGTGGCGCCGTCGTTCCCGGAGCTCAGCTGCAAATGCTCAACGTC
The DNA here is from genome assembly GCA_049671725.1 of Acidobacteriaceae bacterium. Classification (GTDB taxonomy): domain Bacteria; phylum Acidobacteriota; class Terriglobia; order Terriglobales; family Acidobacteriaceae; genus Palsa-343. Next base: position 39,955 of record JBATVK010000136.1, read on the forward strand.
GACACCAAAGATCTCCGCGTTGAGAAATCGGATTCCAAGGGTTCCTACACATTCCAGAACCTGCTGCCCGGCACGTACGAAATAACCGTGACCGCCGCTGGCTTTGAGCAATTCATTAAGTCGAACATGATCCTGCGCGCCAGCATCGCCGCCACCGTCGACATCTCCCTGCGCATCGGGACGGCCCAGGAAAAGATTGTGGTCTCCGGCTCCTCGGTCCTCCTGAACACCGAGAACGCCACCAACTCCGTCACCCTCGACAGCCAGTTACTCCAGTCGCTGCCGCAGAGTACCCTGCAGCCTCTCAACTTCGTCTACGACCTGGCTGGCACCACCCCCGCCCAGGGCGGCATGACCTCCCGCTCCATTTCGTTCGATCAGTATGGCAGCACCTTCGGCATCAACGGCGGACGCTCGGGTGAATCCGAGATCCTCATCGACGGCGCTCCCTCCACCGCCATCGACTGGGGCGGCCTGATGGTTTCCCCCATCCAGGACTCGGTGCAGGAACAGCAGGTCATTGACAACGTCTACGACGCCCAGTACGAGCGCGGTGGTGAAGGCGTTGTCAGCCTCATCACCAGGGACGGTGGCCCTCATTTCCACGGCGAGTTCTACGACTACATGCTCAACTCGGGCCTCAACGCCAACATCTGGTCCAACGACCTCAACGGCCAGCCCAAGGGCAAATTTCATCGCGAGCAGTTCGGCGCCGACACCGGCGGCCCGCTCTGGGCGAAGCACAATCTCTTCTTCTTCGGCGGCTATGAAGGCCTGCGGCAGCCGGAAACCGACAACAGCGGCCTCGATACGATGCCGACTCAGGCCGAGGTCGGGGGCGACTTCACCCACACCTACAACGAGAATGGTCAGCTGGCCGTCATCTACAATCCGTTTACCACGCGCCAGGCGACCGACTCGGAGGGCAACACCTATTACACCCGTGATCCCATATCGGACAACACGATTACCTCGGGCATGATGAACTCCGTCGGGGGAAAGATCGCCGCCCTCTACGCCGCTCCCAATCGCGCCAACTCCACCCAAACCCTGATGGACTCCAATAACTACTACAAGCAGGGTCCGGGAACGACGGACAACGACAAGTTCGACTGGCGCATCGACTGGTCGCCCAGCGACCGGAATCGCATGTTTGTCCGCATGTCCGACCGCATTCGCGAAAACAACACGCCGGCCTGCTTCCTCTGCAACGGCGCCGACGAAAGCGCCAATAACGACGATCACGGCATGCAGGTCGTCTTCAACGATACGTGGACTCCCGGCCCTAAATGGGTGATCAATGCCTACGCGGGTTACACGCGCTGGTGGGAAGGCCAGACCTCCATCGGGTACGGTGTCGCGAATGCCAGCACCATCGGCCTCTCGCCTGACCTCTTCCAGGTGAATATGCTTCCCCTGGTCAATGCCACCGGCTATTACACCCTGGGCAGCACCTACTCCAGCTACGATCGCTACATCCGCTACAACTCCACCGGCATCATCGATCTCACCCGGCAACTGGGGCAGCACACGATCAAATTCGGCTTCAACTACGACGTGAGCATGATCAACAACCGCGAGGACGCGCCGGGCACCTTCAACTTCGATTCCCAGTCCACCGCCTGCGACCCTGATACGGACTCCAGTGGAAATCCCATCCCGGGCGCCCCCTGCAGGGTTCCCGCGACTTCGAGCGACCTCAGCGGCAATTCGGTCGCCAGCATGCTGCTTGGCGTCGGAACCGGCGGCCAGGCCGATATCAGCATGGATCCTGCTATGAGCCAGCACACCTTCGGCATGTATCTCGAAGACGAGTGGCGCGCTACTCCGCGGCTGACCATCGATGCCGGCCTCCGCTACGAAAATCAGCGCCCCGCCACCGAGCGGCATAACCGCGTCGCCTACTTCGATCCGACCGCTATCAACCCCATCAGCTCGGCGGCCGGCTCAACCTACTATGGGCAGTTCGAATATGCCGGCGTCGACGGCAGAAGCCGCTACGAATGGAATCCCGACAACCTCAACTTTGGGCCTCGAGTCGGTCTCGCTTACCGCTTCACCGACAAGATCGTCGGTCGCGCGGGTGCGGGCATCTTCTACGGTCCCACCTCCGCCATGCTCAGCTTCGACGACGGCGGCCAGTCGCCCGGCTACACCGGCCAGACTAACTGGATCGCCACCACGAACGGCGGCTTCACCCCGGATAACCTGGTCAGCGATCCCTTCCCCCAGGGCATTCAGCAGCCCACCGGCAATTCTCAGGGCGCCAACACCCTGGTAGGCTCCGGCGACAGCCAGATCTGGGTGAAAGGGCCGCACCCGGTCGGCACCCTTTACCAGTGGAGCGCCGACATCCAGGATCAGCTCGGCAACAACGATGTTTTCGAAATCGGATATACGGGTGTCCGTGGGCGCCACCTGCTTTTCGGCAATCCTAACTTCGACCTCGACCAGATGCCCGACAAGGATCTGGCATTAGGCTTCGACAACCTGGTCCAGAACGTCAACAATCCGTTAGCTCCCTACATTACCAATCCCAACTACTACCTCAGCGAGTCCACTGTGTCGTATAACGCGCTGCTACGGCCCTATCCGGAGTTCGGCTGGCTCGTTCAGACTCGCTCCACGCCGGGCGCTGACTCACAGTTCGACGCGTTGTCCGCGAAGTTCCACCACATCTTCAACAACGGCCTCTCCTCCATTACCACCTACCAGTGGTCCAAGAACCTCGACGACGGATCGGAAGCTCTGCTCGGCTGGACCATCAACGACATGTGGCGCGATGCCATGAATCCGAAACTGGATTACGCCGTCAGCACCCACGACGTTCCCCAGAGCTTTGCCGAGGCCTTTCTCTATCAGTTGCCCTACGGTCACGGCCGCCGCTGGGGCGCCAGCAGCAATCAGTGGGTGAACCAGGCCGTCGGTGGCTGGAATCTGGCCGGGGACTTCCAGCTCGCCAGCGGCCTGCCGCTCCCGAATCCGGTTCAGTTCAGTTACAACCCGATCGGTGATTTCGGCTTCCCGGGTTCCGGCCTGCCGGACCTGGTCGGCAAACCCGAGTCGCACCGCAGCCGTCGGCAGTGGATTAACCCCGCAGCCTTTGCGGGCTCCAACGGCGACGATACCACCGGGACCGTCTCCTGTCAGGAAATCACCAACCAATATGGCACGTACTCGCCCTGTCAGCCCTTTTACGACAGATACGGTAACGAGCCGCAGCGCCTCTCCAACATGCGCGAAGCCGCCAATAAGAACTTTGACTTCGGCCTTGCCAAGGACTTCGGAACCGAGCGCGTGCACGCTCAGCTTCGCGGCGATTTTCTAAACGCCTTCAATCACCCCATCTACGGCGGTTCCTATAACATCGGCAATACCATCGACTACGGAGACGTGGGTGATATCTTCGGCACCCGCAACGATCCTCGCAACGTTCAGGTTAGCCTCAAAGTCTCCTATTGACCCTCAGTGGGTCTCCTGGTGGGTTTCGATTCCAAAAGAGTCGAAACCCATATTTTTTGGCATTCTGGAGCAGCATGCGTATTCGCGGACCCATCCTCTCAGCCCTGTTGTCGATCGCCTTTGCCTCCTCGCATCCCCAGCAGGCTCAGCCTCCCATCCCTCCGCCTGACGCTCGCTTCAAAGCCGATGTCCTCGTCATCGTGGCTCATCCTGACGATGACACCGGCGTCTCCACCTTCCTTGCCAAAGCCGTCCTCGACCAGGGCAAGCACGCCGCGGTGATCTTCACCAACCGCGGCAGCTCCGGCCCCGATGCCGTCAGCCTCGCCCGCGGCAAAGCCCTCGCCGATATTCGCGAAATTGAGGCGCGTAAGTCGCTGGCTGCACGCGGCATCACCAATGTCTGGTTTCTCGATGGCCGCGACACCGCCACCCAGGATGTCCTGCACTCCCTCGAGACTATGGGCCATGGCCAGGCGCTCGACGACATGGTGCGCCTCATCCGGCTCACCCGTCCCGACGTGATCGTCACCTGGCTTCCCGCCTATGTTGCCGGAGAAAATCACGGCGATCACCAGGCTTCCGCCGTGGTTGCCGTCGAAGCCTTCGATATGGCGGGTAACCCCGCCGACTTCCCTGAGCAGCTAACTCCCCCTCGCGACCCCCATGGCATCTCGCAATACGGCGAGGGTCTGCTTCCCTGGCAGCCGAAGAAACTCTATTTCTTCTCCGATGCCAGTCACCAGGATTTTCTCAAAGGGCACGGCCCCGCGTACCTGGCCAGCGAGATCTCGCCCAGCAGAAAGGTGCCTTACTCTGAGATCAATCGCCTCGGCTGGGAGCAGGACGCCACCCAGATTGACTTCAGCCAGCAGGTGCTGAATTACTTCCTCGACATGCCCGAATATCTCATCCTCGGGAAATCTCTTGTTCCCGCTTCCGTCAACGGCGACGTCTTCGCGGGCATTACGGATCAGCCCATCCCGTACCACCCCAACCCTCCGTACACCGAGCCGCGGCGCGCCGGCATCAGCCTCGCTCTCGGTGGACCCTGGGCCTTCTACCGCGAGTTCTACCGCGCTCACAGCCTGACTTCCCTGGAGAAACTCGTTCCTCCTCAGAGCGCGCTCAGCTCTGATCGTCGCCTATGGGTTCCGCTGCTGCTGCGCAACGACACCGCCGCCGATGCCGATATTACCCTCCATCCCGCGCTGCCGCCAGGCTGGACCGGCAACATTCAGGACCTCCTCTATCACCTCAAACCCGGCGAGACTTATCCCATCCAGTTGTTCTACGAGGCGCCCGGCGAAAATTACAAAGCCCCGCCGCAGACCCTCACCTGGACTGCTCTCGATCACGGTTCAGTCGCCGGCAAAGTAACCCTGTCTGTCTATCTCGAATTTGACGGTGTCCCGCAGTAACTCGCCGGCCGTCCGATAACTACGCGCGAGGCTCAGGAGTTTTGCAACGGCGCCCGCACGCGCGAGCGAAACTTCAGCTTGCCCCGAATTCCCAGACGCAATCGGTACAGCGGGCCGCCCACAAACACCTTCGCCGGATCGTACCCCTCCGGCGCCAGCATCAGGCAGTTATTCATCGCCGCCGACGTCACATAGATCTCGTCCAGCTCCGGTCCGCCAAAAACCAGCGACGAAGTCTGCGCGGCCGGAATCTCCACCTTGCGTTCGCGCTTGCCGTCCGGATCGTAGCGCGTTACGCATCCGCCAAACCAGTGCGCGCACCACAAATACCCCTCCGCATCCACCGTCAGCCCGTCCGGCATTCCTTCCGATCGGTTCACACGCACAAACACCCGCCGGTTGCTCAGCTTCCCGTCGCCGCGACGCCAGTCGTAGGCGTAAATGCAGCGCGCCCCCAGATCCGTAAAGTAGAGCGTGCTGCAGTCCGGCGAAAACGCCAGCCCGTTCGAAAAGCAAATCCCCTCGTCCGCAATGTGCACCGAACCATCCGTGTCGACACGAAACAGAAAGCTCGGTGGAAACGTCCCATCCTCGTCCAGGTGGTACGACCCCGCATAGACCCGCCCCTCCGGATCGGCCAGGCAGTCGTTCAGCCGGCATTCCTGCCCGTCGGCCTCCGACGCCAGCAGGGTCGGTTTTTCTCCCGGCCGCCAAAGCCACGCTCCCTGGCCGCTGGTCGTCATCAACCCGCCGTCCTCCTGCAGACAGAATCCGTTGATCCTGAAACCCTCCTGCACCAGCTCATGTCGTCGCTCGCGCCACAGGTACCGATAGAAACGCTCGCCATCGATATCCGTCCAGTACAGCGCATCTTCGCGCTCGTCCCAGTGCGGCCCTTCGCCGCACAGGTTGCCGTCGTTCGCGATCACTTCCATCAACGCCTCCGCCAGGAACGGCTTGCCGCTTCAGCCGCGGCACAAGAGGAATTAAATCACACCGAAACATCCGCGGGTTCTCGAAATGAATGCTTTCAAAGTATCAATGAGGCATGATATCTTTGCAGCTTCGACCGAACGCCACACCTGGAGGCTGACCCATGCGTTTGCACAATCGAATCGCTCTGGTGACCGGAGCCGCCATGGGTATCGGCAAGGCGACGGCCGTGCTCTTCGCTCAGGAAGGCGCCCGTGTCCTCGCCGCCGACATCAACGAGCAGGCCGGAGCCGAAACCGAGCGTGAAATCAGCGCGGCCGGCGGCGAGTGCCTCTTCCACCGCACCGATGTCAGCATTGAGGCCGACGTTCAGGCTGCTGTCGAAGTCGCCCGCAGCCGCTTCGGTCCCGTCGATATCCTGCTCAACGTCGCCGGCATCGCCCATGAGTCGCCCGCGCACCTGCTCAGCCTCGAAGACTGGCAGCGTATCCTCAATGTGAATCTCACCAGCATGTTCCTGTGCACCAAGCACGTGCTGCCCGGCATGCTCAGCCTCCATCGCGGCGCCATCGTCAACATCGCCTCCGTGCAGGGTCTCTTCGGATTTCCAGGTTATCCGCATTACGCCGCCAGCAAGGGTGGCATCATCAGCCTCACCCGCCAGTTGGCCCGCGAGTATGCCTCAGAAGGCATCCGCGTCAATTGCATCGCGCCCGGCACCGTCGATACGCCCATGAATCACGATGTTCTCGCCCGCGTTCCAGATCCCGACGCCCTTCGCGCCGCGTGGGCCAAGATGCATCCTCTGGGACGATTCGGCCAGCCCCTTGACATCGCCCAGGGCGCGCTCTTCCTCGCCGGCGACGAAAGCTCCTGGATCACCGGGCAGTGTCTCAATATCGACGGAGGCGTCTCCTGCCGCGTCCTGTGAGCCTCAACCGCACCGAGCATTGTCACCATGACTGAAATCGTCTCCATCGAAGATCTCGCCCGCAGCGTTCCCAGCGGCATCCGCCTTGGCGTCGGCGGAGTTCACCTCTCGCGTCTGCCCATCGCCCTCATGCGCCGCGTTCTCGCCAACGGCAAGAAAGATTTTGTCTTCATTAGCTGGGGCGGCGGCCTTCCCCTCGAACTTTTCCTCGAGGCCCGCGCCGTTCGCCGCCTTATCTTCTGTTTCTCCAGTCTCGATATCTTCGGTCTCGCCCCGCGTTTTCGCGAGGCCCTCGAACGCGATCAGATCGAAGTCGAAGAGTGGTCCGCGCTGGCCATGATGCAGGCCCTCCACGCCGCCCACTTCCGCCTGCCTGCAATGCCGTTCCAGCTCCCCATCGGCTCCGATCTCATGCAGCATGGCGACTTCTGGAAGTCGGCGCCCTCCGTCTTCACCGGAGAGCCTATTGGTCAGGCTCGCCGCCTCGATATCGATGTCCTCCTGCTCCACGCACAGCGCGCCGATCGCGCCGGCAATATCGAAATCCAGGGCGCGCGCGGCTTCGATCTCTCCCTGCTCGGCGCTGCGCAGAAGGTTCTGGTTACCGCGGAAGAAATCGTCGAAACCGGCATCCTCGGCGACGCACCCCGTTCCTTCGTCCTCCCCCGCGAATTCGTCTCCGCCGTCGCGCATCAGCCCTGGGGTGCGTGGCCCACCTCCTGCCTGCCGTATTATTCGACCGACTATCGCCAGCTCCTGCACTACGTCCGCGAGGAGCAATCTCGCCGCCGCTCCGCGCGGGAGACCGTTTCCGCGTCCATCGCGCCTCGCGAACCCGCTCTGCCGCAGGTTGCCGATTCTGCCCGCAAAAAGCTTCTCTCCGTCGTGCCCGCCATCCGCATCGCCGACCTCACTCCGCAGTTACTCGAACGCTTCCGCATCCCGGTCGACTCCCCCTCCCCGACCATCGACGAGTTACTCGCCGTCACGCTCTCGCGCGAATACGACAACCACAGCATCTGCTCCGTCGGTTCCGTTTCGCCCCTCGCCATGGTCTCCTATCTCCTCGCGAAGAAGACTCACGCTCCGCAGCTCACCATCATCGCGCTCAACGGCGGCTTCATCGATATCGACTTCCACCCCATGTCGCTCACCGCTGCTGAGCCGCTTCAGCTTTCCACGGCAAAGGCCTGCTGGGGTGGCGACGAAACCTACCACTGGTATTACCAGCAGGGCCGCATCACCCACGAGGTCATCACAGTCGCGCAAATCGATCGCCGCGGCCGCACCAACAATGCCTGGGTCGGCTCCGCAGAGAAGCGCCTGCGCCTGCCCGGCCAGGGCGGCATGGCCGATGTCGCCAATCTGCACCGCCATTTCATCCTCTATCTCACCCGCCACTCGCGCGAGCGTTTCGTTGAAGCCGTCGACTTCTGCACCGCCTCGCGCGGCCTGCTCACCGATGAAGAGCGCCGCGCTGCGGGCCTCCAGCCCGGCCGCGTCCGCCTCATTTCCGACCTTGGCATCTTTGAGCTGAATTACCAGGACGGACTCTTTCGCCTCGTCTCCATCCACCCCGGTGTGCACCTCGACGAAGTCCGCGACAACACCGGAGGCGAGCTGCTCGTCTCCGACTCTCTCGCCGTCACTCAGCCGCCCACCGCCGAGCAGTTACGCCAGATCCGCGACGAGATCGATCCCTTCGGCATTCGCCGCCTCGAATTTGTCCCCGGCCGCGATCGCCTGTCCATGATTGAAAGCATTCTCGATGCCGAGTCCCGCATGGTGAACCATCTGCAGCCCGACTCCAGACCCACGCCACACGGAGGAAAATCTTGAGCGGACCATTACAAGGCCTGCGCGTCGCCGATTTCAGCCAGTTAGTCCAGGGCCCCAACGCCACCCAGATGCTCGCCGACATGGGTGCCGACATCCTCAAGGTCGAGCCGCTCCAGGGCGACTGGCAGCGTAACTGGTCGCTCGGCGACGCCTGGATCAACGGCGAGAGCGTCTCCTTCCTCGCCTTCAATCGCGGCAAGCGCAGCATAGCCATCAACCTCAAGGATCCGCGCGGCAACGAGGCCGCTCTGCGCATCATCCGCTCCTGCGATGTGCTGCTGGAAAACTTCCGCCCCGGCGTCATGGATCGTCTCGATCTCGGCTACCAGGCCCTCTCCGCAATCCATCCGAAACTCATCTACTGCGCCAGTTGCGGCTGGGGTCAGGACGGCCCCTATGTTACCCGCCCCGGCCAGGATCTTCTCGCGCAGGCCGTTGCCGGAGTCCTCAACCTCCAGGGCAACGCCGATGATCCCCCCTCGCCCGTCGGCATGGGCGTTGCCGATATCACCGCGTCCTTTCACATCGTTGGCGCCATCCTCGCCGCCCTGTATGAGCGCAACCGCACCGGCCTCGGCCAGCGCATCGATATCAACCTGCTCAACTCCATCCTCTCGCTCGCCACCCAGGAAATCACTCTCTACCTCAACACCGGCCACATCCCCCAGCGCAGCGCCGCTGGCATCGGACACCCCTGCGTCGGCGCGCCCATGGGCATCTATCGCACCAAAGACGGCTACATCGTCATCGCCATGATGCCCATCGGCAAAATCGCCGACCTCATCGGCATCCCCGGCTACGAAGGCAACGACTCCCGCAACGTCATCGAGAATCGCGACGAGGTCAAGCGCACGCTCGAGCCCGGCTTCGCTGCCAAAACCACCGCCGAGCTGCTCGAGATATTCCTCGCAGCCGACATCTGGTGCGCTCCCGTCAACACCTTTCCCCAGATGGAGCACGACCCGCAGATCGTTCACAACCAATCCATCGTCAGCTTCGACCATCCCAAAGTCGGCAGCTTCCGCACTGTCGGTCCTCCCGCGCGCTTCAGCCGCACGCCCTGCGAAATCCACCGCCCGCCTCTCCTCGGCGAACACGCCGACGAGATGCTGCGCGAAATGGGTTACACCGAAGCCGAGATCAAGCAGCTTCAGAAAGACGGTGTCGTCGGCGCCCGCGAGAACCCGGCATGATCCGCCTGCGCGGCATGACCTGGAAGCACGACCGCGGTCTCGCGCCCATGATCGCCACTGCCGCCCGCTTTCACGAGTCGCACCCCGATGTCGTGATCGAGTGGGAGGCGCGCAGCCTCAGTGAGTTCGGCGAAGCCCCCGTCGAAAGTCTCGCCGAGCAGTACAACCTCGTCGTTCTCGACCATCCTTATATGGGCGCGCTCGCTCGCGCAGGCTGCTTTCTGCCTCTTGACGAGCATCTGCCGGCCGCGCAGATCGCCGGGTTTGCCCGCAACACCACCGGCTCCTCCCACGCGAGTTATGAATACGACGGCCACCTCTGGGCGCTCGCCATCGATGCCGCCGCTCAGGTCGCCGGATATCGCGCCGATCTCCTCGAGCGCGAAGGAGCCGGCCTTCCCCAAACCTGGGACGATGTTTTCGAGCTGGCTCGCGTCCGCACCGGCTTCGTCTCGCTCCCACTCTGGCCCCTCGACTCGCTCATGTGCTTCTTCACGCTCTGCGCCAACGCGGGCGATCCCGCCTTCGCCTCGGAGGGCATCCTGGTCAGCAGCGAAACCGGCCCGTACGCTCTCGACCTTCTGCGCCGTCTCCGCGATTGCTCCGCGCCCGAAGCGCGCTCTGAGAATCCCATCGCCGTCTGGGAGCGCATGAGCGCCACCGATCAGGTCGCTTACTGCCCGCTCGCTTTCGGCTATTCCAACTACGCGCGACCTGGCTACCGCTCCCGTGTCCTTTCCTTCGGCGCGATCCCTTCCGCCGGCCGCGGCCCCGTGGGAGCCACGCTCGGTGGCGCGGGACTTGCCATCTCTGCGCGCTGGCCGCATCGCGATATCGCCCTGGAATACGCCGCGTGGGTCGCCGGCGCCGATTGCCAGCGAACCCTCTACGTCGAGTCCGGCGGTCAGCCCGCCGCTCACTCCGCGTGGACTGACCCCGCCGCCAACGCTCTTGCCAAAGGATACTTCCGCGCCACCCTACCCGTCCTCGAGCAGGCCTGGCTACGTCCTCGCTTCCCCGGATTCGTGGGTTATCAGAACCGCGCCGCCGACATCATCCGCGATTTCCTTTCGGACAAGCGCACTTCCGGCGAAGCCCTCGACGAGCTAGACCGCCTTCTCCGCCCTTGCCGCGTAGCCCACTCAAGCCCGCCGTTGGCCTGAGCGGGAATCAACTCGCCTCAGAACTCGATGCGGAACGTCGCCTGTCCCTGGCGGTTGATGATTGCCGAGCCTTCGCCGGTCACTTCGCCGAACGTCGAGTCTTCGATGTTGTTGTCCGGCCCGTAGACGACGGTCCGGTTGAATGCGTTGAAGTAGTCGAGGCGCAGCAGTGCGCTGATCTTTTCTGTAATGCCGAAGTGCTTGATCACATCGAGATCTTCCATCCTCGGCGGCGGATTCCGCAACGATGCGTAGTTCCTCGCCGAATCTCCCAGCACATATTGATTCGCCGTCGGCGTAAACGCATCGGTGGTGAACATCTTCGGCGGCGTGCCCAGTTTTCCCAGGAAGTAATCCTTCGCCTGATCGTAATTGAAGGTCTGCCGCTTCACTCCAGGCACCACCAGCGGGCGATCGAACCCGTCGATGCCGCTCAGGCTTTCCGTCGGCCCAATCGGCGTCCCTCCCTCGTAGTCGAAGATGCCGCTCATCTGCCATCCTCCCAGCACCTCGCCGGTAATCCCGCGGTTATTCAGGAACTCCTGGCCCGGGCCGAAGGGCAGGGCATAGGTTGTCGCCACGCGCACCAGATATTTCTGGTCGTCATTGGAAACGGCGAACTCCGGACGTTGGTCGTATTTGTTCAGCGGCGTGTTGAAGTATGCCGAAAACGCGCGGTCCGCATTCGTCAGCTCTCGTCCCAGCGTCAGCGAAGCCAGATAGCTCAGCCCGTTGGAAAACCGCTTTTCTCCCTGCAGCTGCAGCGCGTTGTAGTACGACGAGCCAGCGTCGTCGTAGAGATTCTGCACGTTGGTGTATTGCGGGAACGGCTTCAGCGCCTGTTCCACCGTGGCCCCGCCGCCAAACTCGCTCACAAACGCCGGGTATGGATCCTGAATGCCCGCCGCCATGGCCTGCGGAGAGTTCACTGGCTGGCTCAGCAGCGAGCCGTAGCTGAGGATGGACGGGTTCGGCTGGTTGATCGGATTCATCCCCGACGGCAGGTGCACCGCGCGGTTGCCCACATAAGCAGCCGTCAGGAACATCGTCCACGGAAGCTGCCGCTGCACCGTCAGGTTCCACGCCTGATCGTACGGTGCACGCCCCAGATCGGTGTTGAAGTAGGTGATGCTGTTGCCGTTCCCCATCGACGGATTAAACGGAACCACCGGCGGCAGCGGCAGCGTGCTGCTGTCCCAGTTCCCGTATCCCGGCGTACTGCTCCCCGTGGAGCTGCGATTGAATTCGCCCACCAGCAGATTGCCCATGGTCACGACCACGTTGGCGGTGCCGAATTCGTACGCGCCTCCCTGCAGGTAGACGATATACCCGCCCGCCTGCACCACCGTCTTGTCGTTCACCATGTATGAGACTCCCAGCCGCGGCCCGAACTGTTTCCAGTCGATCGCCGCGCGGTCGAATCCCGCGCAGCCGCTGCAGTTGCCGAAACGGCTCGCCGCGCCCGGCAGATTGGCCGCCCCCGGATCAGGCGCCGTCTCGTTCAGGAAGACGATGTAGTTATGTTTCTCCGTGAAGGGCACCATAATGTCCCAGCGAAGTCCGGCGTTGATCGTCAGCCGATGGCTCACTTTGATGTCGTCCTCGACATACGGTGAGAAGTCGAAGTTCCGCAGGTCCATTTCGTTGGCTTCGATGCGGTTCGCGGAATCGACTTCACCAAGCAGGAAGCTGGCGAACGAACTCCCGTAGCTTCCGAAGTTGGGGTCGGACGGGTCGGGCGTAGAGGTTTCCGCCTGGCTGAAATTGAACTGGCCCGCGCACGAAGTGCAGGACTGCTGATCCTCGTACTCACGGATGGCTACGGCGCCGAAGTTGAAGGTGTTGCGCCCCTTGCTCCACAGCCAGTTGTTCACAAACGAAAGCCCCAGCTGGCGATCGGTGTTAGCGGTTTCCCCCGGCGACACGCCCCACCCGGTGATGGCATTCTGTCCGTTGAAGGTGACATTCGGAAAGTCCGTGCTGTTCTCCACTCCCGCGAACGGATGCCCGAGATCCTTGCTGGACTGGCCGTCGAGCTTCCCGTACCACCCGATGCCGGCCGTCGCCACCAGATTTGGCGTGACAGTGTTCACGTAATTCAGCAGAAATCCATCGGCGTAGTTGTAGTCGTCCTGCGCGCTCTGCAGTTCGTTGGTATCCGGCACGATCGGCGCGTAGTTGTACGGAGTCGTAGTCTGATTGTCGCGCCACATCGAGAAGTGAATGCTTTGCGACGGCGTGATGGTATGGTCGACCGTGAAGCCGTACAGGTTCTCCATGATCGGATCGTTATGCACCGCGGGTGATTCGTTGCTTTGTAGTCCGTAGTTGGTGCCGGGGCGATTCGGCGCCGGGATGGACGGCAGGATCGCCTTCGCCAGATTGCTGAACCGCGTGGTGGGAATCATGTTCTTGGGGAACGGGGCTCCGGTGGTGGGATCGTAGATGGGTATCTGGTTCCCGTTGGAGTCCACGAAATTGCTGAAATCTCCCTGCGTCATCGCCTGTGTGGGGACGGTGCCGATGGAAGTAATCGGCTGGTTCTCACGGAACCAGTCCGAGGTGAACAGGAAAAATGTCCGGTTGTGGCCGTTGTAGACCTTCGGGATCCACATGGGGCCGCTCAGCGTGAACCCGTAGTCGTTCTGGTGGTCGACCGGCGGAATCGGCTTGCCCTGAGCATTAAAGTTTGATGGGAAGAACCCATCGGAGTCGAACATGCTGTTGCGGTTGATCTCGAAGGCGTCCCCGTGGAACTGGTTGGTTCCGGAAGCCATGTTGTAGGTCAGCGCTCCCTGGCCCAGGCCGTACTGCGCCGAAAACGTCGCCCGCTCCACACGAAACTCGTTCACCATCTCGTACGGCGGGTTCATGTACGTCTGCTGCCCTTCGAGGTTCGGCATCGCAATCGGAATGCCGTTGAACAGCACCTCGTTCTCAAAATTCGTGCCGCCGTCGATCTCCCGCGAGAACGTGCTCCCCTGCACCCCCGGCGACAGGAAAATGAACTGGTCGATCTGCCGCGCGTTCCCGCTCAGCTCCACGGGCAGGGCATTCAGCACCTTCGGCTCCAGGGTCGTGCCCACGTCCGGCTGCGTCGTGTCCAGCGCGATCGAATGCGACACCACGTTCACCGTCTGCGTCGCCGCCCCGGGAACCATCTGGATGTCGATCGTCGCCGGCGTCCCCACCTCGACGCTAATGCCGGTCTTCGAGAACTTCTGGAATCCCTTCGCCTCCGCCGCGACGGTATAGAAGCCCGGGTTGAGCCCGGTCACGGCGTAGGTCCCCACCCCCGTGGTCACCGCGTGGGTCGCCACCCCGGTCGCCTCGTTCGTGACGGTCACGCTGGCTCCCGGGATCGCCGCTCCGGTGGGATCGGTCACAGTGCCGGAGATCCCGTTCGTCACCTGGGCGCCCAGCCACGGTGCCGCCAGCAGCACCGCGCAGCAAAGCGCCACCCACCGTGCCGCGCGCATCCAGGAACAGTTCTCTCTGCCGTCAGGAATCTGAGCCATCTCTTACCTCCAAATGATTGAAACAGGAGGGCGATTTTCGTCGTCTGGTTGCGGGGAAGCCACTCCGGCCCAAACACTAGGACCGCGCAACAACAACTGTCATGGGGCAATGCTGAGCTTTTGCTAAGGAAGTTCTGAGCCTCCCCGGGGAGCATAGCTTACTCTCGCCTCTGCGCTCGGGAGCTATAATTCGGGCATTCCGGGGAGGCTGGGTCAGAGTTGCAGAGCGATTTTTGCATCGGCGATTGGCATGTCCGACCGCAAATCAACTGTGTTGAAAAGGAAGGCACGAGCCTGCATCTGGAGCCCAAGGTGATGCAGGTCCTGGTCCTCCTGGCGTCCCATCCCGGCGAGGTCATTTCCAAGGATCGCCTCCTCAACACCGTCTGGTCCGGTGTTTTCGTCGGCGAAGACGTCCTCACCCGCTCGATTTCCGAGATCCGCAGGGTCCTCGACGACGATGCCCGTTCGCCCCGGGTGATCCAAACCATTCCCAAGACCGGCTATCGCCTCATCGCGACTGTTTCTCATCGATCTGCGAACGGAAAGCTGAACGCTCCCGCGGCGGAAACCGAGCCGGCCATACCGCCCGCCGAAGCGTCCCCTCCGCCCGCCCAATGGAACGGCAGCCCCCCGTCAGCCGTTCCCCGGCAGTCGGTCGCGCCCATACGCACCCGTTCCGTCCTTCCCCGGATCGCCGTCCCCGGAGTTCTCATCGTCATCGCGGCCGCCCTGGCGTGGTGGCATTTCCGGCCCCACCCCCCCACCGGACCGGCCAACACCGCCTATACCATCGTCCCCTTCACCAGCTACCCGGGTTCTGAAGGCCAGGCGGCCTTTTCTCCCGATGGCAATCAGATCGCCTTCGTCTGGAACGGCCCTCACGCGGATAACAAAGACATTTACGTCAAGATCCTGGGGACCTCCACCCCCTTGCGGCTCACCACCGATCCCGCCGAGGATGTCGGCCCCGCCTGGTCGCCCGATGGCCGATACATTGCCTTCACCCGTCTCTCCTCTGCCGGCAACGGTATCTATATTGTTCCAGCCATCGGCGGCCCGGAGCGGCGGCTCTATACGCTCACCGATCCCACCTCCTGGGAGTATGCCGGCCTCACCTGGACCAACGACGGCAAGCATCTCATCTTCCCCGACCGCCTCTCCAGCGATGGCCCGTCGGCTCTCTTCTCTCTCTCCATCGATACCCTCGCCAGAACCCGGCTCACCTCGCCCCCCGCTTCCTGGGATGGAGACTGGACCCCGGTCATGTCTCCCGACGGCACGAAGATCGCTTTCATCCGCAGCCCCGAGGGTTCGGTACGCGATGTCTACGTGATGGACGCGAGCGGCGGTGCGCCCCGGCGCCTCACGTTTGACCAGCGGCTGGTCGTCGGCATTACCTGGACCGCCGACAGTCAGTACGTCGTCTTTTCCTCGAACCGCGAGGGCGAATTCGCTCTCTGGAAGGTCCCCGCCATCGGCGGTCCCATTGAGCGCGTCTCCGTCGGCGACGAAAACAGCTACAGCCCCGCCATCTCGCGCAAAGGCAATCTGCTCGCCTACTCGCACGGCACCGGCCGCTGGGACATCGTCCGCGTCGATCTGAAATCTTCCGCGCGCAAGGTGCTCACCGATCAGCTCCTCAGCTCCAACGAGCAGGACTCCGCGCCGCAGTTTTCCCCCGACGGCACCCGCATCGCCTTTCAGTCCTGGCGCTCCGGCTCCCAGGAAATCTGGACTTGCGCCGCTGATGGCTCCGACCCGGTGCAGCTCACCTCCTTCGGCGGAGCGCTCACCGGAAGCCCCCACTGGTCCCCCGATGGCCGCCAGATCGCCTTCGATTCCCGCCCCGATGGCCGCGCCCACATCTTTCTCTCCAGCCCCGACGGAGGACTTCCGCACCCTCTCACCAGCGGCAACGACAACGACATCGTTCCCAGCTGGTCGCCGGACGGCAAAACCATCTATTTCGGCTCCAATCGCAGCGGCAGCTATCAGATCTGGAAAGTGGCCGCGACCGGCGGCACGCCCCAGCAGCTCACCAAAGATGGCGGCATGATCGCCCTCGCCTCGCCCGACGGCCGCTGGGTCTACTATTCCCGGCCCCAGGCTTCCGGCTTGTGGCGCATTTCGGTCGGCGGCGGCCCCGAAGAGCAGGTCCTCAAGAGCCCTCCGGACGGCTTTCAGGGTTACTGGACCCTCACGAAGGACGGCATCTATTACCTCAATTCCAGTGGCGCTCAGAGCTCCATCGACTTTGTCAGCTACGCCGCGCCCAGCCACAGCGTGCAGGTCCATGTTCTGGACCACGAGCCGACCCTCTTGTCCGGGCTCAGCATCTCGCCCGACGGCCGCTGGCTCATCTATGCGGACATGGCCGAGGCCGGAAGCAACATCTCCCTCGTCGAAAACTTCCACTAGAGAAATAACTTAAGCAAAACCTCGGAGAAAGCGCACCCTTTCTTCACCGCACCCGAACTAGATTCTCTGCATGAGACTCTGGCGCTGCGTTCTGCTGGTCATCCTGCTGCCGATCTGCTGCCAGTGGGCGCCAGGGCAGAAAATCCAGGACGTGTACCCGGACAAGGCGCGCTACGCCGTGGGCGAAGACGTTGTTCTCCTGGTTTCTCTCGAAGCCCCCGCTGCTGGCAACCCGCTCCACGCGACCCTAAAAGCCACCTTCTGGCACCTGGACGCGCAGGTCGCCCAGATCGCGCAGCCCGTCACCCTCTCGGGGCCGAATCCCGTCGAGGTTCGCATGCGCTGGACACCCCCCTCCCAGGATTACATGGGTTACCTCGCCGACGTCCGCCTCCTTGGCTCTGACGGAGAGGAACTCGCCCGCTCCCAGACCGCCATTGACGTCTCCTCGGAGTGGAACCGCTTTCCCCGCTACGGCTATCTCGCCCACTACTCAAAGCAGGAGGGAGCCGAACCCGACGCCTGGATCGCCGAGCTGAATAAGTTCCACATCAACGGCCTCGAGTATTACGACTTTCAGTACCAGCACAGTCATCCGCTGGCCGGCACCGTGGACCACCCCGCTCCCGAATGGCATGACATCGCCGGCAGAACCGTCAGCCGCGCTATCGTCGACGCATTTCTTGCCGCCGCTCGTCGCCACAACATGATGAGCATGGCCTACAACAGCAGTTACAGCGCCTACGTCGACGCCTTCACTGACGGCTCCGGCGTCCGCCTGCAGTGG
Organism: Acidobacteriaceae bacterium; assembly: GCA_049671725.1. GTDB lineage: Bacteria > Acidobacteriota > Terriglobia > Terriglobales > Acidobacteriaceae > Palsa-343. The sequence goes on from JBATVK010000136.1 coordinate 57,623, forward strand.
GCCACATGGGATACCCCGAACGGGCCGCGTACCCTCCAGACCGCAAAGGGTCTTGACCTGCCCGACGGAGGCGGCTGGGTCACGCCTCGCCTGATCTACATGAATCAGAACTCTTCCCAGTGGCAGCGCTATCTCTTTGGGCAGATGGCCGACCTCTTCCGCGTCTATCCCTTCGACGGCTGGCACATCGACACCTTCGGTACCCGCGGCGCCTATGCTTACAACGGCGCCTATGTGAACTTCATCGACGGATTCCGCCCCTTCATCGACAACGCAAAGCAGGCTCTCGATAAACGCATCGTCCTGAATACCGTCAACACCTGGGGCCAGGATGAAACCGCCCGCTCCGATGCCGACTTTGTCTACTCCGAACTCTGGGAAGACCACGAAACCTACGCGAGCATTCAGGACGCGGCCGAGCAGGTGCACGCCGCGAATCCCGCCGCTGGCCTGGTCTTCGCTGCCTATCTGCAGCGTGAGCAGAAGGACGACCCTCCCCTGGCGGCGAAGGATTTCAACGCCCCAGGCGTGCTGCTGGCCGACGCCGTCATCTTCGCCTCGGGAGCCTCCCACATCGAGTTAGGCGATGGTTCGCGGATGTTATCCGACGAATACTTTCCCGCCGACACCAGGTTTGCCGTAACGCCGCAGCTCTCCGCGGCCCTCCGCCACTACTACGACTTCCTCACCGCGTATGAGAACGTTCTCCGCTACGAGGTAGCTCCGGCCGACGCCGCCGTTACCGTCAGCGGCCAGCCATCCAGCCCCTACGGCGTGCCCAACACCATCTGGACCATCGCTCGCCGCAAGGGCGATCGCACCATGGTGCACTTCATCAATCTGGAGGGCTCCTCAGATCCGCACTGGCGCGACGTCCGCGCCGACCGCCCTCCTGCACCGCGGCTCACCGCCCTCAAAGTCCGCGTCGCCGTCGACGCCGACATTGCCTCCGCCGGCTGGGCCTCGCCCGATGTCGACGGAGGACGATACCACCCGCTGGCCTTCACCCGCGGCGACGACCGCGGCCAGCGCTACGTCGACTTCGTCCTCCCCTCGCTCGATTACTGGGATATGGTCGTCCTCGACCGCCGCGCCTCCGCGCCCTGAACGGCCTCGATTCGGCGGCAATGCGCCCCGCTCTCCCTTCCAGTGCTGATAAACTCGCGATGTGGGCTGCTCGAAACTGCCCCACGCGGCGAAGGGGTTCGCCGAAACTGCTGTCTGATCCTGCCTGATTCGGATGGACGGATGATGACCCCTGGCGAGGTTTCGTCGGCGCGTTTCTCCCCACCTCCGGCTAGCCAGAGAAACATAAGAGCTGCCTGTGTCCGCGAACATATAGAGTTTTCACTGCTCCGCTCGACAGAATCACCGGTACCGAAGGAGCAATTTCCTGGATGCGGTCCAGCGCTTCTTCCGCTCCCATCGCCGCACAGGGGAAACAACGCTCATGGTTTTGCGGTCTTACATAGGACACATAGCTCGCCGGTGATTCCTTTGCCCTCCTCGACGGTGAAGATACGATCCACCGCGGGCAGGCTCAGTTTCTCCGTCGTCCCGCTCGGCCAGTGGATTTCGACGGCATCCACCTTCGCCGCATCCCCCAGGCCGAAGTGAACGCGCATGTCGTTGGATGAGAGATAGCTGCCGCCGCTGAGAACGTCGCCGCGCTGGCGAATTCCGCCAGCCGTGAGATAGACGGTCGCCCCCACCGCGTCATGCGGGCTTTTAGCCCCGCCTGTCAGTTTCAGCTCCACCCAGTGATTGTGGTCGGGGTCGATATTTCGCAGCAAAACGGGGACGCCATCGACGTTATTGATGACCACGTCGATTTTGCCGTCGTTGAAGAGGTCTCCGAAAGCGGCGCCGCGGCCCACGCTGACCTCCGCCAGACCCGATCCCTCAACGGCGGGGACGAGCTGGAATTTCCCGTTATGGAGGTTGCGGAACAGCAGCGGGCGCTGCGCATAGCTCATGCCCCAGTCCGGCTGTTGATCGACCTCCGGATAAACGTGGCCGTTCACGATGAGCAGGTCCTTCCAGCCGTCGTTGTCGTAGTCGAGGAAACCATCTGCAAAACCCACAAAGGGCACGGTAGACGCCGCAATGCCGGCCGCGTAGCTGACGTCGGTAAAGTTCCCCTGGCCATCGTTTTGAAACAGGATGTCGTAGTCATCGGAGAAGTCGGTGTTCACCACGTCCAGGTGCCCGTTGTTCTGGTAGTCGCCGGCCGCGATGCCCATGTTAGCGACGTCGCGGCCGTCCTGATCCACCGCGTAGCCGCTCATATAGCTGTCGTCCTCAAAGGTTCCGTTGCCTTTGTTGATGTACAGATAATTCGGAGAGGAATCGTTGGCGACCAGAAGATCGGGCTTGCCGTCGTTGTTCACATCGGCAAACAGGGCGCCGAGACCGTAATAGCGGTGCGGATCGCTCACGCCGGCCTTCACGCTGACGTCGGTAAAGGTTCCATCGCCATTATTGTGGAAGAGATGATCCTCCGCGCCGCGCAGTCCGCGGGGGCCGCACATAACCTGCACTCCGCGATACTGGCAGAGCGAATACGATACAGTGCTGGCGCCGGAGACCGGCGGGTGATCGAAGTCGAACGGAATGTATCCGGCGACAAACAGATCGAGGCGTCCATCCCCGTCGTAATCCCCGAAGGTGGCGCCGGTATGCTCGACGGCAATCGCGGGGTTATCGCTGTCGAGGGCCACGCCGGCCTTCTCCGCCACGTCGGTGAAGGTGCCGTCGTGGTTGTTGTGGTAGAGGCGGTCGCCTCCCAGATTGGTGACATAGAGATCGGCCCAGCCGTCGTTATCGTAATCGCCCACGGCGCAGCCCAGCCCCCAGCGGTTGTTGGCCACACCGGCTTTCTCGGTCACGTCAGTAAAGGTGCCGTCGTGATTGTTGTGGAAGAGAGCCGCGTGCGGCGGGGTGGTTTTGCCGGAGCGCGCGTCGAAGGTGGACCCGCTGACGAGGTAGATATCGAGCCAGCCGTCGTTGTCGTAATCCAGCAGGCAAACGCCGGACCCTTTGGCTTCCACGATGAAGCGTTTCTGCGGCGTGCCATTGGTGTTGTGCCAGGTGGTCAGGCCGGCCTGCCGCGCGACGTTCTCGAAGACGATGGGACCGCTCGCGACGAATCCGCCGGCGGTGATGGGCCGGTGCTGCGCGTCGAATTCCGCCTTTTGGGCGGTTCCGCTGGCCATGCCGCCCTGCTGGCCCCGCAGCGAGAGGAGAGGCGCGGCGCCCAGCACAAGAACAAAAGCCGCGCGTCGAAGGACCGCCTGCCGGGCCATCGCTGCCTTTCCGCCAATGAGTGTGAGATCCTGCCGGGGAAACCTTTCCCTACGGTAGGGCCGCCGCTTTTGCCATGTCAAGAATTATCCTGCCAGGCCTACGCGCTGCAGCAGATTGGCAAAGCGCGGATCGGAACGCAGCGGGTCGAGGCATGGATCGACTCTGAGATAGACCAGGCCCACATCGTGCGCGCGATACGCCGCATCGAGCCATTGGAAAGCCGCGTTTTTGTCGCCCAGTCCGGCGTAGACCAGAGCAATCTCGTAGCGGCCCACATCGTCCCGGCGCACATCTTTCTCCAGCAGCTCGATGGTCTTCTTCGCCCCTGCCGTCTGGCCGGAGCGCGCATACACGTTGCCGAGATGCCCGAGCGTGTAGGGATCGTTCCCAGCCTGCAGGAATGCCTTGATGGATTGCGGAAACTTCTTGTTGGCCGCGTAGATGGCGCCCAGCAAAAACTTCCAGTCGGGAAGGTTGATGTTGAGGCCCTGCACGGTCTTCGTTACCGCCAGCGCCTGATCGTAATCGTGGGCGAAATAGTAGATGAAGCCTTCGGAGTGAAAGGTGCTGCTGGAGACCGGATCCAACTCCACGCTCTGCTCGATTTGGGCGATGGCCTGCTCAGGCTGGCCGGTGCGGACCAGATAGAATGCATACTTTTCGTGATCCGTGGCCGAGCTGGGATTCAGCTCCAGGGCGCGGCGGAATTCTGCGGCCGCGGTGGGCCAGTTGCGGTCCAGTGTCATGGCGGTGTTGGCCAGCTCCGCGTGTGCCTCGGACAGGGAGTCGTCCAGAGCGATCGCCTTCAGCGCTTCCTCCTTCTGCTGCGTAAAGGCTTCCTGGTAGGGCATATGACCCGACTCGCCCAGCATTCCGTAACAACTGGCCAGGGCCGAGTGGGCCTCCGCGTAGTCCGGACTGCGCGCGATCGCCTGGCGGAAATAGTCGATGGCCTGCTGGCAATCGGCGGCATTGCGCAGCAGCAGCCCATGCAGATAAAAATCCTGAGCCTGCGCATCCACACTGCCTTTGCGCGCCAGCCGCGCCTGCTCTTCCGGCGTCACCTTGGTGCTGATTTCCTCGGCGATGGATTGCGCAACCTGGCCCTGCCAGGCAAAGACACTGCTGATGTCCTGAACATAGCTGCTGGCCCACACCGGCCGGTCGGCGCGGGCATCGATGAGCTGGACGCTGATGCGCACCTGGCTTCCATCGCGCAGCACTCCGCCCTCCACCACCGCATCCACCCCCAGTTCCCGCGCGATCTCCGGCAGCTCTTTCTGCGTGCCCTTGAAGCTCATCGAGGAGGTGAATGAGATGATGCGAAGAGTGGAAACCTGGCCGAGATCGTTGATCAGCTCCTCGGTCAGTCCATCCGCGAAGAAGTCCTGGGAGGACGCGCCGGAGAGGTTATCGAAGGGCAGAACCGCAATCGAGCGGATCTCCTGCGAGCCCGCCGGCGCTCTGCGATATCGCAGCAGAGCTGCCACGGCAAAAGCCAGCAACACGCCGGCAATCACGGCCGGAATGCCGTATCGCAGCAGACGCGGCCAGTTTTGCTCCCGCCGGCGAGCTGCGGGCAACGCATTTCCCGCGGCAGAGGAATCGCGATCGGGGACAGGCGCGGAAGTTGCCGGAGCAAGCGCGAGCCGCGAGCTCTTTCCGGCCGCCGTCTCCCCATCTCCGGCGAAGTGAAATCGCGGAACATAGGAGCCGCTGTGCAGCTCGATGCAGACGGAGCGATTCGCAGCTTCGTTACTGTAGTAGTGCGCGAGCTTCTTGCGCAGTTCGCTCGCCCGCACCCGCACCACGGAATCGTTGCCGGTGTCGTAGCTGATGGGACGCCCGAACAGTTCTGCCCCGATCGTCCGCTCGTGCAGGCTTTCGATGTCTCCGTCCAGGGCGCGGCTGACGATGAGCCTCAGAAACGACTGGGTCCGCTTGCTGCCGGCAAAGGTCCGGCTGCCCAGGATTTCCTCCAGATGCCGGCGTATCAGCGCAGTCTGATCCGGCGTCAGCGATTCCACCAGGCGTGGCGGAGATGGAGCGGTATTCGACATGGGGACGCCGCTGCTCGATTCCTCGGTCACCTACTATAGCATCCCTGTTCGTCCGCTTTCAGCCCTCGTAACGTCCCCTTGCAGGCCGGTAGCGCTCTCGACCTAACCCACTATAAATCAACGATTACCCGCTCATAACGTCTCACTGAGCCGTTATTTGCTTTACATCCGCACCAAGCCGATGCTGAAATCCCGCTTCTTGTTGAATCGGGTCTATCCGATCAGGTGCATGCGATCGGAACCAGCTGCCTCGGCAGGTGTTTTGTGGCGACTTTGGAAGGGGAGCGGGAGCAGCGCTCCACATGGCGGGGCCGAGGTCGGACGATGGGGCTGAGTGCGCGGCTGGCTCTGGCCGCCGGGGCGATCGGAATCATGCTGGCCGGTACCGGGGTACTGGCGGCGCAGGCTCCCCAGCCGGACGTGAGCGCAACTGTGCGGGAGACATTGCAGAAGGGTGCGACGGCAATGACGACGGGAAACTTTGCTGAGGCGGTTGCGGACTACAGGAGCGTCACCCGCGCCATGCCGCAGTTTGCCGAAGGCTACCTGAATCTGGGCCTGGCGCTGGAGCAGGCAGGCCAGCTGGATGAGGCGAGGACTGCGCTGCGGAAGGCGCTGGAGCTCAAGCCTGAACTGCGCGGCGCTGACCTCTTTCTGGGCATTATTGCCTATCGCGAAAACCGTTACCAGGACGCCGAAGCAAGACTGACCCGGGAAACGCGGCTGGATCCGCGCGATGCCAAAGCGTTCATGTGGCTGGGAGTCTGCTACCTCGCCCAGAATAATCCGCAAGCCGCGATTCCGCCCCTGGATCGCGCCTACGCGCTCGATCCCAAAGACTCAGACATTCTCTATCACCGGGGCCATGCGTATCTCCTGATGGCCGACGCTTCCTACGCCGAGATGTTTCGGCTTGATCCGGATTCGATGCGGGTGCATCAGGTGCTCGCCGAAGCGTATGCGAAAAGTTACCGCACCCAGCAGGCCATCACCGAATTCGAGGTCGCCATCGGGATGGCGCCCCATCAGCCCGGCCTCCACGAAGAACTTGCCGACCAGTACTGGGTTGCCGGGGATCTGGACAAAGCCGCCGCGGCATACCGCCAGGAACTGCAGATCGATCCCCATGCCGTGACCTCCATGTACAAGCTGGGTAGCCTGCTGGTGCTCGACAGGAATCCCGCCGAGGGAGTCGAACTGCTGCGTGAGGCGCTCGAGGGAGATCCCTCGCTCACCGACGCCCACTACTATCTGGGCACGGGACTGATGAGCCTGAACCAGAACCAGCAGGCCATTCAGGAGTTCCGGCAGGCCATTACGGCGGATCCTTCCAACGACCGCGCTATGAGTTCGTACTACAAGCTGGCTCTGCTCTACCGCAAGCTGGGCAACCAGCAGGCTGCGGCAGACGCCATGCAGAACTTCGTGCGCATGAAGAACGACAGCGAAGCGCAACAGAGCCGCCATACGGCGCAGATCGTCCGGGATCGAGCTTCGTTGCCGGTTGAAGACCCGGAAAAGGCTGCGATGGGCACCGTTCATTAGAGGGAAAAAGAAGGACCTGCGACGGCAGCCGCCCGCACAGGTCCGAACCGCTCAGCAATCGGGCGAAGCAGAAAGCGGCAGGGAAGTAAGAAAGTAGTGGACACTTCGGGAAAACGTTTGCTAAGGAGGCACCACCCTATGTTCTCAGGCCGCATCCCCATTTCCATTCTGTTGCGCACCGCCCGGGTCCCGCGCCGCAGAGCATGGCTGGCTCTGCCCATCCTGCTCGCGGCCCTCGCACTCCCGGTCCGCGCACAGCTCGACACCGGTTCCATCACCGGCGTTGTCACCGATCCCTCAGGCGAAGTGGTGCCGCACGCTTCCGTCCGGGCCCGGGAGAATGCCACCGGCGCCGTGTATTCCACTGTGAGTTCCAGCGCCGGCGATTACGTGTTCCCCTCGCTGCATACCGGAGTCTATACGGTCACCGTGAGCGCTAAGGGATTCAAGACCGCCATCTACACCGGGATTACGGTCGCTATCGGGACCCAGACGGCGCAGAATGCCGCGTTGTCGGTCGGCGCCTCCGTCGAAACCGTGACCGTGAGTGCCGCGAAAATTCAGCTGGAGACCACAACCTCGGAAGTCGACGACACGATTTCTCCCCGCGAGGTTGAAGAACTTCCGCTGCAGGTGACCGGCAACCTGCGTTCGCTTTCCAGCCTGGAGTTCCTGGTTCCCGGAGCCGTCGGGCCAGGCACGTCGTCCGGCGGCGCGGGAAGTACGCAGATGACCAAGATCAATGGCGGCCAGGAAGAGGGCACCGACTACCTGGTGGACGGCATCACCACCAACCGGATGGAGAACGGCTCCGGCAGCTTCGACATCGTGGCTCCTTCAGTCGAAGCCGTGAACGAATTCCATATCGACCTCTCCGGGCTGCCCGCCGATCTGGGCCGAACCACGGGCGGGCTCGCCAACTTCAACACGAAGAGCGGCACCAACGAATATCACGGCGCGATCTTCGACTTCTACAAAAATGCCGCTCTGGACGGCAACAACTGGTTTAACAACGGGTATCTCGCGGAGACGCCGGCGAGCGAGGTCGCGGTGCGCGACAGTCTCGAGCGCCCCGCCGATACCAAGAATGATTACGGAGTTTCGCTGGGCGGCCCTGTGGACCTTCCCCATCTCTACAACGGCCACGACAAGACCTTCTTCTTCTTCGCCTGGGAGCAGCTTCGCTATAACACCGGATCGTCTGTTACCAGCCTGATTCCCACTCCCGCTGAGTTGGGCAGCAACGGGCAGTACCTCGACTTTACCTCCACGCTGGGAGCGCAGATCCCCGGCGCTTCCGACGGCTGCAACACGAAGCTCTACTACGGTGAGATTTTCGATCCTAACTCCGAGACCCAGGTGAACGGTGTTGCCTGCCGTACGCCCCTCACCTACAACGGAAATCTGAACGAGATTCCCATCGGCCGGGAAAGTCAGGTGGCGAAGGCCGTCCTGCAGTATCTGCCCAAGCCCAATCTGAGCGGCTCCGGTACCAATAACTACGTTTACGCCACGACCGACAATATCGCCCAGACCGTTTACAGCCTTCGCCTCGATCAGAACTTCGGCGTCAGCAACAAGATCTGGGGCTTCTACTCGTCCAGAGAGAACACCGACCAGGGGAACGGGCTCAACCTGCCACCGCCGATCAACTCTGCCGGCGGCGGCGCCGTGAACCAGCTGGGCAAGCTGTTTCGTTTCGGCTGGGACTGGATCATCACGCCGCACGTGGTCAATTCGCTCACCCTCGGAACCAACCGCTCCAACAACTACAACATCTCCCGCGCGGCCAACATGGGTACGGACTGGGACAGCAAACTGGGCATCGCGAACGGCAACGGCCCAGTCTTTCCGGGATTTGAATTCGTCGGCAGTCCCTATCCGAGCTTCGGTGAGAACGTCGACAGTCAGGACGTGGACAACACCATCGCGCTGAACGATATCGTGCACTGGCAGCACGGATCGCACAGCTTCATCTTCGGCGGCGAGGCGCAGTACCACCAATACTCGTTCGTCAGCAAAATCGGAGGAACGTGCAGCGGCAATGCGGGCTGCTTCACTTTCTGGGATAACCAGACCGCCTCCGATACCACCTACTGGGGGCAGGACGGCAATTCGTTCGCTGCCTTCATGATCGGGCAGGCCGGAACCGCCAACGCCATCTCCCAGCTGCATGCTCCGCGCTGGATCACGCACTACGGGGCGCTGTTCGCGCAGGACGACTGGAAGCTGCGGCCGAACCTGACCCTGAATCTGGGCGTCCGCTGGAGCTATGACACGCCCCGGCACGAGGCCGACGGCGACACTTCGATTATGGACATGACCGCGCCCAACTCCGCCGCCAATGGAATTCCCGGCGCGCTGGTCTTTGCCGGCAAGGGCGCGGGCCGCAACGGCAACGTGGGTGAAACCTGGGCCAGCACGTACTACAAGGACATTTCTCCCCGCATCGGCCTCTCCTGGTCGCCGATCACCCGCGATGTGATTCGCGCCAACGGCGGCATCTACTACGGTCCGCTGGTCTACGCCGACTTCGGCCAGGGCACCATGCAGGGCTTCACCGTCAACCAGACCCTCTTTACCTCGGATCCGCTCTCCGGACCCCAGGTGGACGCCGGCCTTCCGGTGCTGTCGACCACTCCCGACCTCGACCCGACGCAGCTGAACACGCAGGGCGTCGACAGCATCGAGCCAACCTTCGGCCGGCCGGCCGAGGTCGAGACCTGGACGCTGGAAAATCAGTACCAGATCAACCCGAACCTCTACGCCTCGCTGGGCTATCTCGGCATGCACTCGACGCACTTACATGGATTGATCGACTATCCCAACGATATTCCGCTGAAAGATCTGGCTATGGGCACCTGCCTGGAGTGGTGGGCGGAAGCGCCATGCCCGAACGGCTTTAGTTCGCCCCCGCTGGAGCCGTACGGGAACTTCTACAACGAGTGGGGATCGGAAGTGTGGGTCGAGCAGGCGCTCCGTCCCTTCCCCCAGTACGGCTACATCAACCAGGACAGCTATCTGCAGAACGTTGGCCAGGCAAGCTATGACGCGCTCGAAGCCAAGCTGGAGCAGCGCTTCCACAACGGCCTGAACGTGCTCGCTTCCTATACCTTCTCCAAGACGCTCACCGACGCCGATGCCATCCAGCCCTACTACAGCACGCTCCAGAACCAGGGCGGAACGCAGAATCCCTACGATCACAAGGCGGAGAAGGCGGTCAGCAACGAGGACATTCCCAACAACTTCGTGGTCAGCTATCTGTATGCTCTGCCTGTGGGCCGCGGCCGGAAGTTCCTCGCCACCGCGCCCAAAGCGGTGAACGCGGTGGTCGCCAACTGGCGCATCAGCGGTGTGCAGCGCTACATGAGCGGCCAACCCATCAGCTTCTTCGGGGCCAACGGGATTCCCGGGTTCGACAATGGCATCCGCCCCGACCGGGTAGCCGGACAGCCGGTTCGCCGCTCCGGATCCTTCAACCCCTTTACGTTCGTCAACGACGGAAATACCGGATACGATCACTCTTCCGGAGCCTGCTCCACGGGATACTGGAACTGCGCGTTCGTCACCGACCCCAATCCGAACCCCGGAGTCGATGTTCCGTACCAGTTCGGCAACATGCCGAGAAACTCGGCCGACATACGTTCCTTCGGTTTCTACGACGAGGACATCGGCATCAACAAGACGATTCCGATCCACGAAGGGATCAATGCCGAATTCCGTGGAGAAATGTTTAACGCCTTCAACCGTCACATCTTCAACAAACCCGATTCCGGCGTTCAGGACACGAGTTTCGGCCAGGTCGGCAGCACGCTGAATGGCCCAAGAAACATCCAGTTCGTGCTGAGAATCACCTATTGACCGGCCGCGGGTCCGGGTGCGTCACTGCGCTCGGGCCCCGGCGGGTCGCCGGGTGAACTGCGCCACAGCACAGCCGCGAAACGGAAGATGCGCCTGGCCGCTGGGCACGCCCTGGATCTGCTTCTGCCTTTCCGGCCAGAACGCGAGGAGAATGCTCATGAATCTGTGGAACGGCGCGGTTCTGGCGCTGATGGCCTTTCTTGTCACCGGCTGCGGCGGCGGAAGTTCCTCCGGTGGCGGTTCCGGCGGAGGCTCTTCGAACCAGACCCCCGACATGGGAACGCTTGCTTCCATGAACGACAGCTATCAGTACACTCTCGCCAACGCCTCCAGCAGCATGGTGCTGGGCATCGCCGGACAAAGCCAGAGCGCCGGCGCCGACGTGGTCCAGGAGTCGTCCAGCACGACCACCGCGGACATCGACTGGCACTTCATCCCCATGAACAGCAATCAATACAACGTGGAAAACATGCTGACTCACCAGGTCATGGGCGTCAGCAGCGCCTCCACCGCGGCCGGCGCGCAGGTGCTGCAGTGGGCCGATAACGGCACGAATGACCATCTGTGGGAGTTCTATCTCCTCAAGGACGGAAACTACCTGATTAAAAACGTGAACAGCGACCTGTATCTGGAAGACGCCGACTCCGGCACGACATCCTCCGCCACCATCGATCAGGGCGCGCGTGCCACTACCGGAACGGGATGTTCATGCCAGGAATGGACGGTGACCTCGACCGGCAATTCACCCTATCCGGATCCGGCCTCGGTGAATGTCTCGTATGTTGCGCCGGATACGCCGGCCATCGGGATCCACGATCCCTCCATCCTCAACACCGGTTCCGCCTACGACCTCTTTTCGACGCACGGACTGATCCACGAGCACCAGTCGACGGACCTGACTAACTTCTCCGACGCCGGCTATGCCCTGCCGTCTCTTCCCGCGTGGACCAATGCTTATACGGGGTCCAGCGGCGACCTGTGGGCGCCCGATGTCTCCCTGCACAATGGCGCGTATTGGATGTATTTCGCGGCTTCCGGTTTTGGCAGCGATAACTCCGCAATTGGCCTCGCCGTCAGCCCAACGGGCGAGCCTGGCACCTTCATCGACTCCGGCAACCCCATTTATACTTCCGGCGATTGCCCGGGATCGAACGCCATCGATCCTACCTCCATCGTCGATACCTCGGGCAACGCATGGATGGCCTTCGGTTCGTGGTCGAGCGGCATCCAGATCGTGCCGGTTAGTAACACCACCGGAATTCCCACGGGAGCATCGTGCACGCAGCTCGCATTTCACCCCTCCGGCACCGGTATCGAAGGCTCCTATATCTATCCATATGGCGGCTATTACTACCTGTTTGCCTCCATTGACACCTGTTGCCAGGGCGTAACCAGCACCTATCGCATCATTGTGGGGCGCGCCACCGCGGTAACCGGCCCCTACACAGACCGCGGAGGCCTTGCCCTCACCAGCGGCGGGGGCACGATTCTCCTGAGCGCGCACAGCAACATCAACGGTCCCGGCGGGGAGAGCATCTTAACCAACTCGAGTGGCGCCGTGCTCGTGTACCACTACTACGACGGCAACAACAACGGGGATCCAGCCCTGGGCCTCAACCATCTCGGCTGGACCTCAGACGGGTGGCCCTATGTGGAATGATGGCCGCAGCAGAGCCGCCCATCCGCCGGCAACTCGCCGTCGGCAGCAACTGCGGCAGAGGTTCAATCGCCACTCCGGAGGAGCCATGCGTCCCGGTTGTCCCAGTACAGTGATTTCCGCCGCGCGCAGCAGCGCGCAAAACTGCCGGCGTGGCTGGATGAACGCGCTGTTCCTGCAATGGTGCGCCGGCGTCGTGCTGCTGATTGCTTGCCTGCCCGTCCCGCCGCAACTGCTCGCGCAGGAGCCCCAGGCCTTCCAGCTCAGCGGAGCTTTCTGGGGTACGCACGATCCCTCCATCATCAAAGCCGGGAACACCTGGTACGTGTTCGCCACCGGTAAGGCCAGGGATGGTGGCCAGTTTCAGATTCGCTGCTCCACCGATCTGCACTTCTGGCAGCTTTGCGGGCACGTCTTCGACGCGATTCCCGCGTGGATTCACAAAGACAGCCCCGGCACCACGGAACTCTGGGCGCCGGATATCTCTTTCGAAAACGGGGAATACCGGCTCTACTACGCTTACTCGCTGTTTGGGAAAAATACCTCAGGCATCGCGCTGGCCACGAACAAAACGCTTGACCGCTCGAGTCCCGGCTACAAGTGGATCGACCGCGGCCTGGTGCTGCGCTCCACCGCGGCCGACGACTACAACGCCATCGATCCCAACTTTGTACTGGATGAACACCATCATGCGTGGCTGGTCTTCGGCAGTTTTTGGAGCGGCATCAAGCTGCGCCGCCTCAACGATCGGACAGGCCTGGCCGGCAGTCCCCGCCTGTACTCGCTGGCCACCCGCCGGCGACCCCCGAATCCGGCGCCGGACCATCCCGGCCTGCCTCCTGACTGGGAGGCCATCGAAGCGCCCTTTATCGTGCATCATGGCGGCTACTATTACCTCTTCGTTTCCTGGGACCTGTGCTGCCGCGGCATTCACAGCACCTATCGGACCATGGTGGGGCGATCCAAAAACATTACCGGACCCTATGTGGATGACCATGGCACACCGATGATGCAGGGCGGAGGCACTCCGCTGCTTGCAGCCGATCAGCGCTGGCTGGGGCCAGGCGGAGAATCCGTGCTGATGCAGGCGTCCGGCCCGGATATCATTGTCTTCCACGCCTACGACGCGCATACGGGCATGCCGGCGCTACAGGTTTCCACGCTCGTCTGGCGGGGAGGCTGGCCGCACGCGGCGCTGGAGCGCTGAAGGAGGAAATCGGCGGATCCCGGCGCAAGTCGGATGCATCTGGTTTCAGCCTCCAAATCAGCGGACGCCAAATCGCTTCGCTGTTCGCTGACCTGGATTTCGCCCCCGAATCTCGAGGATGCCGCCGCGCTTGGAAGACTATCCATTGGAACCGCGAAGATAAGTCAGGCTTTCCCGTTCGAGTATGGACGCGGCGTCCCGAGTTGTGGCGCATCTCCGAACTGCGCGGTGAAGAGCCGCATCAGCCACTGGCGGTGCTGTCTCAGGTAAGCCGCATACTGCTCGGGGTGGTGCGGGTCGAAGGTCGGCTCCGTCCAGTCGAGGTGAGCGGCGCAATACTTTGGATCGGAGTCTGCCCTGTGATCGCTGGGCGCGTCCACCTGCCGTCCGCAATAGCGGTTGTCCAGGAAACGAATGCCCGTAGCTCCTCCCCAGCCCGGAGCGATCTGATACGTTCCGTCCGGATTCCTGGCGATTTGATGTCCGTAGCTGGCGACGCCAGCTGAATCGAAGAGGTTGTTTCGAAACAGAGCATCGTTCGACCAGCCATCCCAGCTGCTGACCAGCAGCACCTGAACATCGTCGTGTGGAGCAACGTAGATCGCATTATTCTCCACCGTCACCTGGTCTGCCCCACTCAGGTTGAACGTGCGTGTATGGTCGTCGTGGCTGACATTGTTGCGGATTACGGTTCCCGTGTTTCCGTAGTTCTCGCGCTGGTCGCGCTGCACCGGTGTGCAGATGAGCATGAAACCGCCGTCATTGTCGTGGCTGTAGTTGTACAGGAAGCGCGTATTGCGCGAATTGAAGTCCGAGTCGAAGCCTTCGCCGTCGAAGGTTCCGCGCGTAAAGGCCACCTCGTTGAGCTCGAACAGGGAGTTGTCGGTGCTCCAGGGCCAGATGCCGGCATTGTACGTATCGGCTCGCTGATTGCAGTGCAGCACCACGTTGCCTTCGATCAGTGCGCCATCCGTTGCCCACGGCACGATGCCGTCTCCGCCGATGTCCTCCGCGAAGTTGTCCTCGATCACCACGTGCAGGCTGGGAAACCATCGCGTGCGCCGGAATTCGTCGCTCTCTCCCACGATCGCCGTGCGGTCGGTCTTCCAGATGATATTGCGCGCGATAATCAGCCCGTCGAAGCGGCTCGGGATTTTGTCTCCGCGCGTGAGAAAGACAATTCCCCCGTTGTCTTTCCGCTGGTTGGTTCCGTTCACATCGTGGATGTAGAGGTCTGACACCACCACATGGTGCGCTGTCCCGAAATTTTCCGCAGCGATCAGCACGCCCCGGCGGACCGCGGGACCGGCCCCCCGATCGGTGATTTCAAGATGCCGAACTTCGATGTATTGCACGTTCCGCAGCTCAACAACCTCTTCTGCCTTCCCGGCGCCGTCGATGCGCGGGAGCGGCCCGCTGCCGTATCGGTCCACCCGAATCGGATTCCCGGCATCTCCGGAGCTGGAGAGGATCAGCCGACCCTGCCATTCGTCCCCGGACCGAAAAAGTATGCGATCCCCGGGGTGAAAATGGGCGGAGTTTACCCGTTTGAGCGTCTGCCAGGCTGCAGCCGGCGAAGTGCCCGCGCCCGAATCGCTTCCATGCACGGCGTCGACATAATACGTGGAGGCATGCAACGATCCGGCGCCCCCAAGAGCGGCCGCCGCCAGCAGGAGCACATACTGCAATCTCATCGGAAAACTCCAGGCCCCGGCATGTGCCGTCGACCCCGGCTGAAACGCTGTTGATCTCCGAGAGCGAAAAGAGGATGCACCTGGCCGCTCGACCTCTTTTCACCAACGCGGTGCGCCGGCGCGCCAGCGGTAGCCAGGAAGCTCGCCGCCGCTCGCGCCCGGTACGCTACCAGACGAAGCGTGCGCCGAGTTGACCGGTGCGATTCCCGTAGGCGCCGGTAACGTGGCCGAAATACCCGCCGCCAAACGTGGTGTTCGGGTTATCCCAGTAATGGCGGTTAAAGACGTCGAAGAAGTCGGCCCTGAGCGTCATCGTGAAGCGGCCGTCGGGGCCGAAATGAGTGCTCTTCAGCAGGCTTGCGTTCTCTGAAGGTGTGGCCCATCCTCGCCACGCCGGATAACCGTATTGCCCGGTGAACGACGTGGGGCTGTTTCCCAGCTCTCCATAGGTCGGATTGGCAAAGTTTGCCGGGTTGACGAAGAGGCTCTCCGTATCGTTCCCCGCGCCGGGAGCCGTGGGGTTCCAGGCGGGGTTATAGTGTTTGAATGTGTTTTTGAAGCTCGCCCCCGGGGTAACATCGGTGTACACCGCACTCCAGCCCGGGTAGTACCACGACGAACCGACCGCTCCCATCGGCCCCGCGTTGGCGTAGCTGACAACCGCAGTCCCTTCCCATCCGCTCACCAGAGCGCCCACCGTTCGCCCGGACCCCGCCAGGAATCGGCGGCCATGCCCGAAGGGCAGCACATAGGTCACAAAGCCTTTGACGTTATCGTAAGTAGGAGCATAAGTCGCTTCGTGCCGGTAGTTATAAGGATTCTGCCACCAGTAATTGAAGCTCCAGGTATCGATGAAGGCCGAACCGGTATCGCCGGTCTGCCGGCTCCAGGTGTTACTCAGATCGAGAGTCAGGGTCCCGCGCTGCTTCTTTGCCTCTACCGTGAATGCGTTATAGCCTGATTGCCCGAGGGGAGAGTTCGTGAAAAACACTCCGCCCGCGTAGTTGGCCTGCACCTGAGGGAACGGGAAAATGGTGAAGTACGCTTCGCCGGCAAATCCCGGATAGGGATAGGGCACGCCGGCCGAAGCGGCAGAGCCCGAATCGTAAACCCAGTCCCATTCATTGCCCGACTGGATCAGCTTCTGATAGGTGCTCCATTGCGGGAAGTTCAGCGGGTTGATCTCGCCGTCGTGGAGATTCCGTCCGCTGTTTCCCAGGTAGTTCACCTCGATCAGCGTGCCGGCGGGCAATTGATATTCCAGGCCCGCGTACCAGTTTTCCGTAAAGGCGAGCTGCCGGGTGTGCGGATCGACGCTCGCCGGTCCCCAGGTCGCCTGGATCGCGGCGTTGTCCGGCGCCGGCCCCGTGGGCGGTGTGTAAACGCCCGGATAGTTCTCCGCGTCCCACTGGAACGCCGGCGTTTGCGCGGCCACTTCGACCACCTGGTCCAGGCCGCTGTAACCCACGGTGGATCCATACGGTGTCCCCGAATATCCGTTCCAGCCCAGAGGCACATAGTTAATCCCCCCGGAAGCGCGCACCACGATGTTCCTGGCGACCTGGTAAGAGAAGCCCAGTTTTGGCGCAAGCTGGTGCCAGTCGGTGTAGGTCTCGAAGCTCCCATTCGGATTCGACAGCCAGGTGTATGCTCCCGCAATTCCTCCGTACACCTGGTTGGGAGCGGTGATGTTGTAGTTCGACCAGTAGCCGTGCAGGACGTGTAACGGTCGGGTCAGTTCCCAGCGCAGCGAGGCCTGCACCAGAAGCCGCCGGCTGAGGCGAATATCGTCCTCGCCAAAGAACGACAGCTCCTTGCGGCGGCTGTCCAGGTCGAAACTCTGCGCCTGGCTCGCGCTTTCCACGTCTCCCAGCAGGAAATTGGCGAAAGCGGAGCCCACGAACGGCTGAACCGCGGAATTGGTCGGGGCAAAGGTTTCGTTGGAGAAGTTATAGCTCAGGTTGCCACCCTGGCTGTCGCTGTTGAATCCGAGAGCGCGGTATTCGGCGCCGAACTTCATCGTGTGGCGCCCCTTGGTCCACGTAAGGGTATCGTTCAGGATCCCGTTGTAGGCCACATAGCCGCTGGCAGGGTTATAGGTGGTGCCGATGGAAGTCTCTCCGATTCCGTCGGGAGATCCCCCGAAATTGATGCGCGGCATCTCGTTCAGCGGTTGTGCACCCCCCAGTCCAACCTGATCGGCCCAGTTCGTCGATCCGGCAATGCTGGTCAGGGGAACGCTCTTGTTCTGAAACTGGTTGAAGGTATACGCCACCACATTCAGCAGGCCGGGCGTGAAGATATGCGTTTCGCTGCCGCGATACTGATTGCTGAGTACCGTCTCCTGCAGTCCGAATGTCAGCGGGCCGCCGGTGGTCGATCCCGCCTGCCACAGGACCGAGTTGGCTCCGTCGCCGCATGGACCGGTACAGCTGCGCGGGCGCAGGTTGTAGATGTAGGACGCGGTGATGTGATCGCTCGGAGTTACTTCCCAGTCGTACTTGAAGCTCAGCTGCGTCTGGTGGAACCATGGTTCTTCATTGGCGAGCGCCGGATAGTTGGCCACCACGCCGGCTGCGGTCGGCTTGTAGTACTGCTGGTAGAGCGCCGCGATCTTCTGGGCTATCGGGCTCAGCGGGTCGGTGATGATGTTGTTTTGATAGACAGTGCCCCGCGGGCTGAAGATCGAGCCGTAGTAGATGGTGTTGCCCGCCGAATCCGTGTATGGCTGGTTCGTGCTGGTGTTGATGATCGGGCACGGGCTCACCGTGCAGCCATTGGCCTCCGCAGCCGCGGACAGCAATTCGCTGAAGTTGCCGCTCAGCATGTCCGCTGTCGGTACCGTGCCCCCGGTAGGCGTCTCCTGCCAGTTCGCCTGCAGGTATTTTTCATATGCGCCGAAGATATACATTCTCTTCATGCCCAGCCACTTTCTCCACACCGGGCCGCCGCCGCTGATGCCATAGTCGAAATAGCGGTAGTAGGCGCGTTCGTAAGTGCTCGTCGGAAGGCCGTTGTATGCGCAGGTCGGGCTCGATCCGCATTGAGAGAGATACCAGTTGTCGGTCCAGTCGTTCGCATTCAGGAACTCGTTGTCGAGGAATCCGTAGGTGTCCCCATGGAACCGGTTGGTGCCTGATTTCAGTTCAAAGTCCATGGTGCCGCCGCCGGTGCGCCCATCGGTCGCGCTCAGTCCCGCGGTGTCGACCTGCGTCTCCTGGATGGCGTCCAGGCTCGGCTCCTCCTCGCCGAGATCGCCGACGATGCCGGAGTCGGTCGAAGTTCCGTCGATGTACATCCCCGTCGTGAACGCCTGCGAGCCGGCGATATAGGTCGTCCAGCCGTTTCCGCTGACGTTGGGCGTGATGGCGAAGGCAAACGAGGTGATGTCGCGGCCGGTTCCGGCGATGGAGAGCGGCAGATCAGTCATTTCCTGGGCATTCAGGTTCGTGCCCACCTGCGTCTGCATCTGCAGAACCGGCGTAGCCGTGACATTCACCGTCTGGGTCGCGGCGCCAATCTCCAGAACCGCATTGATCTGCAGCGTGTGCTGCGCCTCCATCACAATGCCGGCCTGCCGCAGGTCTCTGAACCCGTCCCGATGGAAGGTCAGTACATAGTTCCCGATGGGCAGGTCGGGCAGCGAGTAGAAGCCCAGGCTGTTCGACACGGTCTTGAATTGCGCCGTCGTACCTGTCCGGGTAGCGGTGACGTTGACCGATGTAACGACCGCGCCGGAAGGATCTTTTACCGTCCCCGTAATCGTGCCCAGATCTGCCTGCGCTCGCAGCAGAAGCGGAAGCATCAGCAGAATGGCGAGTGGAATCGCCTGGTATTGTTTGCATTTCGTCAGGCTCACGGATCATTTCCCTTCGTGCGGTCTCTGGCCTCGCATCCGGTGGGATTCAGCAGCCGATGCGGAATTGCGCGGCGCTGAAATCAAGCCGTCCGCAGCTTGTGGCGAGATGCCGGGGCGCCTTGATTGCCGTCCAAAACGTTAGTCTCTCGCCGCAATGTCGCACAATCATACAAACGTATGGTTGGCGCTGGTCAGTAAATGATGTGTCTCACTCTGTCGGATCGGGTGAGTGAGTAACTGCAGTGCTTTCTCCCGCCGCGCGGTGAGGAAACGGCGGAGCCGGCGCACCAAAGGCGCGGTCTCACCAGTTCTTCGTCTTGTAACCCGGGCCGCGGCTGTGGCCGCCCTATAAATGCACCAGTCCGCGCTGCACCGCGGCGATCACTGCCTGGGTCCGGTCAGTGACGTTGAGTCGGAGAAAGATCACGCTCAGATGGCATTTCACCGTTACTTCCGCAATGCCCAGCTCCGCCGCGATCTCCTTGTTGCACCTTCCGCGAGCCAGCAGCGAGAGCACCTGCCGCTCGCGCGTGCTCAGTTCCGCATCTGCCCGGCGCGCGGCCAGTGTCTGGGTTACCGTGGGGGGCAGAAACCGCTCCCCGGCGTGCACGCGCCGCAGTGCATCCAGCAGCACCTGGCGCGGCATGCCCTTGATCAGGTATCCGGAGGCTCCGGCCTCCAGCGCCTGATGAATATCTTCGTCTCCGCGGTACGTCGTAAGCACCACAAAGCGCGCCTCGGGAAAGTCGGCGCGGATGCTGCGAATGCATTCCACGCCTCCGATCGATTCCAGGCGCAGGTCCATTACCGTCAGATCCGGCTGATGCCGCCGGAACAGGGCGACCGCTTCCTCGCCGCTGCCCGTCTCGGCGACCACCGTCATGTCCGGCTGGGTATCGATGATGGTGCTGATACCCACTCGCACCACCGGGTGGTCGTCCACCACCAGAACCTTAATGGCTGCTTTCGACCGGGACATGTGCCGCCCTTCTTTCCCGGCCCGGAGGTCGGCGGGAAACTACGATGGAGATCTTCGTGCCCTGTCCGGGCTGGCTGACGATGGCCATCTGGCCGCCCAGCAGGCTGACGCGCTCCCGCATCCCGATCAGCCCGTAGTGGCCCTCTGCGCTGATCGCCGCATCCGGATCGAAGCCCGCGCCGTCATCCTGTATGGTAATCGCGGCCTCGCTGCTCCCAAAACTCACCGTCAGCGCGATGCGCCGCGCGCCGGAGTGCGCAACGGCGTTGGTCAGCGCTTCCCGTACGGTCATTTCCAGCTCGTGCGTCTCCGCATCTCCCTGGGGATACGGCGCGCCGGACACGCGGCAGACCACCGGTATGCCGGACTCCGCTTCGAATCTCCGCGCCAGCTCGCAGCACCGCGAGCCAAGGTCCGTCGGGCCCGCCGCCGGGTTGCGCAAGGCCCACACCGCTTCGCGCGCTGCCTCGATGGTGGCCCTCGCCTGTTTATTCGCATAGTTCAGCAGTTGCTCCCGCAGCGGTTCCTCCGTCTGTTCCACGCCCAGCGCGGCTTCCAGCAGAGCGGAAATCCCCGCGCACCCCTGGATCACCGTGTCATGCATTTCCCGCGCCAGCCTTGCCCGCTCCTCCGCCACTGCCTGGAAACGCATCCTCATCTGTCGCAGCCGCAGCCGGTAAACAACAAAGATCAGCCCCAGCACAGCCGCGATGCAGCACGCCGCAAACCACAGCGTCGCGTAAAAATGCGGCTCCTGCACGATCTCCACCGACGTCTCGGCTACCGTGCCGGGGTTGTCGATCGCCGTGGCCTCCACCTGAAAACTGTATCTGCCGGGTGGCAGCCGCGTGTAATAGGCAGTCCTGCGGGTCGAGGCGTCATTCCACGGCTCCAGGCCCTTCATCCGATAGCGGTAACGAATCGCCTCCTGCGATCGCAGCCGCACCGCCGCGTAGGTGATCTCCAGCCGGCCGTCGCCCGGCCGCAGCACTACCTTCGCATCCGGAGACAGCACCTGGCCGTCCGCGACGATCTGGTCGATCATCACCGGGAAGCGCGTCTCCGGCGCGATGCCGCGAACGGCAATGTGCACGGCCCCGTTGCTGCCTGGAAACCACACATCCCCGTTCGGAGCCACGGCGCCCTCCGGCTGCAGGCCGCCATAGAGCGAGTTCGACTCCAGATCGTGCGAATCCACAAACAACGTCAGATGAACTCTTCCGCTGCGGCCCTCCGCAAACGCGTCCAGGTCGCCGGCCCGCAGCCGCGATATGCAGTTCGGGCCGCTCAGCCAGACATTGCCCCGGTTGTCTTCGAGGATGTCATACACGGTGTTGGTGGCCAGCCCCTGCGCTGTCGTCACGTGAGCCAGCCGGCCGGCGCGAAACCCATACAGTCCGCTGCTGGTGCCGAACCAGATTTCTCCGCTGGCATCCTGGAAAATGCTCCACAGTTGCTCCTGGCCCAGGGCCTCCGTCGCCGCGTCGTGCACATATCCATTCCCCGCCAGATGGCTCAGGCCGCGGCTGGTGCCCACCCAGAGGTCTCCGTTAGCAGCCTCCAGCAGAGCGGTGATGTTGAAATAGGCCAGCCCGTTGCGGGTGTCGAAATTCCGCATTCCTCGCGCAGTGATGTGTGTGAGGCCGCCTTCGGTGCCCACCCAGACGCTTCCGTCGCGGCTCTGCAGGATGGCGTTGACGAAGTCGTTGATCAGGCCGTTGGAGATCGTATAGCGGGTCAGCCCCTTTTGCGCGATGCGCAGCAGTCCCTGGCCATCGGTTCCGATCCAGAGATTTCCCTGGTGATCGCGCAACAGCGTCCGCACCCGCAATCCCGGCATGCCCGGCAACTGCCACAGCTTCGCGCCTCCGTGCCGGATGTGAAACAAACGCGACGACGCCGTCATCCACAGCGAACCGTCCGAATCCCCGTAAAGGGTCTCGAATTCCGAATCCGTCCACCCCGGAATGCGAACGATGTCGACCGGAGTTCGAGTCAGCCGGACCACTCCCGCCCGCGTCCCGATCCAGATATTTCCTTCGCGGTCTTCGATCAGCGCGGTTACGGTACGGCTGGGCAGTCCGGCATCGGCGATCCGATCGAACCCCCGATCGTGAACGACTGCGATTCCCTGGCCCGTGGTGCCCACCCATAGCGCGCCATCGGGGACCTGGGCCATCACCGCCACCGGCGCCGAGAATCCGTCCAGGCGGTGCAAACTGCCCTCAGGCGTGAGCCGGTACAGGCCCGAGAGCGCGCCTGCCCAAACCTCTCCGTCGCGAGTTGTGAACAGGGAGTACACCAGATCCTGGCTGAGGTTGCCGGGCAGCGCAATCTCTCTCTGATAGCTTTCCCCCGAGAACTCCAGCAGTTCGTTCCCGCCCACCCAAATGTTTCCGCTGCCATCCTGCGTAATCGCCCGCACAAAGATCGCCGGCACTCGCCCGGCTCCGTCGACCCGCACCAGCATCGTTCCGCTCACCCGGAACAGTCCCTGATCGGCGCCCACCCAGATGGTGCCCGCCCGATCTTCAAATATGGCTCGCACAAATTCATTGGGCGACCTCGCGGCCACCGCATAACTGCGGAACGTGTGGTCTCGATAGCGGAGCAGTCCGCCGCCCTCGGTACCGATCCACAAGCTGCCGTCCCGAGCCGCCAGCAGGCAGTTCACGCCGCGCTCGATCGCCGCCGGAGCCATGTTCCTTGCAAAATTCCTGAAGCTGGCGCCGTCGAAACTGAGCAGTCCGCTCCTGGTGCCAATCCACAGCCTCCCGTCCGCAGTCTGCGCAAGGGCCTGGATATTCTGATCCGGCAGCCCGTCCTGGGCGGACCAGAGCTTGCTCGTGTAGCCCCGGAAACCCGCGGTCTCTGCCGCCGTTGTACCGATGCCGAGCGCCAGCATCAGCCCCAGAAGCACAGTGATTCGTTTCATGAATCTCTCGAATCCATGGCCGCAATATACACGGCGCTCCTCTCTCCTCGCCCGGCTGCTCTTGTTCGTTCGCAGCGCCGAGCCGTTTGCGCCGCCGCGCCTCCGCTGCGTAAGCTGGCCTGCATGTGTCCTCGACGGCTCGGCGCGCGACCACTGAACTCTCCTGCTCTCAATCTTCTCCGCGGCACCCTCGTGCTGCTCCTGCTTCTGCCGCCCTGCTGTCTTGCATCTTCCCGCGGCCTCATCCGCCCCGGCGCCGTCTGGCGCGATCAGCAGGGGCGCCCGATCCAGGCTCACGGCGGCGGCATCCTCTACGATCACCACACCTGGTACTGGTTCGGCGAGGATCGCACCCAGGGTCTCGATCCCGCGCTCCGCTATGTCAGCTGCTACTCCTCGCGCGATCTGGTTCACTGGAAGTTCCGCGGCCGCCCGCTCCAGCTTGCTGACCCGGAGCACCTGGGCCCGCACTGGGTCCTCGAGCGGCCGAAGGTCTTCTACAGCCCCCTCACCCACCGCTTCGTCATGTACGTGCATCTCGACGATGCCCGTTACAAGCTGGCGCGGGTCGCAACCGCGGTCAGCGACCGCGTAACCGGACCGTACAAGTACGTCCGCAGCTTCCGTCCCCTGGGCCTCGAATCGCGCGATATCGGGCAATTCGTCGATGACGATGGCTCCGCGTACCTCATTTTCGAGTCGCGGCCATCCGGCGGTTTCTACATCGCCCAACTGTCGCCGGATCGATTGTCGGTCGTGAAGGCCGTCGCCTTCATCCATACGAGTCTCGAGGGTGGAGCACTGGTGCACGATCACGGTCTCTACTATGTGATGGGCTCGCATCTGACCGGATGGCGCCCCAATCCCAACGTGTATGCAACCGCGGCACAGCTGTCAGGTCCATGGAGCGAATTCCGGGAAGTTGCTCCGGAAGTGCCGGATACGTATGGTTCCCAGTCCAGCATGCTGCTGAAAGTGCATGGTACGGACAAAACCGCTGTCATCTTCTTGGGAGATATCTGGAAGCCACGCTCGCTATGGGATTCGCGCTATCTCTGGATGCCGCTGCAGATGCGGGATGGCCGGATGGTTCTGCCTTCGCCTGCGCCCTGGAGTATCGACGTGAAGACCGGAGTTACGCATGTCTATCCTGATTCGAGCCCGTCGCGATAGCCTTCCCATGGCCTTGCGCGGTGGCATGGACTCGCCCGACGGGGCTCTCCGCGTCGATTCGTCCGCGGAGTGCGTTCCTCTACCGATAGGGCCATACGCTTCCTGTCAGCGCGGCGATGAAGACTAACTGAACGAGGAGACGCGGCGCCGCCGGCAGCACCGGTCTCCGGCCAATGGTCAGATGTTCGCGAGCGGCTTTCAGATTGGCCGGAAACAGGCAGCAGAGCATCACGGCGGCGATGGCCGCAAACCATGGAGCCAGCCGCGGTACCTGAAGCCCGATCGCAATAGCAATCTCGGCAACGCCCGTCAGGCTCACCCACATGGCTGGATTACCCACGATTCCCGAAACCATGCGAACCAGATCCACTCTTCGCCCGCCCCAGTGCGCGGAAGCCGTGAGCAGGAACATCGCGCCGAGGGCAGCGCGAAGAGCCAGATGCCAGTCCGCGAAGTAGACCCACTCCAGTCCCGCGACTCGAAAGAGCAGGAACGCGGCGACAAGGCAGATGAGCGGCGCCATATCTTGAGTTCCCCAGTGGCAGTAACCGCCGGGCTGAGCCCATGCTACATCGCCTGGCCCCCGTTGCCTGAGTTTGCCTCGTCTCCTCGTGCCGAACTTGCTGAGTTCTGTCCTCATGCCCCTTCGCTCACCCCGGCGTCATCGGACAACCCCGGGTTCACGCGCAGGACGTCGAGAAAGGTTCTGACCAGCAGAATCGAGCAGCTGAAAAGCACAAAGGTGAGTGCGACTTTTGCTCAAAGAGCTTATTTCGGCGCCGGCTCTCTCGCGAACATTCGTAGCGCGTAATGCACGTCGTGACGCAGACCTTCCGTTGTCCACGTGCTCCTTAGCGATCATCGCTCTCGTTCAGCACTACCGGGTGCGCCGCCCGGAGGCTGCCCCGTGAATCGGTTCCTGGGCATGTCCGGCGGAGCTTCGTCCTGGCCTCGTTTGCTCCAGCACCAGCAGACTTCTTTTGGCGTCGAGCCCACCTGCGAAGCCCGTGAGTTCCCCTCCAGCGCCGATGACACGATGGCACGGCACAACGATGGACACCGGGTTCTTCCCGGTGGCCGCACCAACGGCTCTGGCCGCCTGCGGCTTCCCCAGTTGCCGTGCCAGTTCTCCGTACCTTCTTGTTTCGCCGAAGGGGATGGCCAGCAGGGATTCCCATACGTCTCTCTGGAACGGGGTGCCTCGCAAATCGAGAGGGACTGTGAAACTCCTGCGCTTCCCGGCAAAATACTCTGCGAGCTGTCGCTCGGTCTGCACGAGCACGGGATTGGTTTCACTCCCGACAAGCTCGCCCAGGCGAACGCGCTTCGGGTCGTCATTCTCCCAGAGAATGGCGACCAGTGCCTTCTCGCTTGCAACCAGCTTCAGTCTCCCTACTGGAGAATCGATTGTCTTTGAGGCGAGACTCATCGGCTTTTTCCCTCTTCTAAGCTGCAGCAGAAGAACTGTTCCCGACTGTGTGTCCACCTGCCGCCCAGAGATGCTGGGCTGCATAGGCTCGCCACGGCCGCCAGGTTTCCGCACGGCCCAGCAGGCCTGCCGGACTGACGGTCTCTCCTTCGATCGCAGCAGCGCCGCGCAGAAGTCCCAGGTCGGTAGCCGGAAATGCATCCGATTCGCGGGCGGCACGAAGGGCAATGTACTGCGCGCTCCACTCGCCGATGCCATGGATCGCTTTGAGACGCGCCACGGTTTCCGCGAGACTACTCAGCGGATGAAACAGAGTCGGGTCTGCTATTGCGGCTCGTGCTACCTCCGTCAGCGCGGCCAGCCGTGCACCAGGCATTGCCAATCCAATCGAGGACACTGAAGCCAGTCGCTTTGCGTCGGGAAATGCGCATGACAACAAAGGATGGGTCCGCAGCAGTTTGGGCACAGAACGGCCGTGCAGCTCGACCAGTCGCCCTGCGAACTGGCGTGCGGCACTCACGCTGACCTGTTGACCGAGCACGGCCCGGATCGCGACCTCGAATCCATCCCATCCGCCCGGCGCACGCAGACCGGGTCGCTGCGCGATGAGTCTGGCGAGCGCCGGGTCGGCGGCGAGATGTTGCTCGATCGTCTCGATATCCGCCCCAAGGTCGAACAGCCGGCGCACGCGCGCAACGATGACCGAAAGCGCCCTCACGCCTGGAAACAGGACGCCGATCTCAAGGCTCTGTTCCCTGGGAAGCTGAGCTACGGCAATGCTTCCCAGCGCGCCATCAACCTCGATGGTTCGAAAATAACGTCCGTTTTCTATAGTTTCCACGCCGGGAATGGCGCGTGCCTGCAGAAATGCGAGCATGTTCTCCCAGTCGTAGGGAGGACGGTAGCGAAGACGAAGCACGACATCGCTCTCCCTTTCTCCTGCGACCTTCCTTCTGCGCAACGTGCCTGGGGGTCGATGGAATAAATCAAGGAAAGTTTCGTTGAAACGCCTGAGGCTGCCGAAACCTGCTGCCGCGGCAATGTCAGCCATGGGCATATCCGTATCGTGAATCAGCCGCTTCGCAAACAGGACCCTGCGCGTCTGCGCAACGGAGACCGGTGATGCGCCCAGGTGCTGGACAAACAGACGACGCAGCTGACGCCCGCCCACGCCCAGCCGCTCCGCGAGCTTCTCGACGCTGTTCCCGGCTCCATCCAGAGCGCCTTCGGCGATGAGACCCAGAGCGCGAGAGACAGTAGTTGAAGTGCCTCGCCACGAGGCCAGCTCCGGAGCAATTTCCGGACGGCACCGAAGACATGGCCTGAACCCGGCTTCTTGCGCCGCAGCCGCCGAGGTAAAGAAAGAGCAGTACTCAAACCTTGGAGTGCGGGCCGGGCAGATAGGGCGGCAGTAGACGCCAGTGGAACTGACTCCCACAAACAGGAGGCCATCGAAGCGTGCGTCTCGGCTCTCGAGAACGCGGTAGCAGACTTCGCGGCCAGGCAGTTCCATATGCAGATTGTGACATGCCTCGAACGTCGAACTGGCGGTTTTCGGACGCGATCGCTTTGAAGCTCCCTGAAGCACAGTATTGTCTTGCCGCCCGAATTTGCAGGCCATCGGTATCGATAGGTCGACTACGCTTGTGGAAAAGCCACGGCGCACCGAACAACATGCCGCTTCACGTTCTTCGGAGATAGCGACCTGAAAATCAATGCGATCCCAATTTGGAAAAATGGATGACACGCATTTCATCAAAATTGCTGGTGACCTTGTTGTGTCGCGATTCATTTCTTTTTTAGGATGAAAGGTCTTGCGCTTGAACCTCCGGATTCGCCAGCCATGCGGGGGCAGTTACAAAGCGCGGTCCCTAACAAGGAGTCATCACCAACCAACCAGCACGGGCGTTGGGCAGCCATCAACTTGCTCCCGGGCGTTCGCGACCTCGCTTGTCGTGTTCAGGGCAAGTTACTCATCGAGAATGCCCTTTGAGACGAACGCCGGGCGAGTAATGGCAAACGGCCATGCGGCCAGCGACTGCTGCCTCTGCCTGCCCGTGGTAGAGGACCAGAAATGACTCCGGTCAATGTCGTGGCAACCGCAAAAGCTGGCTTTTGCGTTCCCGGGTGATCCGAGGCCAAAGTCGTTTTGGACGGCAATTACATCAGCAGGCCAGCAGTTCGGCCAGACCGCAAGACGTGGGTACAATCGTGGTTCAAGCTCTGGCCCGACGACCTGTTAGAGACTGCCACGGACCATAATTCCAGCCGCAACCACAACCGCTGCGATGATTGCCACAAACATGACGAGCGCGTAGAACAAATAGACACCGGGCTCATCTTCGGGATCACTTCTCATTGCAGTCTCCCTTCGGTCGATCCGAGTGGTGCTGCGCGAGCCAATCATTCACATCGGATTTCAGGCGCATGGTCGCCCGATTTCGCAACAGCAGGAGTTCACCGAATCACGCTGCTTCCGCGCTTCGCCCCACCAACCCGCAGTGTAGATGCCGCGCCGCCGTCGCTGGGTGTGTCTTTTGTATTGAGTCCTGTTGAACCGTGCTCTGGCAGATGACCGCAGGCCAGACCTGGTTCCGGCTGCGCCCGTCGGTGCACATCGATTTGCTGTCCCTCATTGCACGGCCGCCTTTCAACCCGCGGTTGCCATTGATAAGCCGGAATTCCGGAGTGTTGGCAGATCGCAGGATCGTCAGCGAGCAGAAGCATTTTCAATGCATGGGGCCAGTCTCTCCGCCAGGAGTGTTTTTCCGAAGCAAGAGTGTTATGGTGGGGCGTCTCGATCAGATTTGCGGCGGGATTAGCCCAATCCTTTCCGGTGAGAGCAATTGCAGCTTCAGGCACAAGTCACTGATGTTCGTCACCGGAGTGAACTGCTGTTGCCGCGGGTTGATTTCTCAGGAGGTTACCGGTCGCGAATTCGAGATCGACCGCGGCGATGAACAGTTCTGAGCGTGCGGAAACATTGGACAGCCGCGCCTGGGCAAGTTCGTTCTGTGCAGTAACGACATCGACGAAATTCTTGACTCCATATTTGTACGCCTCAAGCGACGCCGTGTAAGAGGCGTTGGCGGCGTCGAGAAGCGCCACGGCCGCGTCATGTTTCCGCAATGCCGTCTGGAATTCAATGTAAGCCGACCAAACCTCGCGCGTCGTCTGATCATGAATCGATGTAAGTTTATCCTCTGCTTCCCGGCGCTTCGATTCGGCGATCAATAACTCGTTTCTGCGTACACCACCGTCGAAGATGCGCCACTGGATGCCGGCTGCGATCGACCATGTGGGCTCGCTCGCGGGACCGAGTTGGCCGTAATCCGCCGAGGGCCACAAAGAGGTCTGCGCGGCCCACCCGGAGAGAACAACCTGCGGTTTATAGTCTGCTCCGGCCGCGCGAATTTGTCCCTCCGCGGAGCGAATCCGCAGAACCTGCGCCGCGAGGTCAGGACGGCCCTGCATGGCGCGGCTGATCAGCGCTTCGATGGACATGGTGAGCCTTTCCGGGAGGGGCACGCTCTTGTCATCCTCGATGGCTATGTTGGGGGACGGATCAGCTCCCACCGCCTCGGTCAGCGCCACCCGCGCAATCTTTTCGTCTCCATCCGCAGACACCTCGTCAAACGCAGCCTGTGAGGTGGCGGCGCGGGCGTTGAGGACGTCGGGAAGCGTTGCCAGTCCGTTCTTCAATCTGCTCTCAGCCGCATCCTGCGTGGTTTGTGCGGTTCGCAGCGTCTCCTGAGCGGCCTGCAGTCTTTCCCGTGCAGTCACCAGCTGGTAATACGCCGCGGCCACCCTGAACGCCAACGCCTGATTCAGTTGAATGACGTCGGCACCAGTGGCAAGCTCCTCCTCCTTCGCGGAATCGACAGTCGCCGCGCGTTTGCCGAAGTCGAAAATCAGATATTGGAGCGTGACCTCGGGCCGGACAACCGGTATTTCGACCATCACATAGCCGCGAGGCGCGAGGGGTTTCGGGAATGGATTGATCGCTCTCTCGTCGCCAAAAACGGCTAATCCGTCCAGCTTTGGGTAATAGGCGCTTTTTGCCAAACCGAGTTCGCGCGCTTTCTGTTTGGCGCGCTCCCAGATTGCCCGCGTACCGGGATTGTGCTCTTCGGCGAGCTCGATCAGCTCGGCCAGGGTATAGGGGTGAAGCGGATCGAGAATCGCTGGCCCTCCGACCGGGGTATTGCGTGCGGCGCAGTCCGCGGCAGCTGCGGGAGAGGATACATTACCCGCACATTGCCCCAGCCCCCGCGCTGCGGAGAACACCAGCAAAAGCGACAGAGACACAACAGTCCCTGACGTCGTGCATCTGATCACATCAAATCTGTTCCGACTCATTCTCCGCAGAACGTCGGCGATCGCCAGCCATGCCCCTTTCTTTTGGGAGCTGACTGTCACAGTGCCCTCCGCTCTGATCGGTCCCGGACGAACGCAACCGACGTCGACCTTCCTCGCACCTGCTGGTGGATCAATTCCGTCCTCACAGGATCCAGCGCTCCCACGACGTGCCTGTCGCTTACGCGAAGGCCGGGTCCTGTTGAAACAGCCCAGCCCCGTTTTCCCGGAAGGCTCATCTCCTCGGGTATGCCGCACTCAAGAGCAATTTCCTTCCGCTCACCAGCGATTAAGACAGAAGCCTGCTGCCGAGTCTATTGGACCAACGTATTGATCCGAGCCATAGCTTCGCGAGCATCGTCTTCAGGCGGTATTCGAACCGGATTTCCCGCCGACATGTCTTCGCCAACTTATGGTTATTCCGCCCGTTGCATCTGTGACCGGTGAATTCAGTTCGCCCACGAATTAAATGCGTGGCTTCAGGCGCGGCGCCTTAGTGCGAAAGTATCGATCGATACCTTCGTCCAATGGATCGATTGCCTGCCATCGTGGCTCAATCGAAACATGCGCTGAGGGTGCGCACGCAGCGCTCGACCGCTTGGCTGACTCTGGCGGGAAATGGCGAATCGTCCGTCGGTGTCTGGTGCGAGATCGGCGCCGAGTGGGAATTCACGATGTAAGGAAGGCATCTCCCGGGTTGCATCGACGATGTGCGGATCACGGTTAGCAGATGAAGGATTATGAGGTTCACCCGACATGAACATCCAATCGACCCGGGCCAATCGCCTTAAGATCTCACCGCGCTGCATCGCCCATTGGGGCCAGGTCATCCCGCTGCTGCTGACTGGCTGTTCGCACTCGCCCGAATACAGCATCTTCGGTTCGTTCTTCCCCGCGTGGATCTTCTGCTCCGCGGGCGGCCTGATCCTGGCGGCGGGTGCACGCGCTGTGGTAGCTCGCAGTGCTGTCGCCGAATACCTGACCGCACCCGTGCTCCTGTACCTCAGCACGGCGGTCGTGCTTGCCTGCGTACTGTGGCTGCTGTTTTACAGCTAGGTGGGTGCGATGTCGAACCGGGATAGTGGCGAACCAGAAGAGTCAAATCAAGTCGCAAAGCTTCGCCGATGGGGCCGTTTGCTCACCTCCGCGATGAGTTTGCTGGCGGTGTGCGGGCTGTGTGCCGTCTATATGGTCGCGATTCGGCATCCCGAAACCGATGACGCCGAGGTGTTTGCCAACTATATCGGCATTGCACCGGTAGTCGATGGGCCCATCCTGCACCTGAATGTCGCGGACAATCAGCGCGTCAAGCAGGGTGATCTGCTTTTCGAAATTGATGATCGACCCTATAAGTACGCGCTGGATCGCGCGCTGTCGGATCGCGCTGCCCTCGAGGGCCAGATCATTGACGAACAGAGGCGCATTCAGGCTGAGGTGCACGCTGTCACCGCATCCGGGGCGGCAACCCGCAGCGCCAGCGCCAGCGTCGACCGGGCGCAGGCCTCAATCGGTGAGGCGAAGGCTGCCGTTGCCCACTCCGAGGCCGCGCTGGATCGCGCTCGGGCCGAGTGGAGCTATGCCGAAAATAACCTGCACCGCGTCGAACCTCTGCTCGCGAAGCAGTTTGTGACCGTTGACCAGGTGGACGAGGCGCGCACCACCGAGCTCGCTGACGCACAATCGGTGCACGAAGCCGAGTCGCAATTGGCGCTCGATCGGGCGCACCTGAACTCGATGCTGGCTGCTCTGGCGGAGGCGAAGGCCTCGGCGCAGCAGAGCACGGCGCAGTTTCAGCAGTCGCAATCCAGCGTACTTACTCTCGACCCCCTCGTGGCTCAACGCCCGGGGCGGGCTGCCGCAATCGAAAATGCGCAGTACAACTACAACGAGTGCCGCGTCTACGCACCGTTCGACGCGCGTGTGACAAATCTCGTCATTTCTCAGGGAGCCTATGCGCATGTGGGACAGGAGATTTTCACACTCATCGACACTCGTGTCTGGTGGGTGCTTGCCAACTTTCGTGAGACACAGTTGCGGTACGTCCAGCCAGGGATGAGTGTAGACGTCTATCTTATGTCCGATCCTGGATCGAGACTGCGAGGCGTCGTCGAGAGCATCGGGTATGGCGTTACACCTGATCCTTCGGTTCTGGGCAGAATCACGCCCGGGCTGCCCGATGTGCAACGCACCCTGAGTTGGGTGCACCTGGCCAGCCGCTACCCGGTTCGCATCCGCATCGAATCGCCGCCTCCGGGCCGCATGCGTCTTGGGGAATCCGCGGTGGTCGTCATTCGTGGATACACGCGGAAGCGCTAGCATGGCGACCATCGCAACGCATTTTCACCGCCAAAGGGCGCGGCACGCCGCGTCCTGGCTTTGGTTTCGCGAATTCATCCGGTGGGAAATCGCTCCTTATCCAGGACGCGTCAATACTGTCGTTCGTATGACGGTAACGGCTACGCTGGTCATGCTTATCGTCGAGACCTTCCGCATCCCTAATGCGTTCCTGGCTGCTCTCTATGCGATTCTCCTGGCTCGCGAAAATCTCGCCGCAACCTGGCGCGGGGGACGAATCGTCGTCCTTGGATTCGTGGGCGCGAGCGTCTACACGCTGCTGGGGATGATGCTCTTTCGCGATTACCCGATCACTCATTTCTTCTGGGTAATCGGAAGCTTCTATCTGATCTTTTTCGTTATACGGACAACTACTAACTATGCGGCCGCGGCTGCTTTCGCCATTCCAGTGGGTATTACCCTGCCGTTGTGGGACCACCCCCTGCCGAGCCAGGTTCAGGTGGAGGGTACTCTCTGGCCTGTTCTCATAATCGCCGTAGGCGCAGGCGTCACTGTGGGGACAGAAGCGCTATATCGCGTCTTCGATCGCTCCGATCCGCTCATCACTTCCGTAGACGATATGTTATTCGCGGTGCAGAAGGTGACGGAGAGTATCGCCGCTCACCGTGCCCCGCCCGAGTCGATCGTTTCCAGAGTTCTTCAATATCAGATGATTGGCGCTGGCCGCCTCAGAATGACGCTGCAGCGCCAGGCTGTGAACCCGACCCGGCGGGCTCAGCGCAGTGCATTGATTTCGCTCGCGCGCCGGCTCATTGACCTTGCCGCGGCTCTCGAGCGCACTCCTCTCCAGCCCGGCGACGAGGATGCCACGCGCCTGCGCGCGCTTTCTGAGAGGCTCGGGGCAATACGAAAGGCGCTCTGCGAGTCGGGTGGCATTTTCGCGTCTCCTGCTTTGCTCGAAGGCAATCCGTCCTCCGGGTTCCCCATGCTTCAGGAGATGGAACGAATCGTCGCAATCATCGCTGGGGTCTTTGAACGCGATGCGGCCGTCAAACCACGCCAGAATCCCCCCGAACCGGCCTGGTGGCGCACCGTATTTCTGCCCGATGCACTCGAGAACCCGGAATATCAGCGCTTCGCCCTCGCCGGATGTCTGGCTGCAACCATTTGTTACGTACTCTACAACGCGCTCGATTGGCCCGGCATCGGACAGACCTGCGTAATTACCTGCATCGTTACTGCGCTCAGCACGATTGGCAATTCCCTCCAGGCGCAATTTCTCCGTCTTGCCGGTTTTGCGGTCGGAGGACTGGTCATGGGAATCTCCGCGCAGGTTCTGATTTTACCGAGTATAGACAGTATCTTCGGGTTTGCTCTCTCCTTTGCGGCGGGCACGGCGATCGCCGCCTGGTTCGCGACCTCCAGTCCGCGGCTGTCCTATCTGGGGGTACAAATTGCGCTCTCCTTTTACTTCGTCAACCTGCAGGCCCCCTACATCCAGACCGACCTCACGGTCGCTCGCGACAAGGTAATCGGCGTGCTCGTGGGTATTCTCGCCATGGGCTTCATCTTCGACCGCTTCGGGACCAGGAGCGATGCTGAGCAGTTGCGGAGACTCCTGGCGCGGAACGTACGGCTGCTGGCACAGCTGGGAGTTACTCCAGTCGCGGTGCGCGACAGTGCCATGGCCACGTCGCAGCTCAGCCGTCTCCGCACCCAGATCAACGACAACTTCGCGAGTCTGGAATCGCAGATGGATGCCGCGCGGTTTGAGTTTGAGTTTCGGCAGCAACGTGAGGCGGACGTTGCTGAGTGTGAGCGGATCCAGGGGACTCAGCCAACGTTGCGCGAGATCTTCCTGCTGGAGCTCAGCCTCTTGTCACATCGTCGGCAATGGGACGCCAACTCTGATTTGACGCCGCGGCAGAATCGGGATCTGGACCAATTCCTGAGGGAATACAGCGATGAGCTCCTGCACACCGCCGCATGGATCGAGGGCGAAGAGAAAGCTCCTGCGCGTATCAGAGAAGATTCACTCCTGCAGATAATCCAATCTTTCGAGAGCCACGGCGCCCCGAAACCGCAGGTTATCGCTGATATCTGCCAGAAGATGTCCTCCGCTCTCCTCGCGCTGCAGGAGAGCGAGTGCTGACCGGACATTCCTGAAAGGACCGATAGCTGCTTCGCAGTCGGTTGATTGATGGGTGGATACCCCGGTACACCTGGTTCCTCTCCATGCAATGCCCATGGCGGTATGGCGAGATAGTGCGTTGGCCGCTCCGCCTTACCAGGTTCCTGGCGAATCGCCTGAAAGGTGCGCGAGTCGTTGTAATCACCATCCACGTAGCGAAGCAAGCCGCACAGCTTGTTGAATGCCGAGCGATCGACTCCTCCATGCCTCTCAATAACGTCGTGCGCCCGATTGCGAAGTTGTTCGAGATTTCAGCCGGCCTTGGCCACGCCGGCCGCCGGCACGCTGAGGCGCCCCGTTTCACCATCGCCTGGAGCGCCGGAAAGATCTTCTTATAGGTCAGATCGCGGTAGCGCCGAAGAAGACAAGCGCATCCGATTGAGAATCGCTCATGATCAGTCTCCGCCTTTCGGAAGCTCATTGACCCGTGGCCTTTTCCAGATGGCCCCCAAAACCGAAGCGCATCGCGGAGAGTAATTTGTCCTGATAATCTGCTTCACCGCGAGAGGTGAATCGCTGGTAGAGCGCGGTGGAGAGAACCGGAACCGGTATCGCTTCGTCTATGGCAGCTTTGATCGTCCACCGCCCCTCCCCCGAATCCGATACACGTCCGGTGAATTCGGAGAGATCCGGATCTTTAGTCAGGCCGGCCGCTGCCAGATCCAGCAACCACGAAGCAACCACGCTGCCGCGCCGCCAGACCTCAGCGATGTCACGCAGATCGAGGTCGAATTGGTAGTGCTCAGGATCGCGCAGGGGGGTCGTCTCCGCATCAACCACATCCCTCTGCTTTCCCGCATTTGCAGCCCGCAGGATAACAAGGCCTTCGGCATAAGCGGCCATGAGACCGTATTCGATTCCGTTGTGCACCATTTTCACGAAGTGGCCGGCGCCGTTGGGGCCGCAATGCAGGTACCCCTGTTCGGCAGTGCCGCCCAAATTCTCGCGCCCAGGCGTGCGCAGAATGTCACCCTTTCCCGGCGCCAGAGTCGAAAAAATCGGGTCGAGGTGCTTTACCACCTCCTTTTCACCGCCGATCATCATGCAATAACCGCGTTCGAGACCCCACACTCCACCGCTCGTCCCAACGTCAAGGTAGTGGATTTTCCTGCCTGCCAGTGCCCTGGCACGCTCGATATCATCCACATAGTGGGAGTTGCCGCCGTCAATCAAAATGTCATCGGCCTCGATGGAGGGCAGCAGGTCGGCGATCGCTTTTTCCACCACCGCGGCTGGAACCATTAGCCATATCGCCCGTGGCTTCGAGAGTTTCTTCACAAGTTCAGACAGGGATGAACTTCCCTTGGCTCCTTCCCGGACCAATTCGTCGACTACTGGCGGAGACATGTCGAAGACCACGCATTCGTGGCCTCCTCTGAGGAGACGCCTCGCCATGTTTGCACCCATTCTTCCAAGACCCACTATTCCCAGTTGCATAAGTCCCCTTCCTCTCGAGACGTCAGTCTCCTGAATTCCTTGTGTTTCCTTCCCACCCGCGCCTTCGGAGGCGACGAAGGGGATCGCAGTACCGTTCGTATACGGGATCGATCAGATCAAAGACCTTACCGTCGACCGCCGATCGCAACAGCTTCAAATACTCCGCATGCGTCTACACCAGCGGCACCGCGGAACCCGCCGGTTGCCCGGCCCGCATGCTTCGTTCCGGTATGTCCGCTTCGTCCCAAACCTGCTCCGGCAGCAACTGTCCTGCCGTGGCAAATCTCTCGTAGGTCTCAATCAGGGGGATCACTCCGTTGCCGGCCGCCAGCTCATAATGGGCGCGCTCGCCAGTCAGCAGCGGCCACACTCGTCCCTGGCCCCACCCTTCATATCCATGGCCATCCGCGCGCTGTCCATAACCGTCCCAGTTGTAGCGCAACCATCCTGGTCCCTGCGGCAAGTCGCGCTTCAGCACGGCGTCAACGACCTTCAACGTGTCCACAATCAGCGGGTCGTCGGCCCGCCGCACGCCATAGCGCACCAGCTCGAGAAATCCTGCATCGACGATCTCGCGCGCTTCAAACTCGTATCGCGTTCCCGGTGGCCGGTTCGACAACCGGATCACCTCGTTCCCGCACCTGTCATGCGCATAGGCCTCCCCGCACTCCGGCGGACGAATACGCATGTAATGCCGTCTGATCTCGGGGTGCAGCACTCCGTCGTTGGTCACCGTCCAGTCTTCGAGATGGCCCTCAATCCAATCGGCGAACTCCTCAAGAAACACCGCCATCTCCGCAGCTTTGTGCGCGCGCGCCATTTCTGCCGCGCAAATGAGCTAAACGCGTCTTTTCCCTCGACAGTTCCCGGCGAGAGGTCAGGCATGTTCGCCCAGGGCACTCCATCGTTCCGGCACCTCCGAAATCAAGCCGTCTTTCTCCCTGCCGCGACCTGCCCCAGGTGGTTGAACAGCCTCAGGCGTTCGACAACCACCTGCTTTACCGATTCGACGGCAAACGGCAAAATCTTGTACGGGACGACCTGATGTGCCTGCACCGCGAGGCCGGCTTCGAGCCCGTTTCTCCATGCCACCCGCAGTTCGGTGTTGATGTGAACAATGCTGACTCCGGCGGCGATCGCCTGCCTTAAATCTTCATCGTCGGTTCCCGATCCCCCGTGCAAAGTAAGCGCCACCCCGGTTGCCGTGCTGATTTCGGCGATTCTCTGTATATCCAGACGTTTCTTCTTTTCTCCTTCCACCATCTTCTGCGACATCCCATGCATGTTGCCGACGGCGGGAGCCAGCACGTCGACGCCCGTGAACGCGACAAATTGCTTTGCCTCTTCGGGAGTCGTCAGGTATTTCGACAGGTCCGTGGCGAGTTCATGGATCTCAGAGCCTGTACCGATGTTGCCGATCTCCCCTTCAACGAGGATGGCTGGATTCAGGCCTTTGAGGATCTCAACCGCTTGTTTAGTCTGCCGCGCATTCTGCTCGAAGGGTAGCGCGGAAGCGTCGAAAACCACGGAATCAAATCCCGCTTTGGCGGCTTCTATTGCGCTGTCCAGGGTATGCGTATGATCTGCATTGAGGAAAACAGGCAAATCGGATTCTTCCCGCAAATTGCGCACCAGCGCTGCGATCTGGCGAACTCCCATGAACTCCCGCTCGCCCTCGGAGGCGCCCACGACTACGGGAACCTGCAGCTCATTCGCGGCAGAGACGACTCCCTTCAGCAAAACCAGGTCGGCGACATTGAAATGCCCCAGCGCCACTCCGTTCTTTCGCGCAAGCTCCACAACACTACGTATGTCCTGCACATGTCCTCCATGCAGCGGTTCTCGCACACCCGTGGACGTATTTCCTTCGATAGTCACATCCGAGCATTTCGGACGTCGATCGACATTGCGATTAAGCCAGAAGCGGGAGAGCAAAACAATCAGACCAACGTATGGTCGATACTTTTGTATGGGTCTCGCAACGCTGCTTGCACCAATGACCGCACTTTGTGGCTCTAACTCTCTGCCGAAGCACGCAGCTTACTTGTCTGTGTGCCAACTTACTGCGACCTGCTCGGGGCGATCGAGAACCGGGTCTGTCAAGGGCGGAGTAAAACCAGGCCAGTGTGGCGGAGCAAAATCAGGCCACAACGGGGCATGAAGTGGTTGGGATTACGTGGGAGGAGGGGCTCTGGAGCGTAGCGGAAGAGGCCCTTCTCCCAC
>JBATVK010000137.1:0-17018 GCA_049671725.1 Acidobacteriaceae bacterium
TCGCTGAGCACCATCCCCATCATCTTTGTGACGGCGCGGGCGGGGGAAAACGACCGGGTGCTGGGGCTGGAGCTGGGCGCGGACGATTACGTGACCAAGCCGTTTGCGCCGCGGGAGCTGCTGGCGCGGGTGAAGGCGGTGCTGCGGCGGTTCGAGCGGCCGGCGCCGACGGCGGCCATCGCGTTTGAGGACGTGGAGATCGATGCGGGCGCGATGCAGCTGAAGGTGCGCGGCGAGCTGACCACCACGACGGCGACGGAGTTCCGGCTGCTGGACTACCTGGCGCGGCACCCGGGACGGGTGTTCAGCCGCGATCATCTGCTGGATGCGGTATGGGGGGATGCGCGGTTCGTGACGCCGCGGTCGGTGGACGTGTACGTGCGGCGCATCCGGGAAAAGATCGAGAGCGATCCGGAGAACCCGCGGTATCTGAAGACGGTGCGGGGAGCCGGGTATCGATTTGAGATTCCGAAGGCGATGGAGCGGGCGGCGGCGAGCTGAGATCTGGGGGGGATGGCGCGAGAGTGCAGTCCCCAGTTGACAGTCCCCAGTGGACAGTCCTCGGTTGGCAGTCCCCAGTTGGCAGTCCCCGGTTGCCGGTGGGTGGTGGGGTGTGGGCTTTCCCGCATCTGCCAAAACCGGGCAGACGCGGGGCGGGCTTAGGATAGTGCCATGACGATTCAGGAATTGTTGCGGCTGGAGTTCGACGAGGAAGCGGCGGGCACGCGGAAGATGCTGGAGCGGGTACCGGAAGCGAGCCTGACGTGGAAACCGCATGAGAAGTCGATGACGCTGGGACGGCTGGCGTCTCATGTGGCGGACCTGCCGAAGCGGTGCGCGACGATCCTCGAGACCGAGACGTTTGTGCGGCCGATGGGAGCGACTCCATTTGTGGCGGGATCGGCGCAGGAGCTGCTGGAGCATTTCGACAGCGCGGAGGCGGA
Organism: Acidobacteriaceae bacterium; assembly: GCA_049671725.1. Lineage (GTDB taxonomy): Bacteria > Acidobacteriota > Terriglobia > Terriglobales > Acidobacteriaceae > Palsa-343. The sequence continues at coordinate 945 of JBATVK010000137.1, forward strand.
GGCCAGGAAGGCTCTGGAGGGGTTGCGCGACGAGGACCTGGCGGTGGTATGGACGATGAAGATGGGCGATCGCACGATGATTGCGCTGCCGCGGGCGATGGCGCTGCGGCGGGTGTTCATGAATCACCTGATCCACCACCGCGGGCAACTGAGCGTGTACCTGCGGCTGCTGGATGTGCCGATTCCGGGGATGTATGGGCCGTCGGCCGACGACGCGCGGTAGATCCGCCTGGCTCTGCACGTGAAAATGCTTTAATGGCAACATCCAGGATGGGTGCGTGACAGGCAGAGTCTTCTCGAAACTGCTGCTCTCCTTTGTGGTGGTGCTGTGCCTCTGCACAGGGGTGCTGGATCTTTCCTTCCGCAACATCGTGGACCACTCGCTGCACGAGGAAGCGCGGGTGGCGCAGATGGGGCCGGCGCAGGAAGCGGCGGCGCTGCACATTCTGCGGCGCGACCTGCTGACCGCTTCCCTGCTCTCTCTGGTGCTGGCGACGCTGGTTTCGGCGTGGATTGCGCGGCGGATGGCGTCGCGGCTGCGGCGCATCGTGGAGTTTTCGAGCCGGATTGCGGCGGGGGACTTTACGGCGCGCATCGAGGAAGGGGACGGGGACGAGATCGGCGAGGTGGCGCGGGCGCTGGACGCGACGGCGGGGCGGCTGGAGCGGTCGTTCCAGGCGCTGGAGAGCAAGCAGCGGGAGCTGGCGGCGCTGCTGGACTCGATGCAGGAAGCCGTGGTGGCGGTGGATGCGGCGTCGGAAGTGAGCTGGTCGAACGCGGTGATGCAGCGGATAGCGCCGGGCGCGGCGCGGGCGGGGCGGGCGCTGGTGATGAGCGTGCGCGATCCGGAGGTGCTGGCATGCGTGGATACGGCGCTGCGGGAGCGGCGGATCCAGAGCGGCAAGGCGACCTCGATGGTTCCGGGGCGGGCCTATGAGGTGAGCGCGGCGCCCACGCCGGACGGCGGCGCGGTGGCGGTACTGCACGACGTGACCGAGATCGAGCGCGCGGAGAAGACGCGGCGGGATTTCATCGCCAACGTCTCGCACGAGCTGCGCACGCCGCTGACGTCGATTTCCGGCTACGTGGAAACGCTGCTGGAAGACGAGGTGCGGCTTTCGGACCACGCGCGGGAATTTATGGCGATCATTCTGAAGAATGCGCGGCGGGTGAACCGGCTGACCGAGGATCTGCTGGCGCTGGCGCAGGTGGAATCGGGCGAGCACAAGCTGAAGGTGCAGCCGGTGCGGGCGTCGGCGCTGGTGGAGGACGCGATCGAGTCGCTGGCGGGGCTGGTGGTGGAGTCGGACGTGGGGCTGGAGCCGGGGGCGACGACGGATGCCATGGTGCTGGCCGATGTGGATGCGATGACGCAGGTGTTCGGGAACCTGATCGAGAACGCGGTGAAGTACGGCGGGTCGGGGGGACGGGTGATGGTGGGAGCGCGGCCGATCGAGGAGGCGGTGGAGTTCTTCGTGCAGGACTTCGGGCCGGGGATCGCGAGCGAACATCTGGGGCGGATCTTCGAGCGGTTTTACCGGGTGGACAAGGCGCGGTCGCGGGAGTCGGGGGGAACGGGGCTGGGACTCGCGATCGTGAAGCATATTGTGCTGGCGCACGGAGGTACGATCCGTGCAGAGAGCGAGATGGGGGCGGGGTCGACGTTTTTGTTTACGCTGCCGCTGGCGGGGGTTGGGGCGGAAAAGGAGACGGGGGCGCGGGCGGCGCAGGGTTGAGATGCTGTGACAGTCCCGAGTGCCAGCACGGTGAAGGCGATGAAGACTGCGGATCGGGGTCAAGGCAAGCGATTTCGCAATGTGGAGGCGCTAATGAAGGACCTGGGGATTTGAAGAATCTGGTCCGGACGCCGGCGCAATTTTCCGCGAGGGTCGCGATCGCCACTGTTGTCATGACCCGATGAAGGTGTCCGGGCCTGAAGGCCGGAGCTGTGGGTGGCTTCCTGTCCCCGGCCTGAAGGCCGGGGCTTCTACCGCCGTCCCGCTGGCGCGGGACCGCTTCGCGATGGGACTCGAATCATCTCGTGTCCTGATTGTGAGGTTCCTTGAACAACACGACGCATCGAAGGGGTCGAAGAAGCGGCCGCAGGGGCTGGTGACGGCGCGACTGAAGCCGTGCTTCCGTATATCCTTCTACAATTCGTGACTGCGCACGAACATGAAGGCCGGGAGGTCCGAAGATGGCGAACAAGACTTTGGTGGAAAGAGCTGCGGAGAAGGTTGGGTACGGCCTTGCGATGGCGGAAGATGTCGCAGGTACGGTTAAGACGGCAATCGGTTCCGTGGCAGAGACTTTGAAGAAATCGCCCGCCAAAAAGGAAGCGAAGGCGGTGAAGAAGGGCGCTGGAACGAAACGCACGAAGAAGGCTCGAAAGAAGTCTGCGGCTAAGAAGGCTGGCCCGAAGAAAGCTGCGAAAAAGCTGCCGAAGAAGGCCGCAAAGAAAGCCGCCCGATAAATTGGCGCCCGGGGGGGGCCAGTGGCAGTTGACAGTCCCCAGTTGGCAGTCACGAGTTGGCAGTCCCCAGTCCCCAGTTGGCCGTGGGTGGTGGGCTGTGGGCTTTCACCCATCTGCCGAAACCGGGCTCTACAATGAGCTATGCCGCGCACTGTGCACACTGTCTGCTCGCATGACTGCCCGGACTCGTGCGGGGTGCTGGTCACTCTCGACGAGGGCGGGCGCGCGACGAAGGTGCAGGGCGATCCGCAGCATCCGGTGACGCGCGGCTTTTTGTGCGGCAAGGTGGCGAAGTATCTGGACCGGGTGTATGCGCCGGACCGGCTGCTCTATCCGATGCGGCGGCGGGCGGGCGTGGCCAGGGGCCCGCTGGAGCAGGGGCGCGAGGCGGACGCGTTCGAGCGAATCAGCTGGGATGAGGCGCTGGAGACGATTGCGCGGCGTCTGAAGGAAATTTCCGACCGGTATGGGCCGGAATCGATCCTGCCGTATTCGTATGCGGGCACGATCGGGGTGCTGGGCTACGGGTCGATGGACCGGCGATTCTTTTACCGGCTGGGAGCGTCGCAACTGGACCGGACGATCTGCTCGACAACCGGCGGAGACGCGCTGGTGTCGGTGTACGGGCGCAAGCTGGGCACGGACACGGAGGCGTTCCGGCACGCGAAGCTGATCGTGGCGTGGGCGGCGAACATTCACGGGAACAACATCCACCTGTGGCCGTTTGTCGAGGAGGCGCGGCGGGCCGGGGCGAAGCTGGTGGTGATCGATCCGTATCCGACGCGGACGGCACGGGCGGCGGACTGGCATCTGGCGATTCGGCCGGGAACGGATTCGGCGCTGGCGCTGGGGATGATGCACATCCTGGTGCGCGACGGGCTGTACGACAGAGATTATGTGGAGCGGTGGACGCTTGGATTCGAGGCGCTGCGGGAGCGGATCGCGGAGTATCCGCCGGAGCGGGTGGCGGCGCTGACGGGGATTGCGGCGGAGGACGTCGAGCGGCTGGCGCATGAGTATGGGACGACGCAGCCGGCGGCGATCCGGGTGAATTATGGGGTGCAGCGGAGCGACAACGGGGGCGCGGCGATGCGGGCGATCGCGATGCTGCCGGCGCTGACGGGGGCGTGGAAGAGGCTGGGCGGGGGATTGCAGCTCTCGACGAGCGGCTCGTTCCAATTTGACGAGGATGCGCTGCGGCGGCCGGACCTGATGACGGCCAGCCCGCTGGGACGCGCGGCGCGGGTGGTGAATATGTCGCTGCTGGGCGAGGCGCTGACGGAGATGCGCGATCCGGCGGTGCACGCGCTGTTCGTGTACAACTCGAATCCGGCGGCGGTGGCGCCGGACCAGGGAGCGGTGCTGCGGGGGCTGAAGCGCGAGGATCTGTTCACGGTGGTCCATGAGCAGTTCTTCACGGATACGGCGGATTACGCGGACGTGGTGCTGCCGGCGACGACATTCCTGGAGCATAAGGACATTCAGGGCGCTTACGGGCACTATTATTTGCAATTGTCGGAGCAGGCGATTGAGCCGCTGGGCGAGGCGCGGTCGAACGTGTGGCTGTTCTCGCACCTGGCGCAGCGGATGGGATTCACGGAAGCGTGTTTCCGCGACAGCGAGGACGATCTGATCGCGCAGGCGCTGCGGGAGGACGAGCCGGAGAAGCAGCATGCGTGGATGAAGGGCGTGACCCAGGAGACGCTGCGCGCGGCGGGCGGGATGCAGCGGCTGAAATTCCCGGAGGAGCGGGAGGGCGGGTTCCAGCCGTTTGCGGAGGGACCGTTTCCGACGCCGAGCGGGAAAATTGAGTTTTATTCGGAGGCGCTGGCGGCGCAGGGAGTGGATCCGCTGCCGGCGTTTGTGGCGGCGGTGGAGTCGCGGCACAGCGGGGAGCACGAGCGGTATCCGCTGGAGTTTCTGCCGCGCAAGGCGGACAACTACATGAACTCGACGTTCGCGAATCTGCCGGGGCACCAGCAGATGGAAGCGGCGCGGACGGGAGCGCTGGAAATGCATCGCGAGGACGCGGCGGCGCGCGGCATTGCGGACGGGGACGAGGTGGACGTGTTCAACGACCGCGGGCGGCTGCGGCTGCGGGCGCTGGTGCACGCGAACGGGCATGCGCTGCCGCCGGGGGTGGTGGCGGCGCGGATGAACTGGAACAAGCTTTCGGCGGGCGGACACAACGTGAATCTGCTGACGCCGCAGCGGCTGTGCGACTTCGGAGGCGGGCCCACGTTCTACTCGGTGCTGGTGGAGGTCGAGAGAGCGGGGCGGTGCACAGCGAAGAGCGGCTGAATCCTATAAACTACGGAAAACCTGGAAGCTGGACCTGTGGGAGAACGTAATTGAAGCGGCCGCGGCAAACGGGCGCGACCGGCGCAGCGGAAACGAGCGGCGAAGCGGGGCGAGCGCACGGCGCGGGTATGAATCGCGCTGATATAATCGCCTTTTCCCAAAGATTGGCCCGATTTTGAGCAGTGAGGGTGTGCCTATTTTTCCCGTGAACTTCTGGAGCGCAGGCTCCCCGCAGGTAGAAGGCAGGAAGTTGCGCCGAGTTCTGGGGCGCTCCCTGATCCTGGCTCTCATTCTTACGCCCGTGCCGGGAACGGCTCTGCTGCATGCGCAGGAGACGCCGGCGGCGGGGGCATCGGCCCCGGCGGACGCGGCACAGACGATCGTGGGCATCCGGGTGATCGGGACGCGGCGCATCCCGCAGGAAGCGGTGAAGGCGCGGATGTTCAGCCACATCGGGGAACCGTACGACCCGCTGACGGTGGAGCGCGACTTCAACTCGCTGTGGAACACGGGATACTTCGAGGACGTCCGGATCGAGAAGGAAGACACGCCGCAGGGCGTGATCCTGGATGTGTACGTGCGGGAAAAGCCGACCATCATGGAGATCCACTACAAGGGCAACAACTCCATCACCGAGTCGGACATTCTGGAGCGGTTCAAGAAGGAAAAGGTGGGGCTGTCGCAGGACAGCCAGTACGATCCGGCGCGCATCGCGCACGCGGTGACGGTGATCAAGGAGATGCTGGCCGAGCACGGCCACCAGTTTGCGACGGTGCGGACGGAAGTGAAGGATGTTCCGCCGGCGTCGGTGGAGCTGGATTTCATCATCAAGGAAGGGCCGACGGTGAAGGTGGGCAAGATCTCCTTCAGCGGGAACCATCATCTGAGCTCGCGGGTGCTGCGCGAGTCGATGTACAACCTGCGTCCGATCGGGATTCCGCATTCGATTTTCCTGGAAGATCTGTTCGCGCGCACCTACGACGCCAGCAAGCTGGAGGAAGATTCGGAGCGGGTGCGGCAGGCGTATCTGGATCACGGGTACCTGCGGGGCGGGCCGATCGGCGAGCCGCAGACGCACCTGCGCAACGAGTCGGGGCTGTCGCTGTTCACCTTCCGGCCGCGCAAGGGGAAGCGGATCGACATCCACATGAACATCGAGGAAGGCGAGCGCTACCGGCTGGCGGGGATCACCTTCTCGGGGAACAAAGCGGTCTCGAACACCAAGGCCCTGCGCGCCATCTTCAACCTGAAGGACGGCGACTGGTTCAACATGACGGCGTTCCACAAGGCGCTGGATAACCTGCACAAGGCGTACGGGCAGCTGGGGTACATCAACTTCACGGCGGTGCCGGAGCCGACCTTCGACGACACGAAGCACACGGTGACGTGGAACATCGACATCGACGAGGGCAAGCAGTTCACGGTGTCGCGGATCGAGTTCCAGGGGAACACGGTGACGCGCGACTTTGTGATCCGGCGCGAGCTGCTGCTGCAGGAAGGCCAGGTGTACAACAGCCACCTGTGGGAGCTGAGCCTGCTGCGGCTGAACCAGCTGGACTATTTCAACCCGCTGAAGGTGGACCAGGATACGGAGACGCACCAGAACACCGAAGAAGGCACGGTGGACCTGCTGCTGAAGGTGCAGGAAAAGGGCAAGAACCAGATCGGCCTGAACGGCGGGGTGAGCGGCTATTCGGGGGCGTTCCTGGGGCTGAACTATCAGACCAACAACTTCCTTGGCCTGGGCGAGACGCTGAGCGTGCAGGCGAATGCGGGGAGCCTGTCGCGGAACCTGCTGTTCGCGTTCAACGAGCCGTACCTGAGGAACAAGCCGCTGAACCTGGGCTTCCAGGTGTTCGACCAGAAGACGGATTACAACGCTTCGAAGAGCTATTCGCTGAGCGGGAACGCGAACCTGTCGGCGGCGACCAGCTCGCTGCTGCAGAACTACAACCAGGGACGAAAGGGCTTTACGCTCTCGATCGCGTACCCGGTGAAGCGCTTTAACCTGTTCGGATTTTCGCGGGTGGGCGCGACGTATTCGTGGGACAGCTCGTCGGTGCGGGCGTTCAACGCGGCGTCGACGAACCTGTTTGCGACGCTGGCGTTCCGGAGCGGGATCGAGGGGCAGAACGCGCTGGAAGGCATCATCACCAGCTCGGCGATGTTCAGCTACAACTCCAGCAACGTGGACAGCAACTATCTGCCGCACTCGGGGCAGTCGCTGTCCGCGACGGTACAACTGGCGGGCCTGTGGGGCAGCGTGCGCTACGTCAGGCCGGTGGTGGAATACAAGCGCTACACGCCGATGAAGGGGCTGTGGTTCAACAAGTCGGGGCGGAACACACTGGGGATGCGGCTGCAGGCGATCTATATCGCGGGATTCAGCGGGGACGTGGCGCCGCCGTTCGATCGGCCGATCGCGGGAGGCGAGAACGATCTGCGCGGGTTCGACATCCGGTCGGTGGGCCCCTACGGGTTCGTGCCGACGCGGGTGATGTTCAACCTGATGAACCCGGATGGGTCGACGGTGCCGCGGAACCCGACGGATCCTTCGCTGGGCGCGGTGCAGGTGCCGCTGCCGGTGTACGGGATCGCAACGACGGGCGGAGACACGAACTTCACGGGGAACCTGCAGTACATGATTCCGATCTACGGGCGCACGGTGGGGTTCAACTTCTTCAACGACTTCGGCATGGACATGGCCATCAGCAAGGGCCAACTGCGGCAGAGTCCGGAAGGGATCGACAGCCTGAACTCGCCGCTGTACGGGTGCCCGAACTATGTGAACGGGACGTGCCAGGGCGGGCAGCAGATCCGGTTCGACACGTACATCGAGCCGATTCCGGGCACGAACTATGTGCCGCGCGACTCGGCGGGCGGCGAGCTGGACGTGATGATGCCGATCATCAACGCGCCGTTCCGGATTTACTACGCGGTGAACCCGCTGAAGCTGTTCGACAGCTTCAGCCGTCCGAACCTGATCACGCGGAGCATGTTCCCGGCGGGCGGAGCGGGCGACTTCTCCTATGCGGAGGCAGAGCAGATTTACAACGGGTTGTACGTGCTGCGAGAGCCGAGCAAGACGTTTCGCCTGAGCGTGGGCACGACGTTCTGAGGCGGCGGGAATTCGCGCTGGGGAGGCGCAGGGAGAAGCAGCCGGAGGCAGCGGGGGGCGCGGAGGATTTGTTTGACGGCACCTGTGCGCGGCCCTATAATTTGCGCAAGTTCCTAAGAATTCTCTCTGTCCGCGTCTCTGCATTCCGGGCGGAAAATCGATGCCTGGAGCCCGCTCCGGATATCTGTCGGAGAGCGGGATTCGGAGAGCGAAACTGGGCGAGGCCCACCAAGGAAACCGAAGGAGTTTGAGAAATCCATGAAGCGTATGTTGTCACTCGTATGCGTGCTCGCGTCCGGACTGGGCGCAGGAGCCGTAGCCCAGGCCGCGCCGGCACGACCGGATGCGGCCCCCGCCGCGCCTGTTGCGATTACCGGCGCAACGAAAATCGCGGTCATCAATTTCCAGCAGGCCGTTGGACAGACGAACGAGTTCCAGCGGGATCTGGCCGATCTGCGGAAGAAGTATCAGCCGCGCGAAGAGTCTCTGCAGACCCTGAACGATCAGATTGAAGCACTGAAGAAGCAGCTCCAGGACGGGGGGACGACCCTGACGGACGCGGAGCGCCAGCAGAAGCTGCACGATATCGACGACAAGACCAAGAACCTGCAGCGGTCGGCGGAAGACCTGAAGAACGACGAGCAATCGGATGGGCAGGAGACGTTCCAGCAGGTGGGCCAGAAGGTGTTCGACGCGATGTCGTCGTACGCGCAGCAGCATGGCTTCAGCCTGGTGCTGGATGCGAGCCAGCAGAACAGCGGCGTGCTGTGGCTGACGCCGGGTGCGGACATTACGGCAGCGGTGGTGGAAGCGTACAACGTGAAGTCGGGGATTCCGGCTCCGACCACGGTGCCGTCAGCGCCGACTCCGCACGCAACACCCAGAACGCCGGCTCACTAAGGGCTGGCCGGGGCATCAGAAACGGGCGGGCGGCGGTTCGATGAGGATCGCCGCCCGCTGCATGCCGGTCAGCGGGGAAATCTGTGGAAATTCCTGTGGAAGAAGTGCCGTCGCCTGACGGTTACTTTTTCGCCTATGCCCGATTTGCGACCGGGAAGCCGTGAATGGCCTGCTATATCCATCAATAATAGAGGCTTAACGGATGGCGTTGCTGCCGGGGCTGGGCTGGATATGTCCAGTACCCCGGGAGCAACCATTTTTCTTTTCCACAAATCGGGATGAACCGGCAGTGAATGGAGACCGCTTTTCAGAGGGGTTTTCGCTCCTCATCTGAGCGGGCGGGGGCGGCGCTTTGCGGCTTTTCCGGTATGGCCGGCGGTGCCGGGCTTGCGGCCGACTGGCCGATCTCCGGTTCTGCACCGGCTGTCCCCTCCGGGATCCGGGAAAGGGCGGAATTCTTCGCCACGGGCGGTGCGATTTTTAGAATTCTCGTTCCTCTCCAGGCTCCGGCACGGTTTTTTTTCGAACGCTAACGATCAAGAATGTTGAAGAGAGAAGGCTGCTTTCGGGGCATCGAGGCGGGTGAGAGCGCACCGCGAAGAGATTTCCACCTCTTCCCGAATCGATCGGATGCCATAAAAATCTGCCCGGCGGTGATCGGCCCCGCTACGCGGTGATGGCCGACCGCGGCCAGCCCCATCGAAGCAATACAGCCACACTTTTCGCAATCGGGGTCTCCCCCAAACTGACAGGGAGCGATGGGGGTTCGGAGATCCGCGGAGACGATCTCTGTAGTTCTTGCGAAGATACATTCGTCCGGACTCCTGGGGGGCGCCTCCATCTCCCGGATGACTGTTTCGGGCAAATCGAGGGCGGGGTACTTCAGCCGCAGCCGGCGCAGGTCGGCGATGGTCGACGCCCTTTGCGAAGCTGTGAGGATCTCCGGATCGGTGGCTCCACGCTGAGGAGTAAAGGTGCTGAACCACACTTTCGCAACCTGCGGGCGGCTGGTCCAGAAGCGAAGGAATTCGTCGAGGTAGCCGGGACGTTCGGCAATCTGCGAGGTGATTGTGCAGTGAATGGTCACCCTGGCCTCCTCGATGTTCCGGAGGATGCGGTCGTACGTGGCGGGCTTGCGGCGGGCGTCGTGCTCCGGCTGCAGGCCATCGACCGAGACCACAACATTCAGTTTCCTGAAATTCTTCCATGCGGCGGGAATGGCCCTGAAAGCGCTTGTGACCACCTGTGTGTGTACGCCGCGCTTCTCGATCCGGGGCAGCAGCGATTCAAGCTCGCGATAGCGGACCAGCGGATCGCCGCCCACCAGGGAGACGTGGAGGGGCCTGCGCTCGTCGATCAGGGCAAGGATTCTGCTGACCAGTTCCTCGCCCTTGAAGTCGGAGAGCTGGCGCAGCTGGGTGGCGCCTCCGAGATGGGCGTCGTCAAAGGCATAGCACCCAGGGCAGCGCAAAGGACATTCCTTCGTGATCTCGATGGAAAGCGACGGGGCGCGGCCGGCGAGAATCCTGGCCCAGGCGTGAACAACTTCCGACTTTTTCATGATCTCTCCGTATGAGACGCAACAGGGCGAAGAACGAGGCCGCGAACAGCTCAGAACGAGCTGTCCAATGGGTTGCCCGGAGGGGTGATGGATCAGATCTGAAGGGGAAGGCTGTACATCTCTAACCCCGGACTCGATCCGCGTTCCGAATGGGACTTTGAAGACGCTCCGGCGAGCGCACTGCCGGCCGACAGCGGACGAGGTGAGAGGGATGAGGACTGACACTGAGGCGCGAGAAACTGATCTTCCACGCACTTCCTGCAATGCTGAGCCAGCACCAGCGCCAGGCAGAGAAATGCCATGACCAGGAGCATGGTGGATTCATAATCCTGACCGCCATGCGGAAAATTGTCCCAGGTCCAGAGGTACTGGGTCAGCGGCGTGGTGAGCAGCAAAATGGCGGTGAGCACCAGGAGAACGCGACCGATCCAGACAAACGCACGTGCCGCACGTGCGAAAACACTGAGGTTTGGGGGTCTCGTGTTGGCCGTGCGAATCAAGTCACTCACACTCTGTTTTGACTCTACGCTCATTCCGGAGTCTGTGGGCCTGGCTGAGAAGCGATCCGCTATTGGAGTGCCGGGCAAATTCTGCGCGAGATCGCATGAGACAGACTGGAATGGCCTGGCACGACCCGGGGCTGACGCTGACCGGCCTTCGAGGCTGTTGGCATGCTTTCGTTCGGTGGCGGACATTGTGCGTTTTTGTGCGGGCGACCAATGCCGGGAACTTTGGACGAGGCTGGCTGGCGGGTAGCTGCCGCAGTCTCCCACCCTGTCGCCAAAAGCGCGACAAGGGTGGGGCACCCGGCGGTGCGGAACTGCTCGCAAGACCCACACCTGTGCTTTGGGCGGCTCAGGCCGGAGGAGTGGGCCATTCTTATCATCACCTGCGGCAGTTCGGCGGATGAGGGGTGCGGCTGGGCGGCGGTGACGGCGATTGATAGTTCGGGCAGTAATGTCGCTCGGTGAGTGAGTTGGCGATGATGCATAAATCCAGATGCATTCCAGGCGAAATCCGCTTTTGGGAGTTACGCTGGGCATCATTTCGCAGGAACTCTCCTGCTTATTGTGCGTATTCAACACTGGGACGGTGAAAATGTATTCAAATGAAACGATGCACCTTGCGAGCGGCAGGACAGTGATCGTTGCGGCAATCTGCTTGGTTCTCCTGAGTACAGCGTTTGCCCAGGGAACGGTCGAGGCCAACGCAAATGCGCTACGTCATTTGAAAGGCAGGACAATCGTTTCAGAGAAGTTCCCTAAGGTGCAGCTGACTGTTGGGAGAGGATTCGTCTTCGTGGGTAAGCAACAAGTGAATCTCCATGGAAACGCCGAGGCCGAACAGTACGTTTTTGCCAGGCCGGACCGCGAGAACATTGCGAAGCAATTCTTCCTGATACAGTTCGAACATTTCCTGCCGACCAACAACTTCACTTACGACTATGCTTCCATGCCTGCGACCCAAATAGGTAATCTTCCCGTCAACTATGACGTGAAGAGCTTGCCCGATCCTGGAGCCTTGCTCCTGGAAGATAAAGGATCGGACGGCGCCGCCATGGTACAGCTGCTTGCGAAACGGCAGATTTCGTTGCCGCATAACACTGCCTGGGTCCGTATGTTTCATGTGCCCTCTGCGGATCGCCGGACCGAATTGATGATTATCTACGGCGAGGCTTTGCCGCAGGGTTTCACTATTCCTGTTGAAAGAAGTGGAGACTCCCTGGATAAGGAATCGTCGAGTTCGGCACAGACGTTCCTTGAACACGCACGCCGGGAACTTGTCGTTCGAGCGAGGTGAGAGTTCGGCCTCGCTACCTCAAATATCAGGATGAGCTCGGAACGTCTGGTAAAGATCAAGTCCGGTTTGGGGTTCTTAGACGCCGTGACGTGTGAGTCTGGAGAAGACGGCTCAGCGATGCAACCAGTTCGGGTGTCAACTATCGATATCAGGACAACGCGCTCATTGACGGGTTCCGGCTGGAAGTTTCGAGGCTGTTGGCATGCTTTCGTTCGGTGACGGACATTGTGCGTTTTTGTGCGGGCGACCCGTGCCGGGAACTTTGGACGAGGCTGGCTGGCGGGTAGCTGCGGCAGTCTCCCACCCTGTCGCCAAAAGCGCGACAAGGGTGGGGCACCCGGCTACCAAGATGCTGATAAACGAGTACGCGAGACGTCTCCACCAGGGCAGCATCCGGATCCTTTCGTTCAGCCTGCCATGATTTGCGCTGCGTCGAGCAGGGAGCGTGTCGTCGGGATTCCGGAGCTTTCGTGCTTCGACTTACTGCTGCGAGGCGGAAGCGCGGAGCTTTTTCACGTCGAGGAGGTCCTGCTCCCGTCCGCTGGCGAGCTTGTTCCGGATCAGGTCCTCACGGGAAATGACTGCGACCCTGATTTCCCCTTCGATGTATGCTTCCACGCGGCCCTTCCAGGCTTCGTCGAAGGTAATTCCGTCGATCTGCTGGAGGATATCGATTCGCGCGGGAGGATTGCCAATCTGAAAACAGCTGCCGTCCCGAAAATCCGCGGGTGAAAGGTCGTGCAACGGAGCGCCGAAGTCGGCGAGTGCACGGTAGATGGCCTCGCTGTTTTCCTCGTCGGACCGAATGAAGATATCGAGATCTTTGGTGGCTCGCGGTTCGGTCCAGGCACCGAGAGCATAACCGCCAACCACGAGGAACTTAACGCCGTGGGCGTTCAACACGCGTAATAGTTCTTTCAAATCGCCGGGCATCATGATCGGGCGAACCTCCTTTGAACGCGGCGGCAAAGCTGTAGGCCGCTTCGCTGGCGTCCCAGACGGCAGCCAGACGGTCACCCAGAGGCAAGTTCTGCCAATAGCGGATCGTAGCTTGCTCCTGCGCGCGAGGATCATGAATTCTCAGGATTGTCTTGTCAGGATCCATCCTTGTCCCCTTCAGGTCTATTGGTTCAGCGCCCATTGCCCACTCCTTCATTATAGCTGTGGAGCACCAGAAAAGTCCCTGTAAGCGTCGGTGTATTAAGCAGATACGGCGTTCGGCGCGTACGAAGATACAACCTGACAGGTGATAGGAACGCGCGGTCGGTTCTCCGGGAGTTTCGGGCCTGTTGGCATGCTTTCGTTCGGTGGCGGACTTTGTGCGCTTTTGTGCGGGCGACCAAGCCGAGAACTTTGGACGAGGCTGGCTGGCGGGTAGCTGCGGCAGTCTCCCACCCTGTCGCCAAAAGCGCGACAAGGGTGGGGCACCCGGCGGGTGGAACTGCTCGCAAGACCCACACCCGTTCTTCGGGCGGCTCCAGCCGGAGGAGTGGGCTGCTCGGTGAGTGAGTTGGCGATGACGCGTCGAGTTGAGAGCGAAGGCAGTCCCGTAAACCGTCCACATCTCCACCCGTCATCCATCAGGTAATCGGACCAAAAAGCATCACGCCTCGAACCAGGGTTCGAGGCGTGGATGCCTGAGCTGCTCAAACAATCTCAAAGTTCGCGCAACCAACATTCGTTCCCGACGCAAAGCCGCGTGACAACCTGTATAGCATGCAATTCGCACAAATCGGGCTACGATAGTGCCTCGGCAATCTGCGTACTGAGCGTCGCGCTCGGGCTACTCACGGAATATATCCGCTCGCCGGTGCAGAGGATGACCGTAGCTCGCGTGAGAGCACCGGACGGATCGAATTCTTCCATGAGAAATGCCGGGCCGTCGGAGAACTTCAGTTCATGCAGGGTTATCGGAGCATTTGGGGGAATATCGAGGAGCCATGCTGGATGATCTGCGAACTGGCGAGCCATCAGATCGGCTTTCCAGCGGGGAACTCCCATGCTTTCGAAGAACACTCTCGCGAAGTCCTGTAATGGAAAGCCCGAGGGAATAGCCATCTGCATTGGCAACTCCTCCTGAATCTCAATGTTGCCGGGATAGCTCGCCGTCACGACAGGCCCGATCTCCGTATGCAGTTGCACGCCATCCCACTCGTCTGGAACCCGGACATTGGACGCCCCGACACGAGCGAGAGCCGATTCCATATCAGATACCCGGATTGTCTGCTCAACTGAGATCGGTCCCGTCACCGTAATGGAAGGGGCACCGGGAAGAACTTCCGGCGAGGGAAGTTGCAGCGGAAAGCCTGCCTGCGCCTGGGCCTCGTCCAAATTCTGCACGCTTCGCTCCAGGCCGTTCGTGGTGACATGCGTATTCAGCGGGCTCCTGGACAGATCAAGCTGCACTACATTTACCCGGTCCAGGACAAATCTGTACCAGAGATCTTCCGCAAAGGTTCGGGTGGCGGGAATCGCAAGCAACACCACGCAAAGTGCCGTTGCGGCTGCGGGGGCTGCCAACCGACCCCAGAAATGTTTCCGAGCGTGCAGCTTTGTGCTCAGCAGTGCGCGTCCGCGGGTGAGGTTCGGGCTCCAATTGGGTTTGGTTGATGCCAAACGCTCGGCAGCCCACAGGTCGTTACGATGTTGTTCCATAGCGTTTCACGTACTCCCTTCGGAACGCACTCTGAGCACGGCTGATTAAGCTACCGACGTAGCCGGGGTTCACGGCGAGTGCAGTGGCGATCTCCCGATAGCTGAAGTCCTCGCTCCACAAGAGCAGGATTTCCGTGTGGCGCCGTTGCAGAGCATGCAACACAGTGCGAACCTGGTTTTGTTCTGCGGTCACGGTGTATTGCTGCTCTGGACTGGGGGGAGAACGATGGGAAACGTTCAGAAGACGCTGGAATCGATCCCGCCGCGCCTGGCGCCTTACTTCATCCAGCGCCACGCGGATTGCGGCGCGATATAACCAGCCTTCTGCGTGTTCCCCTTGCGCCTGGGGGTTGCGCCACCACTTGAGAAAGACTTCCACGGCCAACTCTTCCGCACGGGCCTGATCGAATATGATCCTGCCAATGGTGCGGGTAACGCGCTCATAATGAGCGCAAAAGATTATCTCAAGTGGCTCGGGGTGGGCCCTTTCGATCGTGCCTGCTTCGGTCGTGCTCTCTGCGTTCACATTCCAAGAACGTCTGGAACCCGGCATTTGTGGCAGGAAACATTAACGTACAGACGCCTTCCTTCAATGCCGGTCTCGCTTGACGATAACAGGGCAACGCGCTCATTGACCGGTTCCGGCCGTGGAGTCGGCCCGGCCGGGAGTTTCGAGGCTGTTGGCATGCTTTCGTTCGGTGGCGGACATTGTGCGTTTTTGTGCGGGCGACCCGTGCCGGGAACTTTGGACGAGGCAGGCTGGCGGGTAGCTGCGGCAGTCTCCCACCCTGTCGCCAAAAGCGCGACACGGGTGGGGCACCCGGCATTTCCGACTTCTACATCCGCTGCTCTCGACACGAGGTGTTACCTCTGTCCCCGGTCTGTGCCACAAGGCGCAGGGGCTGAAGCTCGGGTCTTTCAGGGCTGGTGACGGCACGACTGAACAGCTCGCGGAAAACGTCGCCCGACACAGGAGCCCCTTCCCTCAGCGGCTGAAGCCGCGTTCATTTGCGGCAGTTACGGCACGGCTGAAAGCCGTGCCCTGATACAAAGCCAGGGAACGATTCGTTGACGGGCTTGTGAGACGGGAGGCTAGCGGATGATTCCGCGTTCGGATTTGCTGACGAAGTCGACCAGATACAGGACATCCTCGGTGTCGACGCCTTCTGCGCGGAGGGCTTCGAGGGCCTGGGCGATGTTCATCTTTGAGGAGAGCAGAAGGCGGAAGGCGTGGTGGATGGCGCGGATGCGGTCGCGGTCGAAACC
>JBATVK010000138.1:0-5187 GCA_049671725.1 Acidobacteriaceae bacterium
GTCCTGCGCCGCGCAGACGGTGCCTCCCCCCGCGCAGGATGCCGCGGCGCTGGTGCGCCGGGCGGTCGCGAAGCGGCTGGCCGAGGATGCCACGCACCATCCCCTCGAGTTCAGGTTTTACAAGAAGGACGACCGGCGCAGCTTCGTCCAGCAGATCGTGGAGACGCAGCAGGGCGATGTAGCGATGCTGGTCTCAGTGAACGGCGCGCCGCTGACGCCGCTGGCCCGCCAGAACGAGCTGAACCGTCTGAACACGCTGGCCTCCAATCCCGCAATGCAGCAGCACCGGCAGGGCCGGGAGCAGGCCGATCAGGCACGCATTGACAAGCTGCTGCGCATGCTGCCGGACGCCTTTCTCTATCACTACGACCAGACGACTCCCTGCAACGTGAGCTCATTGCCGCCGATCCCGCTGCTGGGGCCGGCGGTTCTGGCCCCTGAGCCTCCGCCCGCGCCGGATGCACAGTGTTACCACCTGACCTTTAAGCCCAATCCAAACTGGGACCCGCCGGATCTGGAATCGAAGGTGCTGCGGGGCATGGCCGGCGACGTGCTGATCGAAGTTTCCGACGAGCGGCTGCACCTGCTCAACGCCCATCTGGTCACCGATGTAGATTTTGGCTGGGGTATTGTGGGGCGACTGAACAAGGGCGGGACCATCTTCCTCGAGCAGGACCGCATTGGCCCCAATGACTGGGAACTGACGCACATGCGGCTGAACCTGACAGGCAGGGCGCTGATGGTGAAGGCGCTGATCTTCCGCATGAACGAGGAGGAATCGCGGTTTACCGAGGTTCCGTCGATGCCCTACACGCAGGCGATCCGGATGCTGGAGTCGCAGGGGCCATGATGGAGTGGCCGGTGGCCGGTTGCCGGTTGACAGTCCCCAGTTGCCGGTTGCCTGTCCCCAGTACCCAGTTGCCAGTGGCCAGTTATCAGTCCCCAATACGCAGTACTTTCGCGGGTCTGCCGGCTCAGGTGCTCGTCCACTTCGGCGCTCGTCGCAGCGCCGTTTCCACGCCGTCGAGAAGTCCCTCGGGTGTGCTGTCGATAACCCCATCGATACAGGCGTTGGAGAGGTGGTCCGAATATGGAGCAATCGTCACTACCGGAATGCTGGAGCCGGAGATTCGGATGAGGCCGGTCAGCCGGTCTCTGTCCTCTGGGGACATTGAGTGACAGAGGGCAACGAGGTCGAAATCGCTGGAGCGAAGCTGAGAGACGGCCTCTTTTGTGGAGAAGGCCGATTCCACCAGATAACCGGCGGATCGCAGAACCAAAACTCGGGTCGCCATTAAAGATGGGTCATTGCCGACAGTCAATATCAGTGCGCGTGGCATAGAGCCTTTGTGTACTTCTCGGCGGTGCGAATATGCCACCGAGGCTGCGGCAAGCATTTCTCACGTCGGCCATCGTCACAGCCATATCTGTGGTCTGACGGCGCGCAGGAGAACACGCATTCCAACTTGCGACGAGCGCTTTGTACAGTTAGCGGCAATCATGGATGTCTGTCTGTCGCCCACGGGACATAAGCAGTTTGTTCATCCTGTGAACACATACTTCGGTCGAGCTTCCCCTCAACGGGCGTAACATAAATCAGACATCTCTATTCGCAATTCTGCCTATTCGGAGTGGCTCCTTTGCGCGTTCAGGTGCGGGCATTTCTGCCCCACGAAACGCAACGAAGGTGCCTATGAAACCTCTCTCTGCTGAGCGTCCCTTCAGAAACAGATTGCTTGCATCCTTACCCTCCGCCGCCATGGAGAGGCTCAGGCCCTTCCTTGTGCCGGTCACATTGAGGAGGAATCAAACTCTGCACAACGCCGGAGAACCGGTCAAGACGGTGTATTTCATCGAGGAGGGCATCTGCTCCGTGGTGGTGAGCATGAAGAGCGGGAGCACCGTTGAGGTCGGGATTATCGGGCGCGACTGCTTTGTGGGGTTGCCCGCAATCCTGGGAACCTCCCACTCCCTCAATCGATCTTTCATCCAGTTAGCGGGGACGGGGTTCAGCATCAAGGCGCCGATACTGATTGAGCAGTTGTCCGAGCCTTCAGGCGACCTGCGCCTGTGCCTCCTTCGCGGCATCCAGGGGCTGATGGCGCAAACGGCCCAAACCGCAGCCTGCAATCGCTTACACGAGCTTGAGGAACGGCTGGCTCGATGGCTGCTGATGTGCCATGACAGAATGCAGAACGATTGTCTCTTAATTACTCACGAATTTCTGGCCATGATGCTGGGGACGCGCCGCTCCACGGTCACCGTTGTGGCCGGAATGCTGCACAAGGCTGGGTTGATCGACTATTCGCGGGGACGTGTCACCATCCAGGATCGCAAGGGCCTGGAGCAGGTTGCATGCGAGTGCTACCCAATTGTCCATCGGGAATATGTTCGGCTGGGTCTGCTTTAAGGCGGCGGGGGAAGCCTGTGGCCGGTGGCCAGTCCCCAGGTGCCGGTAACCAGGCGCGTGCACCGTGCCTTCACTGATATTTCCAGTTGCGCTGCTTCCCTTCCGCGATCCACTCCACGGCGGTCGCAATCCGCTTCGCGCGGGTTTCGTCGCGTTTGGCCTCGGTGATCCACTCGATGTATTCCCGGCGGCAGCTCGGGCTGAAATCGGCGAAAACCGCAGCGGCCTTTTTGTTCTTTTTCAGCGCGGCGGCGAGCTCTGGGGGAACCTTAGCTTCCGGCTTCACGACGCGGCTTCGCGCCGCCATCGGGCTGGTGTACTCTCCGGAGTCCACAAACGCCGCTGCCTGGCGAATCCACCCCAGCATCTTCCTGTCCGGCGGCAGATCCTTCACGCTCGCGATCCGCCCCAGCGCATTCGCGCCGTTCTCCGGCGTCATCCCCGCCTCGCGCAGCACCGCACCGATCTCCCTGCCCCAGAAGCCGAAGCTGCAGTGTTCCCTGAATCCCGACATATTGCCGAGAATCGCGCCCTTGTACTCGAAAAACGGCATGTTCCACTTGATCGACTCCTCCACGTCCGGGCATGCCTTGTGCATGAGCTCCCGCAAATGCTCGAGGATCGGCTGGGCGAAGGGCTTTGCCTTCGCGATGTAGGCGTCCACCTTCGGATTCTCGTTTCCCATCGTTCTTTGACCTCATTCAAAAACAAACAGCCTGTATGGCGGAGAATTTATCGCGTCTGTCCGTCTCGCACAAGCCTGCCGCCAAAACAAAAGCGCCCGGCTTTCGCCAGGCGCCTTTGCCGTTCCCTCTGCCCTGTTCTTACGACGCGGTGAGTTCCGCAGCCACCTTCTCGGTGACGAAGGCTTCGACCGTGTCCCCGACCTTCACGTCGCTGAAGTTGAGGCCCACGCCGCACTCCATGCCGTTGGTCACTTCGCGCACGTCGTCCTTGAAGCGCTTGAGCGAGGTCAGCTTGCCCTTGAAGACGGGCTCGCCGTCGCGCATCAGCCGCACTTCGGCATCGCGCCGCAGCACGCCGTCGGTGACGCGGCAGCCGGCGATCGTCCCCACCTTGGGAATGCGGAAGACGTTGAGCACTTCCGCCCGGCCCAGCGGCGCCTCGCGGAAGACCGGCTCCAGCAGTCCCAGCATGGCCTTGTGGATCTCGTCCTGCAACTCGTAGATGATCGAGTGCAGGCGGATCTCCACTTCTTCCTGCTCGGCCAGGTCCGCAACCTTGCGCTCCGGCCGCACGTTGAAGCCGATGATGATGGCGTTCGATGCCGACGCAAGGAGCACGTCGCTCTCGGTGATGGCGCCCACGCCGGAGTGGATGACCTTGATGCGCACCTTTTCGGTGGACATCTTCTGCAGCGAGTCGGCCAGCACTTCCTCCGACCCGGTTACGTCGGCCTTCAGGATCAGCGGGAGTTCCTTCATGCCCGCCTGCTTGATCTGATCCGCCAGGCCTTCGAGGGTAACGCGCGACGACTTGGCCAGCTGCGCCTCGCGCTCGCGCATCTTGCGGTACTGTCCGATGCCGCGGGCCTTGTCGCGATCGCTTACGACGAGGAAGGTGTCGCCGGCGTCCGGCATGGCTTCGAGTCCGAGGATTTCGACGGGCGTGGAGGGCCCGGCTTCTTCCACCGCGCGACCGCGATCGTCGAACATGGCGCGGATTTTGCCGAAGGTGTTGCCGACGACAAAATTGTCCTGGTTCTTCAGCGTGCCGTTCTGCACCAGCACTGAAGCGACCGCACCGCGTCCGCGATCCAGCTTGGCTTCGATGACAGTGCCCACAGCCGACCGCTCCGGCGTCGCCTTCAGCGTCTGCAGATCGGCGACGAGGCAGATCATTTCGAGGAGCAGGTCGAGGTTGATGCGCTTCTTCGCCGAAACATCGACGAAGACGGTGCTGCCGCCCCAGTCTTCCGGAACCAGACCGCGATCGGCAAGCTGCTTCTTCACGCGATCGGGCTGGGCCTCGGGCTTGTCGATCTTATTGACGGCCACGATCATCGGCACGTTGGCCGCTTTGGCGTGGTCGATGGCTTCGAGGGTCTGCGGCATGACGCCGTCATCGGCGGCGACGACGATGACGACGATATCCGTAACCTTCGCGCCGCGGGCACGCATGCGTGTGAAGGCCTCGTGACCCGGGGTATCGAGGAAGACGATCTCGCGCCCGAAGGCGGGCGAGTCCACCTTGCCGATCTTCACCTTGTAAGCGCCGATGTGCTGGGTGATGCCGCCCGCTTCGCCGCCGGCAACGTCGGTTTCGCGGATCGCGTCGAGCAGCGAGGTCTTGCCGTGGTCGACGTGGCCCATGACGGTGACCACCGGCGGGCGAACGACTTCCAGCTCGTCGGGGTTCTCCGTGGAGAGGATGCTCTCCATGGCCTCGTTGGCCATCTGATCCTCAAAGCTGATCACGGTCACGTCGGCCCCGAACTGGGCAGCCACGTCTTTCACCAGCTCGGCGTCAAGAGTCTGGTTGACGGTGACAAAGACGCCACGGACGAGCAGGGTTGCGATCAGATCCTTGGCGCGGACTTCGAGCTTTTCGGCCAGGTCCTTGACGCTGATGCCTTCGGTGACGGTGATGGTGCGGGTGATCGGCACCGGGCCGGTGGGAATTTGCGCCGCCGCACGCGACGGCGGCGAAAAGCCCTTCATCGGGCCTTCTTTGGACTTCTCGTAGTGCGGACGTCCGCGGCCTCGCGGTCCGGGGCGAGCCGGACGCGGCGCTTCACCCGGAGGCGGCGCCAGGCC
>JBATVK010000139.1:0-6149 GCA_049671725.1 Acidobacteriaceae bacterium
CCTCTTCCACATCGTCCAGAGGCTCGGTGGGAACGCTGACCAGCGCCACGTGGATGTTCGGGTACATCGTGCCGAGAAGCGTGTGATCGAGCCAGCACTCCTGACCTGTGCCGGGGATCCGTTCCTCAATGCGTCCGTTGGTGTCGATATCGAGCATCACAATTCGATTTCCGTTTCCACTTTGCATGAGAGTTCTCCTTGTGTTTTGGGCACAGGAAAAATCCATGCCAACCCGCTTAACGCCGGCTGACCTGGTTCTTTCCCGACCGTTGTTGAAGGGGAACTAACCAGGCTTGGAATGCCGGGTCAGCGGTACGAATCCTCGCGAGTTGAGCCCGCAAGGTGGCTCAGAGAACCGAATCCTGAAAGCGTGCTTTCGTGATCGGTTTTTCTGAATTCGTCCGCCCAGAGATCTCAGGCCCGTGCGGAAACCGCCTCTTTCTTAATCTCGACAGATCCTTCTTTCACAATGGCACGTGACCTCCACACCTCGACGCGGTAGTACGGCACGTCGCGCTTGAGCGCTTCGACCATCGCGCCGCCTTCGTTCAGAAATTTCTCTTTGAGAACGAGAGGCTGGCCGTCGTTCTCCCCTCCGGCGCCAAGGAAATAGAGAACGAGCGAGCCATCGGGCGCTCTCTCTGCCTCCCCCCTTTTGCGCCGCCGCTTCTTCTCGCCGGCCGCCGCTGTGCCAGCGGGCATGGGCATTACTCGTGCTGCCTCAGTGCTCATGGTTGATGGCTCCCTTCCGCCTGACCGGTCTCAGACAGTGGATCTCCGGTCAGGACCGCATCGCTCTTTTGGCCTTCAATCTGCTTCGACCAGTACTCTCCGACCAGCAGCCCGCTGGGGTTCTGTGCGGAGCGTTCTACGTTGACCAGTCGAACGTGGTATTCCTCCACAAGCTGATCGATCAACTCCTGCTGACTGTTCACCGTCCGAACCGTACGCACCCCAAAGGCCGTGTAGACGAGCGGCTCGGTTTTGCTCTGCTCGATATGGCTCAGCCTAAGTGTGGAACTCGCCTGCGCCTGTTCGAGTTTGCCCACCGTGTCGTTTTTCTCGAGATCGGCAAGCGCCTGCCGGCGGAGATTTTCCGTCATGCGATTGAGTGCGTCCGCCCAGTTCTGGGAAAGCGTGTACGAGTCGTAACTCAAATAGCGGCTGAGGAAGTCCGTGATAAAGGCCTCTCTCTCGTAGTCGTCGGCCACGGCTCGGCCGGGCCTTCCAGCAAGAAGCGCCGGAAGGATTCGGCTCCTTCCATCTGAAAAGGGCGAGATGACTGATGCCTGGCCGTTCGCCCCGATGCGGATCACCGTGGGCGGCTCCATGCGAACGAAGAAAAAGCCTGCCACGGCGATGAGGGCAACCAGCCCCATGACGCCAGCGAGAACCAGGCTGCGGTTGGAGTAGGCTCGCAGCGCTCCATCCATCTCGTAAAACTTCGGCGTCTCGTTGTTCAGTTTCGCTCTCGTTTTCACGGGTAGCCTCCTTACGCGAACCGCGTCATATTGGGGTCGTCAGGAGTGTTGGGAGGCGGCATACTGCCGCCTCCTCCCTGGCTCACGCTCAGTGCTCCATAGGCGCCCCCGCTCGAAAACATCGAGGGCATCCCGCCGCCCATCAGCCCTACTCCTGCGCCTACCACCCCACCGGCGACCGCGCCCGCTGGTCCGGCCGCTGCGCCCAGCTCGGTGCCCTGCGAGATCCCGTGAGTGATCCTTGACACCGCCATCGACAGGCCCAGGCCCACTGCGGAAAACTGTCCACGCAGGATGAATGCCGCGACCATCGGTATCAGCAGGATGCAGATTGCGTACATGATGCTGATCAGGCCGATGGTTTCGATTCCGCCGTCGAGGGGACCTGTCGCGCCCAGCGTCGGGCCCAGCCCGAAGCTGCCCAGATCGCCATTGAGGATGGCATTCACGTCATTTGCATGGATCGCCGTGATCAGACAGCCGAAAACCGCGTAGATGATGGACCAGGCATTCCAGATCCCAAGGTTCAATGCGTAGTACTTGGTCAGCGAGTTGATCAGCGAACTGGGAGCAAGGGCAATAACGAATGGCCCCATCGCGAAAAGACAGGTTCCCCAGAAGGTATAGATCAGGGCGAAGATCTGAACGGCAATGGGATAGATGATGTAGGCGAGAACTATTTCGAGCAATGTAATTAGGGCAGACGGAGTCCAGGGAATCGCCTTGAACATCGCTTCGTATCCGTTGTGTGTGAAAAGGGCCTCTAGCTGTAGCTGCCAGTTCTTTGCAAGATCGACGGCCCCATAGCTGCTGTCGATGGTACTGGCAAGCTGGTTGAAGCCGCTGTACGCATCGGAAAAGAATGCGGTCCAGTTGCCGATCAGGAAGGCGGCAACCGCATACTTCAGGAGCGTCCCGGCTAGCGAGCGTAGATCCCCACCCTTCGTATATGCCTCGTAAATCCCAAGGACGAGGCATATCGTCATCAGCAAATAGGAGACGCTCTGTTCGGTCCCGAGAATGCTTCCCGAGATGCCGTTGACCGCGGAAGTGAGCATGGTTTGAAATTCGAAGATTCCTGTCGGCATAACTTAGGTCTCCCATCAGCGCGGCGTGAGAGTCTGTAAAATTCTCTGGTTCAGGTTTTGCATCTGCGTGGTCGAGTCTTTGAGCACTCCGCCGCGATTCGAAAGGTTCGCGCTGTTTACCCGCAGCAACTCCGCCATCCCCATCTGGGTGTAGGCGTTCGCCTGTACGACCCATGCGCTGGCCTCGGCGTCGAGCATGGGCGCCGTTCCCGGCGCGGAGGCCGCAATCTGCTGATTCAGCTTTTGGGCGACCTCCATCTCCCGCGCCGCGAATGCGTCGAGTTCAATCGCTTTCTTGAGCGCATCCTGCGCCTGCGCGTCGCCCATATCGATCTGATAAGCGATATTCTGCGGGACCGCCGTCTGGGGTGGCAGCGGAGAGAAGACATTCTGGTAGGCGGAGCCTATGGTCCCGATGTCGTTGGGATTGGCAGAAAGCATCTGTTGTTCGAGTTGCTGCGGATAGGGCAGCTGGGCGCTCGCGATATTCACGGATGCGAGCTGGCGGAAGCTCAGGAAGGAGCTAGAAAAGTTTGTTGCCATCTGCCGTGCGCTGTCGATCGCCGCGATCGGATAGAGGACCTGTTGCTGAAACTGCTGCTCCTCCTGTTCGACCTTGTCGATGACCTTGAGCGGAGATGCCACGGCGCTGTTCAGTGTGCTGTCAACTTCCTTGAGCCCGGCAAGGATGGCGGCGATGTCGATGCCGAACTGTGAGTGAGCCGGCTCGACTGCAACCACCGAGAGGATGGCAAGCCCCGCCGCCGCAAGAGCGATCCCCTGGGCCAACGGATGACGAAACACGCCTCTCACTGTCCACCTCCAATTTGGTTCAATAGCTGCTGATTGAGGTTCTGCATGTTCGTCGTCGATTCCTTCAGAACCGCGTCCCGGTGAGCAAGCTCGATGGCCGCCTCGCGCAGCTGATAGGCGAGCAGCTTCTGCTGCATGGCGATGCTGGCGAGCTCAGCCGTTCGAGCTTCGGCCGCGACCATATCCGCTGTTCCAGGGGCTGTCGTTTCGGCTTGATCTTCGATCTTCTGTGCCGTTTGGAGCATCATCTGCGTCGCCTGGTCGGCGGCCATCGACTGCTCGGTAGCATCCTTCGCCGTCGCATCTTCGATATCCATCATCTGAAGATTGAGCTGCGGCGCAGCCCCCATGGCAGGCTGAGCTCCGTACTCCGTCGCGTAGCTCTGGCCTATGTTGGGAATCTGCCCGCTTTGTGCACTCAGGAACTCCGACTCGAAATTCTGCGATGGGGGCAGAATCGCGCTGTTAACCCGGATGGCGAAAACGCTGTCCATCCACCCGCGGTAACTGGCCTTGATCGTAGCGATGTAATTCCGCGTCTCCTCTATCAGTGCCACCGGCCAGAGAACCTGTTGTTCGGTCTGAAGAATCTCGCTGCGGGTCATGTTGATATCGGTCAGTGCGCCCCCGATCGGTCCTGTGATCGTCCCGAGAATCGCAGAGAAAAGTCCACCAAACTGCGCATAAGCCCCTGTTGGTTCGAGGAGCGTGAGTAGCAGGATGGCGCTGCACATGAAGGCAATGCGCTCGGATCGCCGAGGTGGCTTCATACGAGTTCCTCCTGCATGGCACATTCTGTCGCGACCGCGTCCGGGCTTTCGGGAGCGGTTTCCCTTTTCGAAGTCACTTTCGGGCCGTCCGTGCCGAGCCGACCCACTTCGCCTGAACGCTCTTCGGGCAACTCCGCCAGGTCGGAGAGACCGTTCGGGAACGTTGTCGCCAGTTCCTCGAAGGCTTCCAGCCGGCTCATCTCGCGGCGCTCTGATAGCCACCATTGCCTGTACCAGCGTTCACGCGGGTATGTCGTCAGCAGCCAGTACTCAAGAGGTGTCGGAACGATATAGAGGCTGTGCGTGGTCTCCGCCTTTTCACCAATGACGATCAGGAACTCGCTCTTTTTCCCCTTTTCCGTCATGCCCAGCGTCTTGACCCGGTTGAGCGTGGTCTCGTTCAGATGAACGAAATGGCGCAGAACGTCGAAGTTCCCTTTCTGCCGGCCGATCAGTTTGATCGCCGTCGTT
Organism: Acidobacteriaceae bacterium; assembly: GCA_049671725.1. Classification (GTDB taxonomy): domain Bacteria; phylum Acidobacteriota; class Terriglobia; order Terriglobales; family Acidobacteriaceae; genus Palsa-343. The sequence continues at coordinate 4,624 of JBATVK010000139.1, forward strand.
GCGAGGATGGCCCCACCAAACTCGTTGGGCTTGTCCGGCGTCCCCGTGAAATCCTCGACCGCCTGCGAAATCCCCCACACGCACGCATTGCGCTTTCTGGCTGTGCGAAACAACTGCACGACAACCGGTGCGAGACTCGGGGACTGGAGCAACGCCCAGCACTCATCGAGCACGGTGATGCACCGTTTGTTCGTCTTGCCCTGGGCACGCCGGGTAGTCGTGTAAGCGATCAGCAGGCTCATCGCCACTTCGAGCTTCGGATCGTCCTTGAGCTGCTCCACATTGAAGTAGAGCCATGGCGTCGACATGTCGATGGTTGTGTGCGTGTCGAAGAGGCGCGCATACATCCCGTTGTTGACCCAGGCACGCAACTTCGCTGCGGCGATACGCGCCATTTCGTTTACGCGGGGATTCTTATCTTCGTCGTAATAGTTCTGCATCTCGTCGTAGAGGTCGCTGTAGAGCGGTATCGGATTATCCATCCGCATCTGGGCTCGCGCGTAGGTCTTGCGAATGGCGTTCATGATCAGGTTGTCGAGCAGGTCGGTGTCTCCCTCGCCGCTGTCGCCGATCATGAATCGGGTCAGATTCTTGAGAAACGACAGGTGATCGTTCGAGGGCTCCGTCTGTCCCGCTTCGAGATCGAAGGGATTGATCGTCTGCCGGCTGTCGAGCGACATGGTGATCATCTCGCCGCCCATGAAGGCGACCGCGTGGTAATAGCTGTCGCCCCGCTCGATAATCGACACCTGCACGTCCTGTCTCGCGCAGGTCAGCAGCATCTTTCCGACCAGCACGCTCTTGCCTGTTCCCGAGGTTGCCGCGATGATCGCGTTGGCATTTTCGAGTGCCGGGTCGAAAGGCGAAAACGGCAATAGCTGGCGATAGGGGGTTTCGAAGAGCATCAGCGGCGAACGTGTCGTCCCGGACCAGGGAAGCTCCAGAGGGAGCAGATCGGCGCCATGCGGGGTGAGCAGATCGAGATCGCGGCGGTCGTCTTCGGCAAGTCCAGGCAAAGTCGAGAGGTAGATACGGCGTGTGGCGAGCGTTTCCGAAAGCCCACGCGCGCCGTTCATGTGCGCGACGATATGAAGCACCTGTTGGCGGCGATTCGCAAGCTCCCGCTCCGCCTTCTCGTACTGATCGGCTGACCATGCCGGCGCGGATGTGCGGATTCCGATGATCATGCCCACCCGCGCCGTCTTGACCGAACTCGCGATCAGCTCCTGCTGGATCTGAATCAGTTCGTGCGTCGCCACCTGGGCGGTCACGTCGACGCGCAGGTTTCCCTTCGAGTCCTTCTGTGCCGCCTGCATCTTGCGCAGCTTCTTCTTGTACTTGTCGAGCGCTGCTCTCTGGTCGGGAATCGACACATGCGTCGAGATCACGACCTGGAACCCGATCGTCATCAGCTGCCGAAGGATGCCCGGATACGTTCCATCGGGAGGCGCATTCAGACTGATGAAACTCCACAGCAGACCGTCGATGTTGATGTAGCTTTCGGTCTGACCGAGAATGCTGACCGT
>JBATVK010000140.1:0-41107 GCA_049671725.1 Acidobacteriaceae bacterium
GACCGGGCTGAAGGGCGGCGTGGTCTACTACGACGCACAGTTCAACGACGCGCGGCTGGCGCTGGCGCTGGCCAGGACGGCGCTGGATCACGGCGCGACGGCGATGAATTACGTACGCTGCGAGCGGCTGATCCACGAAGCAGGGCGGGTGCGCGGCGCTGTGGTGCGCGATGCGGAGAGCGGCGCGACGGCGACAGTGCGGGCGAGGGTGGTCATCAACGCGACGGGCATTTTCAGCGACGAGCTGAGGAAGATGGACGATGCCAAAGCCGCGCCGATGCTGGCGTTGAGCCGCGGGACGCACATTGTGGTGAGTGCGGAGGCGCTGGGTGGCGACGCCGCGATCATTGTGCCGAAGACGCGGGATGGGCGGGTGATTTTCGCGATCCCGTGGCAAGGGCGTGTGCTGATCGGGACGACGGACGTGGCCGCGCCCTCGCCGGCCGTGGAGCCGGGGCACAGCGACGAGGAAATCGATTATCTGCTGGAGCAGGTCGGGCCATATCTGGAGCGGCCGATCGGGAAGAGCGACATTCTGTCGGTTTTTTCAGGGCTGCGCCCGCTGGTGAGCGGGAAGGCGGCGAAGACGTCGCAGCTCTCGCGCGAGCACCACATCGAGTGCTCGGCGGCAGGGCTGATCACCATCGCCGGCGGCAAGTGGACGACCTACCGGCGCATCGCCGAAGACACGGTGGATTTTGCCATCCGGCGGCAGATGCTCGAGGCCGCGCCATGCGTGACACGCACGCTCAAGATTCATGGAGCCGCGGAAAACGGCACGGAGTATGGCAGAGATGAGGCCGAGGTCGAGGCGCTGGTCGCGGCGGAGGCTGGTCTGGCGGGGAGAATCGACGAGGCACTGCCGTACAACAGGGCTCAGGTTGTCTACGCGGTGCGCTCGGAGATGGCGCGGACGGTGGACGATGTGCTCGCGCGCAGAACGCGGGCATTGCTGCTGGACGCGGAAGCCGCGGTGCGCTGCGCGGCGCAGGTAGCGGCGATGATGGCGCGGGAGCTGGGGCGGGACGCTGCCTGGGTGGAAGCGCAGGTGCGGGAGTTCACAGAGCTGGCGCGCAGCGGTTACATGCTGCGGTGATGAGCGTCTAGTCGATGAAGTAGCCGATGTCGGTCAGGACGCTCTCGCTCAGTTCCACGCCCGTCAGCCGCGCGCCGACGGGAAGGCAGAGCTTCGCCGCAAAGCTCTCCAGAACGTAACCCGGCAGATCGGTCTGTTTCCGAAGCAGGCGCAGCAGGGCCGCGCTGTCCGTCGAGCACTCGTAGTCTCCGGGAAGCCCACGCGCTGGGCGAATGGTCAGTGTAAGGGGCACCGTTCCTGCCCAGGATGCGGAGGAACGGGAGGGTCGGGTGCTGAGATTGACTCGCATGCGTGAATCCTGACTCCGGTGCAGGCAACTCGCAATGGCACCGATGGGGAATCAGGCTGTGACGAAGTGGGGAGGCGGGGTTTTGCGGCGCTTCCGGATCCCGGCCACCTACTCACGACCGCCGTTTCGACACCGGCGCGTAGCTCCTCAAGGTCCTGGCTGCAACGAGACCATCCAGTACAGCCGTTTCAATCGGTCCGTATACCAGCACTGTTTCTGGATGGAAGTTGTCATAGACACCGAAAGCAAGCTCGCCATTAGCCTCGATCTGCACGTGGATGATGCCCCTGTATTGGCCGAATGCGATCTTGGATCGTATGGCCTTCTCGATCTCAGGAACTCGGGCGGGGACCAGCGACAGAACAACAAAGTCGAGGCGCGGAGCAGTCGTCGCTCGCTTGAGGATTGGCGTCTCCTCGTATGAGGCTCCCCGAAGCCCGTACAGCTCCGTGGCAGCAAGGTTGCCCTCGAATGCAATGCGGCTCTGATCCGATGCGAAGGTGCGCATCATGGCGAACAGCAATCCCGGACGGTCACGAGTGTCCAAGCTGTAGGCGTTGATCACATGCAGAGGATACAAGCCCTTTGCTCTATACGGCCGTATAACCGGCTAAATCGAAGTTACGCAACAGTTAAAACTGACCTACAGTGTTATCAAAACAGTTATTTTACGAGTCGCAGACGATAGACCAGGAAACAGCAGCGCGTATATCATCGCCCTCATGTTCGGGCCGCGTGGAGTTCGGCGAGGCAAAGAACCAATCCACTCAGTCAAAAAAGGAGGGCAAGATGAATTTTGCCGGATTGCGAACATCGCTGCTCTTCGCTGCCAGCGTGCTGCTGGCCGCGACCGCATACCCGCAGAATGGGTTCCAGCTGCACAGCCCTGAATTTGAGAACAACGGCACGCCGCCGCTCGCGATGATCCTGAACGAGCAGAGCAACGGCGTCAATGTCTGCACCGCCAGCGGCGCCGCGGGCGGCGATCAGTCGCCGGAGCTCTACTGGACCCAGGCGCCGCCGAATACCGTCTCGTTTGTCGTGGTGCTCTACGACACCACCGCGGCCTTTACGCACTGGGGCATGTACAACATCTCCGGGCGCGCGAATGGGTTGCCGGAGAGCGCGGGCGTGGCCGGCAGCAGGTACGGCATGCAGATCGAAAACGACTTTGGACTGGGCCAGCAGTATGACGGTCCCTGCCCGCCGGCCGGCGTGACACCGGAAATTCACAACTATGTCTTCACGGTCTACGCGCTGAGCACTACGCTCAATCTGTCTTCGTCCGCGAACTTCCCCGCGAACGCCGAGACGCTGTATCACGCGCTGATCCGGGCGGGCGAGCGCGGCCAGATCCTCGGCCAGGCAAGCCTGACCGGGCTCTATTCGGCCACGCCGGGGACGGGCCACACCGACTGACCGCTGTTCTGACGCTCCGCGACAGAAGGCCTCCCGGAATCGCGGGAGGCCTTTGCATCTGACGTTGCCGATAAGGAGAGTCCCCAGTGGACAGCAGTTCTACTTGCGCAGGTGGCCGAGCAGGTAGAAGACCAGCGAGAGGACCACGCTGAGCACGATGCAGGTGGCGAGCGGGAAATAGACGGTGGTGTGGCGGCCGCGCCAGGCGAAGTCGCCGGGCAACCGGCCGAGCGGGATGCCGGCGCGCCCCAGCAGCAGCACGACGACGCCTGCCGCGACGATGAAAAGGCCGATCGCAATGAGCATGCGGCCGAGGTCGCTCATGGATTCAGTGTAGAACCGGGATCTAGCGCAGAACCGGCGCGATGGTCAGGCAGCGTCGCGGTTGCCGGGGGCAAACTCGCTGCGGTGGCGCGAATAGAAGAAGTAGATCACGAGGCCGATGGCAAGCCAGATGAAGAAACGCAGCCAGGTGATGACGGGCAGTCCGGCCATGAGCAGGGTGCAGAAGACGATGCTGAGGACGGGCAGAATCGGGCCGCCCGGGCAGCGAAAGCCGCGATGGCGGTCGGGGTCCTTGTAGCGGAGGACGAGGACGCCGGCGGAAACGAGGACGAAAGCGAAGAGCGTACCGATGTTGGAGAGGTCGGAGAAGGTGCCGATGTCGAGAAGGCCGGAGGGCAATCCGACGACGAAGCCCGCGACCCAGGTGGCGACAGCGGGGGTGCGGAAGCGCGGGTGGACGCGCGAGAAGATGGTCGGCAGCAGGCGATCGCGCGACATGGAGAACCACACGCGTGCCTGGCCGATCTGGAAGACAAGAATCGAGGAGATCATGCCCAGGATCGCGCCGAGCAGCACGACCAAGCGAATCCAGTGCAGGTAGACCGTGGGGTGCTGCAGGTAGATGCGCTTGAGGGAATTGACGACGGGGGCGGCGTCGTCCACCATGGTGTTCCATTTCACGATGCCGGTGAGGACGACGGCGACGCCGATGTAGAGGACGGTGCAGACGACCAGGGTGGCGAGGATGCCGATGGGCACGTCACGCTGCGGGTTTTTGCATTCCTCGGCGGCGGTGGAAACGGAATCAAAGCCGATGTAGGTGAAAAAGATGATGGAGCCGCCCGTGAGCACGCCCGACCAGCCGTTGGGATAAAACGGATGCCAGTTGGAGGGGTGAATATAGTGGGCGCCGGCGGCGATGAAGACCAGGATGGCGCCCATCTTGAGCAGCACCATGATGTTGTTGGTGCGGGCGGATTCACGGATGCCGTGCACCAGGATAACGGTGAGCAGCATGACGATGATGAAGGCGGGGAAGTTGAATCCAAAGTGCCAGCCGGGTTGGTAGAGCACGTGCCCGGAGAAGTCCGACATGCCGCTGGGGAGGTAGGCGGGGGAGATCCATCGCAAGGGCGGATGGATGCCGAGCCAATCGAGCAGGTCCACCATGTGCTCCGCGAAGCCGACGGAGACAGCCATGTTGGAGAAGGCGTATTCGAGGATGAGGTCCCAGCCGATGATCCAGGCGATCAGCTCGCCCATGGTGGCGTAGGTGTAGGTGTAGGCGGAGCCGGCGATGGGGATCATGGAGGCCAGCTCGGCGTAGCAAAGGCCCGTGAACGCGCAGACGATGGCTACGAGGACGAGAGACAGCGCCAAGGCGGGACCAGCGCCGGGACGGCCGGCCATGGCGGTGTGGCGCACGATGTAGTCCAGCACCGGGGTATCGAAGAACGAGGTGGTGCTGAAGTGCTCGCCGGAGATGGCGGTGCCGATGACGGTGAAGATGCCGGAGCCGATGACCGCCCCGATGCCGAGCGCGGTGAGCGAGACGGGGCCGAGGGTCTTGCGCAGGGCCTGCTCCGGCCGCTCGGAGTCGGTGATGAGCTTGTCGATGGATTTGCACGCGAAGAGCTGAGACCTGGCTCTGGTCTCTCCGGGTTGGGGTGTTGCGGCGGGATGGTCCGGCAACGACTGCTCCTGCGGGGAGATGGATGGATGCAGAGAGTGTAGCTGGTGAAGCGGAGTGGGCGAAAGGGGAATCGGCCGGAACCGGTCTCATCGACCGGTTCCAGCCTGTGAAGGGATGTGCTGTGCGGCCTTAGCGCTTGCTCTGGCCGCGCACCAGCTTCCTGACCTTCTTCTTCTGCGAGCCGCGGGGGGTGGTGCGTTTCGCTTTGGGGGCGGCCTTTTTGCGGGCCGCGCGTTTGACCTTCTTGCGTTCTGCCGTATCTTCGATTGATTTTGTGTTTGCCATGAAGTTCCCTGGACGCCCGCATGGGGCGGCATTTTTCTTCGGATAAGCCTTGCACAAGAATAAATGAAAGTGGAATGGCACGGTGCGCGCCTGCGGGCGGCGTGCCCCGAATCCGGCTGCGCAGACCGAAGCGGGAGGGATGCGGGGAGGGCCGGGAGCGCGTGTTGCATCCGCACCTCTATAATGCGGGCCACATGAAAAACCTCCTGATTTGCCTGTTCGCGTTTTCGGCTGCCGCCGCCGTGGCGCAATCCTCGGCGGCCGTGCCGCGTGCGCCCGAGCAGCTGGGCACGGTTTCGTTTTCCGTCTCCTGCTCGCCGGCTGTGCAGGCATCGTTCAACCGAGGCGTCGCGCTGCTGCACGATTTCTGGTATGCGGAGTCGCAGCCGCAGTTCGAGCGGATCGCGCACGAGGATCCGGGATGCGCGATGGCGCACTGGGGCATCGCCATGAGCGTGTTCCACCAGATCTGGGACCGTCCGGACAAAAACGCGATGCAGACCGGGTGGGAGGAGATGCAGAAGGCGCAGTCCATCGGTGCGAAAACGCAGCGGGAGCAGGCGTACATCGCGGCGCTGGGGGACTTTTACCGGCCCGGCGATGCGGATTTCATGACCCGCGTGACGGCGTATTCAGCGGCCATGGGCAGGCTTTATGCCCGCTATCCGGGCGATGTGGACACCGGGGCGTTCTACGCGCTGTCGCTGCTGGCTTCCGAAGCTCCGAACGACACGAGCCTGACGCAGGAACACCGGGCGATGGCGGTGCTGGGGCCGTTGTTCGCGAAGGATCCCGACAATCCGGGTGTGGTGCACTATACCATCCATGCCTGCGATAACCCATCCATGGCGGCGGAGGGGCTGCCGGCGGCGGAGCACTACGGGGAGATTGCGCCAGCCGGACCCCACGCCGTGCATATGGCGGGGCACATTTTTGCGCGGCTGGGGATGTGGCCGCAGGACGTCCAGGCGCAGCTGGGGTCGATCGCCGCTTCAGAGGCTGCCGAGGCGCGGCACGAGAACGGCATCATGGATGAGCCGCACTCCTACGACTTTTTGATGTACGCGTATTTGCAGAGCGGGCAGGACGTGCAGGCGAAGGCGGTGCTCGAGAAAGTTCCGCAGGTCCTGGACCGCATTGCGGCGATGCCGGGTATGGGCGGCGACTATATGGATGGGATGGAGACGTATTACCGGATGAAGTTCCCGGTCTTTTATGCGCTGGAGATGCGGGACTGGCAGGACGCCTCGGGACTGCAGCCGGTGGCCGGCGCCATGCCGGGAGACGCGGCGATGGTGTGGTGGGCGCGGGCGATCGGCGATGGGCATCTGCATCGCGCGGAGCAGGCGCGTGCGGATCTGGCGGAGTTCGACACGCTGATGGTTGCGGTGAGGAAGAGCCCGCATGCGTATGTCGCCGACTCGACGTGGGTGCAGATCGAGCGCGAGGAGATGGCTGCGTGGGCCGGGTACGCGGCCGGGCAGCAGGATGCGGCGCTCGAACATATGCGCGCGGCCGCGGATTTGCAGGATAAGGTGGGCCAGGGGGAAGTGGATATTCCCGCTCGGGAGATGCTGGCCGATATGCTGCTCGCGTTCCATCAGCCGCAACAGGCGCTGGCGGAGTATCGCGTGGCGCTCCGGCTGAGCCCGAAGCGGCTGAATGGGCTCTACAACGCGGGAGCCGCGGCGGAAGCGGCCGGGGACAAGGCCACAGCTGCGCAGTATTACGAGGCGCTGCTGCAGTCGACGGACAACGGGGCGCATTCTTCGCGGCCGGAACTGGTCAGGGCCAGAAGCTTCCTCAAGTCGGATGGAGTGCAGGCTGGAGGGCGATAGGGAGAGCGTGGCGCGGCTCAGGCTTTTTCCAGGTTCGCGAATTTCTCGACCAGCTTCTTGATGCCGGCTCCTGAGAACTGGACGGTGATTTTGGCGTCGTCTCCCTCGCCCTCGCGGCGGAAGACGATGCCTTCACCATATTTCGGATGGCGCACGCGCTGTCCGCTTCTGAAGCCCTTCGCTCCGGTGGGCTCCGGGACGTCCAGTTTGGGGCGGGCGGTTTTGGGTGGAACGCCGCCGCGTCCGGAGAAGAAGCGCGCGATGTTATCGACGGAATCGGGCTTGCCGCCAGCCGGAGGGCGCACCAGGCGATCGCGCTGCGGGAAGGGAGCGCGCCCGGACGCAGGGGAGCGTGAGGTCGCGCTTTGATCCTCGTCTTCGTAGCTGTAGTGGCGGCTCGAGAAGTCGTCGCTGCCGCGGCCAAAGCGTGACGGCGTTTCGCTGTAGTCCGCTGCGTACCCACCCCATGAATTGGCGCGGGAGCGGCCGCCGCTGAGGTCTTCCATCAGGTGCTGGGGAATCTCTTCGAGAAAGCGCGAGGGTGTGGTCGGCTCGGGCATGTCGTTGCCGTAGCGGCGGCGATAGCGCGCGCGGGTCAGCACCAGGGCGTCCATGGCGCGCGTCAGGCCGACGTAGCAGAGACGCCGCTCTTCTTCCATCTGCGTGGGATCGTTGAGCGAACGCGAATGCGGGAAGAGACCTTCCTCGAGGCCGGCGAGCACGACCACGGGGAACTCCAGGCCCTTGGCCGCGTGCAGGGTCATCAGCGTCACGCGCGATTCGGGATCGTACTGATCGGCGTCGCTGACCAGGGCGGCGTGGTCGAGGAACTCAGCCAGCGTTTCGCCGCGCTCCTGCGCATCCTGGGCGGCATTGGCCAATTCCTTCAGGTTCTCAATGCGGGAGAAGGCTTCGGGCGTTCCTTCCTCCTCGAGGGAGCGGATGTAGCCGGTGCGGTCGATGAGGAATTTGATCAGCTCCGGCAGCGTGGCTGCGCCGCCGGGCGCGCGAAAGCCGGGAACGGCTTCAGCCGGACTCTCTTCCGGCTGTGCTGCCGCATGCGGCACCGGCGGTTCCTCGGAGAAGACGCTGAACGTGGCCGGATTGAACTCCGCATCCTCCGCCGTCTCGTCGCCATGGGTCAGCGCCAGGGTGGCCTGGGCTGCATCGCCGAAGTCGAAGCTGATGTCGGGCTCGCCGGCGGTTGCAGCGAGCTGCTCGGCCGGTGCCGGCTCAACATCGGCCGCCAGTTTCTCCGCAAATCCCGGGGCCATCATCGCCCGCGCGTCCTGAATCAGCCGCTGAAAGCCGTCCAGCGCCGAGAGCGCTCGCGAGGAGAGCAGCTTTTCCTGGAGCGAACGGGAAATCCCTGTCCACAGGCTCGCGCCGGTCTCCAGCGCGATGCGCTCCAGAGTCTCCATGGTGGTTTTGCCGATGCCGCGCGCGGGCGTGTTGACGACCCGCTGCAGCGCGATGGAGTCGTGCGGATTCTGCACCAGTTTGAGGTAGCTGAGCAGATCCTTGATTTCGGCGCGCTCGTAAAAGGAGAAGCCGCCGACCATGGTGTACGCGATGCCGTAGCGGCGCATCGCTTCTTCCACCAGGCGCGATTGCGAGTTGGTGCGGTAGAGCACCGCGCATTTGGGCTCCGCCTGCTCTTCGCCGGCCTTTTTAAGATATTTCTGGATGCTGTCGGCGATGAAGAGCGCTTCATTTTCGCCGTCCGGGGCCTCGTAGTAGCCGATCAGCGCGCCGCCCTCGCGGCTGGTCCACAGGCGCTTGCCCTTGCGCTGCGCATTGCGCGCGACCACAGCCGAGGCGGCTTCAAGGATGATCTGCGTGGAGCGGTAATTCTGCTCGAGGCGAACCGTTTTCGCGTTGGGGAAATCCTTCTCGAATTCGAGAATGTTGCGAATGTCGGCGCCGCGCCACGAGTAGATGCTCTGGTCCTCGTCGCCGACCACGCAGACGTTCTGGTGCTCGCCGCCCAGCAGCTTCATCAGCTCATACTGCGGGCGGTTGGTGTCCTGGTACTCGTCGATGAGCAGATGGCGGTAGCGGCGGTTGTAGCGCTCGCGCGTCTCCTCCGAGACTTTGAGGACGCGGACGGCTTCCAGCAGCAGATCGTCGAAATCGAGCGCGTTGGCCTTGCGCAGCTCCTTGCGATAGCTCTCGAAGATGTGCGCGACGCGCTCGCTGAGCGGGTCCGAGGACTGCAGGTAATACTCCTGGGGATCGATCATGTGGTTCTTGGCCCAGGAGATTTTGGAGAGCACCACGCGCGGGGTCAGCTGCTTGTCGTCGAGGCCCATGCGCCGCATGACCGCCTTGACCACGGCCTGCTGATCGGCTTCGTCGTAGATGGCGAAGGAGCGCGTGAGGCCTTCGTCGCCGACGCGCAGGACTTCGATATCGCGGCGCAGCAGGCGCACGCAGAACGAATGGAAGGTGGAAATGAGCGGCCGGGCCAGCGAGCTGTGGCCGATGAGCTTCTCCACGCGCTCGCCCATCTCCGCGGCGGCCTTGTTGGTGAAAGTGACGGCCAGGATCGAGTCGGGCGCGACGCCGCGCTGCTCGATGAGATACGCGATGCGGTGGGTGATGACGCGCGTCTTGCCGGAGCCGGCGCCGGCCAGGATCAGCACCGGGCCGTCGACGGCCTCGACGGCTTCACGCTGCTGCGGATTCAGGTGTTGAAGGAGATGCTGCAAAGGAATGCGCTCAGTCTCTATTTTAATCGGGCTGACGAGTGTTAGTTTTCTGGTATGGCGCTGCTGTCGGCCAGCGATCTGACGAAAAGCTACGGGCGAGGCGATCAAGCGGCGCGCGTTGTCGATGGCGTCTCGTTTGCGATCGCGCGGGGCGAGACGCTCGGGCTGGTGGGCGAGTCCGGATCAGGCAAGAGCACCATTGCGCGGATGGTCCTGGGGCTGCTGTCGCCGACGGCGGGGAGCGTGAGCTTCGACGGGCAACCGATCACCGGAGTCGCGCAGCGCAAGCTGCGTTCCGTGCGCCGCCGCATGCAGCCCGTCTTTCAGGATCCCTACGCCGCGCTGAATCCGCGGATGCGCGTGGAGCAGATCGTGACCGAGCCGCTGGCGATCCACGAACGGCAGAGCCGCGCGCAACGCCGCCTGCGCTGCCAGGAGCTGCTGCGCCAGGTGGGCCTGGACGATTCAGCGATGCGGCGCTATCCGCATGAGTTTTCCGGCGGCCAGAGGCAGCGCATCAACATCGCGCGGGCGCTGGCGCTCAGGCCGGAGCTGCTGGTGCTGGACGAGCCGGTCTCCGCGCTCGATGTGAGCGTGGGCGCGCAGATCGTGAACCTGCTGCGCGATCTGCAGCGGGAATTTGGGCTGACCTACCTGTTTATCTCGCATTCCATGCCGCTGGTGCGCTATCTGGCGACGAACATTGCGGTGCTGCATCGGGGCAAGCTGGTGGAATTCGGGAGCCGCGAAGCGGTTTGCGACTCGCCGCGCGAGGAGTACACGCGAAATCTGGTGGCGGCGACGCCGGAAATGCGGATCGATCAGGAGCCCCGGCGCATCTGAACCATACAATCGAATCCAGTGCATCCCACCATCCTTTACTATATCTTCCTCGCCTTCGCCGCCTTCCTCGGCGGGATCGTGAACTCCGTCGCCGGCGGCGGCAGCTTCCTCCTTTTCCCGTCGCTGCTCAAGGCCGGACTTCTGCCCATCCAGGCGAACGCCACCAACACCGTATCCCTCTGGCCGGGGCAGTTTACCTCCATCGCCGGTTATCGCGAGGACCTGGAGAAAAACCTGCGGCTGGTGGTGCCGGCAGCGGTGGTGGCCGCTGTTGGCGGGGCAGCCGGATCGCTGACGCTGCTGCACGGATCGCAACACTCGTTTCTGCGCCTGGTCCCGTACCTGTTTCTGCTGGGCGCCACCAGCTTCGCCCTCAGCGGGCCGATTTCTCGTCGCGTGCAGCGCCGCATCGCCGACTCCGGCGCGCACCCGGAGCGCCGTCATCGCGTCGCGCTCGTTCCACTGCTGCTGGCGTTGCTCGCGGTCACCTATTACATCGGCTACTTTGGCGCCGGCGCGGGGTTGCTGACCATGACCGCACTGGCGCTGTGCGGCGTGGAGAAAATCGCCGAGATCAACGCCCTCAAGGTCGTCATCACCACCGTGGCCAACGCGGTCGCCTGCATCACCTTCATGATCGGCGGCGCGGTGGAGTGGCGCTTCTGCTGGCTGCTGATGATTGCCTGCGCGGTGGGCGGCTACACCGGCGCCCGCAACGCCCGCCGCATCAGCGACCGCGTGCTGCGCCCGATCATCGTGGTGCTGGGATTCGGGCTCGCAATCTGGTTCTTCCTGCATCGAAATACGTTATGAGGATTGCGGCGGCGCTGGCGATCGGGTGCGTGCTGGGTACCAGCCTGGCTGCGGCGCAGTCGGCGCGGACGTACTACGGGTTCGATAAGGACGGCTATCCCGGTGACGCTTTGCTTCCGGAGTTGCGCCAGCACTTCACCTTCACAGGCTACTGGCTGGACAATCCTCCGGGGATGAACAGCAATCCATGGGTGGGGAAGCGCAATGTGGTGCGCGCTGCGGGGCTTGGGTTTCTCATCCTGTTTAACGGACGTCTCGATGCCGAGCTGCAGGGGCACGATGCAGCGGCGCTCGGCCGCGCGGACGGGGCTGCAGCGATTGCGGCCGCGAAGCGCGAGGGCTTCCCCGCCGGCGCAGTTATCTTTCTCGATCAGGAAGAAGGCGGCGCGCTGCTGCCGGAGCAGGCGAGTTACCTGGGCGCGTGGTTCGCCGCGGTGGGGCGATCGAAGTATCGCGCGGGCATTTACTGTTCCGGCATTCCCGCGCCTGCAGGAAAAACCATGATGTCGACGGCGCAGGATGTCGAAGCCCGATTTCCGGCGGTCCGGCTGTGGGTGTGGAACGACACGTGTCCGCCGGCTCCCGGATGCGCGCTGCCTCAGGACGGTTTGAATCCGGCAAAGAGCGGGTTCTCCGGGGCGCTGGTGTGGCAATATGCGCAGTCTCCGCGCCGGGAGGAAGATACAAAGGCCTGCCGGATGACTTATGCCGCTGACGGGCGATGTTATGCGCCTGGACTCCCTCGCTCCGAGGAGAGTTACGTCGACTTAGACGTCAGCCGTTCGCCGGATCCGTCGCATGGGCGTTGACTTAGTTCGAGCCGTGCTCCCGTAAAATAGGGATAATGTCGTCTCTTCGCTCTCCATCATCGATTCACGCCGTGGACGCGCTGCTGGCTCAGGGCGGGCTGGTTCCGGGACGCCGTTTGCTCCGTGGAACCGGCGTGCCGCGGCCGGTGAAGCAGGCCGGAGCCGAGGAGATCCGGCCGCAAAGGCAAACGCGCGTGGTGAAATCGCAGATTGAGATCGTGCGGCCCGAAGCGTGGAACCGTTGCTCGTGGCTGGTGCACGGCTTCAGCACGCGAACCGGCGGCGTGAGCCGCGCATACGCTCCGGCGCAGCGAGCCGGCGAGTTGAATCTGGGATTCGGGGCGTCGGACGAGCGCGAGAATGTCCTCGAGAACCGGCGGCGCTTGCTGAAGGCTCTGGGCGTCCGGCCAAACACCCCGCTGGTGACGCTCAAACAGATTCACTCCTCGGTCACCCGCCGCGTCACCCGTGCCGATGCCGACCGCCTCGTGCGCGGAGATGGCCTGATCACCAATGAGCCGGGGGTGCTGCTGGCGATCCAGACGGCCGACTGTATCCCGGTGCTGCTGGCCGACGTGAAGAAGAAGGCCGTCGCGGCCTTCCACGCGGGATGGCGCGGCACCCTGAAGCGCATTGTCGAGAACGGTGTGGGGCGGATGCGCGCCGAGTTCGGCACACGCCCCGACGATCTGGTTGCGGCCATCGGGCCGGGGATCGGCGCGTGCTGCTACGCGGTGGGCGAAGAGGTGCGCAGCGAGTTCGAATCACAGTTCGCTTACGCGGCGGAGATTTTTCACGAGGTTTCCGACTCCGATCCGATCCACCTGAAGTATCCGCTGCTGTTTCTCACTGCGCGCGCGCCGGGGCACAGCAACCTGGGGCCGCAGCTGCACCTCGATCTGATGAAAGCAAACCGGAGGCAGCTCGTCGATGCGGGCGTGCGGGCGGAGGCAATCAGCGTGATCGGCCATTGCACCAGCTGCCAGCACAACCGCTATTTTTCCTATCGCGCAGAGCGGGGATTCACGGGGCGGATGCTGAGCGTGGTGGGCGTGCGCAAATAGATTTGGAGCGTTGCGCGCGCCACACGCGAAGGGGCCAGCATCGGGGCTCTATCCGCGATGCTGCGTCGTCCGCCGGAAGCTGAGCACCGGCGATTTGGCGCCGGCGATGATCTCGTACACCGTATCGTCGCCGCGGATCGGCCAGAACGAGACATCGTTGTTCACGCCCAGCACGATCAGGTCGGCTTCGATCTCGGTCGCTACGTTCAGCACCTCATCGACCACATCGCCGATCTCCACCTGAATGGTGGCATTGGTCCACAACGGCGCTTCGGTGGGCACCAGCCTCTTCAGCTCGGACTTGGTCCACTCCACAACGCGATCGGCGTCATGCTGCGTCTTCACATCGCGAGCCAGCACGTGCAGCAGCGTGATATCGGCGCGATAGAACTGGGCCAGCTCGATGGCGATGCGGGCGCTGTCCTCGTATCCCGCGCAGAGCGAGACCGGGTGCAGGATTTTGCGCGGCGCGCCGAAGGAAGATGCGGCGTGGGCGTGCGGTCCGATGGTGCAGACCGGCACGTCGGTGGTGCGCAGAATCTCGTGCGCCACGGAACCGAGGAAGAAGCGCTTCAGGCTGCCGCGGCCGTGGGTTCCGCAGAGTACCCGTCCGGCTCCCGTCTCGTGTGCCAAAGCGGCAATCTGGTCGCGCGGATAGCCCTGAACCACGGCGACATCGCAGGAAATCCCGCTGTCCCGCGCCTTTTGTGCGACGGGCTCGAGGGTCTGCTTCGCCTCCAGCTCGATTTCCGTCACATCGATATAGGGAATGGCGCTGGCGTCGATGGCCATGGTTTCGCGGGGAGGAATCACGTGGACGAGGGTGAGGGTGGCGCCGCAGGCGCGGGCCTGGGCGAGAGCGTGCGGCAGCAGGTAGTCGGTATCGGTCAGATCGGTGGCGACCAGGATCTTTTCGGGCACCACAAAGGCGCGAGTGCGGCTCGCGGTTTCCTCGAGGGTTTTCATGATGAAAAACCTCCCTGGGGAAGTCTGCTGCCGCTGGCTCCGGGAAACTGTGACCACCGGCACAAACTCGTGTGACAGCGGTCACCTGACCCTCCCCCGCGGTTTGCCGGGATGACCTTGGCGACACGCGATCCACGAAATCAATCACTCCTGTGATCGCGGTCACATACAGAGCTTTTTCCCGAACGATACGGTCTGACTTCAAATCCCCGGAAACTCGCAACGCAGGCAGGAGGGGCCGGATGCCCAGGGAAGAGACGATTCTGGAGAGCTGCAGGCAGCGAGGCGTCTCGCGGCGACGTTTCATGCAATTTTGCGGGACCATGGCGGCGACGCTGGCGCTGCCCAAAGCGTATACGCAGACCATCGCCACCGCCCTGAGTACGAAACGCAAGCCCACCCTGGTCTGGCTGGAGTTTCAGGACTGCGCGGGAAACACCGAGTCGATGCTGCGGTCGCCGCATCCGCCCATCGAAGACATTGTTCTGGAGGCGGTCTCGCTCGAATACCACGAGACGATCATGGCCGGCTACGGAAAGCATGCCGAGGCAGCTCTGCGCCGGGTGGTGGACGAGGAAAAGGGCAAGTATCTGGTGATCGTGGAAGGCGCGATTCCGACCGCTGACGACGGCATCTACTGCACCATCAACGGCCGCACGGCGCTCTCCATCGCGCAGGACGTGTGCGGCGGCGCGGCAGCGGTGATTGCCGTGGGAGCCTGTGCGTGGGACGGCGGGCTGGTGCGGGCGAAGCCGAATCCGACCGGGGCGGTGGGACTGCAGGAAGCGGTTCCGGGCGTGAACGTAGTCAATCTGCCAGGATGCCCGCACAACTCGGTGAATACGGCGGCGGTGCTGGTGCACTACCTCACCTTCGGGGAGCTGCCGGCGCTGGATCCTGAAAACCGGCCGCTGTTTGCCTACGGGCAGATCATCCACGACCAGTGCGAGCGCCGCGCCCATTACGACGCCGGCCGCTATGTGCAGGCGTGGGGCGACGAGGGCCATCGCAAGGGGTGGTGCCTCTTCAAAATGGGCTGCAAAGGGCCGGAAGCGAACTACAACTGCCCGACGGTGCGCTGGAACAACGCAACCAGCTGGCCGGTGAAGTCCGGGCACGGGTGCATTGCCTGCGCGTCGTCGCGCTTCTGGGATACGAAGTCTCCCTTCTACGAGCGGCTGCCGCGCCCAGCCGGCTTCGGGGTCGACGTGACGGCCGCCGAGATTGGCTGGACGGTAGTGGGTGCCGTAGCAGCGGCGACCGCGGCTCATGCCACGGGCCATGTCATCCGTGACCACTTCCACCCAGGCGGCGGTCAGGCCGCGCCGGATGCGGAACAGTCCGAGCAGCAGACGACGGAGGTGCGGTGATATGTCGCGCGTGGTGATTGACCCGGTAACCCGGATTGAAGGACATCTCCGTATTGAGACGGAAATCAACGGAGGCCGCGTCACGGACGCATGGAGCTCCGGGACCATGTTCCGCGGGATCGAGTTGATTCTGCGCGGACGGGATCCGCGCGAGGCGTGGATCTGGGCGCAGCGGATTTGCGGCGTCTGCACGACGGTGCACGCGCTGGCCTCGGTGCGAGCGGTTGAGAACGCACTGGGCGTCGAGGTTCCTGATAACGCGCGGCTGGTCCGCAACATCATTGCGGGCTCGCAGAACGTACAGGACCACGTCGTCCACTTCTATCATCTTCACGCGCTCGACTGGGTCGATGTGACTCTGGCGCTGAAGGCCGATCCGGCAAAGACTTCGCAACTGGCGCAGTCAATCTCGGAGTGGCCGAAGTCGAGCACAACGTATTTCAAGGGTGTCCAGGACCGCGTCAAGGCCCTTGTGGCCAGCCGGCAGTTGAGCCTCTTTAGCAGCGGTGACTGGGGACACCCTGCTTACCAACTGCCGCCGGAAGCGAACCTGCTTGCTGTCGCGCATTACATCGAAGCGCTTGATATGCAGCGGGATTTTATTCGCATCCACGCGGTCCTGGGCGGTAAAAATCCACACCTGCAGACGTACCTGGTGGGTGGGATGACTACCGCAATCGACGGCAACGAACCGGAAGCCGTCATCAATCCGGAGCGGATCACGCTCTTCAACGAGCTGGCCGCCCGGGCGAAGACCTTCGTCCAGCAGGTCTACATCCCCGACGTGCTGGCGGTGGCGAGCTTCTACAAGGAGTGGTTCGGCTACGGCGAGGGGCTGGGCAACTTCATGGCCTACGGAGATTTCCCCGCAGGCAGCGTCAACGATCCGGCGCAGTTCTTCTTCCCGCGCGGCGTGATTCTCGGCCGCGATCTCAGCACGGTGCATCCGGTCGATCCGGCGAAGATTGCGGAGTACGTCAGCCATTCCTGGTACGACTACTCGGTGGGCGACCAGGCCAGCCTGGCGCCGGCGAAGGGCGAAACCAATCCGCACTACTCCGGACCGAAGCCTCCCTTCGAGCAGCTGGACACCGACGCCAAGTACTCCTGGCTGAAGTCGCCGCGTTATGACGACAAGCCGATGGAAGTGGGTCCGCTGGCGCGCACGCTGATCGCGTACGCTTCCGGCAACACCCAGGTGCAGGCCACGGTGAACGCGGTGCTGGCGAAGTTCAACGCGCCGCCGGCGGCACTGTTCTCCACGCTCGGCCGCATTGCCGCGCGAGCCATCGAAGCGGATCTGGTGGTTCAGCAGCTACCCGCCTGGATTGCGCAGCTCGACGACAACATGTCTCACGGCAACGTTCGCATCCACAACGGGGACATGTGGGATCCGGAGAGCTGGCCGAAGTCGTGCGCCGGTTTCGGCCTGGAAGAAGCGCCACGCGGCTCGCTCGGACACTGGGTGGAAATCGAGGACAAAAAGATCGTCAACTACCAGGCGATCGTGCCCTCCACGTGGAATGCGGGGCCGCGCGATGCTCACGGGCAGCGTGGCGCCTACGAGGCCGCTCTGCTGAATACGCCCATCGCCGACCCGGAGCGTCCTCTGGAGGTTTTGCGTACCGTGCATTCTTTCGATCCATGCCTCGCCTGCGCCGTGCACGTGGTCGACGGCAGGGGCCGGAGAAGCGGCCGCGACCGGATCACCGTCGCCGAGCCGAAGGATCCTGCGCCGCTTCCTGCCAAAGCCGTCGCGGCGCTGGCACTCGGAGGCATGTAATGGCGACCGTAGCCCGTCCAGCCGTTGTCAGGCCGCACGCCGCCGCCAGCGAGGAGCATCTGGTCCCGGTCTACGTATGGGAACTGCCCGTCCGCCTCAGCCACTGGGGCATCGTTGCCGCGGTGACCGTGCTCACCTGGACCGGCCTCTACATGAACCACCCCTTCCTCATCTTCACCGGCCCGCGCCAGTGGACGATGGGGACGGTGCGCTTCATCCACGAGCTGGCCGGCTTCGAGCTGATCGGCGCGCTGCTGGTGCGAATCTACTGGTTCTTTGCCGGGAACCACTGGGCCCGCTGGCGTCAGTTCCTCCCCCTGACCCACCGCCAGTGGAAAAGCCTGAAGGCCATGGTGCGCTACTACACCTTCCAGCAGCGCAAGCCGTTCGAGCAGATCGGCCACAACACCCTCGCGGGCCTGACCTACATCGTGGTTTATTTCCTGATTGCCGCCGAATGCGTCACCGGCCTGGTGCTGTTCTCAACCGTGGAAGGATCGCCCACGCTGCGTTTCTTCGTCGGCTGGATTCCGCGCCTCGTCGACATCCAGTGGATCCGCTTCATTCACTTCTTCTTCCTGTTCTTCCTGATGGCCTTCTTCATTCACCACGTCTACAGCGCGGTGCTGGTGGCCATGACGGAGCGGAACGCGGAGATGGAGAGCATCTTCAGCGGCTACAAGTTCGTCGATGACGAGACCATCGACGAGGAGCTGGAGATCGCAGCCGAGGAGCGGAGACACCTCTTCGGAAAGCGCAAAATCCACCGCACGCGCGACTGGGATCGATGAGCCGCCCGCGTATCGCCGTGCTCGGCCTGGGCAACCTGATGCGAACAGACGACGCTCTGGGCATGCTGGCCATCGAGGCCCTGCGCCTTGATCCGCGCCTGCCCGCGTCCGTCGCGGTGATCGATGGCGGAACGCTCGGCCTGGATCTGTTGCACCCTCTGGATGGCGTAACTCACCTGCTGGCGCTGGACGCCATCGAAGCCGGTGCGGCGCCCGGAGCGCTGCTGCGCTTCGCAGGCAGGGCGATCGACGATCTGCCCATCAGCAAGAGCGTGCACCTGCTTGGATTCTCCGACCTGATCGGGGCCATGCGTCTCACCAGCGGCGCCCCTCGGGAAATCGTGGTGCTGGGCGTGCAGCCGCAGACGATTGGCTGGGGCACCGAGCTGACGCCGGCGGTCCAGGCGGCGCTGCCGGAGCTTCTGGACGCGGCCTGCGCGCAGCTCGCTGAGTGGTCGCGGGAGCTTGCCGGGCCGCATTCGGCCGGGCACGAATATTCGGCAGCGGCTGAATTCGAGCCCGCATGCGGCGATGTCGCGTGGACGGCATGATTCGTCATGTGGATATGCGATCGCTATTTGTCACAGTGAGTGGCACAGATAAGCAAAACGGAAGTAACGGGAGCTGCGGTGCAATGCCAGTCTGCATTTTCTGCGGGTTACGTTTCCCGGTATGGGCCGGCCCGGTGCGAGAAACAGTTGACTGTGATCCTTGTCACTGAGTCGCGCCGCGGGCGGTCTGTAAGCTCCACCAGTGTATGAAGCATTAATTCCAGCCAGGCCGGGGTACCCAATGTTGGACGTTACCCGGCCGGTTGTTCGAGGTGAAGGCGCATGCGGAGTATCGGTACCGGCATCGCGTGTCTAGTGCTGCTGGCGGGGTTCGCAGGAACCAGGCCGGCGCAAGCGGCTGGCGGGGGCCAGCAGCCCGCGGCAACTTCTCAACAACAGGCGGCAGCGGCTCCGGCCGAATATGTCGGCCAGGACACCTGTGCCACCTGTCACCAGGATGTGGTGAAGAATTTCGCCGGCAATCCTCATTCCCGTCTGGCTCTGGAGCATGCCGGCAAGGGCGTGACCTGCGAGAGCTGCCACGGCCCGGGCGGCGCCCATGTGGCGGGCGGCGGCGACATCACAAAGATCCGGCACTTCGACAAGCTCAGCCCGAAGGAAATCGACGATACCTGCCTCGGCTGCCACGCCGGGACCCACCCGAACTTCGAGCGGTCGCCGCACGCCAAAGCGGGCGTGAGCTGCCTGAGCTGCCACAACGTGCACGCTCCGAAGGTTCCGGAAAAACTGCTCGTCGCAGCCCAGCCGCAGCTCTGCTTCCAGTGCCATGCGGATGTGAAGCCGAACTTCGACATGCCTTTCCACCATCCGGTGAACGAAGGCGTGGTGAAGTGCAGCGACTGCCATGACGCGCACGGCACCTTCGGCGCGAACAACCTGCGCTCCACGGCCGATCAGAATCAGGTCTGCACCAAGTGCCACATGGAGACGCGCGGGCCGTTCGTTTTCGAGCACGCCGCGGTCCGGGCGGAAGGCTGCACGGGATGCCACTCGCCGCACGGTTCGCAGAACGCGCGGATGCTCAACATGCCGTCGATCAATACGCTGTGCAACCAGTGCCACAGCCGCGTAGCGGGAGGAACGGTGCACAGTATGGGCGCCGGATCCGACGAGCTGGCGCCGTGCACGAGCTGCCACACGTACATTCACGGCTCGAACATCAACGCCGCGTTCCTTCGTTAGCAGGCATGGAGCCGGGCCGCGCTCAGGGATGTTGCGGGGCGCCCCGGTTCCAAAAGAGGTGGGTATGGGGACTTTTTTCCAAGTGAGGCTTCTTATGAAGAAGGCAGGCTGGTTTTCTTCTGTTAGGGCTCAGCGCATCGCCGGGGGTATTGGGGTCGCTGTGCTGATGATGACGACGGGCGCCGCGATCGCCCAGGATGCGGCGCCGGCGGCGCAGCCGGTTGCGCCCAATGGCTATACGCTCCATGAGTCGATCGATCTGGGCGGCCACATGGCCGGTATCTCCGGCAGCGGCGCCATGTATGACACCATGGTCAACCTCGAGTCGGGTCCGCGCGTGCTGGGCGAAACCTTCGAGCTCCACGCCGCGCCCGGAGCCAAGCACACCCCGCTCGACTCCCTCAGCGCCTTCTCCAACGGCTTTGGCGGCGATCCGGACAACTTTGCCCGGCTCGACTTCTATAAGGGCAATCTCTACGAGTTTTCCGGCACCTTCTTCCGCGACCGCCAATATTTCGACTACGATCTGCTCGGCAACCCGAACATCCCGTCCGGCCAGTCGCTGCCTGTGACCGGCTCGTCGACACCCTACGCCTGGCCGCAGGTCAGCCAGTCGCCGTTCCTGTTCAACACCGTGCGCCGCCGGACCAATACCAGCCTCACCCTGTTTCCGGTCTCGAAGCTGTCGTACCAGGCAGGCTATTCCCAGGATGTTTTCCAGGGACCGAGCCTGACCCCCAGCGGCTATCAGGTCGCCGGCTCGTACGACATCCTGCTCCAGGAAATGCAGCGCAACAGCACCGACGACTTTACCGGCCAGATCAACTGGAAACCGGTGCGGCTTACCCGCCTCACCTTCGAGGAAGTGGTCGACCACTACAAGGAAGACTCCTACTTCACGATGGACCCGAGCTACTTCCGCCTGCAGGAAGCGGACGGAACCAGAGTGGCCCTGCTGGCCAACTACGACAGCCTTGCGCCCACCACTGCCTGCAACGCCAACAGCGTCGGAACCACACCCACTCTTTCGGCTCCCTCGACGCCTGGCGGTCTGCCCGTCATCAATCCGGCCTGCGGCGCGATCACCAGCTACTCCCGTACCGCGCCCACACGCATTCTCTATCCCACCGAGATCTTCCGGTTCCAGAGTTCCAGCATCCGGAATATCTCCATGAACGGCGACGTGCGCTATACCAGGGCCAACATGAGCCTGCCTCTCTACCAGGACATCTTCCAGGGGCTGGCCAAGACCACGCTCTATCAGGGCTACACGGCCACCGCCACCGCGAAGCGCGAGGTTACCGCCATCGACTACGCCGTCGAATGGCAGGCCACCCGCAAGATAGGCTTCTCCGATCAGGTGACTTTCTCCAGCGTGCAGGAGCCGGGCATCTCCACCATGACCAGCGGCACCACTACCGCTACGCCCGCCACTGCCGGCAATGAGACGATCAACTACCCGACCCCGACCACCAAAGCCGCCGCCGCCGGCTCCGGCACGTTTGAGGGCAGCGGCGCCATCGGCACTCCCGTGCCGAACTTCTTCGGACAGCGATTCATCACCAACGACCTGACCGGAACCTGGGACGGCTGGTCGCGCGCCAGCCTCTCACTCACGTATCGCCACATCAATCACCTCATCGGCGAAGGCATCCCGCACAGCGATCCGCTGGCGGTGGGCACCACCACCAACGGCACCGTGACCATCAACCAGAACGGCGGCATCTTCAACGCCTCCCTGCGCCCCACCGACCAGTGGAACATCGACGGCAGCGCTGAGGTTCTGTACGCGGACAACGCCTTCACTCCGGTTGCTCCGCGCCAGCAGCAGCACTACCGCCTGCATGCCCTCTACCGCCCGAAGGCCTGGGCCACGCTCTCCGGCGCCTTCAACGATATGGAGCTGCACAACAACACGAATAACAACCAGGCCGATATCACGCCACCGTTCGTGGGCGAGCCGGCCAGCAATCCCAGCGCTGTCGCCTACGCCGGCCCGCTCGACCATGTGGCTCACAACCGCGTTGTGGCCCTGGGCGCCGAGCTCTCGCCGAACGAGCACTACGCTCTGGATTTCAACTACGCCTACAGCGACGTTTACACGTCGACGAATATCTGCTATCTCGCCGGCGCTTCCGCCACGCTGCCCGGCGCCGCCACGTCCGCGGGCACCGTCTGCCCCTCCACCGGCGCCAACCGCGGAGGAACCTGGGACTTCGGCCCGACAAAGGACTTCGAGGATGCTCCGACGAATTTCCTGCAGGCTGCCATCACGTACTCGCCGGTCAAGCGGTTCAAGTCCAACATCGGCTACAACCTGAACGCGGTGGACGGCAGCCGCTTCTACAACGATGCCCGCGATGTTGCCGGCTCGCTGAACTCCAAATACCAGTCGCCCTTTGTGGCTCTGGCCTGGACCATGCGTCCTGGATTCGTGTGGAACGCACGCTACAACTACTACGGCTACGGCGAAGGCGGTGCTTCAGGTGCGCCGTACTGCACCACGGTCGGACCGAGCCCGGCCACTCCGTCGACCGTCGTTCCCTGCAACTCCTCCACGCTGGCCGGCCTGCAGACGGGTCTGACGCTGCCGAACTCCGGCGAGACCGCGCCGCGCGATTTCCACGCCAACATCGTCACCCTTGGATTCCATTACGAATTCTGAGGCCCTTTAGCACCAAACAGGATGGCCGGGGTTCGCCCCGGCCATCGCACTGCAGTCAGGAGCAGAAGGTGAAATCGAATCTCCGTCTTGCGGTACTTGCTCTCGTTGCGGCATCTCTTGCCGTTCCGGCCATCGCGCAGCAGCCGGGCGCGGCTCCGTACAAAGCGAAATGCGCTATGTGCCATGGCGCCGACGGCGCCGGCAATACGCCGGTGGGAAAGAGCATGAAACTCCGCTCGCTCAAGTCGCCCGAGGACGTGAAGGCATCGGACGCCGTTCTCTTCAAACAGATCAAGGACGGAGTCGGCAGGATGCAGGGGTACGCGGGCAAGCTTACCGACGCTCAGATCAGCGACGTCGTCGGTTATATCCGCAGCCTGCAGAAATAGAAGTGCCGCGGCGCTTCTGACCGCCCTGACCGCCGGTATCCACGCGGCAGGGAAGTCCCCTGCGTCGCGCAGCGTTGCTTGAGTTCGGTGCGGGCGCGTGTCGAACTCCATGGGCTCGCCGGGACCAGTTTCTTCTTCCATCCTGGCGGAGCGGGGAAGAAGGCACGTTATGGGGACCCACGCGGAGGAGTTGCCTGCGGAACCATTCCGCGGCGCTGATCGAACCAGAGGCCGCCGCTTCGGCGCACCGGTTCTTATTCTTTTTTGCCTTACTGTATTGTTTCCTGCCCATGCGCGCGCGCAGCGGGCGTCCGACTGTCTGCTGTGCCACAGCGCCGCAACCGGCCTGAAGAATTCCGCCGGCAAAGACATCACAGTAAACCCCGCGGTGCACATGAAAGGTCCGCATGGCAGCCTCGGCTGCACTGACTGTCATGCCGGGGCAACCGCTCAGACGCATAACGCCGCCTCGGCATCAGCCTCCTGCGTTACCTGCCATGCCGACGCTGCGAAGGACATGGCCACGGGCGCGCACGCGGCGCTCGGCAGCCCCGCCAGTTCCGCCACCTGCATCGTGTGCCACGGCACCGGCAACGTGGCCAAGGCGGTTGCCGGCACCCAACTCTGCGCCACCTGCCATGCGAGCGAGGTCCAGCAGTACAAAGCCAGCATTCACGGCCGCGCCCGCGATCACGGCAACGAGGACGTGCCTACCTGCCAGAGCTGCCACGGCTCCGCGCATACCGCGTTGCCGTCGAGCGACCCGCGTTCGCCGGTCAGCAAGCAGCATCTGCCCGACACCTGCGGCTCCTGCCACTCCAATCCGCAACTGGCCGCGAAATATATGTTCGCCGAAGTGCGCCCGGTCGACGCGTATCGCCAAAGCGTGCACGGCCGCGCCATTACCCAGGGCAATCTGAACGCGGCGACCTGCAATGACTGCCACGGCACCCACGACATCCTCCCTGTCTCCGATCCGCGCTCTAAAATCTGGAAGCAGAACGTAGCCGCCACCTGCGGCCGCTGCCATGCCGCGGTCTACGCCACCTATGCGCAGAGCATTCACGGGCAGGCCGTCGCCCGCGGCGTCCTGCAGGCGGCCACCTGCACCGATTGCCACAGCGAGCACAAGATCCTGGCGCCCGGCAACCCCGGCTCGCCGGTCTACATGGCCAACGTCTCGCAGGAAGCCTGTTCGCGCTGCCATGCCGATACCCAGCTGATGGCCGGATTCGCCATGCCCCAGGACCGTGTGCCCACCTACGAGGACAGTTACCACGGCCTGGCCGCGCGCGAAGGGCGGCAGACCGTCGCCAACTGCGCCAGTTGCCATGGCGTCCACAATATCTATCCCTCCAGCGATCCCCGCTCCACCGTCAACAAAGCCAACCTCAGCAAGACCTGCGGCCAGTGCCACTCCGATGCGGGGCGGCGGTTTGCCATCGGTCCGGTACACGCGATGCCCGCGGCCACGCCCGGCGGGCGCATGCTCGACTTTGTCAAAATCTTCTATTTCATCGTCATCCCGGTCACGCTTGGACTGATGTTCCTGCACAACCTGCTGGACTGGCGCCGCAAGGCCAGGGCATCGCTGGCGCACTATCGCCAGGCCGGCGGCCAGGTGCGCATGACGCTGAACGAGCGCGTCCAGCACGCGGTCCTGCTCATCAGTTTCATCGTTCTGGTCATTACCGGCTTCGCGCTCAAATACCCGCACTCTCTCTGGGCGGCGCCGTTCCTGCGCTGGGAACACCATGTCCCGATCCGCGGCTGGATCCATCGCATCGCCGGCGTATTGCTCATCGGGGCGTCGGTTTACCACATCGTCTATCTCTCCGCGAAAAAGAGCGGCCGGCGCTGGCTCAGGGACATGGTTCCCGACCTGCGCGACGCCAAAGAGGCCGTGCAGACGGTGGAATTCAACCTCGGCCGCCGCGAACGTCTGCCGCTCTATCGCCGCTTCAACTACGCGGAAAAAGCCGAGTACTGGGCGCTGGTCTGGGGCACCGCGGTCATGGCCATCACCGGCGTTCTGCTCTGGCTCAACGACTGGATTCTGGCCAACCTGCCGCATCCGGCCTCCATTCTCGACATCAGCACGGCGGTCCACTTCTATGAGGCGATTCTGGCCACTGCGGCCATCGTTGTCTGGCACTTTTATGCCGTCCTCTTCGATCCCGAGATCTACCCGATCAAGTGGACCTTCCTGACCGGCCGCGCGCCCGAACATGAAGTGCGCGAGACCACGGCGGAAGACTCTGCCACGCAATCGGCGAACCCTGCGCCCGCCGACCCGCGCAGCAACGAACCGAGCAGCGATCGGAAACCGGGTCAGGGATAAACAAGTTGCGGCGCCCTTCCAGCCGCTCGGCCCAGTAGTCACCGGCATGTGGCCGCGTTGTGTCTCGCGTCACAGACCGGGATGTGCTCCAGGCTTTATTTCAAAGAAGAGCCTGGGATCCGAACCGCCCGGCAAGGAGCATCCTCATGAACCATCGCATCAGAACCGCGGCCCTGTTTTTGCTCGCCGCGACCATTGCGGCGCCTGTCTTCGCACAGAGCGCCGGAGCCGCCACCTACAAAGCCAAATGCGCGATGTGCCACGGCCCCGACGGTACTGCTGCAACTCCGATGGGAAAGATGATGAAGATCCCGTCGTTCAAGGATCCATCCCTGGTCAGCGCTTCGGATGCTTCGCTCATCGCGGACACCAAAGACGGCAAAGGCAAGATGCCGGCGTATAACGGCAAACTGACTGACGCCCAGATCAAGGAAGTTGTCTCTTACATCCGCACGCTGCAGAAGTAACACATCGCGGATGCACCGCCGCCGCTGTGGCGGGAAACCCGACCGGCAGACGCAACCCTGCCTTCCTTTCCCGCCCCGGCCCGCGGTTCGCAGTTATGGAGCTGCTATGAAGAAGCAATTCTCCATCGGCCTTGCTGTACTTGTGTCTGCGGTCCTGTTCCTCACGCTCCCGCGGTCGCTGCGCGCCCAGGCCGATTGTCTTTCCTGCCACGGAACCCCAGGCATGGCCGACTCCTCGGGCAACAGCATTTCCGTCGATGCCGACAAATTCCACGCGAGCATTCACGGCAGCCTGAAGTGCGCGGATTGCCACACCAATGTCAAGGGCTACCCGCATCCGGCCAACGCCGCCGTCGTCGACTGCTCCACCTGCCACGCCGATGAAGCGTCGGGTCTTGCCGGCAGCGTCCACGCCAAGGCAAGCGAACACCCCTGCCTGAGCTGCCACGGCGATCCGCACCAGATTGTCCCTAAAACCGATCCGCAGTCGAGAGTCTATCCCCTCAACATCCCGAAAACCTGCGGAGCGTGCCACGCGAATGCGGCGCTGGCGAAGCAGCACGGACTGGCCAATGTCTACGGGCTTTACATGGATTCCATTCACGGCTTCGCCGTCAGCAAAGAGGGCCTGCTGGTCGCCGCCAACTGCACCAGCTGCCATGGCTCCCACGGCATCCTCAGCCATACCAATCCGAAAAGTCCGACCTACCGGACCAACATCCCCGGCACCTGCGGTAAATGCCATGTCGGCATCAACGAGCAGTATCAGGCCGGCATTCACGGCAAAGCGGTGGCTGCCGGCAACCCCAATGCGCCGGTCTGCACCGACTGCCATACCGCGCACGCCATCCTTGAGCCCGCTTCCTCAGAATTCCGTATGCAGTCGACGCCCGTATGCGGTTCGTGTCACAAGGACAAACTCAGCACTTATCGCGACACCTTCCACTCCCAGCTGGGCCTGCTGGGCGGCTACGTGCAGACCGCGCGCTGCTGGGACTGCCACGAGGCGCAC
Organism: Acidobacteriaceae bacterium; assembly: GCA_049671725.1. Taxonomy (GTDB): domain Bacteria; phylum Acidobacteriota; class Terriglobia; order Terriglobales; family Acidobacteriaceae; genus Palsa-343. The sequence continues at coordinate 26,684 of JBATVK010000140.1, forward strand.
GACATCATGCCTGCCTCCGATCCCAGCTCGCCCATTAACAAGGCCAACCTGGTCAAAACCTGCGGCCAGTGCCACGCGGGAGCCAACGCCAGTTTCGTGCAGTACCAGCCCCACGCCAACGCGCGCAATCGCAGGCTGAACCCGGCGCTTTACTACATCCGTCTTTTCATGAACCTGCTGCTTGCCAGCGTGCTCACGTTCTTCCTGATCCACACCATCCTGTGGCTCATTCGGTCGCACCTGGCGCGGACGAAAGACGGAGCGGCCAATGGAGGAAACCATGTCTGATGTGACAGAAGCCGTACAAGCGCCGGAGCAGGGGGAAGCCGCAAGCGTTGCCGCCCCGGTCCCGGCCAGGCCGGAGCGCTGGTTCCTCCGCTTTACTCTGGCGCAGCGCTACCTGCACGCTGTGCTCTTCACCACCTTCCTGGTGCTGGCTGCCACGGGACTGATGCTGCGCTTCAGCGGCTCCGCCTGGGCGATCCGCACCGCCGCTCTCCTTGGCGGATTCGGCGCGATCCTCTTCTTCCACAAATTCTGCGCGCTGCTGCTCACCCTGGCCTTCCTCATTCACGTGCGCGACATCGCCGCGCGCGGCCTTTTCAAGCGCGAAAAGGGGATCTTCCGGGGGCCCACCTCGATGGTGGCCAACTGGAAGGACGCGAAGGACCTCTTCCATCATTTCCGCTGGTTTCTCGGCCTCGGCCCCAAGCCGAAGTTCGAACGCTACGCCTATTGGGAGAAGTTCGACTACTGGGCCGTCTTCTGGGGAATGGTGGTCATCGGCTTTTCCGGTTACGCCATGTGGTTCGCGCCGTTTTTTGCACGCTTTATGCCCGGATGGGCGCTGAACGCGGTCCTCATTATCCACAGCGAAGAGGGGCTGCTGGCCATCCTCTTCATCTTCGCGATCCACTTCGTCAACACGCATCTGCGCCCCGACAGTTTCCCTATGGACATGGTGATCTTTACCGGCCGCGAGAGCGAGGAGGAGTTCAAAAACCGCCGCCCCAGGGAATACGAACGCATGATGGCCGAAGGAAGGTCTGCGACAAGGATCACAGACGCGCCACCTAAGTGGCTGATAAATTTCAGCCGGGTGGTGGGGTTTACGGCTATATTGATTGGCCTCACCCTCCTGGTCCTCGCGCTCAGCGCGTATTTCGTCGGTTAAGAGGCAAGTATGGCCCTGTTACGCAGACTGAAGGAGAACTGGCTCCAGCCGTTCTTCTTCTTCGGAAATAATCCTCTCAGTCTCATCGGCGGCGCACTGACGACCGCGTCCGCCTTTGTCCTCGTCGGCTTCTGGATCGTTTCGATCTTCGGTCATGCGGGCTCCACCAATCCCTATCTCGGCATCGTTCTCGATCTTTTCCTGCCCGGGTTCTTCGTCCTCGGCCTCGCCGTCATCCCCGTCGGCATCTGGCTGCGCCGCAGGCAGCTGATTGCGGCCGGGGCCATGCCGGCCACCTATCCCCAGATCGATCTCCGGAACCCGGCTTTTCGCCACGGCATCGAGATCGTCGTCATCGCGACTTTTATCAACTTTGTGATTCTGGGCACGGCCACCTATCGCGGCGTCACCTACATGGATTCAGCCCACTTCTGCGGCACCTCCTGTCACGTCATGGCTCCGCAGTGGGCCGCTTACCAGGCTTCACCCCACTCCCATGTCGACTGCGTCGAGTGCCATGTCGGTTCCGGCATGAAGTCCTATGTTCAGGCCAAGGTCAACGGAACCAAACAGCTCTTCGAGGTGGCCCTGAACGACTATCCCCGGCCCATCACCGCGCCGCTCAATGCCCTGCGCCCGGCGCGCGAGACCTGCGAAGAATGCCACTCTCCCACCCGCTTTACAGGTGAGAAACTGCTGGTCAAGACCACCTTCGGCGACGACGTGAACAACTCCGTCACCCGTACCGTGCTGGTGCTTCACCTGGGCGGCGTCGATTCGCTTTCCCACCGCACCGGCATCCACGGCCACCACCTCAACCACTTCGAGTATGTGTCCGCCGATCCCGACGCGCAGCACATCATCGCCGTTACCGCAACCAATCCCGACGGCACCACCACCGAGTACGTCGATTCCACCTGGAAAGGCCCAGTCAAGGGCTATACCCGCACCATGGACTGCATGGACTGCCATAACCAGGCCACTCACGTCTTCCAGACTCCGCAGGACGCCGTCGACGAGGCCATGGCCGACGGAACCCCCAGTCCCAGCCTGCCCTTCGTCCACAAGGAAGGCCTGCAGCTCATCCAGGCCACGTACACATCGCAGGCCGAAGCGGGCCAGAAGATTGTTGCGGGCCTCGACGACTTCTACCGCACGCAGTACCCGCAGGTCTGGCAGGCGCAGCGCCCGCTGGTCGACGCTGCGGCGAAGCGCCTGGTCGTCATGTACGACCGCAACGTCTTCCCGTCCATGAAAGTCACGTGGGGCACCTATCCCAACAACATCGGCCACATGGCGTTTCCCGGCTGCTTCCGCTGCCACGACGGCAACCACTTGGCGAAGAATGGCCAAACGCTCTCGAACGACTGCAGCCTGTGCCACAACCTGCTGGCCGTGGACGAAACGCACCCCCAGGTCCTCAACGACCTGAGCCTGCAGAACGAGCTGCACTTGCAGTAGTCGCGCGATATACAGATATGCGTATTCATGTATACTGAAAGCGAATCGGGCCGGCCTGTGATCTGGCTGGGGTCGACCCGGAAAGATGTGCGCTCGTTTCCGCGTCCGGTACGGCGCGACATTGGGATGGCGCTCTATGCGGCACAGCACGGTGAGCTCGATCCTGCGGCCAAACCGATGAAAGGCTTCGGTGGAGGCTCCATGGTCGAGGTCGTTTCGGATTTTCGAGGGGATGCGTGGCGCGCGGTGTACACAGTTCGTTTTGCGGACGCGGTTTATGTGCTGCATGCCTTCCAGAAGAAATCGAAACGCGGCATGGCCACTCCGCGGCAGGAGCTGGATCTGATTCGGCGTCGTCTGGCGGAGACCGAATGCCTGCGCCGGGAGAAACAGAATTAGCATGAGTCCCAAAGCGAAAAGCACGATCCGGTCGGAAAAGAACTCCGGCAACGTTTTCGCCGATCTCGGCCTGCCCTACCCCGAACGGGAATTGCTGAGGGCAAAGCTCACGCTGGAGATCTACCGTCTCATCCGCAGCCGCGGCGTCACCCAGGCCGAAGCGGGAAAGATCCTCGGCATTCGGCAGCCGCATGTTTCCGCTCTGATGCGCAATCGCTCCGGCTCCTTCTCCGTCGAGCGCCTCATGGAATTCCTCCTCGCACTCGGACAGGACGTCGAAATCAGCGTGCGCCCCTCAGGCCGGCGCCACGGCGAGATGTCCGTCGTCGCCTGAACCCGGACCAGAACCTCCTCGCCCGCCCATTCTTTCGCTCCCGACGCCCTTTCCGCAGTCTTTGTGACATCGGTCACAGAGCCCGCGTACCCCCCGAGATTACCGTTGGATTGGTATGAACGCGCTTCTGCTGGACCGCATCCATTTCGCCTTCACGGTGACGTATCACTATTTGTTTCCGCAGCTGACCATGGGGCTGGCGCTGCTGATGGCGGTGATGAAGGCCATCGCGCTGCGCACCGGCAGCGACCGCTGGAATCAGGCGTCCCGCTTCTGGGCAAAGATCTTCGCCATCAACTTCCTGCTGGGCGTGGTCACCGGCATCCCCATGGAATTCCAGTTCGGCACCAACTGGTCGGAATTCGCGCGCCGCACCGGCGGCGTGATCGGGCAGCCGCTGGCCATGGAAGGCGTCTTCGCCTTCTTCCTGGAGTCGACCTTTCTGGGGCTGTTCCTCTTCGGCGAAAAGCGCCTGACGAAGCTGCAGCATTTCGGCGCGGCCACCATGGTCTGGGTCGGGTCGTGGATCTCCGGCTTCTTCATCATCGTCACCGACGCCTGGATGCAGCATCCCGTCGCCTATCGCATCCTGCAAAACGGAACCTACGAAGTCGCCAGCTTCTGGGGACTGCTGATGAATCCGTGGGCGTGGCTGCAGTACGCGCACAACATGTGCGGCGCGGTGGTCACCGGATCCTTTGTCGTGGCCGCAACCGGAGCGTTCTACCTGCTGGAGCGCAGCCACGAGGACTTCGGCCGCATGTTCCTCAAAATTGGCGTGATTGCCGGGCTCATCTCCTGCGTGATTCAGATCTTTCCCACGGGAGATATGCAGGGCCGCGCCGTCGCCCAGCATCAGCCTCCGGCGATGGCCGGCATGGAGGGCCTGTTCAATACGCAGAAGGGTGCGCCGGTTGTCCTGCTCGGCCAGCCCGATGAGCAGGCGCAGAAAATCGACAATCCTCTGGCCGTCAACGACGTGCTCAGCTTCCTGATTTACGGAACCACGTCGGCCGAGGTGCAGGGACTGAACGCCTTCCCGCGCGACCAGTGGCCGTCGGCGCTGCCGCTGCTCTACTACAGCTACCACATCATGGCCGGCCTCGGGACGTGGTTTGTCCTGCTCATGGCCGTGGCCGCGATCCATTTGTGGCGAGGCCGTCTCTACCGCGCGCGCTGGCTGCTGTGGCCCATCCTGCTCAGCTTCCCGCTGCCGTATATCGCCAACACCGCGGGCTGGATGACCGCGGAGATCGGCCGCCAGCCGTGGCTGGTTTACGGCCTCATCCGCACCGCTCAGGGCTATTCGATCCACGTCTCGGCCGGGAACACACTCTTCACGCTGCTGGGCTTCCTCGGCATGTATTCGGTGCTGACCATCCTCTGGATCGTCCTCGTCTACCGCTTCATCCGCACCGGGCCGCAGGCCGGCATGCACGCCGTCCCGGAGCCCGAACACCCAACACTGACGACGGTCTAGAGAGGAGAACGCCATGGGATTCGTCTGGTTCTGGATTGTTGCCGTGATGATCGCCGCCTACGTCGTCTTCGACGGCTTCGACCTGGGCGTCGGCATTCTGGCTCCCTTCGTGGCGAAGACGGAAGACGAGCGGCGCATGCTCTTTCGCTCCATCGGCCCGGTGTGGGACGGCAACGAGGTCTGGCTGCTCGCCGGAGGAGGCACGCTCTACTTCGCCTTCCCGCTGCTCTATGCCTCGTCGTTCAGCGGCTTCTATCTGCCGCTGATGATCGTGCTGTGGCTGCTCATCATGCGCGGAGCCTCGATCGAGCTGCGCGCGCACATCGACCACAATGTCTGGCGCAGCTTCTTCGACGCGCTGTTCTTTGTATCGAGCGCGCTGCTGGCCATCTTCTTCGGCGCCGCGCTGGCCAACGTGATTCGCGGCGTGCCCCTCGGCGCGGACAGCTACTTCTTCCTGCCGCTGTGGACCAACTGGCGGGTCGGCGCCCAGCCCGGCATTCTGGACTGGTACACGGTGATCGGCGGAGTGGTGGCGCTGGTGGCTCTGGCCGCGCATGGCGCACTGTGGCTGGCGCTTAAGGCTCCGGATGAACTGGAAGCCCGGGCGCGCCGCGCCGCTACCGCGCTCTGGGTCGCTCTGCTGCTGATTACCTGCATCAGCCTGCCGGCGACCATCGCTGTTCGTCCCAGCGCGCTCGCGAACTACACAGCCCATCCGGTGTTGTTTCTCATTCCCGCGCTGGTCGTCGCCACCCTGATCGCGATGGTCAGCTTCACGCGCCAGAGGAAGCCGCTCCCGGCGTTCCTGTCGTCGTGCTTCTACCTGGTGTTCATGCTGGTAGGCGCGGCGGTCGGGCTCTGTCCCGTATTACTGCCATCGTCCACGGATCCGGCCCGCGACATCACCATCGCTTCGGCGCTCGCCGGTCCGCATTCGCTTCACGTCGGCCTGGTCTGGTGGTCCATCGGACTGGTACTGGCGCTGACTTATTTCATCACGTCTTACCGCCTCTTCCGCGGCAAAGTTTCCGCCGAAGCCGGCTACGGTCACTGAACGCAAACCAGAAGGAGATCTTCCATGGCTTCATCCCCAGCGACTCTCGACGCCGAAACAGCCCTCCCCGTCATCATCGACCCGGCGCACGATCTGGTCAGCGTGGGGCGCAGTTCGCTTGCGTCCATCTTCACGCCCAAATCCGTCGCCGTGGTCGGCGCCACCGAGCGCGAGGGCAGCGTGGGCTACACCGTGCTGAAGAACATGATGGACAGCCCCTTCGGGGGCAAGGTGTGGCCCGTGAACCCGAAACGGCCCACCGTGCTGGGGCTGCCTGCTTTTGCCAGCATCGCCAGGCTGCCGTCCGTGCCCGACCTGATTACCATCACCACACCGGCGGCGACGGTTCCGGCCATCATTCAGGAAGCGGTCGATGCCGGCGTGCCCTCGGCGATCATCATCTCCGCCGGATTCAAAGAGGCCGGAGAGACCGGCAAGGCGCTGGAACGCCAGGTGGGCGAGATCGCGCGCGGCAAGATGCGCATTATCGGCCCCAACTGTCTCGGAGTCATGAACCCCGTCGGTGGCCTCAATGCGAACTTCGCCAAGGAGATGGTTCCCGCCGGTCGCCTGGCCTTTATCAGCCAGAGCGGCGCGCTGGGCACGGCTGTTCTGGACTGGTGCATTCGCGAGCAGGTGGGCCTGAGCGGCTTTGTTTCTGTCGGCTCCATGCTCGACGTAAGCTGGGGCGACCTGATCGACCACTACGGACAGGACCCGAACACCGACTCTATCGCCATCTACATGGAATCCATCGGCGACGCGCGCAGCTTCCTCTCCGCAGCGCGTGAAGTCGCTATGAGCAAGCCCATCCTCGTCATCAAGGCTGGACGCACCGCGGCCGCCGCCAAAGCCGCAGCCTCGCACACCGGATCGCTCACCGGCAGCGACGCCGTTCTCGATGCAGCTTTCCACCGCGCCGGCGTTCTGCGCGTCGACTCCATCGGCCAGCTCTTCTACGTTGCGGAGACGCTCGCCAAGCAGCCGCGTCCTCGCGGTCCGCGGCTCACCATCCTCACCAACGCCGGCGGTCCCGGCGTATTGGCCACGGACGCGCTCATCAACGCGGGCGGCGAGCTGACGGAAATCTCGCCGGAGACCATCGCCACCTACAACACCTTCCTGCCCGACGCGTGGAGCCACAATAATCCCGTCGACATCCTCGGCGATGCCGAGGCCGACCGCTACGCCAAAGCCCTCGAAATTGCCTCGAAGGACGCGAACACCGACGGCATGCTGGTGATCCTGACCCCGCAGGGCATGACCGATCCCACCGCGGTTGCCGAGCACCTTGCGCCCTACGCCAGTTCCACCGGCAAGCCGGTGCTGGCCAGCTGGATGGGCGGCGATTTTGTCGCCGAGGGCGAATCCATTCTCCGCTGCGCCGGCATTCCGGCGTTCCTGTTCCCGGACGACGCGGCCCGCGCCTTCGAATTCACCTGGCGCTACGCGCGCAACCTCCGCGATCTGTATGAGACGCCCGCTGCGCGTCCCGGCTCTGTGCTCGACTCGCGCCGCGAACAGGCTTCGGCCATCGTTGACCAGGTCCGCGGGAAACGCCGGACCATCCTCACCGAATACGAATCGAAGCAGTTGCTCTCCGCCTATGGCATCCCTACCGTGCGCACGGAGCTGGCTCTGACCGCTGTGCGCGCCGCCGAAATCGCGGGCGAGATTGGCTTTCCGGTGGTGCTGAAGCTGCACTCCGAGACCATTACCCACAAGACCGACGTGGGCGGCGTGAAGCTGAACCTGCGCAACGCCGCCGACGTTGCAGCGGCCTTCACGGATATCCAGACGTCCGTCGCCGCCAAAGTCGGCGCGGAGCACTTCCTCGGCGTCACCGTCCAACCCTTCGCGAAACTCGACGGCTACGAGCTGATCCTGGGCAGCAGCATCGATCCGCAACTCGGCCCGGTCATGCTCTTCGGCACCGGCGGGCAACTCGTCGAGGTCTATAAGGACAGCGCGCTGGCTCTGCCGCCGCTGAATGCCACGCTCGCGCGTCATCTGATGGAGCAGACGAAGATCTTCACCGCTCTCAAAGGAGTGCGCGGCCGCAAATCGGTCGATATCGACGCTCTCGAGGACCTCGTGGTTCGTTTCAGCGAGCTGGTGGTCGAGCAGCGCTGGATCAAGGAGATCGACATCAACCCAGTGCTGGCCTCGCCGGACGGACTGATCGCACTCGATGCGCGCGTCGTCCTGCACGATCCCGAAACTGCGGAAGCTCATCTGCCTCGTCCTGCCATCCGGCCCTATCCGGTCGAGTACGCCGAGACGTGGCGGGACAGGAAAGGCGCGCCGATGCTCATCCGTCCCATCCGGCCGGAAGACGAGCCGCTGATCGTCGCCTTCCACGACCGGCTCAGCGAGCGCACCGTGGTCGAGCGCTACTTCACCTCCCTGGCTCTCAGCGCGCGCACCGCGCACGAGCGCCTCACCCGCATCTGCTTCATCGATTACGACCGCGAGCTGGCTCTGGTCGCGGAAGCGAACGATCCGGCGCGCGGCCCGGCCATTGCCGGCGTCAGCCGCATGGTCCGCCAGCAGGACGGCCGCTCCGCCACGCTGGCCGTGGTGGTTGCCGACGATTTCCAGGGGACGGGCATCGGTGAGGAACTGATGCGCAGGACGCTGAGCGCGGCTCGGGCAGAGGGTATTCAAACGGTGTTGACTCATTTTCTCCCGGAGAACGTCCGCATGAGCAAGCTGGCCCGCAAGCTTGGCTTTGCGCTCACCGAGGAGAAGACGCTCATCCGCGGAGAACTGGCGCTCTGACCGGCAGCCTTCCGCCGCCTGTCCAGGAGAATGCCGCGCCGATTGCCCTTTACAATAAGGACATCATGCGCCGCATCTACATGGACGCGAATGCGACCACGCCTCTGCTGCCCGAAGTGCTGGAGGCGATGCAGCCGTACTTCATCGAATCGTTCGGCAACGCGTCGTCCATCCACCAGCACGGCCAGCACGCGCGCGCCGCCGTCGAGCGGGCCCGGGAGCAGGTCGCCGCGCTGCTCCACTGCCGACCCGCGGAGATCGTCTTCACCTCGGGTGGCACGGAGAGCGATAACACCGCCATTTTCGGCATCCTGCGTCCCGGCGATCATCTGATCACTACCGCTATCGAGCATCACGCGATTCTGCACAGCGCGGAGAAGGCCCAGGAACGCGGCGTTGAGGTCACCTTCCTGCCTGTTTCCGCGGGCTGCGCCGTCGATTCGGACGAGGTCCGCCGCGCGCTTCGGCCGAACACGAAGCTGATCAGTGTGATGATGGCCAACAACGAGACCGGCGTGATCCAGCCGGTGGAAGAAATCGGCCGCATCGCCGCGGAAGCCAAAGTTTGCTTCCACACCGACGCCGTGCAGGCCGCCGGCAAGATCCCCATCGATGTTGCGGCCATCGGCTGCCATCTGCTCAGCATCTCCGGGCACAAGCTGCACGCGCCGCAGGGCACCGGCGTGCTCTACGTTCGCCGCGGCACCCGTTTTGAGCCGCTGGTTTTCGGCGGATCGCACGAGCGCCAGCGCCGCGCCGGTACGGAAAACGTCGCGGGCATCGTCGGCCTCGGCAAGGCTGCGGAGATTGCTCTGGCTGCGCTCACCGACGGCACAGACGAGCGCGTAGCCGTGCTGCGCGACCGCCTCGAACAGGGGCTGATGGCTGCTATCGAAGATTGTGCCGTTCACGGCGCCGGTCTGGCCCGCGTTCCCAACACCGCCAATCTTTATTTCGACCACCTCGAAGGTGAAGCGCTGGTGATCGCGCTCGATCTGAAGGGCATCGCCGTCTCCGGCGGATCGGCCTGCTCGTCGGGAGCCACCGATCCCTCCCACGTCCTCAGGGCCATGGGCGTGCCACTCGCGCGCCAGCGTGCCAGCGTGCGCTTCAGCCTGAGCCGCATGAACACCGGCGCCGACATCGATGCCGCGCTCGGAATTATTCCCACGGCCGTCGCACACCTCCGCGAACTCTCGCCCGCCAACAAGAGCACCTACGCCGACGTTGCTCGCTAAAAAGCAACAGCCGGGAACAGGCTCTCGCCCATCCCCGGCTGTTTTTCTATCCCGTAACCCGTAGACCGTAAAACCTAGTACCTGTAGTGATCCGCCTTGTACGGCCCGTCAGGCGACACGCCGATGTACTCGGCCTGCTTCGGCGTCAGCCTGGTCAGCTTTACGCCGATCTTCTCCAGGTGCAACCGCGCCACTTCTTCGTCCAGCCGCTTGGGCAGCGTGTAGACGTCGATGGCGTAGGTGTCCTTGTTCTTCCACAGATCGATCTGCGCCAGCGTCTGATTGGCGAAGCTGTTGCTCATCACGAAGCTCGGGTGCCCCGTGGCGCAGCCCAGATTCACCAGCCGTCCCTCGGCCAGAATGAAGATGCTGTGCTCCGGCTTCTTGCCTTCCGCAGCGAAGGTGTAGCGATCCACCTGCGGCTTGATGTTCGTCTTCGTCACGCCCTTCGCCTGGTTCAGCCGGTCCATCTGGATCTCGTTATCGAAGTGCCCGATGTTGCACACGATGGCCTGATCCTTCATCTGCTGCATGTGGTCGAAGGTAATGATGTCCACGTTGCCTGTACAGGTGACGTAGATGTCGCCGCGTCCCAGCGTGTCCTCCAGCGTCGCGACCTCGAAGCCTTCCATCGCGGCCTGCAGCGCGTTGATGGGGTCGATCTCGGTCACGATGACGCGAGCGCCCATGCCGCGCAGCGAGTGTGCCGACCCCTTGCCCACGTCGCCGTAGCCGCAGATCACCGCGACCTTACCCGCTACCATCACGTCGGTCGCGCGCTTGATGCCGTCGGCCAGCGACTCACGGCAGCCGTACAGGTTGTCGAACTTCGACTTCGTCACCGAGTCGTTGACGTTGATCGCCGGCACCAGCAGCTTGCCGACTTCCTTCATTTTGTAGAGCCGGTGCACGCCCGTGGTGGTCTCTTCGCTGACGCCGCGCCACTCCTTCACCACCTTGTGCCAGTGCTGCTTGTCCCGCTCGTAGACGTCCTTCAGCAGCTTCTTGATGACCGCTTCTTCTTCGCTCTCCGACTTCGAGTCCACCCAGCGGTCGCCGTTCTCCAGCTCGTAGCCTTTGTGAATCAGCAGTGTCGCGTCGCCGCCGTCGTCGACGATCAGCTGCGGGCCGGTGCCGCCCTCGTGGGTGAGCGCCTGCAGCGTGCACCACCAGTACTCCTCGAGCGATTCGCCCTTCCACGCGAAGACCGGAATCCCCGCCGCCGCGATGGCCGCGGCCGCGTGATCCTGCGTGGAAAAGATGTTGCAGCTCGCCCAGCGTACGGTGGCGCCCAGATCCCGGAGCGTCTCGATGAGCACGGCGGTCTGGATAGTCATGTGCAGCGATCCGGAGACGCGCACGCCGGCCAACGGCTTCTCCGCGGCGTACTTGTGGCGAATCGCCATCAGTCCGGGCATCTCGTGCTCGGCAATCGAAATTTCCTTGCGGCCCCAGTCGGCGAGCGAGAGGTCGGCGACCTTATAGGCGGCGGCGTTGCGTTCAAGAGTGGCAGTGGCCATGTGCTGGGAATCTCCTCAAAAGGCTATAAATCTGATTCTAAATGGGTCGCGGCATGCGGTCCCGATTTTTCATCGGGAGGCGTCAGGCGGGGGCTCAACGGCTGTCGCAAGAGCTTTGATTGCGACTCTCCCGGTCAGGGATGTTTGAAGATTATGCACCCTGGCACGTTTACCCCGCGGCCAGGGCCAGCAGCAAAAGAAGGATGCGGCGCAGCGCGGACTCGCGCCCGCGCCCGTCGTACCACTCCGCGCGGGTGTGGATGCCCCCGCCTTCGCCGCCTGCTCCCAGGCTCACCGCCGGCACGCCCAGCGACAGCGGGATATTGGCATCGGTGGAGGCAATGCGCGGCTCGGTGCGAATGGCCAGATGCCGATCCACGGCCTGCAAAAAACTCATCAGCGCCGAATCGCCAGCCAGCCGCCCGGCGGGGCGGTCGCCGATCTTCTCAATGCTGGACCGCACGCTCTTCGCCTCCTCGCGCTGTCCGCGACTCGCCGCGAGCACCGCATCCTCCACGGCGCGGTGCAATTCCACTTCCAGCCGGATCAGCTGCTCCGGGTCCGTTGAGCGCAGATCGAAGCGCGCCGCGGCCTGCTCCGGAATAGCATTGATCGCGGTTCCGCCCTCGATGGTGCCCACATTGACCGTCGTTCGCGGGGCCTCCGGCAACGGCACTTCAGAGAATTTTTGGATCGCGCGGCTCAGAATCACGATGGGATTCGGCCGCCCGGCATCTGTCCACGCATGACCGCCCGGCCCGCGCACCGTCACCAGCCAGCGCTGGCTGCCCAGCGCATGCGTCACCGCCGTCTGGTCTCCGGCGCCATCCAGCACCAGGTGCGCGGCGATGGCACCGCCGGCGTCGCGATAAATATGCCGCATGCCGCGCAGATCCCCCTCGCCCTCCTCGCCGACGTTCCCAATGAAAATCACGTCGTGCGCGGTCTCAAGGCCGGCGTGCTGCATGGCCGCAGCCAGCGCCAGCGTCGCCACCACGCCCGCGCCGTTGTCGCACGCGCCCGGGCCGCTGAGCCTCGATCCGCGCAGGGTTGGCTCAACCGGAGTGCCGGCGGGAAACACCGTATCGATGTGCGCGGAGATGAGCACGCGCTGGGAGCTCCGCTCCGTGCCGCGCCGCGTCGCGATGGCATTGCCGGCTTCATCGATGTGCGGGTCCTCCAGTTCCAGTTCGCGAAAGCGCGCGCACAGCCACTCCGCGCGCGCCTGCTCGCCAAAGGGAGGCGCGGCGATGGCCACCATCTCCGCCTGCCAGCGCATGATCTGCGGTTCGTGCAGGTGCAGCCACTGGAAGGCCTGATGCACGCGGCGGTCCGCGGCCAGCCGGGCAATGGATGCGGTCGCGGGTGCGGAGGAAGCCATGGAAACCATCAGCGTAGCACCCGGGGGGATTCAGTACTCCACGATGTCGAGAAATAATCCCCGCGCCGGCGCCGTGGCTCCCGCGGCCGACCGCGAGCGCGCCTCCAGAATCCGCGCAACATCCTCCGGCGCAAGCTGCCCGCGCCCCACGTCAACAAATGTTCCCACCAGGTTCCTCACCATGTGGTGGAGAAAACCATCGCCTCGCACCCGATACACGAGCAGGTTCCCCTCCTCGCGCCACTCCGACGCGAAGATCGTCCGCACATTCCCCTTGCCTTCCGCCTCGTCGTCGTCCGCGACGCGTCTTGTGGTGGCATCCGGATCGCTGGCCGCGAACGACGTGAAGTCGTGCGTGCCCGCCACGTGCTGCGCGGCTGCCTGCATTTGCCGAGCAGCCAGCTTGCCGGGCTGCGCCCACGCATAGCGCGCCGCCCACGGCGGGCAAATCTCTCCGCAAAAGATCCGGTATTCGTACGTCTTCGCTTTCACTGAGTGCCGCGCGTGAAAGTCCGCCGCCGCCGTCGCCGCGCTGAGCACGCGAATCGACTCCGGCAGGGTGCGGTTCAGCGCCCGCTGCAGGTTTTCCGGCGGAATCGGCGCCGCCAGCACGAACGACGCCACCTGCCCCCGCGCATGCACGCCCGCGTCGGTTCTTCCCGAGCCCTGCGGCAGCACGCGCTCGCTGGTGACGCGCTCGATCGCGGCGGCCAGCTCCCCCTGGATCGTCGTGCGATCCGGCTGCACCTGCCATCCCGAAAAATCCGTGCCGTCGTACGCGATGACCAGCTTCCAGTTCGACCCGCGCAACGGTGTCTCGTTCGCTGCCATCGATTAACTATTTCCGCCTGATTTTTGCATGGGATTTTCGCATCGCAGGTTACTCCGGAATCATCGATACCGCTGCGATATACTCAGCTTTCCTGACGATGCATACGAGTTTACGGAACCAGGCTGTTACCTGCCTCGTATTGCTGAAGAGCCCGATCGTTTTTTCGGTTCACCGCGTGTGCATTTTTGCCGGCCGTGCGCAGTTCAGCGATTCCGCCGTGCATGGTCTTTGAGGAGTGGAAACCGCTCATGTTCTTTTCCGTCTCAGATCACCGTTCCGGCGAGAAATCTTCCGGCCTGTTCGCAAAGTTGACTTCCGCGGCTGCGATCGGCTGCATGCTGATCGGCACCCTGCCGGCCGGCGCTCAGGCTGCGCCGCAAGTGGCGCCGGCCGCCCCTGGACTTCCCCCCGAGCCGGTGCCCAACTACACGCAGCCGCTCTACCTGCGTCCCTCAGCGGCCGACTTCGCCCGCGCACGCAATTATTATCCGAACCCTCTGGCGCCGTATTCGCCGCGCAGAGTGCAACCGGCCAGTTTTGCGAACTCGCTGCAGCTGGAGAACCTGATGAAGAACGGCAAGATTTATCTCTCGCTGGGCGACGCCGTTCTGCTGGCGCTCGAGAATAACTACGACATCGCCATCCAGCGGCTGAACCTGGACATTGCCGATACCGACCTGCTGCGCGCCCGCGCCGGCTCGCAGCTGCTCGGCGTGCCCAGCGGCCTCGTCACCGGCACTCAGGGAGGCACTACGGCTACGGTAAGC
>JBATVK010000141.1:0-9479 GCA_049671725.1 Acidobacteriaceae bacterium
GCGTTTGTGCCGGGGGCGACGGCGGCGGATCTGGAGCGGGTGCTGCGGGATTTTGTGGGGTATCCCCGGGTGTTTGCGCCGCAGGTGGTGGAGACGCGGGTGACAGGGCAGGCGGGCGGCGCGACCCAGGTGTGGATGCGGGTGCGGCAGCGGCACGTGATTACGGTGACGATGGACGCGACCTACGATGTGCGCTTTGGGCGGCTGGATGGGACACACGAGTGGAGCGTTTCGCGGAGCCGGGATGTAAGGGCGGTGAACGGGGACGGTTCGCAACCGGAGCGGGCGCTGGATGGCGCGCTGTGGCGGCTGGATACGTGGTGGAGCTGGGAAGAGCGTGACGGCGGGCTGGCGATGCAGGTGGAGACGGTGTCGCTGACGCGAAGTGTGCCGTGGGGATTGCGGTGGGTGGTGGGCCCGTATGTGGAGAGCGTGCCGCGAGAGTCGCTGGAGTTTACGCTGCGGGCGGCGTGCGGGGCGGTGACGCAGGAGCGGGCAGGGAAGTGATGGAGCGGTGGATTGGAAAGGAGAGAACGATGGCGACGAAAACGGTGACGGTGGGAGCGGGGTTCAGGGCGGCGCGGCGGCTGAACCGGTCAGTAACGGCGGACGTGGAGAAGCGGTTGCTTGTGTGGATGGCGGAGCGGACGCCGCGGTGGGTGACCTCGGACGGGCTGACGGCGTTGGGACTGGGCGCACAGATTGCGGCGGGAGTTTGCTATGCCTGGTCGCGATGGGAGCATGTGGCATTGGCGGCGGCGATGGGGTGCATTGCGCTGAACTGGCTGGGAGACAGCCTGGATGGAACGCTGGCGCGGGTGCGTGGGCAGCAGCGGCCGCGGTACGGGTTCTATGTGGATCACGTGGTGGACATTTTTGGCGCGGCGGCGCTGATGGCGGGGCTGGGCGCGTCGGGATTGCTGCACTGGCAGACGGCGGCGGGGATGCTGGTGGGGTTTCTGCTGCTGGCGGGGGAGAGCTATCTGGCGACGTACACGCTGGGGGATTTTGAGATGTCGCAGGGGTTTCTGGGGCCAACGGAGATTCGGATTTTGTTGATCGCGGGGACGGCGGTCGCGGCGTGGCGAGGCCCATATGCGACGGTGCCGGGACACAGGCTGCTGCTGTTCGACGTGGGTGGAGCGATTGCCGCGGTGGCGATGCTGGCGATGGCGTTGGTGGTGACAGCGCGGCACACGGCGGAGCTCTACAGGCAGGAGCCGCTCCAATGAATCTGCTGGCGCGGTGGGGGAAGTTCAACGTGGTGGGCGCGATGGGGATGGGCGTGCAGCTGGGCACGCTGGCGCTGCTCAGCCGGTGGATGGGTGGGAATTATCTGCTGGCGACAGCGGCGGCGCTGGAGGTGACACTGCTGCACAACTTCGTGTGGCATCTGCACTACACGTGGCGGGACCGGAGAGATCGGCGAGCGGTGGCGCGGCAGCTGGTGCGATTTCATTTGTCGAATGGAATGGTTTCGCTCGTGGGGAATCTGGGACTGATGCGATTGCTGGTGGGCGAGGCACGGATGCCGCTGCTGGTGGCGAATGGGATTGCGATCCTGGTGTGCTCGCTGGTGAATTTCGCGCTGGGGCACAGGTGGGCGTTCGCGGCACTCCCACATCTGCCAAATTCGGGCAGATGTGGGGCACCCGGGGCGTGAGTTCCGCGGCCCTGAGCCGGCCGCCTGGAGGGCAGTTGCCGGGTTGCGCTTCTGGATGAGGCGCTGGGAGTGGCGACGACGCGACGCAGAACGTTCGTGCAGAGGGGCAGCCGAAATCGGGGCGTCACGCGAACAGGGCGGCTAACGCGATCTTGAGCGCCTCGGCGGCAGCGGCGAGCACGCTGACGGACTTCACAGACTCGGCGATTCCAGAGAGTACGCCGTTGAGGGTGATCCGGTTGGGCTTCGGCTTCTTCAGCTCCGCGGCGACGATCTGAGCCGACTGCCTGACTTCGTCGGGATTTTGCAGGGCCTGGGCGTGCTCGTCGAGAGCCTTCATGAGCGAAGCAAGCTGATCCCGGACGGCCTTCAGTTGGGGAGAGGCCGCTCCAGCGGACGTATAAATCGCAGCGCCGCGTCCGGTGGCTATGTTTGTAGCCGTCAACGAGCCACCGGAGACGATCACGCCCTCATTCCTGGGTACCTGCGGCACGGTTTACCTCCGTCAGCTGGCCTGCTTGCCGGCCATCGCGGTGCGGCTGGCGATGTTCGTCACCTTTTGCCTGAGGTTGTCGATTTTGGCGCTTTCGCCAACCGCCAGGTTTTCGGTGGTCATCGATCCGCCGGAGACAATGACGCCATTGTTCAGGATCATGGTCTGGCGCTGCTTGAGTTCGCTGACATCGACGTTGTTGCTTTCGAGGAACGTAAGGATGGAGTCGAGGATGTTCTTCTCGAGGACCTTCAGATACATTTCCTTGTCCAGCTTCTGGAAGTAGCGCTGGTACTGATGCGAACTGGCCCACTGGCGGCAGGAGAGCGCGGCGCCGTAGTCGAAGCTGGGATCGTCGAGGATTTGCTTCTCTTCCTTGCGCTGTTTGGCGGATTGCTGGAAAGCCTCCATGCCACGCTGCAGCAGGGTAAACGGCGCCAACACGGTGAGGAAAGGCGCGGCGAAGGCGGCCAGGAGGGTTGTCTCGAGGAGGCGGCGAAAAGTCATTTCCGGGTTGAGCGAATCGACCTTGCGGAAACGATCGCCGACCGGTGTGAGCAGGAAGTAGCTGGCCTCGACGAAGAGGTTGTGGCTGAGTTTCCTGAAGCGGAGAAAGATGGAGAGCACCTGCTCGCCATTCCAGTCGATGACGCGGATGCAGCGGTAATGGCGCAGCTTCTGCTCAGTGTGTTGGAGCATTGCTTCCTTCATCACCTCAGAGGTAACCCGATTGCGGGGACAGGAGAGGGGACTGTCGATGAAGCGCCGGTCGTCCCGGATGTCGCGGCCGTTGATGTAGAGTTTGTCGTCGATGAAGACGCGGTCGAGGTGTAGGTCGCAGATGTCGCGATCCACGCGCGCGTAGAGATCGGCGAGGCTGATATGGTCGCCGGGATCGCCGCCGATGGCGACAACGGTTTGGCTAAGGTCGCCAACGAGCGGCTCATCGCTGCCATCGGCGCGCTTGCGCAGGTCCAGAGCAAACGACCATCC
This sequence comes from Acidobacteriaceae bacterium, assembly GCA_049671725.1. Lineage (GTDB taxonomy): Bacteria > Acidobacteriota > Terriglobia > Terriglobales > Acidobacteriaceae > Palsa-343. The sequence continues at coordinate 3,150 of JBATVK010000141.1, forward strand.
GCCGATATTCTCGCCGGAGCCGACAAAGGGAGTGAATCCGCTGTAGACGAGACAGTTTCCGGATTCGGCTTCGCGCAGAGAAGCACAGGCCGCCGGGCTCTCATCGGGCAGCGCGTCGGGGTTGAACTTTGCGCGCGTGAAGTTCTTCGTGGCCATGGATCGCGCACGAGAGGTGTACACGAAACAGATGGCGAAAGCGATGAGATAAACCAGCACCAGGCCGGGCACGAAGGCGGCGACAAGGGATAACAGGGCGAGCACGGCTGGGATGAGGAGCCAGACTTCACGACTGTTGAGAGCGCTACGGGCGCGCTCGCACTGGTGAACCACCGTGGCCATATCCACTCCGAAACTCGGAGCGGTGGCGCGATGGCGGCTGTCCTCGTGAAACCACTTCAGCACCGTCTCGCGAAAGCCGCGGTCCAGCCAGGCGGCGGCACACAGCAGCCGGGTGGTCTCCGCGTGTTTATAGGCTTCGCCGCCGGTGGCCGGGACGACCGAATCCGGCATCTGCGCGGTGATATCAGGGGCTACGGGAATAGTGGTGGTGCTCATATGCACGCTCCTCACTGGACATTCAGGGGCCTGGGCGACAACCATCGCCAAACCGGGACCGGGAGTAGCTGCGCGATTGCGGGTGGCGACTATTCTGTTGCGGACCGAGGGGATTGTCAAGGCGCTGTTGATGCCATGAAGCCGGTCGTTGGTTTGATCACCAGGAGGCGTCCAGGATGGATGACATGTTATCGAGGGGAATGCGGCGGTAGTTGGTGCGGTTCCATTGGTCGAGTGGGATGGTGTTCTGCTGGACGAAACAGGGCCGCCCTACATCTGCCAAAGGCGGGGCAGATGTGGGGCGGCCGAAGAGTCTCGGATGATTATTCCGCGCCGGCGTACTTCACGCTGCAGCCGTAGGAGCGGGTGTAAGCGACGGCGATGGGCTGGCCGTCCATGGCTTCGCTGAGCGCGGCATCGACGTAATTCTTCGAGTGCGGAATGTCAGCGGGATCGGTGGTGGGGTGGTCGTCGATGGCGCCTTCGTAGATGACTTTGCCGTTGGGATCGATGACGACCATGTCGGGTGTGGTTTTGGCCTCGTAGAGATGGCCGATGGCGCCGGTGGGATCGAGGATCGCTGCGGTGGGCGCGGCGTGTTCACGGGCCATGTAGGCGTTCTCGTCGGAGGCGGTCATGTAACCCTGCTGGCCGGGCGCGGAAGACAGGATGGTGAGCCAGATGACGCCGCGGCTGGTCCACTTCTTCTGGAGGGCCTGCATGTTACCGCTCTCATAATGCTTGCGCGTGAAGGGGCAGCCGTTGTTGGTCCACTCAAGGACGACATACTGGCCGTGATATTGGGAGAGGGTGTGCGTCTGGCCGTGGGTGTCGGTTCCGGTGAAGTCGGGCGCCTGAGTTCCGACGCGGACGGCGGATGCGGCCAGGGTGCAGGCGAGCAGAGCGGCGAGAACGGGAAGAGTGCGGCGGGGATGGGCCATTGGGGAAACCCTCCTGAAGACAGGGTACAGCGGACTGCGGACAGGGTACAGGTTACGGGTTACAGGTGGCAGGGTGGGCTGAGGCTCAGGGGGTGGACGAGGGCGGATTCGAGGCGGTGTTTTGCTGGGGCAAAGATCTCAGCGCGTCGAGGACGATGCCGGGGGTGAGGACGGTGGGCAGGACCTGCGGCGGCGCGGAGGGATCGCCGGGGTAGATGGCGTAGGTGGGGACGCCGCTGCGTCCAAGGGCGGCGAGAGCGCGGGTGATGTCGGGATCCTGATTGGTCCAGTCGGCGCGGAGGAGGGTGACGCCGGAGTCGTGGAGTTTCTGCTCGACGTCGGCGCGGTCGAGGATGAGGCGCTCGTTGACCTGGCAGCTGAGGCACCAGCTCGCGGTGAAATCGACGAAGACGGCGTGGCCGTGGGCGCGGGCGTTAGCGAGAGCGGCGGGGGTGAAGGGCTGCCAGGCGGTGGGGGATGGGGCGCCGACCTGAACGTGGGAGCCGTTGCGGAAGATCACTGTCGTCCCGACGTTGATCGGACCGGCAGCGAGGGTGCGGACGGTCCACACCGATGTCACGATAGCGGCGATCAGCACAAGGGCGGCGGCGAGACGCGGAATGGCGCGGCCGGGCCAGCGGCCGAGGAACCATCCGGCGATGGCGAGCAGAAGGAATGCGGCGAGAAGGCCCATGAGGGCAGCTGCTCCCGCAATTTGCGTGAAGACCCAGACGAGCCAGATGACGGTCGCGAAGATGGGGACGGCGACGGCCTGCTTGAGGATTTCCATCCACGCGCCTGGTTTGGGGAGCAGGCGCGCCCAGCCGGGGAAGTACGCGAGCAGCAGGTAGGGAATGGCGAGGCCGAGGGCGAGCGCGGTGAAGACGGTGAAGCTGACGAGCGCGGAGTGGGAGAGCGCGTAGCCGATGGCGGCTCCCATGAAGGGCGCGGTGCAGGGCGTGGCGACGATGACGGCGAGGACGCCGGTGAAGAAGCTGCCGGCGTAGCCATGCTTTTGCGCGAGCGATCCGCCGGCGCTGGTGAGCGAGAGGCCGATTTCAAATTGCCCGGCGAGCGCAAGGCCGAGGAAGAAGAGCAGCATGGCCATGAGCGCGAGGAAGATGGGGGACTGGAACTGGAATCCCCAGCCAAGCTGGCGGCCCGCGGCGCGCAGGATGAGAAGAACGGCGACGACGATCCAGAAGGAAATGAGAATGCCGAGCGTGTAGACCCAGCCGTGCGCGCGCAAGCGATGGCGCTCCTGCTGCGAGGATTGCACGAGCGCCAGGCCCTTGATGAAGAGCACGGGGAAGACGCAGGGCATGAGGTTGAGCAGGATCCCGCCGAGGAAGGCGAGGAGGGCGGAGGCTGCAAGCCCACCCTGTCGCAACGGCAGCGACAAGGATGGAGCACCCGCGGCGGTTGTGAGCGAGGCGTGGATGAGGTAGGCGGCGCCGCTGGGCAGTTCGAGGACGCCATTGAGCTGATGGGGCTTGCCCTGGATGTTTTCGTCTTTGGTCAGGGCGAGCTGAATGCCGTTGCGGAGCGGATGGGCGGGCTGCGGCGCGGCGTTGGCGACGACGGTGGAGTCGAGCGGGAAGAATTGTGCCGATGACGGTGACGAATTGGTCCGGAAGTCGAGGAGGAAGCCCTGGGGAGTGGTGCTGAAGGTCGCGGAGTCGGCAGCGGGGAGGGGTTGCGGGAGCTTGTTCTGGAACCGCGCGATGAGAGATTGCGCGGCGGCGTCGATGGAGGGGGCAGCCGTCGCGGCGCTCAGTGCCGGACGCGTGAGGGAGAGATCGGCTTTGCCGGGGATGCAGACTGCGCTGCAGACAAGCCAGCCAACGTGAGCAGAGAGAACGGCTGGGTTGCGGGCGGAGCGGAAGTCCGACGCGACCTGGATGGGGATGGGGAAGACGACTTCGTTCTCATAGCCGAAATCCATGAGCGGGCCGAGGGGCAGGCGCGCGGGAGCGGGGAACTGCATGGGGCCGGCGGTGATGCTCGGCGGGAGTTTCCAGTCGATGGTGGGCGGCTCACCGGAGTCGCCGGCGTTGGTCCAGTAGACGTGCCAGTGGGGCTCCAGCCTGAAGTCAAGGCCGGCGGTGAAGGTCTGGCCTGGGTAGAGCTGCTGCGGAGGTACGAGCAAAGAGACGGTGAGGTGCTGCGCGGAGGCGGTTGCATGCGCATCAGATTGCGCCGAGGCCGAGGCGGCGCAAAGAGCTGCGCAGACGACGGCAAGCAGCAGCGAAGAGAATAACGGCGTACGAAGGCGGGCGCGCATCTGAGGCTCTGCAATCATTTTAGGCGCAAGCCTCATGGTTTCAGTATGGCGTGTCAATTTTGGAGGGCCGCCGGAAATTCCGCACTGGTTTATAGGACAATGGAGGTGCACACTGCCAGAAAGGTTCCGAAGTGAGAGCCACATCCACGACGGCGGAGGCCGCCGAGACCGCTGCAATTCGCGAAATCAGCATTGCCCACAGCCCCGACTCCGACGACGCCTTCATGTTTTACGGGCTCGCGACCAATAAAGTACGGGTGAATGGGTACAAGTTCAACCACGTTCTGTGCGATATCGAGACTCTGAATCAGCGGGCGATCAAAGAAGCGTTTTTCGACGTGACGGCGATCAGTTTCCACGCTTACCCATATATGCAGGACAATTACGCACTGATGACCTGCGGCGGATCGGTGGGCGAAGGCTACGGGCCGATGGTGGTGGCGTCGAAGCCGCTCGATCTGGACGAGATTCGCAGGGTGAAGATTGCGGTTCCGGGGACGCTGACCACGGCTTACCTCGCGCTGAAGCTGTTCGCACCGGAGATCGAGACGGCAGTGGTGCCGTTCGACCAGATCATTCCCCAGGTGCTGGCGGGGAATTACCCGGCGGGACTGATTATTCATGAAGGGCAACTGACGTACGGGCAAAGCGGGCTGCGGCGCGTGCTGGACCTGGGCGTGTGGTGGCGCGAGCAGACGAAGCTGCCGCTGCCGCTGGGCGGGAATGCGATCCGGCGCTCGCTGGGCGATGGGGCGATGGAGACGGTGACGCGCGCGCTGCGGGACAGCATCCAGTACGGGCTGGACCATCGCAGTGAGGCGCTGAACTACGCTATGCAGTTTGCGCGCGATCTGGAGGCCAATCTGGCGGACAAGTTCGTGGGGATGTACGTGAACGAGCGGACGCTGAACTACGGCGACGACGGGCGCGCGGCGATCCTGCGGCTGCTGGAGATGGGCCACGAGCGCGGCATCATTCCCTATGCGGCGAAGGTGGATTTCGTCGGGTAGGGTGAGGGATAGTTCTTAGTGGCTAGTTGCTAGTTCTTAGTTGCTGGTTGCTAGTCGCCAGTTGCTGGTCGACAGGCGACGCATCTCTTCCACCTGTCGCAACGGCGACCAGGGTGGGCACCCATTATTTCTCACGCTCAGTGCGGGGTGGGGATGATCTTCGGCTCGGACTGCGCGGGCAGAGGAATGGTTTTTGGCTCGGCGCCGGGAGGGATCAGCTTCTCTTTTGGCTCCTCGTTGCTGGTGGTGCGGGCGATGTAATCGGCGAGCGTCGATTCGGTTGCGGCGACCACGCGGCCCTTATTGGTGAAGGTGACGTCCCAAACCTGATAGCGGCCGGGCGCGTCGCGATCGGCAAAGACCACGTGATCGAGGTGATCGACGTCCGAGATGCGGAGGATGGGCTGCGGCGCGTGGACCAGGCCGGTCTCCTGATTCGCCTCGGTGATGACCCACGGCTCCGCGCCAACGAACTCCGCATAGCAGACCGCTAACTGCAGCCAGTTGCCGCTGCCGCTGGGGTTGAGTGCCTTTTCGGCAGAGGCGGCGGCGACGGCGCGATTGAAGACGGCGAGGCTCCGCTCGCTGCCCGCGGCGGAGGCGAAAGGTGTTGCCCCGTTGTAGAGGACGGGGACAACGTAGACGCGGGAGCTGTCGCGGGGAATGAAGGCGGCGAAGAGGGATTCGGCGCCGTTGCGGGCCGTGCGGCGGTCATGGAGAAGCACGCCGTCGACCTCGGGGCAGAGAACCTGGTCGAGGGTCCAGCCGGCGGAGTCGAGGTGGTAGCCGAAGAAGGCGGCTTCCATGGTGAGCTCGCGATGCCGGGCGCGGAGGAGCGCAGCGTCTGGTGAGTCCATTTGCTCGGCGGTGCGATGCACGAGGGGAATGTACGCAGGCTCCGATTCCTGGGCGCGCACGGGCGAGCCGAACGTCAGGAGAGCAAAAAGGGCTGCTGCGCCGGTGGCGCGGGCCGGGATTCGATGCAATAGCAGCATTTGATTTTCAATGTAGCAGCAAAAAGGGCAGCCGCGCGGGCTGCCCTTTCTGCCTGCCGATCCGGCGGTGGTCTACCGGGTTGGATGGTGAACGTGGTGCACCGGGGCTCTCTTCTCCGTAGCCGGCGGCGCTCCATCCTTCATGGTGATCATGAGCGGCTTCGGCGCGTAGGAGTCGAAGGTGGCGACGTAGGTGGCCTTGGCTCCAGCTTGCGGGATGTCCCTGGTCTTGAGCGGCGGCTTCATGTTGATGGTGAAGTCGGCGGTGTTGGACTGTTGGGCATCCTGAGAGACGGCAAGCTGCACGGAGGTTCCATCGGGCGCGGCCGAGACGACCGTGCCGGGAACCTGCGCGGTGACGCCGCTCATGATGCTCCAGATCAGCTGCTGATCCTGCGGATCGCCGTTCTGGAGGATGAATTCCTCATCGGAGAGGCCGAGGGTCTTCTTCAGGCTGTCGGTGCAGGCCGTGGGCGCCGGGGTCGCCGGAGCCTCAGGAGCTGCAGCCGGAGCAGCGGGAGCGGGCGTGGCTGCCGGAGCAGCAC
>JBATVK010000142.1:0-5307 GCA_049671725.1 Acidobacteriaceae bacterium
GGGTTTGCGGGCTCGGCGCTGCGGCGGGCGGAGGACCAGCAGGCGCTGGGGAAGATGCACACGCTGGCCAACATTTTGGGGGCGTGCGTGAACTCGAAGGGGCCGGGATCAGCGAGCTGCCGGACGCTGTTCGCGGATGCGCGCAGCGGTGGGGGGCAGGGCAGCATGCCGGAAGAGACGGCGACGGCGGCGATCAATATCGCGAGGCACCCGCAGGCCAACGTGGCGGCGCTTTATGCGTTGCAGCCGGTGGCGTCGCCGCAGTTTCTGCCGACGCTCAAGTCGGCGCCCGCGGATTTTGCACTCGGAGCCGGCGCGGAAGGCGCGAAGGGCACCGTGGCGACGCTGGAGTTTCCACGGTAGAGGCTGGCCGCCGGGTACTGACGGAAAATCGCCACCTGTCACAAAGGACAACGAGAGTACACGCACTGGATGAGGAGCCTGCGACCTGCTTCGAGGTCGGGAGGACTTCCGACTGCAACGGACTCCGGTGTATCGAAGGGATCAGTTCAAGCGTTGCGGTGCGGGCGCGCTGCTGACGGTGAAGCCGGCGGGGACGGCAAACCAGGTGCGATCGGGTTTGACACGCTGGAGATTCGTCAGGGTGAGGGTGACAGTGCCGAGCTCAGGGTTGGTGTGGGTAACGGAGAGATCGATCTGGAGGTCAGGGGAATACCAGACGTCCCAGTGACTGAGGACGAGACGGCTGTTGGCATGGCTGCCGGAGACTGTGCTGAGGGTTTCGCGGGTCCCGACAGCGGTGAGGTCGTCGATGGTCTGATTGCCAAGGGATTGGCGCGTGACTTGGCCACCGGAAACAGGGACGACACCGTTGGCGGCACTGGCCGAGGGCAGGGCAGGACGCCAGGACGCGATGGAGCAGGCCATGGTCTCGGCACGACAGACGGTGCGCGTGCCGGCGACGGGATCGGTGACGGTGATGCTGCGCAGAGGCGCTTCGACATTGGCTCCGCCCGGGGCAAAGTAGCGGGTTTCACGATGGACACGGCCCTCGGCATCGCGGGCTACGCGGGTGTAATAGATGCGGGTGACGGAAGCGCCGCCAACCAGGGGCTGCGTCCAGGTAACGGTTTCCTTCGCGGTGAAGGGGGCGTTGGGGATGGCGGGAATGTCGATGCCCTGAATGTGGGTACGAATGCTGCCGGGCGGGACCGGGGCGGGCGCGGGGCTTTGGGCGAGGGCAGAGGATGCAGCAAGCAGGAAAACCAGCAGGACAGAAACACGCATGTGCAACCTCCGACGCGCCGCGGAAGGTAGTATGTCACAGGCCTGGAAACAGCGGCAAACCTGCAACCTCAGTGAGACGGCGGCAGAGAGTTTTCGTCAACTTCATCGTGCAGCTTATTCCGCGGGCTGGTGATTTAGAGTGGGGTTTTTGCGGCATGAGCGCGGCGGAGGCAGGTTGACCCGAGGGCTGAGCAGGCGAACGCGGCGGGCGATTGCGTGGATGGCGGCACTGGCGGGATGCGCGGCTGCGAGCGCCCAGTCGCAGAGCGGAAAGGCACCCGAGGGAGCGCAGCGGTACATGACCTATTGCGCTGGTTGCCACGGCGCGGACGGGAAGGGCGGTGAACGAGCGCCGGCGCTGGCCATGGAGCTGAGTGCGCGGACACGCACGGATGCGGAGCTGTTCCGGATTGTGCATGACGGGACGGATGCAGGGATGCCTCCGTTCGGGCAGATCGGGGATGCGAATATTCAGGCAATCATCCGGTATCTGCGGGTGCTGGAGGGCGCCAATGCGCCGGCGAATACGCCAGTGAGCGGGGATGCGGCGGCGGGGCGGGAATTGTTTTACGGGAAGGCCGGGTGCGCGCGGTGCCACATGGTGGAGGGGCAGGGCGGCTTCATAGCGCGGGAACTGACGACGTTTGCGCGGAACCGCACGGAAGAGGCGGTGACTGAGGCGATCACGACACCAGACAAGCCGCTGCTGCCGGCGACGCGCGTGGCCACGATAACCCTGCGAAACGGGCAGACGCTGACGGGAGTGCTGCGGTACGAGGACAACTTCAGCGTGGCGCTGGAGACGGAGGACGGCCGCTATCATCTGCTGGCGCGGAACGGGCTGAGCGCGGTTCAGGTGACGGATCACTCGCTGATGCCGCGCGACTACGGGACGCGGCTGACGGCGGGGGAACTCGAAGATGTTGCGGCGTTCCTGATGAGGGTGAGCCGGAGCGAGCCGGAGCGATGAGCGGGGCGGTGTGGCGGGCAGTGAGAGCGGCGACGATGGGCGGCGCGTTGCTGGCTGCGGCGGCAGGCTCAGGGCTCGGGCAAAGGGGACCGGCTGCGGCTGGAGTTATCCAGGTGACGCAGGCGGAGTTAGTCCGAAGAGAGCCCGGGAATAACTGGCTTACTTATAACGGGAGTTATTCGGGACAGCGTTTTACGAGCCTGAGGCAGATAACGCCGGAGAATGTGCGGCATCTGACGGCGCAATGGGTGTTTCACGCGCGGGCGGTGAGCCCGATGGAAGTGACGCCGGTGGTGGATGCGGGCATCATGTTCGTGACCAGCTCGAACGACGCGTGGGCGCTGGACGCGAAGACGGGCAAGGTGCTGTGGCACCACGAGCGGGCGCTGTCGCAGGGCCTGATCGACGACGCGGGCCAGCATCGGAACCGGGGGGTGGGGATCCTGGGAACGCGGATCTACATGGAGACGGACAACGCGCATCTGCTGTGCCTGGATGCGCGGTCGGGAAACGTGATCTGGGACGTGGCCTACGCGACGGGGAACCGGAATTACGGCGCGACCAGCGTTCCGCTGGTGGTGAAGAACGAGGTGCTGGTGGGTACGTCGGGCGGCGACGAGGGGGTGCGCGGGTTTCTGGCGGCCTACGACGCGGAGACGGGGAAGGAGAAGTGGCGGTTCTGGACGATTCCGGCACCGGGAGAAACGGGAAGCGAGAGCTGGCCGGGCGACATGTATCTGCATGGCGGGGGAACGACGTGGATGCCGGGGACGTACGATCCGGAGCTGAATTCGCTGTACTGGGGGACGGGGAATCCTTCGCCGGACTACGACGGGAGCGAGCGGCCGGGGGACGACCTGTACACGAGCTGCCTGCTGGCGCTCGATCCCGACACGGGAAAGCTGAAGTGGTATTTCCAGTTCACGCCGCACGACTTGTATGACTACGACGCAGTGCAGACGCCGGTGCTGGTGGACGCGATGTTCCGGGGAAAGCCGCGCAAGCTGGCGGTGATGGCGAACCGGAACGGGTTCCTGTACATCCTGGACCGGACAAACGGAAAGTTCCTGTACGCGCGGGCGTTTGCGAAGAAGCTGAACTGGGCGAAAGGGATTGACGCGCAGGGTCGGCCGGAGCGGACGGGGCGGATTCCGAACGAGGCGGGAGAAGTCATTTGTCCGGCTGCGGGAGGCGCGACGAACTGGTACTCGCCGAGCTACGATCCGGCAGCGCAGATGTTTTATTTCCGGTCGTTCGACGCGTGCGCGCTGTTTAAGGAGAAGACGGAGCCGTTTGCGGAGGGGCACAGCTACTATGCGACGGGGACGTGGAGTGTGGGAGAGCCGGGTTTGGGGACGATTAACGCGTTCAGCCTGAAGACGCTAGATTTTGCGTGGCGGGAGCGGCTGATTGGACCGGACAAAGGATGGGGCGGGGTGATGTCGACGGCGACGGGGCTGGTGGCCTACGGGGACGACGCGGACAACTTTGTGGTGGCCGACGCGAAGACGGGCGAGCCGCTGTGGTTCTTCAGCGTAGGGCAGCTGATTCACGCGTCGCCGATGAGCTATGCGGTGGATGGGAAGCAGTACATCGCGATCGCGGCGGGAAGCGACGTGTTCGCGTTTGCGTTGCCGTGAATGGGGAATCAGATGTGGGGAGTTTTGGGCTGGACGTGGCCGCGGATCATGCGGCGGGCCTGGGGTAAAGCGGCCTGAGCCCGACCGGATCAGGCCCTCGCGACTTACCCTATTGGAACTCCGACGGGCTGAGGGGAGCGCAGGTGACCCTGCGCGGGCCAGCGGCGCGCCTGGGCAATGCAGACGATGTGGAGGATGAACAGGAGGGGAACGGCGAAGGTCGGAATCAGGCTCATGGGCAGCATGGTCATGGCCGCGGTGGGGACGCCATGCGGCTGGATGACGCCGGCGAGGGCGCCGAGGGAGACGGCTACTACCAGGTCGGCGATGCCGAAAAACTGCCAGGCGATGAAGGTCGTGCGGTGCCGGGAGTCGCTGCGACTCAGGGCTATGGCCGGCGCGGTGGCGCCCACGGCCATGTCGCCGAGTCCGGCAGGCAGCGCGAAGAACCAGGGAAGAATGCGATAGGTCGCCAGAGCGAGAAAGACGAAGCCGACGACGCGCCAGGTCTGCGCGAGGGTGAGCAGGCGCGGGCTGAGAGAGAGGGTGAACTGGCGGAATCGCGGCGAGGCGGCGAACCACAGCAGGAAGGCCGCAATGGGGGTGAGCGCTGCCAGCCCCAGGGCGAGCGGGGGCTGATTCGGCGCGGTGCGGTAGAGATGCAGCGCGGACGCAGCCAGTGAGACCACGAACCACACTGCGAGCAGAGCTTTGGTTAATTTGGCATATGCTGTCATGACCTGTCTCCTCATTCGGTGACCATCGCGGCCACGTTATTGGTGAACTGCAAGAGGCGACCCCACTGCTCGGCTCCCATGCGGCGACGGAGGCGAGACTGCACCTGTTCCCATCGGGGCAAGGCGCGGCGGAGCAGGTTTTCGCCGGAGGGCGCCAGGCGCAGTCTGCGCACGCGGCGGTCTTTGCCGGGGACTTTTGCAATCCAGCCATGGGCGCTCATGATTTCGAGGGTGCGCGTCAGGGTGGTCGAATCCATGGCGAGAATCCGGCCCAGTTGCCCCTGGGTGACGTTTTTGGCGATGGATAGCGCCTGGAGGACGGTGAACTGGGTCGCCCGCAGGCCGAGCGGCCGCAGGGCCTCGTCGTAGTGCTGAGTGAGCGCCCGCGAGGCGCGGCGAAAACTGGCGCAGAGGCAATCCAGCGCGGGAAGGGAAGAAGTGTTCACGAGAGAAAGATGCATATACATCTTTACGAGATTCAGATATTCGATTGCTTGAGCCGGTGGGGGTTCTTCTGCGAGGCGGAGTGCCGGGGGATGGGTCTTGGAGGCTGTTATTAACTTTCCCACGACCGGCGCTGGGAGCCGATATTCCTCAGTTCGAGGAGCGAGGAGCGACGCATACCGGGTGTCTGCGAGCGACGAGCGACGACGAAATGAGGAAAATGGGCCCCAGCCCTGCGGGTTGCGGGGCAAATCGGGCCAGACTTCAT
>JBATVK010000143.1:0-21699 GCA_049671725.1 Acidobacteriaceae bacterium
CAAATCAGGCGGCGCGAACGGCCGGCAACATCGACAAACTCTTCAATGCAGACAAGGAGAAGATCGAGCGCTTCGGCCGCGGCGCAGCTTCTGCGCTCCTGATCTATAGGTATGCCCAGGCCAACCCGCTTTTCTCGATCAGGAACGCAGCCCGCGAGACGAAGGTGAGCTTTCCAACCGCCTCCGCGGCGGTGGATCGCATGATTGAAGCTGGCATCCTGCGGGAGTCCAGCGGAAAGCGAAGAGGCCGCCTGTTTCTCTACGGCAGATATCTCGACATTCTTAACCGGGAATCCTGAGCTGCCAGACCGCATTAGATCGACTGCCGCGTTTGACCACAACCAGATTGATCGCGCAAAATCCGCATGCGTTGCTGTTCGATCATTCTGTTGCTGATTCTGTGCATAATGTTGCTCATGAATATCGCGAATACGCGAATCGGTGATTGGCTGGGGTTACAGCCGCCTGCCACGGAAGGGGAGATGCTTCGTATTGTTGAAGGACGGTTGGGGTCTTCGGTCATCAAGCGGCTGATCTTACTTGGCCTTGAACGCAGTGAGATCGACTCCATCATCATTCCGCAGAGGACGCTCCAGAATCGCCGGTCGCGCCGGGAGAAGTTGACAGTCGAGGAGTCCGACCGGGTGCTGCGGGCCGTTCGAGTACTGTCGCTCGCCGAGTCCGTTTACGGAAACAGGAAACGGGCGCTCGCCTGGATACGGAAACCTCACGCCCGGCTGCACGGCCGCGCGCCGCTTTCACTGCTAAAGACCGATACTGGCAGCCGAATCGTCGAGGAATTGCTCGCCCAGATTGATGAGGGCATCTTTGTCTAGTAGTCATGTGGAGGATCAAGCAAGCCGCGAAGATCTATGCCTCGCCTGCCAGGCTGAACACATCTACTCGGCCGGGGCTCCTCCCGGTATGCACCTCTTGTTCTTCGAACTGACCTCATGACGTTGATAGCGGCGGCATCGAGTTGTGTCTTCAAATGGGCGGCATAGAACTTCTCAATCGTCCCTACGCTTGTCCGACAGTTCCGGGCGATTTGATAGATGTTGGCGCCTTCGAGCAGGCGTAGGCAAATGTATGTGTGGCGCAGGCTATAGGCCGTTCGCGGCCTGCCGTCGCGGTCCGTGCGGAGCTTTTCCTCATCAAGAATTGCGTTGAATAGATCGCGGTGCCATTTCGGAAACAGAAAATCAGCATCGCCCGGAACCTCCCACTTCTCGACCACGGATTCGTTACGGCTGCCCGATCTTCCTGGCCCGCCATCCGGACGCACGCGGCCCTTCAACCGCTCGAACGGTCGTACCGCACCCTCGGTGCTCTTGCAATAGCCGACACCTCGCTTCCCACGTACTTCGATTTCCAGGATGGTCTGGCCGCTGGCCTCGTCTTCGACGACTTTGACATCGCCAAACTGAAGACGCAGCGCCTCATCGGGTCGGAGTCCAGTATTGATGGCGAACTCCACATAGTCGTGCAACTGTTCGCATTCCCATTTGAATCGTTTTTGCTTCGGCGCCTGCGCGCGCCTGCGCGTCGCCTCATAAAGTTGCCTATATTCCTCTGGCGAGAACCACGTTCGGTGCGCGAATTTGCCTGAGGTCTTGTAGGGCACTGACATGTCGGGCAAGTGCTCCATCCAGCCGCGCCGGCTGGCCGTTTTCAGTACCAGCCGGATGCAGACGATTTCCTTGTGCACTGTGCTCCGGCTCGGAGTTCTGCCTGTCTTGCAATTCTGCGCTCGCCAAATGCGATATTCCTGAATCAGGCCAGACGTAATCTCGGCAAGACACTTCTCGCCGAAAAACGGAAGGATTATGGCACTCAGTTTCAACTCATACTGTTTCAGCCACGTGGGGCCACGCTGTCCGAAGGTCAGTATGGGGGCTTCTTCAAGGAATTTCGTTGCGGCCTCCTTGAACTTCTTGCCTTGCCGCCGTGTCGCATTTGGAAGAAGTCCGGCGTGTGCCCTGCCGCGCAAGCCGAGATACCAATCTTCGGCGAAATCCTTTGCGCGACCGAGGTTGTTTTCGTGCGTCGAGATTCGCCAGTTGCGCCCGTTGAGGAAGGTCGAGCATTGCCAATTATCACTGTTCCCGCGGCGATAGATGTTGACCTTGCCACCCATGGTTTTGTGGGTCTCAGCTTTAGTCTTGGGGCTTTCTAAGGTTTCTGACATTGCTAGTTTCTTCATCCTTTATCAGAACGGTTACGGCCAACTGTGGCGCCAAGTTGACTCGGACTATGATCGCAGCGAGGCTCTGATGAGGTTCGTTCCTGGTCATGCCCGAGTCCGCTTTTTCGAAAGAAGAAAAGCTGCGTACTAGGCTTTTGTTGAGAAAAGCGAGGTGGCCCAACCGCTCGTACCTGGGAAAGGTGAAAACTCTTCCAAGGTCAGCCTCGCCGGCGATAAGGACGGAAGCCGGGTTTCAGGGGACTAGTGACTCGGCGGTTTGTCGTCAACCGAGAATCCGAGAGCGTCAGCTCAGCATTCCATCTCCGTGCGGGCGCGAATACCGAATGGCTGGTCACAAGAAACACGGCCAGATCATCGGTTTCCCATGCGGACCGTCACCAGATGCTGCCATGCAGGACCTCGACTCAAGCGCCGGTGATTCCGTACCAGGATAGCGTCAATTGTCTGCCCAGAATCCGAGATCGGCATTCTCACGCAGGCAACAGTCAAGTGTTAGGATACGTTCTCTGAATCCTGCAGGATGGAGACAGAACTGTTGGGCGGGATACGAAAAAACCAATCGGAGCAAATCGGTAAAAAATTCCGCTGGCGAACCTGTATGGCCATTGCCGCGATTCTCGCTTTCAGCTGGATGGGGTGCTCCGTTTGCGCTCAAACGGCCTTTCCGGCTTCGGAGCCCATCAGAAGCATCTTTGTCGGTCCATTTCGGGGCAAGTTCGGTTCCGCGAATCTCCGCAAAGAGGTCGTGGAACGTTTGCGACGGAGCAGCAAGGTGACCCTGGTCAACAGTCCATCGGATGCCGACGCCGTCGTTGAGGGTGACGGCGAACTCTGGGTGGAGGGATACCAGACGCTGAGTCCGCGAGCTGGGTCCAGCATGCGTCAGACTGTCTACGGCGGATACCTTTCGCTGGAAGTGAAAAATCGCAACGGCGAAACAGTCTGGTCCTACCTTGTCACTCCCGGGCGGATGCGCTGGCACGGCGTGGATCAGGACATGGCCGACCATGTTGTCAAGCTGATGCTGGCTGCACTGGCGCGCGGACGCACAGGAGGCGCTCAATCGACGGATGTCATGAAAGCGCAAATTGATTTGACAGGTGCCGGCTCGACCTTCGCAGCGCCGTTATATCAGGAATGGATCCAATCGTTCGAAGAACGTCAGCCCCATGTTCACACAAACTACCAGGCCGTTGGGTCAGAGAACGGGATTCAGCTGCTCGAAGAAGGCAAAGTCGACTTCGCTGCTTCCAACGTTCCGGTATCGGACGAGCAGATGACGAGCATGAAGGTAAAGTTCAGGCAGTTTGCAACGGTGCTCGGCGGTGTGGTGCCCGCCTACAATCTCTCCGATGTGGGCTCGAATTTGCGGTTCACGCCGGAGGTGCTGGCCGACATCTACCTGGGCCGGATCAAAAGGTGGAACGATCCGAAGCTCCATGCCCTCAATCACGGCGTGAGCTTGCCCGACGAGCCGATTGTGGTTCTTCATCGGTCGGACGGAAGCGGGACCAGCTTCGCGTGGACGGATTTCCTGAGCAAAACGAGCCCAGAGTGGAGAACTTCTGTTGGAACGGGCATGAGGGTCAAATGGCCGACGGGGCAGGGGGCGACTGGTAACGAAGGTGTGGCGGCGGGAATCGCGAGTACAGCGGGTGCGATCGGATACCTGGAGCTGACTTACGCTCTTCATCGCGAGCTGAAATTTGGTTTAGTGAGAAATCGGTCCGGGGAATTCGTCCAGGCGAATCTCACTACACTGAATGCTGCGGCAAGAGCCGCTCCGCAGTCCGGAGATCTGCGTGGGTCGCTGGTCAACGCACCGGGCGAAGATGCCTGGCCGATTACCACGTTTACATGGCTTCTGGTGCCTGCGTTCACGGGCGATACGCAAGAAACGACGGCCCTCGAGGGTTTGGTGAAGTGGATGCTCACGTCCGGACAGAGGGAGTGTTCCGGGCTCGGGTATCTCCCCCTGCCCAGGGAGATTGCCGAAGACGAGCTTCGGCAATTGGACCGGACCGACGCCGGAGCAATCAGTTCTCTGCCGACCGGAATCCTGCCGGTATTATCGGCGAGTAGTTGGCAATCCGGGGCACCTTAAGCGTCCCGCGCACGCATGGTCCAACAGAACTGCTGGCTTTGCATTTTGCCCGCTATTCCATTGCTGCGGGTACCAGCGACCAACTTAGAGAACTCACACCGGACTCGATGGAGAGCCGGAGTGCAATGCGCTCGATAACCTCGTTCCTCCGTCCAGTTGACGCCACGACTGCGCGAAGACGAGTGCGATCACCGTTCTTCTCGTCGTCACTGTGGATGCCCTGAAGGATGGCAGACTCCTGGGCGATAGCGGTTAACAGAAGGGAGCGTAAATGCGCTTCATCCGAAGTCCTGCAGGTTAGTGCGATCTCATAGAGGACTTCACCCGGTTCGGCCGTCGGGAGTACCGGATGGAGGCGGTAGGCAATTGGGCGAAGAGCCGTATTGGCAAACAATACGGCCAGTCCCACCACGGCAGCCAGGAGGAGATGATTGAACCCGCACAGGACGCCGATTGATGCCGAGCACCAGATGGTGGCCGCGGTATTGAGGCCCCGGACGTTTGCGCCGTCCTTGAAGATAACGCCGGCGCCAAGAAAGCCGACGCCGGATACAACGTAAGAAGCCATGCGGCTCCCGGCATCATTTCCGAGAAGGGCTCCGGCCATCACGAAAGCCGAAGCGCCGGCGGCCACCAAAGCATTCGTTCGCGTGCCCGCCATGCGCTGGCGCCATTGCCGTTCCAGTCCAACGGCCGCACCGAGAAGCAGGGCGGCAAAGAGTCTAACGGCAAAATGCAGCGCGATTGCGTCCACAAAAACGCCTCTCAAAAGTCCACGTGACCGCGGACGGAGAAGACCCAGGCGGGGCCGCGGTCACGGTTATAGCCGGGATCGTCGATGTGCTGGACGTCCAAGGCATAGAACAAGCCACGCCAGGCGTGCCAGTTGTAATAGCTCTCGACGATATTTTCGCGGCCGTAATTGAGGCGGCCATCGCCGAGGATGAAACCTAGGCCGCCGTATTTCAGATAGTTCTGGTGATCCTTCTTGATGGCATTGCTGACGAAAGCCGTGCCGACCTTATCCTGAGGGCGATGCCAGCGGGTTCCGTAATAGTCGGCTGCGACCTCGATGGTCTGGCCGACCTCAGTGTAGGCATAGGATTCTTCCTGATCGTCATTCCACCCAAAGCGGCTGGCTACGCGGAGATTGTCGGTAATGTATTGCTCGTTGTTCCATTCGAAGCCGTACTTCACCGTACCGAAGCGCTCGACGGATGTGATTTGGGGTGTGGGAGTGAGAGCTGCGAGGTAATGCTGGACGGCTTCTCGGTAGTTGCCCATGTGGGCGTCGTTGACGAAGCTGAGAATGCGCGTGGTTCCCTTACGGCCGGGAATGAAGGAGTGACGCCACTCAAACTCCCAGTTCTGTCCGTGGGCGCGAGAGAAGGCCCAGTCGAGGTCGATGCCGTTGGCGACTGTTGGCATGGCAAAGATGCCGTAGCGCGCGCTCCAACTGCGGTCGTCGTATTCGAGGATGCCACCGACCGTGTACCCGCGGGTGTCGGCGGCATAGTCCCAGGCGCCGTCATTGTCGACGGTCCAGTTCATGAACTGGAGGTGACTGTCGGTGGCAACGTCGTTGATATCGAAAGTATCCGGCAGGCTCATCTTCCCCACGCGGGCTTCGAAGCGTCGTACAGGCACTTCCGTGGCCAGGGAGAATGGCCCACGATCGGACTCCGTCATCTCGCTGGTGAGGCCGATGGTCTGGTGTATTTCGCCGCGCGCCAGATAGGGCCCGGTGCTGAGGTAGGGATTGCGCACCACGTCGAGGTTGGTAAATCCGGCGATGCCGAGAGCTTCGCTCAGGCCGCGGCCACCGGCTTCTTCCCAATCCACAATGAAATCGGTGTTGTACCGGAGGTCGCGGTGCGGCTGATACCCGAGATAGAGCGTGTCCAGGATCGAGGTCTTGTACTCTCCCGCGTTGTCGAAGCTGTTCGGACCCTGATACGCAGAGTGAAAGCCTGGTTTGCTCTGGAATATGACGTTGAGCTGCCCCGATATCCAGTACGGCGCCCTCTGGCTGTGGGGAAACATGGTGAGACCGGCCGATTCCGCCGGCTGCGGTTCGGGCGCGCTGTTGTGGTCCGCCGCAGTTGCCGGGACGGCGCCCTCGGTGAATTCCAGGCTGGAGTGATCCCGAACTGCAGATTGTGGAGCTGGAGCGGGCGCATCCGGGAGCGGAGCGGTCTGCGCGCCTGCCACGAGCGGACAGAGCAGCAAGCCCCACACAGCTATCCGGATTTGAACCGCACATCCAGTCCTGTTCACTTTCCGATCTCCCACTGAATCCAATCCGATCAGGTTAGGCCGCCTCTATTTCAGTTTGTGAAAGATGCCGGCCATATCGAGGACATGCCATGTCAGCATGAGCGTCATCAGGATCAGATAGCCTCGCAGTACGATCAGCGACAGCCGAACGCTTGGAGTCATTGCGATTGGACCGAGGCCCTCGCTCTCGCATTTCTGTTCCGCCGCATCATCCAGAGGGTGAATTACGCGGAATCCTTCAAAGTCGTAAGCGCTCTGCATCGTTGCCATACGTCACCTCGCATTTCAGCTAAATAGTCTGGGCAGCATCACCTGCGCCGCCAGCAGCAGCGACAGGGCAAAGAGGACGACGATGATCGTCCAGTTGATCCAGTTGTTCCAGGGGCGGTTGACCCAGCGATCGCCGAGCAGGGCGCGGTCGTTGAGCAGAAGCTGGAGAAAAATGATTGCGGACGGCAGAATGATCCCGGCAAAGACCTGCACGCTGATGATGACCAGTTGCAGCGGCATGCGCGGGATGAGAACGACAGCCGCCGCCAGAGCGACGCAGCCGATGTAGACGGCATAAAAACCGGGAGCTTCCCAGATCTTCTTGTGCAGGGAATGCGGCCAGCCCCGGACTTCTCCGTACGCCCAGGCACTGGCCAGCGAAATGGCGGTGGTGCCGAGAACGGCGGCATTCACCATGAGGAGGAGGATCCCGTTGCGCACGAAGTGGCCCGCAAGCGGAGCCAGAGCCTCGGCCATCTGCGCCGGATCCTGAAAGTGAATTCCATGCTGATAGCCATAGTTGCCGACGATCATCATGGCCCCGGCAACCAAAACCGTGAATGTGGCGCCAATCAGCGTATCCAGACGAGCCCACTTGAGATCGGCGAAGCGGAGGCGCTTTTCCGCGACGCAGCTTTGCTGGAAAAAGAGCTGCCAGGGTGCAATCGTCGTACCTACGATGGCGATGATCAGAAAGATGAGGTCGCTCGTGATGCGTCCTGGAGGCAGATTGGGGATGAAACTGTTATAGGCGACGGAGGACCACCGCGGATGGACGGCAGCGGTAAGAGCGAACCAGGTCAGATCGAGCAGACAAAGAACGATGACCGTGCGCTCCCAGCGAAGGTAGCTGCCGGTAATGACCATCAGGATGAGCCCCGCCGCCGACACGGGGACGGCGATCCAGGGGGAGACGCCCATCGCGCTCAGGGCCAGCGAAATGGCCGCAAACTCGGTAATCAGCGTAAGGAAGTTCACCACCAGCAGATCGACGAGCGAGAAACGTCCCCACCATTTGCCGAAACGCTCGTAGATCATGGCCGCGTGGCCCTTGCCGGTCGCGATGCCCAGGCGGGCAACCATCTCCTGCACGAAATAGGTGATGGGCAACAGGAGCAGGAGTATCCAGAGCAGGTGGAGGCCGTACTGGCCTCCGGCCTGGACGTAAGTAGAGACTGCACCGGCGTCATTGTCGGCTTCCATGACTATGAGGCCTGGCCCGAAGACCATCAGAAAGGTGAGCAGGCTCCGTTGCCATCGCCGGCGCACAACAATGCCCGGGCCCACGACGGCGACGCTGGAGTTGATCGGTTTCATCGTGGTTCCACTCATGCGGGATCAGGCACAGACGAGCCGCAGTCCCCTGCAAGCGGGGACAGGCTCGGTTCGAGGTTCACGGTCGACGCCGGGCGCGGCGATGCGCACTGCATTGTCGATCCATACGCTGGCCAGCGGCTGTTTCGGATTCCCGGTCTCAATCCAGACGCGCGACAGAGAACTGCGGTGGACCGCCGGCACAAGAAAAAGAGTCTTCGTCATGACATCCTCCTTCCGGCGCACGTACCTCATTGCCTCAGACAGGCGGACCTGTACGGGCCTGGCGCAAAGCCAGTCACGGAGCCGCGACAAAGGACCACGGGTCCGCGCCGGCGGGCACGTTGTGCCGAATCAGTTGTGGTTCAGGAGGGTGGGTAGCTGCTGCTCACTCACTCTTCGTTCAGGTTGTGCACCGTGAGGAGCGAGCAATGCGATCAGCAGGCGCTAATCGCGGAACCCGGTTTCACAGCGCAGGAGAGGGCTCCCGCATCGCGGGGGCTCGAATGCCGATTCTGTGGTTTCCGTTGTCATAAAGTTCCAGGCAGGAGAATCCGGTAATCTGGAAGCTCCGCCTCAGTTTTTATACCATACCCCGGTGGGATATAAGCAAGGAATCTTTCCAAATTTTGCAAAACTTTCGTAAGGGGGACCTCGAGATGCCGGTTGATTCAAAAGAGCAGCAGAAGCTCGTTGCCCGGATTCGAAGAATTCGCGGGCAGGTAGACGCCATCGAGCGTTCCCTGACCGGAAAAGAGCACTGCGCCGACGTTCTGATGCTGCTGGCCAACGTACGAGGCGGAATCAACAGCCTCATGGCCGAAGTACTGGAGGACCACATCCGCCTGCACATGCTGTCGCCGGAAAAGAGTCCCGTCGCTACCACAGAACTCGCCGAGGACCTCATCGATCTGGTTCGCGCATACCTGAAATAGAGCGCGATCTGGTTGGATCGTTCCGTCAGAGGGAGAGCCACGCGCGCCAGCATGTGCTTATCCCTGGCCCTGACTGACCGGGTTCATGTGCACAGCCCCGCCTCTTCCGCTCGAAACCTTTGACGCTTCTCTGGGCGGCAGGAGCCGCGTGGAATTCAGGATGAAGGTCAGTTCGGATGCAACATGAATGAACGCAGCCAGCAGCGGATTGAGCAATCCCGCCGCGGCCATCCCGATGCCCGCGGCGTCGACCATCAGCGTGCCGTAGAAGTTCTGAAAGATGATCGCCCGGCAACGACGCGCGATACGAACGGTTTCGACGAACTTCTTAAGATCGTTTCCAATCAGGACCACGTCGGCACTTTCACGAGCGACATCAGTGCCGCTGCCCATGGCAATCCCGACCGTGGCTTCGCTCAGCGCAGGTGCATCGTTGATGCCGTCGCCCAGCATGGCTACTACCCGGCCGCGTTTTGCGTGACTGGCGACCTCGATGGCTTTCTGTTCCGGAAGGAGGTTGGAATGAAAATGAAAGATCCCCATCTGATCCGCAACCGCCTCAGCAGCGGCCCGTGAATCTCCAGTTAGAAGAATCACGCGAATCTTCATGGCTTCGAGCGCTTTGACCGCTGCCGCCGCACTCGCGCGGACGCGGTCCTCAATCGAAATGGAGCCGAAATAGCGATCTCCGGCTGCCACCAGAACCGACATTCCGTGGAATGCCGTGTCTTCATTGGGAACCTCAATTCCGAGGGAGAGGAGATGGGCGCGGTTGCCCACTGCGACGCGCTGGCCCTGTACCTGGGCCACGATACCGCGGCCAACCTCGTAACGAAAATCCTCGGCCTGAGAGAGCGGTACGTCTTTCTCCACCGCATACCGAACGATGGCACGGCCCAACGGATGCTCCGAACCGTGCTCGACGCTTGCAGCCGCCTGGAGCAATAGCTCTTCGGAAATACCCGGCTCCGGCCGGACCTGAGCCACGGAGGGAATGCCAAAGGTGACAGTTCCCGTCTTGTCGAGGAAGACCGTATGCAAACGGCCAAGAGCTTCCAGATAGATTCCGCCTTTGATAATTGCGCCCTGCCGCGCCGCCCGGCCGATCGCACCCAGCACCGCCAGCGGAGTTCCCGCAGCAATCCCGCAGGCGCCGGCAACAATGATGACGGAGATCGTGGATTGGATGTTATGTGTGAGGAGAAATGTGAGCAGGGCCGCGCCGAGCGCGAAGTAAACCAGGTATCCCGCCAGTTTGTCGGCGGTCTTCTGGATCGGCGCGCGCGAGTGCTCCGCACGCTCCACTGCCTCGATGATCTTGCCGAAAGCCGTATCTTTCCCCAATCGGTCGGTGCGGACCTGCAGCACACCAACCTGGTTGATCGTGCCGGCATACACCGTGCTGCCTGGTGCCTTCTCGCTGGGCATTGGTTCGCCAGTGATCGCCGCCTGCTCCACGAACGAATGGCCGCTGACCACTTCGCCATCGACCGGAATCCGGCTGCCTGGCCGAATGAGGACGATTTCGCCCGGCAGGATCTTCTGCGTCGGCACGTCCACGGTCTGGCCATCCCGAATCACACTGGCCATCTGCGGCAGGAAGTCGAGCATATTCTGAATCGCCCGCCGGCCCCGGCCTACCGTTAGTCCTTCGAGGATTTCAGCGGCGAGCACAAAGGCGGTGATGACCAGCGCCGTAAAGAACTGGCCGATAGCCAGCGCAGCCACCAGCGCAATCGTCATCGAGAGTTCCATCGTCATGCGGCGCGCGACGATGTTCTCCAGCGCCTCTTTGAAGATGGGATATCCGCCGATGAGTGCGGCCGCCAGACCGATCACGCTGACCCGGTGAAACGGCTCCCAAAGGTGAAACCAGACGGCAGCCGCCGCCAGCGCCACGAAAACTACGCGCAGCACCTCTGCGCGTTCAATGCCATGTTCATGCCCGTGCGCGTCCTCGGTCCCACCGGTCGGCGGCACCGTGGAGTGAGAATACTTTTCGCTCATCGGCGCCTCGTCATGGACTGCGGGCGCCCCATCCTGTGCTGTCAACGTCATAAGAATCTCCGCTTCGGGGATGGCGATCAGTTGAAATATCTTCTGACCACCGCAATCAATTCGTCTGCCGCCTCCACCTGCGAGGGAAGCGTCTTCTGGCCCGGAACGAGAACGTGGAACTTCAGATGCCCCTCAATCAGCTCTGCCATCAAGCCGTTGAGCGCCCCACGGCACGAAGCCACCAGTTGTAGGATTTCCTCGCACTCGCCTTCCCCGTCGAGCACTCGCTCAATCGCGTCGACCTGGCCTTTGATACGCCGAACACGGGCAAGCATTTTGCTCTTATTTTTTGTGGTGTGAGACAAGTTTCATTCTCCTTCCGGTAGTATACCCCTCTAGACTATAAGCTAATCATTGAGGAAGAAAAATAATGCTGGAAACCAAACGGCGGGTAATCGGCCAGATGATTGTTTGTCAGGGCTGCTGCTGCGGGGCAACTCACAAAGACCGCCCTGAGGTGCCGGTGGAGTGGCTAAAAGAGGAATGGCGAAAGCGAGGCCTCCTGAAGCGGTTTCAGCTCACCGTGAGCGGTTGTGTCGGCCCATGCGACGTTCCCAACGTTGTGGTTCTGCATTCAGAGGCGGGTTCGCAATGGCTGGGCAACGTCACGCTGTTCGATCAATACCGTTCGCTGTTGGAGTGGGCGGCGCGCTCCGTAGATGCCGGACATCTGCTGGATTTACCGCGTGAATTCAAAGAACATTTGATGGGGCCGTGGCGATAAATCTCACTCCTTCAGTTGGACCGGCGTTATTCGCGGATTGGTTCGGAGACTTGGGATGATCCGACGGACCCAGTTGACGACAGCAGGCCAACACACTCATTGACATGGTTCCGGCCGGTTCGGGAGCTCTGCCCCCAGATAAACTGGCTCAGTTCAGCCTAAA
This sequence comes from Acidobacteriaceae bacterium, assembly GCA_049671725.1. Classification (GTDB taxonomy): domain Bacteria; phylum Acidobacteriota; class Terriglobia; order Terriglobales; family Acidobacteriaceae; genus Palsa-343. Next base: position 12,052 of record JBATVK010000143.1, read on the forward strand.
TTGTCGAGTGTCTGAACCAGAATCTTGCTATAAGAGATAGTCAATAACGCAAAGCCGGGCCGGCCTGGAAGATTTCCGAGTCGATGATGAGGTCTCTCGAAAGAAGAAAAACTGTGTACCAGGCTTTTGTTGAAAAACTCCAGGTGATTGCATCTCCTCGATCTCGATGCGCCACACATCATCTTTATAAGAAGCAAAATCAGAGCGCCTTTGTAGAAGGAAACGTCTCGATGTCCTCCATTGGACCTTCGTGACATCGGTCCGTAGGGCATTTGGACATGCCGTAGCTGCTCGTTTGCACGAATCGACAATCCATGTGATTTTCTTCGGCGACGGTTTCCCGTCAAGGAGGCAAGTCCATGATCCAGTCGTTCATGCGAACAGTGCGCGCCGGACGTAAGCAGGTGCTGGCGTTCCTGCTCGTTTCCTGTATCGGAGCGGCCGTTCTGGCGCCCTGCGCCAGCGTGGCTCAAAACCTCGGCACCACGCCGGCGACGGGCCAGGCCGTCCAGGGTCAGACGGCGGCACAACCTGAAGGCGCGTTTCTCAACGCCGTCAACTGGCTGTGCAACGTGATCTGCCCGGTGGGCGCCGGCATCGCCGTCGTCGCCACCATCCTTCAATGGCGAAGTGGCCGCAGCTGGCTCCCTTCCGCCATGACCGCGGGCGGTCTGATCTGCGTTTCCGGCATCCTGCGGCTCATCGAGTACTTCATCGCGCAAGGCCAGGCAATCGGGTAGGTGGTTTATGCAGGCGCCACTGGTCTTCAGAGCCATTCTCGGGCTTCTCATGGATCTCGCCATCCCGGCGTCGCTGGGCGCGTTCGTGATGGCGGGCATGAGGCTGCGCTCGGAAGGGGGAATGAACTTTGAGGCCAGTGGCGGCTTTCTGAAGTGGCTGTTGTGGGGATGCTTCCTTTTGAGCCTCCCTGGAGTAAGCCAGTGGCTTGTTCAGGAGTCGGTTCCCGGGGCGCAGCAACTCGCCATCGCCGGAGCGACCGGCGCGCAATACACGGAGGGTATCGAGCGGGTCACGAACGACTTCGTCAGCAACGTGCTGGTGGGACATATTGTTCCGGTGGTCGCTGCCTCGCTCGTCTTCAAGGCGGTTCTCGATATGAGCCAAGGTTACAACCCTCTGGCTTCGATCATCGCGGCTCTGTTTCTTCTGGGCGTTCAAGGGTTCTACAACCTCGCGACCGGAAGCTGGATGCAGACCGGAGATGCCTACGGAATGACGGACATGCTGATGAGCATGTTCGGGTATGCCGCGAACCGGATCAGCCCCATCGTCGGGGGCCTTGCCCTTTCCGCCGCGATTCTCAATCACGTTCGACACCGCCCGTGGGGCGCGCTCGCGGCGAGTGGACTTGCCTTCCTGAGCGTCAGCGGGATATGGGCGCTGGTCACGCATTTTGCGGGGGTGAGCTTGTGAAGCGGCACATTGTCAAAGCTCGTGGCGTGATCGTGTTGTGCTTGGTCGCATACCTCAGCTACTCCATCGCTTTGTCATTGCCGAATCTGTGTCTGGCTGGACTGGGCCTGGGCACGGATGCGACGTTCAGTGATCTCGCACCTGATTGGATCACCTTTCCCACATGGCGGCTGAAATGGCCGGAGTTACGCACCCTTTGCGTGGGGCTATGCACAGACGAGGAGTTGATGCGATGAACTTCCGCCTGCTTACGCAATCGGTGGTCTTCGTTATCGCGGCACTCGTCTTAACTGCCGTCGTGGGCATGGCGCTCCGCTTCGAAATTGCACGGCTGCTTTTTGCTATCGGAGTGGCCGGAATCTGGTTGCTCGCAGAAATCTATGTGGCAATCAAGGTCGCACTGGGGTTGTGGGAATGGAGCGGTGGACTCGCCGGGACGATTGTGCGCCAAAGTTCCGCAAGATACGACCGGAAAATGGCGGCGAGCGCAAATCGAGGCGACGCATGAACGGCGGCTCCTTCGATGCCGGACTGCTCGGGCTGACCAACTGGGTCGGCAATGCCGTCATGCCGATTCTTGCTGTATTGATTTTGGCGCTCGGCATCTTCAAATATTCGCGCGGCTACCACATCGAGCCATACATCGCCGGGACGATGAGCGCGTTGTCGGTATCAGGGCTCCTGCGGCTCGCCGAGGTCTTCGCGAGCCAGGGCTCGGGAACGACGCAGTACTGGGCGGCGATTCTCTGTCTTGCCGACTGGGTGGGCAATGTGATTCTCCCTGTCTACGGAGGGATCGAGATTGCGCGCGCCGTGCTCGGGTTGGGCGGATTCTTCGAGCGGCTCTACATCGGCGACGACTGGATCAGGCATTTTGTGGCCGGTGGAGCCTGCCTCTGTGTATCAGGCCTGATGCGCCTGATGGAGCACTTCATCGCGGCCGGAACGGCGGGGGTGGCGTAAATGACATTGCGAATGAGCCCCGTATCGAGGAATCTGCACGCCAAGGTCACGATGCTGGGCCTTGAGCTCGAAGACATGCTCTTTCTTGCGATGGCCTGCGCGATCGCGATGCTCGTTGGGCAGTTTGTCTTCCCTAACCGCTATATGTTCTTTCTGCCCATGAACTGGTTCCTGATGCTGATGGTGCTGGTTCTCGGCGTGCCAGGGCTGGTGTTGTTCAAGTACGGCAAGCCACGCGGCTACCTGCTCGATCTGGTGACGTACTACGGGCTGCCGCGGGCGTACTGTGGCTGCGCCCGGGATCGGAAGATGACAACCGAATACATTACGGATTCCGACAATGCGGAGGCGGACTGATGCCCAAAACGCGCGCACAACACGAACGCTCCCTTGAAGACTCGGCGGTATGCGAACTGCTCAAGATTCGGGATTTTCTCGACAACGTCATGGTGCGAACCGACGGATGCTATGTCGCCGGATTCCGCGTCGCGGGCGCCATGACCTATTTCGGCGATGACGACGAGCGCAATGAAGCGAAGAGCGTACTTGAGTCGCTGCTCCGGGCCATGCCGGAACAAAGTATGCGGCTCCAGTTTCGTTACGAGGTCGTCGAGAGCCTGAACGGCCTGCTCGATCAGTATCGTGAAGAATCGCGCTGCGAGAACCCCGAGGTCCAGGCGCTCGACCTCCAACGTCTTGCTGTCTGGTCGGACAAGGAAAAGCAGGGCACCTACCTCACGCGGATTGCGGCGGTGTACCTGATCTGGGATCCGGCGAAGCACAAGCGCACGCTACTCGCCGGTGGAGCACCGATGAGCAAGAAAGATCGCCGGCGGGCGCATGGGGGCTTCACCCTCTCCGTTACCAAATCGGTCGAGAAGTCGCGGAAGGAGCACAAGGACACCATCGCCGAGTTCGAATCGCTGATCGCCGGCATCGAGTCTGCAATGAAATCTGGCGGCCTCGGGCCGGAACGCATGTCGGACGAAGATCTGTTTCTCGAAATCAAGCGGGCAATGAGTCCCATAGATCCCGATCGGAAGCCGCTCCGGGCGCACCCTGCCGAGACTCGCTACCTCTCCCCGCGCGAGCGTGTCACGACGGTCAGCATCCTGGGGCAGACCGAGAGCTACATCAACATCGACGGCCTGCTCTGGAGTTTTATCAGCCTGAACACGCCTCCCGATGGAACGTATCCGGGCATCCTGCGGCAACTGATGACGATCGGTTTTCCCGTCGTCATCTCGACGAACGTATCGATTCCCGACCAAAGGGCCGTTCTCGATAAGTACAAGAAGAAACTACGCAAGATGCAGGCGGCGCAGAAGGATTCAAAGGGCAATCTTCGCGTCGATGTTACGGCCCAGGTGGCGACGCACGAACTGATTCAGATCCAACAGGAGCTAATCGCAAATTCAGTCAAGACCGCGCGTGTGGGCATGATCATTGGAATCCGAACCTCGGCCCCGGCGTGGTCCGCCGACCAATACGAGAAAGCGGAGCGGGAGCTGGCCAACCGGCGTCAACAGGTGCTCCACGTCATTGCGCATATGAACGGCGCCCGTGGACTAACAGAAACGCTTGCAACACGCCGCATCTATCTCTCGACATTGCCGGGGCTGGCCGAAGATGACCGCCGTGACCTCGACTTGCTAACCCCACACGGCGCCGACCTACTGCCCCTGGAGCTTCCCTGGTCCGGGACGACTCGCTCGCCGCTGATGTTGTTCGAGACGCCGTACCGGCAGCTCTTGCCCTTTTCGCCGTTCGATCCGGCCCTCGAAAACGCCAACGCCATCATCGCGGCGACTTCGGGAACCGGCAAGAGCGTGCTCGTCGGGAAGATGCTGTTGACCTGCGCGAGACAGGACGTGCAGGTGTCGATCATCGAGCGAGGCGACAGCTATTACCACGCCGTCGCCCTCATGGGCGGCGAGATGATCACCATGTCTCTCGACAGCCGGCAGACCATCAATCCCTTCGATCTTGAACCAGGGCAGACGGAGCCTTCAAACGACCACCTGTCCTTCCTCAAAAACCTGACGCGTTTCATGATCGGCGACAGCGGAGAGGGTGACACGGATCTGCTCGACAACCTGATTATGAATGCCATTCGCAAGACCTACGCGCGCGCGCAGATGCGTATGGATAATCCGATTCCGCTCTACAGCGACCTCTACGACGAGCTCCAGAACTATTACGACGAAGATAAGAACCCCCTCGTTAACGAAATGGCCCGGATCGCCGCGGCGAAGCTGCGAGCCTGGGTGAACAACGGGATGTATGCCCGCCTCTTCGACGCGCACACCACCATCGACATGTCGACGCCATGGCTCTACTTCAATGTGGAGCAGCTCAAGGACGATCCGAAGCTCGAAGTGGCAATGAGCCTCCTGATTGCCTATACGACCACGAGGCGCGCGCAGGGCAAGACAAACAAGCGGTGCATCACGGTGCTCGATGAGTGCTGGGCGCTGCTTCAGTCCCGGAGTTTGGCGCCGGTTGTTGTGCAGCTGTTTCGCACCGCGAGAAAGCGCAACGCCTGTGTTTGGGGAATCTCGCAGGCGGTCGAGGACTTTACCGGCACGCCCGACAAGCCCAATGAGTTCGGCGGGGCCATCCTCGCAACGACGGCGATCAAGCTGATCGGCCGGCAGAAGGGCAACTTCGACGTTCTGCGCCACTTCGTTCATTTGAACGAGACCACGCTCAATCGGGTGAAGACCCTGGGCATGACGGAGAAGGGCAAGAAAAGCGAGTTCCTGGTCGTCATTGGGGAGAAGGCGGAGACCACACACAGTCTCTACGTCGTTCCAATACCGATGGAGTACTGGTTGCTGACGACGTATCCGCGGGAACGCTGGTACAGGGAGTGGTGGCTATCGACACACGGCGAAATGAGCCGGCTCGATGTCTTCGACGAACTGGCGAGAAGGTTTCCGAACGGTCTGTCGGAGGCGCCGGAGTTGCCTGAGGAGCGTTCGGGAGAAGTAAGCCGTTTGGGTGCCGCAGGCGCGAGAGTGCCTTCGAGATCGGAAACCCCTCTGCGGAACACGCACGCGACCGAAGCCGAAGTCGCGTATGAGGAGGAACTGGTATGAAGAAGCTCCGTTCCGAGCGCATTTCCTTCGCCTGCAGCGGCATCCTGCTGCTGGCCCTTCTCGTCCCGACTGGCGTTTATGCGCAATTCGGAGGGCTTTTCTCCGCGATCCTGGGCACAATCACCGGACCAATCGGGGGCGCGTTAACCGACATCAACAGGGTCCGCAGCGAGATTCTTCAGACCGAACAGCAGGTTCTCTGGCCGGTGGCGCTGATTGAGGAGACGCGGAATTACATTGCCACCATCAAGGCCAGTTACCGCGGGTGGATGAACAGCGTTTTTGCCATCAGGGTCAACAGCGCCGTTTTGCCCCCGTCGCAGAATCTCGAGTCGGAATTCCTGAGCGCACAAAGCGGCCAAATTCCAAACATCAGGCAGAGCTATGCGACGGAGTACGGAGCGCAGCCCACGATCGGGGCTGCGCCGCAGCTCAATCTTCAGATGATGGACATCGAAGACGCGACTGCAAAGGATGCAACCGAGCAGTCCATGGCCGCGGATCAGGCCACCCAAACGATGCTGGCAACTGCTCAGAAGATCGAAGACCAGGCCCAAACGACGGCTCCCGGAACCGCAGATATGGTCGTGGCCGAAGCTCGAACGGCCGAGCTTGCCAGTATCGCCATGCAGCAGAAGTTGCTCGCGTATCAGCTGCGGGAGGCGGCGATCGAGCTCGCCCAGCGGGATGCAGTTCTCAAGCAATCGACCACGAATATGCAGAACCTGAATCAGCAACTGCTTAACCAGCTTGGAGGTGGACAGTGAGGCGCTTTCTACATCACCGGCTGGCGCAGAAGGCTGCGATTGCGGCAGCGGGGATTGCGATTCTTTCGACCGTCGCCGTCCAGCCTGCGCACTCGCAGTTCGGCGTCGACATCGCCGCCATCCTCGCTGGCCTCAAGGAGGTTGACAGCACCCTGAACAGCGCCGTGGCATCGCCGCTCAAGCTCATCAACCAGGTGGAACAGCAGGAGCGGCAGTTTCAGCAGGAAGTTCTCTATCCGATTGCGGCCATCAACAGCGCGCGCCAAATGGCGACGAGCTTTTCGAGTTCATTCCTGAGTTTCCGTCAAATCGCATCCGCGAATATCGCGAGCGCCCAGCTTCCTTATCCGCAGCAACTCGAACGGCAGATGCTGTCGGCCGACCCCAACGATATAGGCACGATCGGAAATGCCTACCAGAATGTGTTCTCTCCGCTGCCACCCCAGACGGCTGTTCCACAGAACATTGCGTACCAGATCGATATGGGCGACGCACAGGCGCAGGATGCGCTCAAGAAAGCGATTGAACTCGACGCATTTGCAGCGCGGGAGATGGAAGTGGCGCAGAAGCTGAATCAGCAGATTGCCGCCTCTGCACCCGGAACGGCGCCCATGCTCGACGCAGAGGCCAGCGCCTGGGTCGTGCAGGCGAATGCCTACACACAGATGGGAATGGCGGAATTGCTGCGGGTGAACAGTGTGACCCTTTCGAATCGCGGCGGGGCGCTCAAGGACTCGACCACGCAGATGCAGAACCTGAACCAGAGAATGCTGCAGATTCTCACCCCGCGCTGATGGGAGGTGACAACCAATGCCGACAGGGATCTTTGAATTTCAAACGATGCTCACCTCCGCGGTGAACGGAATCAGCGGGGCGCTGGTCGGAACCGAACAGAGCGTGTCCTACGTGCTGATGACAATCTGTCTCGTCCTCGGAATTTATGAAGCCTATGCGAAAGGTGGGGACCTGCGTTCGCTCGCCGGCACGCTCCTGAAGTACGCAGTCGCCGCCTTCCTGATCGGAAACTGGGCCGCATTCTTTTCCGATGCGTACAGCGGCTTCAACCAGCTCGCCAGCACCATCGACAGCGCATACGGGGCCGTCGATCTTGCAAAGAATTGGCAATTACAGTTGTCGACGCTTTTCGCAGACAAAGGCTATCAGGCGGTATTCAATGCCATTCCCTGGACACCTCCGGCCCTTCTTACGCTGGTCGAAATCGCTCTTGCCTACATCATCTACCCCATCGCCGTCCAGATCTTTGCCCTGATCTATACCTTCTGGGGCACCTGCCTCTTCGCGATGGGGCCGTTTGTCATTGCATTGGCTCCGAGCTCGCTTGTCAATTCTCTGACAAAGTACTACGCGCTAAACCTCGGGATCTGGAATGCCTGGTCCATCATCTACGCCGTTTTTGGCTGCCTGATTACCGCCATCCACGCAAACGATGTCAATGCAATCCTGAGCGGCGATCTGGGCAGCTTCGGACTAGGTCCAACAATGGGCGCGACAGGTCCGCTCGACGGGGGAATCGAAACGATCGGACTGATCAGCATCATGTACGCAATCTGCATTCTGCTGATCCCGATGGTTGCGGCGTTCATCCTGCGAGGACAGTTTTCGGCAGTTGGTCTGGGCCTGTCGATGGCAGTTTCGAGGATATCTCACGGAATCGCGCAGGGCGCCGAACTGGGCGCAGCGGCGGGACCGGCGGGCGCGGTCGCGGGGGGCGTTGTAGGCGCAGGGATGGGGCTAATGGGCGGCGGGATTCCCTCGACGTTTTCGAGCGGCGGCGCCTATGGAGCACTCAGTGTGAGCCAGGGAGGAGGCGGCAGTATGCCACCGCCCAACACTCCCGACGATCCCAATATGACGCGGCTCGCATAGGGAGGGAGGCCACCCGTGAAATCGAGAACGAAACTAAACAACGAGACCCCGAAGTTCTATGAGATGGATGGAGCGCTGCGGGCCTGGTCGAACCGCAGCATGGTTCTCGCCGGCGTCATGGGGTTGGTCGCCCTCATCGCGGTAGCGGGATTTCTCCTCGTTCGCATGGAACCTCCCACAGTGATCCGTATCGGTGCGAATGGTCAGGCGTCGGTCGTCTCACCCTTCCAGAATGCGAAGAACCGAATTCTCCCCGCGCTTCTGGTTGCAAGACCCAGCCGGGCCGCCGCCGACGACTACGAGCGAGAGGCCTTCATCACCGACTTCCTCAACCGTTATTTGAGCTATGACTCATACACGCTTTCCCAGAACTGGGCCGATGCGCTCAATCGGATGACGGAGAATCTCCGCCGGCAGGCTCTCGCCGACCTTGAGAAGAACGACACGGTGGGCAAACTTGAGCAGGCGCAGGCGAGTTCCACACTCAGGCTGAGCCACATTGAGCAAAGCAAGACCGAACCGCTGGTCTATACCGCTTTTGGCGTACGCACGGTTCGCACGGTGAACAGCCAGCGGGAGTCGATCGATCAGCTTGTGGAGGAATACCACATTCGGCTGGTCGACGTGGACCGCTCCGCCGAGAACCCAAGCGGCCTGCTGGTCGGAGAGTACTGGTCCAAACAAATCGAAGGCGAGAAAAGGGATGCGGTCCTGACCGGAGATCCACTGTCTGAGACCGGTCAGGCGGAAGGGAGCCATCAACCATGAGCACTGAGGCAGCGCGAGTGATGCCGATGCCCGCTGCGACAGCGGCGGCCGGCGAAAAGAAGCGGCGGCGCAAACGGGGGGAAGCAGAGAGAGCGCCCGACGGCTCGCTCGTCCTCTATTTCCTTGGCGCCGGAGGAGAGAACGACGGCCAACCGCTCGTTCTCAAAGAGAAATTTCAGAACGAAGGGGGCGCGATGGTCGAAGCGCTCAAACGCGACGTGCCGTACTACCGCGTCGAGGTGTGGAGGTCGCGCGCCATTGTGAAAGAAGGATCTGTCGAGATTAGGAAAGAGGCGGTTTCCGCACGGGCCTGAGCGCACCGCGCGGACGAATTCAGAAAAACCGATCACGAAAGCACGCTTTCAGGATTCGGTTCTCTGAGCCACCTTGCGGGCTCTACTCGCGAGGATTCGTACCGCTGACCCGGCATTCCAAGCCTGGTTAGTTCCCCTTCAACAACGGTCGGGAAAGAACCAGGTCAGCCGGCGCTAAGCGGGTTGGCATGGATTCTTCCTGTGCCCAAAACACAAGGAGAACTCTCATGCAAAGTGGAAACGGAAATCGAATTGTGATGCTCGATATCGACACCAACGGACGCATCGAGGAACGGATCCCCGGCACAGGTCAGGAGTGCTGGCTCGATCACACGCTTCTCGGCACGATGTACCCGAACATCCACGTGGCGCTGGTCAGCGTTCCCACCGAGCCTCTGGACGATGTGGAAGAGG
>JBATVK010000144.1:0-2736 GCA_049671725.1 Acidobacteriaceae bacterium
CTGCACAAGCCCCGTGGCCGGGTCGATCAGGTTCACCACGTTGGTCTCGAGCAGATGCACGCCGTGGCTGCCCAGGTAAGAGACCGTGCTGACAAAGTTCGCCGGCAGCTCCCGCTGTGCCGCAAAGCTCCAATGTTCAACATAGGTGTCCTTGCGGTCTCGTTGTTCGGCATTCGGTGAAAGGGTTCCTGCGCCGAAAACAACCGGATAAGAGAGCGGTGAGCTTGAGCTGCCGGTCGCCGAATAGGAGGGGACTTCGTTCTTTGCGGGCAGGTTCTGGTCGTCCAGTTGTCCGTCTTCGTGGTACGTGCCGAATCCGGCCCGAAACACCGTCCGGCCGCTCTTCCACGGCGTCCAGTCCAGGCCCACACGGGGATCGACGTCGCCGTAATTCTGCTGGCCGAAGCTGGCGCCCACGCCGCAAAATCCCTGGGGGCCGCAGGTGGCGAAGTCGAAGGGATCGTCCTTGCCGTGCGCCTCGTCGAAGAGACCGAAGATGGAGTAGCGGACGCCCAGGTTCAGGATAAGACCGGGGCGCCACTTGTACTCGTCCTGTGTGTAGAAGAAGTAATCGTTTTTGCGCAGATCGTTGATGGGCAAGGCGCCGGTCAGGCTGGCTTTCGCCAATACATCCTTTGCGAGATTTTCGACGGTGGAGAACGTCAGCTTTCCGTGTTGCCCATAATTCTGGTTCAGTTGAATACGGCGGAACTCCACGCCGGCCTTTACCGTATGGAGGCCGTGCGTCCAGGTCAGGTTATCGAGCCCGGAAAAGGAGTTGCCCACGTAGACGCTGGCGTAGTTGTAGTTTTCAGTGATGAATCCCGGCCCGGGACCCGTCGCAATCGCGATCTGATAGGCGTTGCCGGAGTCGCTGTAGTTGTACTGGTTGTCGGTGGAGCGGTTGAAGCCTGCCTCGACCTCGTTCACCAGGTGGGTATTGAAGATATGCAAGAGCTCCAGCGCGCCGTTGACCGGCGCGGAGACCTTCTGCTGCAGGTCCGTCGCGGACGCCGAGAGCGGCTGCGTATCGGCGGAGCGGTCGTAGTTGAAGCGCATAAAGCCCGTCGTCTTCTCGGAAAAGTGCTGGTCGAGGCGCACCATCGCCGAGCTCTCGTCAACCACCTGCTCGCATTCGCAGGTCAGCAGGTCATAGTCCATGTAGTACGGGTCTCCCGGATCGGTGGCTGGCGTCCAGGGCGTCAGGATTCGTTTGGGACCGGCACCGGGGTATCCGTGGATGATCGTATATACGGGCGAGGTGTTCAGAACTGTTGCTATGAGCGACGGGCTCGGCACGTCGCCGCTCACCGGATAGCCCCAGTTCTGCCGATAGGCTTCAGACGCGAGGAAGAAAAACGTCTTGTCGCGCACAATGGGGCCGCCGAGCGCTCCGCCGAACTGATTCAGGCGCAGGGGCTGTTGAGATTCGCCGTTTGAGGCCCATTCGGGCAGCGGCGCGTCAAAGATGTTGTTGCGCAGGTACTCGAAGAGGCGACCATGGAACTGGTTGGCGCCGGAAGGCGAGGTAACGGCCAATTGGGCGCCGCCGGTCGCACCTTCGTCGGCGGTCGCCATCAGCGAATCGACGCGGAATTCCGCAATCGCGTCCAGGGGAATGGCGAGCCGCACCCATTGGCGCTGTGTCTGATTCACGATGTTGGTGGCATCTACGCCGTCGTAGGTGAAGTTGCTGTCGTCGAGACCCCGTCCGGCAAAGCGAACCGTTCGTTGGTTACTGCCGCCGGTGTCAATCGCGCCGGGGACAAACGCCGTCAGCGACGACCAGTCGCGGCCGTTCAGCGGCAATTCATTCACCTGCTCTCTCTCGATCAGGCCAGTCACCGCGCTGGTGTTGTGGTCCATCAGCGCTGAAGCGGGTGAGACTTCCACCCGGTCCTCGCCGCCCGCGACGTGCAGCGTCGCATCCAGGGTGCGGGTTCGGCCGATGACCTGCTGCACGTCGATAAACTCGAGCGTCCTGAAGCCTGGGTGTTCGAAGGTAACGGTATAAATGCCCACCGGCAACTGGGGAATGCTGTAGCTGCCTCTGGCGCCCGAAACGGTCTCACGGCGCAGTCCGGTCGTGTTTTCGACCACAGTGATATGCGCCTGCGGCAGCATTCGGCCAGACGAATCGGCGATGGTGCCGCTCAATCCGCTGCGAGCCACCTGCGCGAAAGATGAGGTAGCCAGCAATGAGAGTGCGATGAATACAGGAAGGCCTGGAATTCTGAAAGGCCTTCCGGCGAGCCGGCTTCTCCAGTGCAACTCACAATGCATATCGCCCCATGGGAGATTCGGCGTTATCAGCAAATCTCAGGCCGTTGCGTTGAACCACAGATCAATCTGCCGAACCCCCGTTGCCACTCTCAAACACGAGGTGCGTTTTGCCCGTCGCGGGATTGGTGAGCAGCACCGGCGCGACGGCAAAGGCCGTGCGCAGATTTTCCTGAGTGAGTACCTCCCTGGCGGGGCCATCGGCGAGGATGCGGCCCTGGTCGAGCAACAGCAGACGATCGGCGAACTGGACGGCAAGGTTCAGGTCATGCACCACACCGACGACCACTACATCCTGCTGGGAGGCGAAGATCTTCACCTTCTCCATGAAATCGATCTGGTGGCGAACATCGAGAAAGGTCAGCGGCTCGTCAAGGAAGAGGTGACGGGTTGCGCCCTCGATGGGACGCCAGATCTGCGCGAGAACGCGGGCAAACTGAACGCGCTGGCATTCAC
>JBATVK010000145.1:0-28823 GCA_049671725.1 Acidobacteriaceae bacterium
GGCGGTGAGGACGGTGTCGCGGCGGGCGCGGTCGGGAGTTGGCGCGCGGCTCTCAGCGCGATCCTCGTCGCGGCTGTCGGTACGGCGGTCGCCGGGACCTTCGCGACGGCGTGAAGCAATCTCGTCATGGCGGATTTCGCGCAGCTCGGCATGGGCTTCGCCGGCGAGCGGGTTGCGTGGGTAGAGACGGAGAAATTTCTCGTAGGCGTCGCGGGCCTGGGGAAGATCGCCCAGGTCGTATTGCCAGATTTCGCCTTCGGTGAGCAGGGCGCTGAAGCGGAAGCGGCTACCGGGATACTGGGTGCGGAGGAATTCGTACTGGCCGATGGCGTCGTGGAGCGCTTTGTCGTCCTGGAAGACGCGGCCCTCTTCGGCGAGGAGATCGGCGACGGCGGCGATGGAGGCGTCGGCTTTGGGCGAGGCGGGATCGCGGTGGTAGATGGCGCGGTAGGCGTCGAGCACGCGGTCGTACTGGAAGCGGGTACGCTGCGATTCGGGGCGGCCTTCGAGGGCTTCGCGGAGGCGCTCGGCGTGGGCGAAGGCGCGGGCGCGGCCGTATTCCGGGAGGGCGTGGAGGGCGAGCGGCGTGAAGACGATGAGGGAAATTGCGGCGAGCAGAGAACGGGCGCGCGATGAGAGCGGCAACAGGGACAACATCAGAAATCGGGCAGCGCGCTGCATAGATTCGCCTGTGGGTACGAACGCGCGGGAGAGCCTGCCGCCACACCTGAATTATAGGTTGGCGGGCGCGGGGACTCGCGCGCCTCCTGATGAGGCGAACCCGGATGGTCACCACCAGTTGCGTGATCTTGCGCGGGGCGGGTCGATCTGCAACACTGGCGGTGATTCCATGGTGTGCCATTTCCTGGTAAAAGGGCGCGTGCAGGGTGTTGGGTTCCGGTGGTTCGTCCAGCGCGAGGCCGCGGCGCTGCAGTTGAAGGGGTGGGTGCGCAACACCGAGGACGGGTACGTGGAAGTGGTGGCGGCGGGCAATGCGGAAGCACTGAGCGAGCTGAAGGGCACGCTGCGCAAGGGTCCGCGCGGCAGCCGCGTGGACGCCGTGGTGGAGCATGAGCTGGATCCGAAGGAAGGCGACGACCTCGGAGCGTTTCAGATTGAAGGAGCCTGGTGACAATGACCCCGTGCACGACCGATTGCGAGCCGCTGAAGGCGCTTGTCCGCACCGTTCCGGATTTTCCCAAGCCGGGCATTCTGTTCTACGACATCACCACGCTGCTGAAGGACCCGAAGGGGTTTGCGACGCTGATCGACGCGCTGGCGCAGTACTACATCGACAAGGACATCGATCTGGTGCTGGGGATCGAGGCGCGGGGATTCATTTTCGGACCGGCGCTGGCGTACCGGCTGAATGCGGGATTCGTGCCGGTGCGCAAGCCGCGCAAACTGCCGGCGAAAACGGCGCGGGTGACGTACGACCTGGAATACGGATCGGACACGCTGGAGATTCACGTGGACGCGATCGAGCCGGGGCAGCGCGTGGTGCTGGTGGACGATCTGCTGGCGACGGGCGGCACCATGGAAGCGACCATCAAGCTGGTGCAGCAACTGGGCGGCGAGATTGCGGGGCTGGGGTTTGCGATCGAGCTGGATTTCCTGAAAGGCCGGGAACGGTTTAAGGATTTCGACGTGTTCAGCTTGCTGCATTACAACGAGTGACAAGGCAGAGATTACGGGTCACGGGTGAGCGAAAGGCTGCGGTGGTTCTTACTCCATGCGCAACGCCACCATGGGATCGACATTCGCCGCTCGCTGCGCGGGGAGATAGCTGGCCGCGAGTCCGCACAGGGCCAGAATTGCCGTCACCGCGGAGACGGTGACCACATCGTAGCCGTGAAAGCCATAGATGAACGCACGCATCAGGCTGCTGGCGAGGATGGCCAGGGCGATGCCTGCGGCAATTCCGATGCTCAGCAGGACGAGCGCGTGGCGCAGCACAATCCATCGCACATTGCCCGGTGGAGCGCCCAGGGCCAGCCTCACGCCAAACTCGCGCGTCCGCTGGCTCACGGAGTAGGACAACAGGCCGTAAATCCCGGCCACGGCAATCAGCAGCGCCGCCAGCGCAAACATGGTCAGCAAGCGCGCCGCCAGCGTCTGGTTACCCATGGAATCGTCGACGATCTGCCCCATCGGCTCGAGGCTGTCGATGCCGATCTCCGGATCCAGTTGATGCACGGCGCTTCGGATGGTCTTCTCCGCCGCCGCCGCGGGCAGACGCGTCCGCACCGAGACATTCATCAGAAAGGACGAGAGAATCGGATACATATCGTCCTGGGGCGTCAGCTGCAACAGGTCGATATCGATCTCCGGCTGCGAGGCCTCGCCCGCTGAGCGCTGGCGCACATCGTCGGCCACGCCGACAACGGTTCCCCACTCCCGCGCCGGAGTTTTCTCGTCGCCCACCTCGATTTGCTGGCCGAGGGGATTCTGGTTGGGAAATGCCTCCTTCACGAACGCCTCATTGATCACCACGGCAATCGGCGAATTCGGAGTATCGAGATTATTGTCAAAGAACCGTCCCCTGAGCAGGCGCACGCCGAAGGTCTTGAAGTAGCCGGCGGTGGCGGCGCGCACCACGCTTTCCGGCTGCTCGGCCTCGTTCCGATAGGTTCGGCCCTTCACTTTGGTGTGGGCGTCGAAGGACCAGTTGGGCTGGAGCGGGCGCACCGTGGTCAGGCCAACCGAGAGGAACCAGGGCGTGTGATCGAGACGATCCACGAGGGGCTCCCAAAAGGTGGTGACGAGGTTTACCTTCTGCGCATTGTGGTTCGCCCACCAGACGCCATGGGTGGGCAGATAGAGATCGCCGGTGACAACGTGTCCCGCATCGAATCCCATCTCAGTGTTGCGCAGCACGAGCAGGGTCCGCATCATCAGTCCGGCGGCCACCAGCAGGGCCAGGGTCAGCGTGAACTCTCCCACGGTGAGCGCATCGCGCCAGAAGGCCTGCTTGCGGCTGACTCCCGAAGCCGCCGCGCCCTCGCGCAAGCCCTCCTGTGCCGGAAGCCGCGCCGCGGCCCACGCCGGAGCCAGCCCGAAGAGCACTGCCGAAACCACGCTGGCGGCCACGAGGTAAACGCACACACTTCCATTGATATGAATGTCGCTTCCATAGAGCACAGCGCTGGCCAGATAATGCCGGAGCAGATGCAGGGCGAGCGCAGCCAGGCCAAGACCGGCAGCGCCGCCGGCGAGGCCCAGCATCAGGCTTTCGGTAAGAAACTGACGCATGACGATGGCGCGCGGAGCACCCAGCGCGGTGACAATCGCGATTTCGCGGCGGCGCGCGTTGGAGCGGGTCAGCATGAGGCCGGCCACATTCGCGCAGGCGATCAGCCACACAGCGATCACAGCGACGTTCAGCGCGTTCAGAGCGGGGCGTACATCGTCGGTGAGCGAGTCGCGATAGCTTTCCACCCGGATCGGGTCTTTGCCTTCCTCGCCGGGATAATCGTGCTGCAACTGGCGGCGAATCGCGTTCAGATCCGCCCTTGCCTGTTTCACCGGGACTCCCGGCAGCAACAGCCCGAAAGCCATCAGCCCGGAATTGTCGCGGTCCTGCAGACTCTTGTCGTCGGTCACAAGGGGGGAATAAATCGCCTCACCCACGTTGCCGGGGAACTCCACATTGGGCGGCAGGACACCGATCACCACGAAGGGATCGCCGTCAATCGTGACGCTTTTGCCCACGATCCCGCGATCGCCGTGGAAGCTCTGCTGCCACACTTTGTTTCCAAGGACCAGCACGTTGTTACGGCCCGGTTTTCCATCATCGGGAACGAAGCCGCGCCCCAGCATGGGAGCAACGCCGAGCAGATCGAAGAGGTTGGTGCTCGCGGTAATTTCCGGAGTGATTTTTGGCTCGGTTGAGCCCCCGCCCAGAGTTGGAATCTGAAAGGTGTAATAGCCGACGCCCTGAAGGGAATGGCTGCGCGCCGCAATGTCGCGCAGGTCGGGCAGGGACATCGAACCGTAATTCTGCGGCTCCGCGGGATCGATGGGACCGAACTTGACCAGCCGGTTTCCATTCTTATAGGGCAACGGCCGCAGCAGCACCTGATCGATGACGGAAAACATTGCAGCATTGACGCCGATGCCCAGAGCCAGCGTGAGCAGCGCCGCCACCGTGAATGCAGGAGTCTTCAGCAACTGCCGGAATGCATACCGCGTATGCCAGATCAGATTCTGCATGTCACCTCACGCCGCCATCATAGCCGATCTTTCAGGAGGGCAAAGGGGTCTGCGTCGATGAGGTCCTGGGCGAAGCGGGCGATCCGCGGTTGGGGTGGGAGTCGGGAAAAAAAGCGGCGCAGGACGGAATGCCCTGCGCCGCTCGATGCCGTCCGGGCGAGTTAGTTCACGGTCAGGGTTTTCTGCGCGGTGTAGACATTGCCGTTCGTGTCCCACACCTTAAAGACCAGATCGTGGCTTCCGCCGGAAAGGGTCTGCGTGGTCTGGACGTACGAGTCAGCGCCGTAGCAGGTTGTGCCGGAACATTGCGCCCCGTTGTTCACTACCAGGCTGCCGTCGATATAGAGCTGCGCGGCAGTTGGGATGTAGGCTCCCGTGTCGCCATTGGCGAGGATCAGCACCGGCGAGTCGCTGGTCGCGTCCGAGGGCAGGCAGATGCTGGCTGAGTCGGCGGCGGCGGAACAAACCGGGCCGGGCGTGCCGCTGTAGACAGTGACGGTGCGGTCGGCGACGAAGCTGCGCCCGCTTGCGTCCCATCCCTTGGTCACGAACGAGTGTGCGCCCACGGGTTCGGAGAACGTGGTGTTGAAATTGGTGACGGGTTGCGAGTACTCGAGCTGGTTGTCGACGTATTCCTGCATCGCAGTAACCTTCGTGGTGTCGTACGAAGTTGCCTCGACGCGCACCGGGCTGGGCGAGTAGGTGTTATCGACAGGCTGGCAGACGGTTACTGAAGGACTGATGGTGTAAGTGCCGCAGGTTGTCCGGGGCGTCGCGTTGATGTAGTACTCCGTGATCCAGTACTGGGTGGACCCGCCGGAACCGGGCACCGCCTGTGCGAAGTCCATCATGCCGTCGCGATTGAAATCCGCCATCGCCACCGTGCCTGGGCCGGCGTAACTGGAGGTATCGAACTGTTGCGGAGTCTGCTGAAACGAACCGTTGGCGTTGCCCAGCCAGGCCAACAGGCCCGCGGGAGAATTGCTGCACTGCGAGTTACCGCACTGGACAGCTCCAACAGCCACAATGTCGCCATAGCCATCGCCGTTGACATCGACGCCGGCAATGGCGCCGATATCGCCGGGGTTCACTGAGGTGTCAGTGACCAGCGTGCTTTTGTAGAGCGTGTTATTGCCCTGGCCGTAGTAAGCGTCGAAGCCGGTGCAGTATTGGGTATTGCCCGCGCCGCACTGGTAGCTGACGAGAAGATCCATCATGGCGTCGCCGTTCAGACGGCTGATGGCGATCTCCGGATAGTTGTAACTGGCCAGTTGCTGCTGGGTGAAGTTACCGTTGCCGTCGTTCCACAGCACCACCGGCTGCTGCGGTGTCAGGTCATTTTGCGGGAGCGCCGCGAGGTCGGAAATTCCGTTGCCGTTCAGATCTCCGCCGACCAGCGCAACGGGCAGAGAGGCGCTGCCGTTTCCCACGCTGATGGATTTTACAAACGTGAAGCTGCCGCCGCCCTCGTTGCGAAACAGGTCGATATCGCCGTTGATCTCGCCGACGGCAATGTCGGGACGGCCATCGTTGAAGAAGTTTCCGGCCACCGCCGTTCCCGGCCAATCCTGGGAGAGGCTGTAGGTTTGCGGCGTCTGGAAGGTGCCGTCGCCGTTGCCCAGCCATACGGTCAGCTCGTAGTTGCCCATCATCGGAGGCTGAGGCGGATTCGGAGCCGCAACACCGACCAGGTCCAGCTTGCCGTCGCCGTTCACGTCAACGGCAACCAGACTCCCCACGTCAACCGGCGTTGCGTAAGCGGTAACGGGCGCCTGAAACGTGCCATCCCCGTTGCCGGCGCGGAACACCAGCAGGTCGCTCGAGTTGCAGCACTCGACCAGGTCCGGCTTGCCGTCGTTGTTGAAGTCGCCGGCGACCACGGAACCGGTGTCGGTGTGATAGGTATCGCCCGCAGTTTCAAAGCTGACGGTGGACTGTGCCACAAGCGTGGCCGTGGTTCCGGCTAGGAACAAGACGGCCAGAATTCGACAGAGCATGTTTGGGAGCACTCCTGGTCTCCTGAATCGTGCGGGGGTGGCTCGTTCGTTGGGGGTGGGGGCCGGGACACCGCGGACGTCCGGCGGACCTTCACTGGCGGCGGCGCAAGCAGGTTGGCGCCGGCCAGGCTTACTTCGTGGGTATTTCAGGAATCCCGATTCGGTTCGAAACGGGCGGGGGTGGGGCAGATCAGGGGAACAATCGCGACCAGCAGGCCGGGAAGCATCGGTGGAGCACTCCTGGGCTCCTGGAGATTACAGAGGGGACCAGGATCGTTTAGGGTTGCTCGGAAAGCAGGCGATTCCCGCGGGAGAAACGCAGGAGTTGGTCCGGAGCCGGGGAATGTTGAGGCTCCGGCAGAGCGGGGCGACGCGAGCGGGAACGATCAGTTAACCTTCAACGGGAGGGCGCACGATGAAGCGGCGGGAATTCTGCAAACTGATGGCGGCAGCGGCAGCGGCAACGGCGGTTCCGGCGGTGGCGGAACTGGATGGATCGGACAAGGCGGGTCCTTCGCCTGCGGCCGCGGGCGCGGCGGCTGCTCAGGATGACAATCCGGCGGGGTTCAATCAGCTAACGCAGGATTACGCGGAGTTTTGCGCGACGCCTGCCAATGAGCGCGTCTTCTACGCGCTGGTGGATGGGAAGATCGTCACCGAAAAGCTGGATGAGGCGACGTGGGAGCCGACGGGATGGGGCGATCCGCCGGAGCTGCCGGTGCCGGGAGGGTCGTGGGACGGCGTGCCGATGATTGCACCGGTGACGGGGCTCGCGGGCGACGGGCCGTACCAGCCGACGTGGGATTCGCTGCTGCAGTACGACGCGCCGGACTGGTATCGCGATGCGAAGTTCGGCATCTGGGCGCACTGGAGCCCGCAGTGCGTGCCCGAAGACGGCGACTGGTACGCGCGGAACCTGTACATCCAGGGCAACGGGCAGAACCAATACCAGCTGGACCATTACGGGCCGCCGTCGCGCTTCGGGTACAAGGATCTGACCGCGCAGTGGACGCTGCTGAACTGGGATCCGGATGCGCTGATCGATCGCTATAAGAAGGCTGGCGCGCGATTCTTTATCGCGCTGGCGAACCATCACGATTCGTTCGACGCGTGGGACTCGAAGCATCAGCCGTGGAACGCGATGAACCTGGGGCCGCATCGCGACGTGGTGGGGACGTGGGCGGCGGCGGCGCGGAAACAGGGGCTTCGGCTGGGCGTAACCGTGCATCAGGCGCGGAACTGGTGGTGGTTCCAGACATCGCACGGCGCGGACAAGACGGGACCGCTGGCTGGCGTGCCGTACGACGGGCGCATGACCATGGCGGAGGGTAAGGAGCAGTGGTGGCAGGGATACGATCCGCATCGGCTGTATAACGCGAAGCATCCGCAGAACGCGCTGCCGGATGCGTCGTATGTGAAGAACTTCTACGACCGCACGCGGGACCTGGTGGATCAGCACGATCCGGATTTGCTGTACTTCGACAATCCGCTGTTTCCGCTGGGGTGGGGCGGGATGAATGCGGGCGCATACTTCTATAACCACAACCTGAAGACGCATGGCGGAAAGATGGAGGCGGTGGTCACCATCAAGGAAGTGCCGGCGAAGTGGACGAAGGCGGTGGTGGCGGATTACGAGCGTGGATTCGCGGAGCAGATCCTGCCGTATGCGTGGCAGTCGGAGACGTGCATCGGGGAGTGGCACTACAACCGCGCGCTCTACGAAAAGCCGGGCGTGTACGGCGGATATATGGGGCCTCGGGATGTTATCCACTGGATGATCGACGTGGTGAGCAAGAACGGGACGTTCATTCTGAATATTCCGGGACGGCCGGACGGGACCATCGACAGCAAGGAGATCGCGGTGCTGGACGGGATCACGGCGTGGATGCAGACGAACGGCGAGGCGATCTACGAGACGCGTCCGTGGAACGTGTATGGCGAGGGGCCGACCACGGTCAAGAGCGGAGAGTTCCAGGACGCAAGCATCGGGAAGCTGAACGAGAAGGATGTGCGGTTCACGCGCAGCAAGGATGGCAAGACGGTGTACGCTCTGGTGCTGGGCTGGCCGGCGGCGGAGACCGTGATTGCGTCGCTGGGAACTGCGAGCGCGGCGAAGCCGGGGAAGGTCGAGCAGGTGCAGTTGCTGGGGACCGATGAGAGGGTGCGGTGGAAGCAGACGGCGGAGGGTCTGCGGGTGGAGCTGCCGCGGAACTACAAGCCGGTGGCGGATTATGCGGCGGCGTTGAAGGTCAGCTTTTAGCTGTTAGCCTTTAGCTGTTAGCTGCTGATCGCCGGCAGTTAGTGGCTGGGCGGGCCCGGGGCTAGTTATATTATGGGGGCGATCATTTGTTATGCGCGGAAATCGCCTCCTCGTTCCACTGTTGTGTGCAGCCGTTGGCGTCGTTTCTTCGCGCGGCGTAGCTCAGTTGCCGGCCGCGCCGCACGCTCCGGCGACTGCGCTGAGCGAAGCTCCGCAGCCGATTCTTTTCCCGACCACACTGGATATTTTCTCCAGCACTCCGCTGTCCGTGCCTCCGTTCGGCTACTTTGGCGCTGCCCAGTGCGACGCCTCGGGCCGGATGTACTTTGCCGCCGGGAATCCGCTGGCCGCAGACGTGACATATCTGTCAATCTCGTCCGATGGTCAGCAGGAGAACGTCTATAGCCTGCCTAAAGCAGTCCTCGACGCGCCCCACAATGTTTCCTTTTACGCGGCAGGCGACGGGGAGATGCATTTTCTGGTTGTCCAACCGGGGGTCAGCGTCACATGGCTGCGCTTCGACAAGGATGGCAGGCTGAGCGGTACCGAGGTTCTGCCGGTGCCGACGAATATTGATGTCAACAGTTTCGCGGTAACGCCCGAGGGATACCTTCTGCTGCTGGGATATCATCCCCTGACGACGGCGCACGGTGCGGATGATGGTAGTTCGTACCGGGCTATCTTCGATATCAACGGAAAACGGATAGCTACCCTCTCGCAGGAAAAAGAGAGCTCCGGGACCGATCCTTCTAACGGCCCGTCTCAGGAGGCGGTCACGGCGTGGGGAGGGAACTTTTACTGGATCGACGGCCAATCGATCGTGGTGATGGACACGACGGGCAACGTGGTGCGGAGTCTTCCTTTCTCCATGCCATCCAAAACGGCAAGGGTCCTCGGCCTTCACCTCTCCGGCGGCCTCGCGGAAATTACATTTCTCGATATCAAGGCGCGGCCGCAGACGAGATATCTCATCGTGAACGCGGCGACCGGCGATGCTTATGGCATCTATCTTCCCCCTGAAGGCGAACCGATGAATTTAGTCTGTTACGACGCGAAGGAGGGATTTACCTTCCTTGGCGTCATGGGAGGCCACCTGAGCCTGGTGCAGGCGCTTGCGCCGTAAATCAGCTGTTAGCGGTTAGCCTGAGTCCCGAGTTGTCGGTCCCCAGTCCCCAGTTGCAAGTCCCCAGCTCACATCTGCCGGCTAAGAGCTAATGGCTGATGGCTAACAGCTATTCGATGCGGAGGGCTTCCATGGGCTCGACGCCGGAGGCTCGCCAGGCGGGAACCGAGGCGGCGAGCAATGTGGCGATGGCGAGCACGATCATGGTGACGCCGAGGACCAGCGGGTTGTACTGGCTAACGCCGTAAAGCTCCGCGGCCATGAAGTGTCCGGCGAGGATGGCGGCGGGGATGCCGATGAGGAGCCCGGCGCCGACCTGCGCGAAGGCTCCGCGCAGAACGAGACGCTGGACATCCTGGCGATCGGCGCCGAGAGCCATGCGGATGCCGATTTCGCTGGTGCGCTGCGCGACGGCGTAGGCGGTGACGCCGTAGAGGCCGATGGCCGCGAGGGTGAGCGCGAGCAGGCCGAAGAGCGAAGTGAGCTGCACGATCATGTTCTGCTGGCTGAAGTTGAGGCGGACCTGGCCGGCGAAGCTCTGGTAGCCGTCGATCATGAGGTTGGGATTGACCTGGGCCACAGCGCGGCGCACCTGCGTCTCCAGCTCGGGGACGTAGCCGCGGGTCTCGATCACGACGGAGGTGAGGTAGCGGCTCTGGGCGATAAAGTGCGCATAGTCGGCTGCTCTCGGATTCGTGGCGGGCAACTGTGAGGTTTGGCCGGAGGGCAGGAAATACATGGGGCGGACGGGCTGAGAGGGATCCCAGTATTGGGCGTCCTGGACGACGCCGACGATCTCATAGGTTCCGGTGATGGAAGGATCCCAGTCGCCGAAGTGGGCTCCGATGGGATTTTGATTGTGGAGGAATTTTTTGACGAAGGCCTGATTGACGACGGCCACGTCGCGGGTGGAGGCATCGTCGCCGAGGGTGAAGGCGCGGCCATCGACAAGTCTGGTGCCGACTGCGGAAAAATAGCCTGGGCTGACGCGATCCCAGCCGGCTCCGACATCGTCGCTGAGGCCGGGGGCAGGCCGCCCTGCTATGTATACCCCCTCGCCCCAGCTATCGCCGCTCATGGGCGAATAGAGCGAGAAGGCAACGCGCTCGACGCCGGGAATGGCCACCAGCGAGTCGTGGAGCTGGCGGTAGAGAGTGGTGAGCTGATCGGGCTGGTAGCCGGCGGTCTGGGGAGCAATTTCTGCGATCTGGCGGTTCTGCGTCTGGAAGCCAAAATCCTGATGCTGGAGCCGGTTCAGGCTGAGGATGAGAAAGCCTGCAGCGCAGAGGAGCACGACGGAGACGGCGGCCTGAACGACGACGAGAGCCTTTTGCGCGAAGGTGGTGTGGCGGCCGGTGGAGCGATTGGCGCCGCGCAGAGCCTCAATGGGATCGGCATGGGCGGCCAGCCACGCGGGCGCAACGCCGAAGAGCAGTCCGGTGAGCACCGAGACGGCAAAGGTAAAGGCGAGCACCATGAGCGACGGGCTGGGATCGATGCTGATGGGATCGTGCTGGAAAGCGAGATGGAGGATGAGGCGCGCTCCGCCCCAGGCGAAGAGCAGGCCGGCGAAACCGCCGACGATGGCGAGAACGAGGCACTCAGCCAGGGCGCGCTGCACGAGGCGGCGGCGGGGTGCGCCGAGCGCGGTACGGATGGAGATCTGCTGGCGGCGCGTGACGGAGCGGGCGAGCATCAGGTTGGCGAGGTTGGCGCAGGCGATGAGGAGGACGAAGCTGGAGATCCACATCAGCAGGTGGAGGTCGTCCTTGTAGGTGTCCTGCATGCGCCGCACACCGCCGCCGCCGGGAGCGAGGCGCAGATACTGACTGGGAATCAGGTCGCGCGCGCGGCCGGAGATCTTGCTGAGCGGGCTCGAGAGGAACTGGATCAGCTCGAGGTTCATGCGCGCCTGGATGGCGGGGATGGATGCCCCGGGGGCGGCGCGGCCGATGAGATTGAGCCACTGAATTTCAGGATGGTCGATGCGATCGAACTGCGGGGTAAGGATGGGGTTGAGGCTGATGGGCAGCCAGAGGGCGGGCGGATCGTCGGTGAGACGCTCGCCGAAAAAGCCAGGCGGGGCGATGCCAACGATGGTGACGGCCTGACCGTTGACGCTGAAGCTGGAGCCGACGATGGAGGGATCGCGGCCGAACTTCTGCTCCCACGCGGCAAAGCTGAGGACGGCGACGGGGGCAGCGCCCCGGACATCGTCGGAGGGACGCAGCAGGCGGCCGGCGTAAGGGCGCAGGCCGAGGGTGTCAAAGGAATTGCCGGAGACGAGTTCGGCTTCGAGGGGCTCGACGGGGTTGGGGGAGCCGGCGCGGCGGACGGACATGGTCTGATCGCTGGACTGGAAGGCGGCGAGGTTTTCAAAGCCAGGGGTGTTGTCGCGGAATTCGCGGTACTGCTCCCAGGAGAAGAGCGACCAGTCATTGGCCTTGCCGCCGTCGGCCACGGTCGGCAGGCCGCCGTTATTGCAGCACTGCTCGTTGTCGCCGATGCGCCAGAGCTGGGCCGGATCCTGGACAGGCAGGGACTTGAGCAGGACCTGGTCGACCAGGGTAAAGATGGCGGTGGTAGCGCCAATGCCGAGGGCCAGGGTAAGGACCGCAGTCAGGGTAAAGCCGGGCGCCTTGCGAAGCTGACGGAACGCATGTTTGAGGTCGGCGAACATGAGCTTCTACCTCTGCACTGGATACACGACAGACAGGAGAGAGATGCACCCCGGACACCGTTCAGTATGGGACGTATGTTATTGAACAATTAGGCGTGATACCGACTGGTATGGGAGCAGGGCTGTCCGCACGGAGGTGGGAGTGTTCGGAATCGGACAGTGGATCGGGAGGTGTGGCGCGCCTCAGGAGCGTAGGGCTGGTGCGGGAGTTGGGGCAAGGCGGGCGCGGACGAAGTCCATCAGGGCGTCGGTGCCATAGGTGGGCGGAGCCACGGAAAAAACCGGCTTGCCGGCGATTTCGGGGAGATCGGGAGCGGGCTGCGGGACGCCGTTGTGGGTGGGGATCAGGACGGCGTCGGCGCGGGCGAGCAGGCGGCGGGCGGAAGCTTTGAAGTCGGCGACGGAGGGCGAGAGGACGGTGAGGTAGAGGTCGGGGGTGAGGAAATCGAGGACGCTGTTCGACTCGATGATGGCGTTTTCGGAGGAATCGATCAGGTCGCGGATGCGGGGCATAGCCTGGGACAACTGGCCGATGCGGGTGCGGACCCAGAAGGAGCGCGCGGCGCCGGCGGAGAGGAAGCGGGAGCTGTCGGCGCCGCCGGCGGCATCGCGCTCCGAGGTGACGGCGACGCAGGCGTCTTCGGTCTGGCAGGCGCAGGGGCTACCGTCGGCCGTGCAGAAACCGTGACCGTACTGGGTGATCTTGAAGGCGGTCCAGTGGAACTGGGGCAGACCCGCGATGAGGGCGGCGACGACGGAGGTCTTGCCGATGTTGCGGGTGCTGCCGCCGACGACCACGATGGCCACGCGAGTCTCCTGGTGGGTTCGATGCCGCGGGGATGCGCGGGTCGCGGCGGGGATTGCAGTCAAGGATACTGCGGGCGCGCGGTTGACAGGGGCGAAGCGCGGGGGTAATGTTTGACATCAAGACATCTAGGTGTTAACACCGAGACATCTGAGGGTGAAGGACGCCGTGACGGCCAGGAGTGAGGGGAATGCCGAAGAACGATCTGCAGGGGACGCTGGATTTGCTGGTGCTGAAGGCGCTGGCGCAGATGGGGAAGCTGCACGGGTATGGGATGGCGCTGCACATCCAGCGAGCCAGCGGCGAGGCGCTGCGCGTGGAGGAGGGGTCGCTGTACCCGGCGCTGCACCGGATGGAACAGAGCGGGTGGATCGCGTCGGAGTGGGCGCTGACGGAGACAGGGCGGCGCGCGAAGTATTACCGGCTGACGGCGGCGGGGCGGAAGCGGCTGGATGAGGCCGAGCGGGAATTCGAGGATCTGGTGAAGGGTGTGCGGGCGGTGCTCGGGTACGCCTAAGTGCAGGAGCCAGTGATCAGATGCCAGTCCCCAGTCCCCAGTGGGCAATGCAGAGACTGGCAACTGGGGACTGATCACTGGGGACTGATCACTGGAGTTGGTCCATGGGATGGATAGCGAGAATCCGAAATCTGGGGCGGCGGGGCAAGGTGGATGCCGAAATTGAGGAAGAGCTGCGCGCGCATGTGGAGATGGCGGTTGAGGATGGGGTTCGCGCGGGACTGAACGAAGAGGAAGCACGGCGAGCGGCTCGGGTGCGGTTTGGGAATCCGGTGGTGATGCGGGAGCGGACCGTGGGAGCGGACGCGGCGCTGGGATTCGAAAGCTTGTGGCGGGACGTAAAGTTCGCGCTGCGGCAGATGAAGAAGTCGCCGGGTTTCGCGGTGACCGCGGTGCTGACGCTGGCGCTGGGCATTGGGGCGAACACGGCGATCTTTAGCACGATGAACGCGGTGCTGCTGCGCACGCTCCCGGTGCGGAGTCCGCAGCAACTGTTTTATCTGACCCACGAGAACACGCCGAACGGAGTGGGTAATACGGGGAATCAGCCCTGGGACTACGGGATCAATGTGTACGACACGCTGCGGGCAAACCGGAGCGTCTTTTCGGACCTGATTGCGTACGTGCCGCTGGCGATCGACAAGACGGCGGTGCGATTTGGCAATGCTCCGGAAGAAGTGGAAGCCGATGAGGTGAGCGGGAACTTCTTTTCCGGGCTGGGCGTGCGGATGGCGGTGGGGCGCGGGTTCACAGATGGCGATGAGCAGAACCACACGCAAACGGCGGTGCTGAGCTATGCATACTGGACGCGGCGGTTCGACCGGAATCCGGATGTGATTGGCGAGACGCTGTACGTGAATGGCGTCCCGATGACGATTGTTGGCGTGGCAGGGCCGCATTTCTATGGGGTGGAGCCGGGCGGATTGTCGACGAGTGTGTGGGTTCCGCTGCAGACGCGGCCGGAGCTGAATGCGTGGGGGATGCCGGCGACGGACAACACACTGTACGGTAGTCCGAACTGGTGGGTGATGATGCTGATTGCGCGGCTGCGGTCAGGAGTAACGGAGGCGCGAGCGCTGGCGGCGATGGATCCGCTGTTCAAACGGGCAGCACTGGAAACGATTGGCAGGGATGTGAAGGGACAGCAGCCGCCGCTGAATCTGGAGATGGTTGCGGCGCGCGGGTTGGGCCTGGGGGACAAGAGTTACCAGGAGCCGCTGCGCGTGCTGATGGGGATGGTGGCGCTGGTGCTGCTGATTGCCTGCGTGAACCTGCTGATGCTGATGGCGGCGCGGAATGCGGCGCGAGAGCGGGAGTTTGCGGTGCGGCTGGCGCTGGGCGTCCGGCGGTGGACTCTGTTTCGGCAACTGCTGGCGGAGAGCGCGCTGCTGGTCGGTGCGGGGGCGCTGCTGGGGTGGTTCTTCGCCGTCGAAGCCACCAGGCTACTGGGAAACTGGGCGCTGCTACAGGTGGGTCTGGAGCCGGATGGTACTGTGCTGCTGTTCACGCTGGTGGTGGCTGCGGCGGCGGCGGTTGCGTTCGGGCTGGCTCCGCTGCGGGCTGCGGCGAGCGCGCCGGTGACGGTAGCACTGAAATCGGGCGGTACCCAGACTATGGGGAACCGGAGCCGGGCGCTCACGGGCAAGGCGTTAATCGCGGGACAGATGGCGCTATGCGTTGCGCTGCTGTTTGGGGCGGCGCTGCTGGTGCGGACGCTGCAAAATTATCGAGACATAAACCTGGGGTTCCAGGCAGACCAGGTGTTGGCGTTCGAAGCGCCTCCGGTAGGTGTGACGGAGAATGCCGGGAAGCTGGCCTTCTACCGCGATCTGACCGAGCAGGTGAGCCGGTTGCCGGGAGTGGAGAGCGTGACGCTGGCAGGGAATCGGCCGGGATCGGAGTGGAGCGACAACAACGCTCTGGTCCTGGATGGACGTGAGATTCCATGGGACAACGGAAATAACATGTTGCGCAGCAACGAAGTCGGGCCGGGATTCTTCCGGACGCTGGGGATTCCGATCCTCGAAGGCCGCGGGATCACGGCGGCGGACACGAAGGGCGCGGCACGGGTGGCGGTGGTGAATGAAACTCTCGCGAGGCGATACTTGAAAGGCGAATCGCCGATCGGGCATACGCTGGGCGATCCGAAGCACCCGATCCTGATCGTAGGGATGGTGAAGGACAGCAAGTACACCTCTGCAGACGAAGAGGCCATACCGATGGCGTGGTACTGCTATGAGCAGGGCCCTTCGATTGAGAACATGGATGTGGAGGTGCGCGTCGCGGGCGATCCGCTGGCGCTGCTGCCGGAGGTTCGGCGGATTGTGAGAGGGATCGATCCGAATACGCCGGTGAACGATCCGATGGTGCTGTCGGCCGAGTTTGCGGAGGGCTACGCGATGCCGGCGTTGACCGCGCGGCTGGCGGGATTCTTCGGTGGGCTGGCGGCGCTGCTGGTGGCCGTGGGGTTGTACGGAACGCTGTCGTACCGCGTGAACCGGCGTGGGATGGAGGTCGGGCTGCGAATGGCGCTGGGTGCGCAGCGCGGTCAGGTGCTGTGGATGATTCTGCGCGAAAGTTTGGTCCTTGTCGCCGTGGGCTTAGCTGTGGGCTTGCCACTGGCGTGGTTCGGATCGAAGTGGCTGGGGTCCATGCTGTACAAGCTGCATGCGCACGATCCGGTGAGTTTTGTCTGCTCGGCGGTAGGCGTACTGGCGATTTCGCTGCTGGCAGCGTATCTGCCGGCGCGGAGAGCGGCGAGTGTGGATCCGATGCAGGCGCTGAGAAGCGAGTGATCAGGACACCGACGCAGGTTGCGGGTTAACGAGTTAGCGAATCAGCAAGAGAGCTTGGGCGATGGGGTGGGTGGCGAGAGTTCGGAATCTGGGGCGGCGGGGCAAGGTGGATTCCGAGATTGAGGAAGAACTGCGCGCGCACGTGGAGATGGCGGTCGAGGATGGGGTTCGCGCGGGGATGAGCGAAGAGGACGCGCGGCGAGCGGCGCGGGTGCGGTTTGGAAATCCGGTGACGGTGAGAGAGAGAACCGTGGGAGCGGATGCGGCGCTGGGATTCGAAAGCTTGTGGCGGGACGTAAAGTTCGCGCTGCGGCAGATGAAGAAGTCGCCGGGTTTCGCGGTGACCGCGGTGCTGACGCTGGCGCTGGGCATTGGGGCCACGACGGCGGTGTTTTCCGTGGTGTACGCGGTGCTGCTGCGGCCGCTCGAGTATCCGCAGGCGAGCCGGCTGGTGATTTTGCACGAGGGGATCAAGGATCTCTTCAACGAAGCGAATCTGTCCGCCCCGGACATCGGCATCTTTCAGGACAACAGCCGCGCTTTTGCGAACGTAGGCGGTTTTATCGGCCAGGGCTACGACGCGACCGGGGCGGGCGAGCCGTTCCGGGCGCAGGCGGAGCGGGTGAGCGCGCAGATATTTCCGGTGCTGGGGGTGGCTCCGCTGCTGGGCAGGACCTTTACGGAGCGGGAGGACACGGGCAGCGCGGCCGTGACCGTGATCAGCTACGCGCTGTGGAAGGATCGGTTCGGCGGAAACCCGGATGCGGTGGGGAGGACCATCGATCTGGACCTGAGGCCGTACACGATCATCGGGGTGATGCCGCGCGGGTTCGAGACGCCCTCCGGTATGGGCTGGCTGCAGAGCGAGGACCTGTGGGTGCCGATGAGCCTGACGCCCGCGGAGAAGGCAGCCGAAGGCGACAACTTCGATTACGGAGCGATCGCGCGGCTGAAGCCGGGCGTAACCATGGCGCAGGCGCAGCAGGATGCGGATGGGGTGCTGAAGATCATCCAGGCCAGGCTGACTGGCGAGCAACTCAGCATCGTGCTGCGGAACCTGAAGGAGCAGGTGGTGAGCGACGCGCGTCCGCTGCTGCGGACGCTGCTGGGCGCGGTGGTGCTGATTCTGCTGATTGCGTGCACTAACCTGGCGAATCTGCTGCTGGTGCGGGCGGCCGGGCGGCGCAGGGAGTTCGGGGTGCGCATGGCGCTGGGCGCGGCGCGGAAGACGATGCTGCGGCAACTGCTGGTGGAGTCGCTGCTGCTGAGCGCGACGGGGGGCGCGCTGGGGCTTTCGCTGGCGGCGCTGCTGGTGGAGCAGGCGCCGCGGTTTCTGCCCGATTCGCTGCCGCGCATGGACGAAATTGCGATTCACTGGCCGGTGGCGCTGCTGGCGGCCGGGCTGGTGTGCGCGACCGGAGTGGCGTGCGGGCTGGCTCCGGCGCTGGCCAGCGCGAAGGCCGAAGTGCTGGAGGCGCTGCGCGAGGGTGGACAGGCGACAGGGCAAGGGCGGTCGCAGCATCGGCTGCGCAGCGCGCTGGTGGTGACGGAGATGGCGCTGGCCATGCTGCTGCTGGTGGGCGCGGGGCTGCTGCTGCGCAGCTTTGCGCGGATGCTGGAAACGAATCCGGGCTTCCGCCCCGATCACGTGCTGACGGCGAGCTTGTCGTTGCCGCATCAGAGTTATCCCACGCAGGTGAAGGTGGACGAGTTCTTCTCGTCGCTGGCGGAGCGGATGAGGGCGATGCCGGGAGTCGAGGCCGTGGGATTTACGTCAGCCATCCCGCTCACCGGCGAGCATTCGAGCCGGGCCATTGCGCCGGAAGGCTACGTGCGCCGGAATGGCGAGAAGATTCTGCTGGCCTCCAATTCCTACGTGCAGGGGAACTATTTCCAGGCGATGCGGATACCGCTGATCGAAGGCCGCTATCCGGACGCAAGGGACGAGCAGCCCGGCGCGCCGCTGGTGATTGTCGTCAGCCAGTCGTATGCGAAGAGGTTTTTCGGCAGCCGCGATCCGGTGGGAATGCACGTGAAGTGCGGCGTCAGTTATTCGGACGGAATGCCGCCGATGACGGTGGTGGGCGTGGTGGGCGATGTGAAACCGAATCCCATTGACCACAGCCAGCCGGTCCAGATGTATGTGCCGCTGGCGCAGGCAGCGGCAGATCTGGGCTCGATCGGCAACTTGATTGGCGTGGTCGGCGACATGCGGGTGGTGATGCGGACGGCGGGTGATCCGGAGGCGCTGGAAGCGAGCCTGACGAAGGCGGTGCAGCGCGCCGACCCGATGCTGGCCGTGAGCGATCTGCAGACGATGGATGAAGTGGCTTCGTCGACCGAGGCGCCACGGCGCTTCAACACGTGGGTGCTGACCTCGTTTGCGGGGATCGCGCTGGGGCTGGCGCTGCTGGGGATTTACGGAGTGCTGGCGTATTCGGTGACGGAGCGCACGCGGGAGATCGCGATCCGGATGGCATTGGGGGCGACGCGCGCAGACGTGGAGCGGAGGACGCTGGGACAGGCGATGGCGCTGGGGTCCGCGGGCGTGGGCCTGGGCCTGGCGGCATCGATCGGGTTGACGCGCTACGTGGCGAGCCTGCTGTACGAGGTAAAGCCGCTGGACGCGCTCACGCTGGCGGGAGCGGTTGCGGTTCTGCTGGCGTGCGCAGCGTTGGCGGGATGGTTGCCGGCGCGGCGGGCGGCGCGAGTGGATCCGATGGAGGCGCTGCGGGCGGAGTGAGCAGTTGCCAGTTGTTCGTCCCCAGTCCCCAGCGGGCAGTATGGCGACTGGCAACTGGGTACTGACAACGGACGGCTGGGGACTGGCGGCTGATCACTGGAGTTGATCCATGGGGTGGGTGGCGAGAATCCGGAATCTGGGGCGGCGGGAGCGGGTGAACGCTGAGATTGAGGAAGAGCTGCGCGCGCACGTGGAGATGGCCGTCGAGGATGGGATTCGCGCGGGGATGAGCGAAGAGGATGCCCGGCGAGCGGCGCGGGTGCGGTTTGGGAATCCGGTGGTGATGCGGGAGCGGACCGTGGGAGCGGATGCGGCGCTGGGGCTGGAGAGCCTGGGGCGCGATGTGAAGTTCGCATTGCGGCAGATGCGGAAGTCGCCGGGGTTTGCGGCATCCGTGGTGGCCACGCTGACGCTGGCAATCGGAGTGAACACCGCGGTCTTCAGCATGCTGGATGGCTTTCTGCTGCGGAAGCTGCCCTATCCGGAGCCGGGTCGAATTGCCGCGCTGATGACGCACGAAGAAGGCATTGGCGCGCACAGCCGACAGTTCTTTACCCAGGACGACGACGGGACCGACACGGCTACGTGGAAGGCTCTGGAAGAAAATGTGACGGCGGCGACGGTCGCGGCGTATGGCGACGAATTTTCGCAGGCCGATGGGATCAATCTCGACGCGGGTTCCGCCGGAAATCATGCCGCGGTGTACGTGCACAGCGCGAGAGTTTCCCAAAACTACTTTCAGGTTCTGGGGATTCAGCCGTATCTCGGCCGCGGGTTTTCGGCTGAAGAAGACCGCGCGGGAGGGCCGAATGCCGCGGTGCTGAGCTACGGGCTGTGGCATACGGTGTTTCACGACGACCGGGCGATTGTGGGGCAAACGATCGAGCTGAAGGGCGAGCCGTTTACCGTGGCCGGAGTGCTGCCGACCGGCGCGGTGACGCCGAATCCCGCGCAGATTTGGGTACCGGTGCGCGCGGGCGATCGGGATGGCGTGTGCGGCGGCGGAGATAACTGCGGCGTGCTGATGCGCCTGAAGCCGGGCGCGAGCTGGCAGGAGGTTGCTGCGCAGCTGGCGCATCTGCCGAGGCCCGATTATATGGATGCGGGCTACAAGACGTGGTTCTACGCGCAGCCGCTGCAGCAATACGCCACCCGAGAGATGCGGCCGATCGTCGAACTGTTGATGCTCGCAGTGGGGCTGATTTTGCTGATCGCGTGCGCGAATCTGGCCGGACTGACGCTGGTGAGAATTGCCCAGCGTACCCAGGAGATCGCGACGCGCCTGGCGCTGGGGGCCTCGCAAGCGGTTGTGCTGCGGCAGATCTGGGTGGAGAGTCTGGTTCTGGGGCTGCTGGGGTCGGGGGCCGGCCTGTGCGTCGCGGTTCTGACCGAAGCTGGACTCCGGAGAGTGCTGCCGGCCGGGATGATTCCGGCGGGCGGGTTTGCGCTGGACTGGCGGGCGCTGGGATTTTCGCTGGGCGCGGCTGTGGCGACGAGCCTGCTGTTCGGCATCCTGCCCGCGTTTACGATCAGACACGTCGACTTGCGAGCGGCGCTGGCGTCGAGCAACCGATCTGTGTCCGGCGGGACCGGGAGGATGCGGCGGTTTCTGACCGGCGGTGAGGTTGCGCTGACCGTGGTGCTGCTGGCTGCGGCCGGGCTGCTGGTGCGAACGCTGGTGCACCTTGAGACGCTGCCGCCAGGATTCGATCCGCACAACGTGATGACGGCGACGGCGTCGCTGAACGACGCGCGCTATCGGGAGGGGGCAAACTTTCGCGCGCTGATGACGGAGAGCGTCGCGGCAATGAAGCGCATTCCCGGCGTGGAGGACGCGGCGGTGGGACTGGCGACGCCCTACGAGCGGGGATTGAACACCGGAATCGCCATCATGGACGGCCCGCGCGCGGGGACGGCCGACACGGGCTCCAACACCGCCTATGTAACGCCAGGATATTTCCGGGTGCTGCGCATTCCGGTCCTGGCCGGACGGCCGTTCACCGACGGCGACACAGCGGCGAGCGAACCGGTCGCGGTGGTGAATGAATCGTTCGCGCGCGCGTTTTTCCATGAGCCAAACGCGGTTGGACGACATTTCGAGTTCCGGGGAAGTTCCGGCGGGCGCTCCCTGACGATTGTCGGAGTTGTGCAGGACGTGGTGAAGCAGCCGGCAGAGGTTCCGGCGGCGCCACTGGCGACCGAGCCGGTCTTTTACATTCCGGCAACGCAGGTGATCGATCCCGCCGACTGGCATGTGTGGTTTCAGCCGTCATGGATTGTGCGCACACGCGGCCCGGTGGCGGGGTTGACCGCCGAGATGCAACAGGCGCTCTCCAGCGTGGATCCGAATCTGCCGTTTTCGGGCTTTTACTCGATGGATGAACTCATGGACCGGGAACTGCAGACGCAGCGCATTGAAGTGCTGCTGATGGGGGTTCTGGCCGGACTGGCGCTGCTGCTGTCCGCAGTGGGAATTTACGCGCTGGTGTCCCACCTGGTGGTGCAGCGGACGCGGGAGATCGGGATTCGGCTGGCTCTGGGGTCGCCGCTGAACGAGGCCATTGGACACATTGCGTCTTCAGGGCTGATGGCAGCGTGTGGGGGCGCAGGAGCAGGACTCGTGTGTTCCTTCTTTGCGCTGCGGGTGATGAAGAGCGCGATTTATGGCGTGCAGCCGTACGACCCGGTGACGCTGACGGCTGTTCCGCTGCTGCTGCTGGCGATCGCCGGAATGGCCAGTCTGTTGCCGGCACTGCGCGTGGCACGGATCGATCCGGCGACGACGCTGCGGGCGGAGTAAACAGTTGCCAGTTGTTAGTCCCCAGTCCCCAGTCCCCAGCGGGCAGTATGGAGACTGGCAACTGGGTACTGATCACTGACGGCTGATAACTGGAGCTGATCGATGGGATGGGTGGCGAGGATTCGAAATCTTGGTCGGCGCGGCAACGTGGACGCGGAGATTGAGGAAGAGCTGCGCGCGCACGTGGAGATGGCTGTCGAGGATGGGATTCGCGCGGGGATGAGCGAAGAGGATGCCCGGCGAGCGGCGCGGGTGCGGTTTGGAAATCCGGTGGTGATGCGGGATCGAACTGTGGGAGCGGATGCGGCGCTGGGGCTGGAGAGCCTGTGGCGGGACGTGAAGTTCGCGCTGCGGCAGATGAGGAAGTCGCCGGGGTTTGCCGTGACGGCGGTGCTGACACTGGCGCTGGGGATTGGAGCGACGACCGCGATCTTTACCCTGGTGCAGCAGGTGATGCTGCGCTCGCTGCCGGTGGCGAAGCCCAGCCAGCTGTGGCGGATCGGCGACTCGGTGGAGTGCTGCTATTCGGACGGCTACACGCAGAGCAGCGACACAGAGCAGAACGACTGGAGCCTGTTTTCGTGGAAGGCCTACCGGCTCTTCCGTGACAATACGCCGGCGTTCGCAGATCTGGCGGCGTTCCAGGTGGGCGAGGGCAACGCGGAGCTGGCGCTGCGGCGCGCGGGCTCCACTGCGCCGGCCGGGACGGGCAATGGCGAGTACGTTTCGGGGAATTTCTTTCGGACGTTCGGGATTTCCGCGTGGCGGGGGCGGCTGTTCACCGATGCCGATGACCGGGAAGGCGCGCCGCCGGTGGCGGTGATGAGCTTCCACACCTGGCAGCAGAAGTACGGAGCGGATCCGTCGGTGGTGGGAACGGCGTACGAGATCAACGGGCATGCGTTCACGATTGCCGGGATCGCGCCGCCAGGATTTTTTGGAGCGAAGATCGACGACAACGATATGCCCGACATCTGGCTGCCGCTGGCAACCGAGCCGCTGATTGCCGGAGGGAGCTCGCGCCTCAAAGATCCGCGCGCGGCATGGCTGGATCTGATTGGGAGGGTGCGGCCAGGAACGAATCCGAGAGCGCTCGAGGCGGAGCTGGAGGGCGAGCTGCACGACTGGCTGGCAAGCCACGTGGGGGACATGACCGCGCAGGAAAAGGCGCTGTGGCGGAAGCAAACGCTGCACGTGACGCCGGGGGGCGCGGGCGTTTCGCTGATGCGCGAGAACTACAAGGACGACTTGTGGCTGCTGCTGGCGTGCGCGGTATGCGTGCTGCTGGTGGCGTGCGCGAATATCGCGAATCTGCTGCTGGCGCGGGGACTGAGGAACCGGCAGCAGACCGCGGTGCGGGCGGCGCTCGGCGCATCGCGGCTGCGGCTGGTGTGCAAGGCGCTGATCGAAAGCGTGGTGCTGGCGGTGCTGGGCGGCGCCGCCGGGATCGCGGTTGCCTATGCGGGAGCGCGCCTGATTCTGCATCTGGCTTTCAGCGGCGCGGGCAACTGGGTGCCGGTGAGCGCGGCGCCCTCCCTGCCGGTGCTGCTGTTCGCGCTGGGCATTTCCGCGGTGACGGGAGCGGTCTTCGGCATGGCGCCGGCCTGGATGACGTCGCGCGCGGAGCCGATCGAGGCCATGCGTGGAGTCAGCCGGTCGTTGGGAGCGCAGGGCGCAGGCCATCGCGCCTGGGTGCAGAAGGCGCTGGTAATCGCGCAGGCGGCCGCTTCGCTGGTGCTGCTGAGCGCGGCGGCAATGCTGGGGCAGAGCCTGCGCAATATGGAACACCAGAACCTCGGCTTCGATCCGAGCGGCCGGTACCTGGTGTCGATCGATCCGAAGGTTTCGAGCATTCCGCAGGAGCAACTGCTTCCGCTGTTCCGCGCCATCGAGGAGCGCCTGAGCGCGGTGCCTGGGGTTCGCGGAGTGAGCGCTGCCCTGCACGCGCCCATGACCGGCGGCTGGGGACATGAGATTCGGATTGAGGGCAGGCCCGAGCCTGGCCCGAGAGACGATATGTGGTCCGGCTGGAACCGCGTGACGCCGGGATTCTTCAGGACCTTTGGCGACAGGATCCTGATGGGACGGCCCCTCACCGAGGGTGACGATGCCACGGCGCGACACGTGGCGGTGGTGAACGAGGCCTTTGCGAAGCGGTTTTTCGGGAAAGAGAATCCGATCGGGCGGCACTTCGGTCCGGCTCCCGCAGGCAATGCGGGACTGTATGAGATTGTGGGCGTGGCGGGGAATCTGGCCTGGGATTCGGAGAGCGTGTGGAATGGCGTGTCGCCCATGTACTACCTGCCCGAGGCACAGGGTGGGCAGTTTGCGGAAGCCGATCTGGAGGCGCGCGAGCTCTGGTCGCATTATCTCTACAACATCGTGATCCTGGCGCCGGGCAATCCGCCGCATCTGGAGGCGCAGGTGAAACAGGCGCTGGCGGATATCGATCCGAACCTGGTGCTCTACGACATGGAGCCGTATTCGGAAGTGATCCGCAGCAATTTTGCGCAGCAGACAATGATTGCCAGCCTGACGTGGCTGTTTGGCGCGGTGGGGCTGCTGCTGGCCGCGGTGGGACTGTACGGCGTGACGGCGTATGGCGTGGAACAGCGGACGGGCGAAATCGGGGTGCGCATGGCGCTGGGCGCGGACCGCGGCTCGGTGGTGGGGATGGTGCTGCGCGGCGCCTTCGCGCAGGTGGCGATTGGGCTGGCGCTGGGGATTCCGGCGGCGATCGGCGCAGGGCACCTGATCGCGAGCCAGCTCTTCGGGGTCAAGCCGTGGGATCCGGTGATGCTGGGCGGAGCGGCGGTGCTGCTGGCGCTGGCGGCGCTGGTGGCGGCGGCGATTCCGGCAGGGCGCGCGGCGAGTGTGGATCCGATGCAGGCTCTGAGAAGCGAGTGATCAGAGATCAGGCGGAGCCGCTCCGCGGACGGTTTATTGAGCGGCGAGCGCGGTGAGCACGAGGTCGGAGGGCGCGGCGCGCGGCGGGATTTCGATGTGCAGGATGCGGTGCGCGGCGTCGTAGCTGCTGGTGCGGAGGGCGACGCCGTCGAGCGTGGCGTGGACGCGCGCGGAGGGCCAGTCATAGATGGAGACATCCACGTTCGTCCACCAGGGATGGTACGTGCCCTCCTGCGCGCCGATGTGGAGATGGAGCGTGCCGGCTTGTGACTGGCAGGTGTAAAGGATGCGGAGAAAGTCGCCGCGCTTGTAAGCGAAGGTCGTGCCGTCGTCCTGATAGAGCGAGCCGTGGCAGTCAGGGCCGGGGTAAACGCGCAGATCGAGCGGCCCCTGCGGAGTCTGGCTGGTGTTCTGGACGAGCGGCTGCATGGGGATGACGGATCCGCCGCGAACGTAGACGGGGAGGGTGTCGAGCTGCGGCTTCACGCTGACGCTCTGGAGCTGCGCGGACCCAGCCTCTGGCCTGGTCACGCGCTGGCCGGTCCAGTAGTCGTACCAGGGAACGGGCGGGAAGGTGACGTCGTAGCTCTGGACTTCGTCGGGGTAGGGCGGCGGCGCGACGAGGATGTCGGGGCCGAAGAGGAATTCGTTGCCGGCGGTGAGATCGAGCGGGCTGCGGTCGGGCGTGGCGTCGGGGAATTCAAGAAACAGCGGGCGCATGATGGGGATGCCGGTGCGCGAAGCGGCTTCCGCGGTGGTGTAGAAGTAGGGCATCAGGAGGTAACGCTGCTCGATGAAGTGGCGGCGAATGGCCTCCTGCGCAGGTCCGCCGACCCAGGGCTCCTGAGGATTGCTGCCCTTCTCGGTGTGGTCGCGCTCGATGGGGTTGAAGGCGCCAACCTCGAGCCATTTGGTGAGCAGATCCATGGAAGGCGAGCCGGCGTAGCCGCCGATGTCGTCGCCGGCCATGAAGAATCCGCACAGGCCGAGGCTTTCGAGCATGGGGGTGCTGAGGCGGAGGTGCGACCAGGAGCTGGAGTTGTCGCCGGTCCAGGTGGCGGCGTAGCGCTGGCCGCCGGCGAAGGTGGCGCGAGTGAGCACGAAGGGACGCTGATCGGGCTTGAGGGCGAGCAGGCCGTCGTACGTGGCGCGCGAGTTCTGCATGCCCATGATGTTGTGGATCCGGCGCTGGGTGACGGTCTGCGTTTTGAAGCCAGGCTCATCGATCTGGCCGACAACATCGAGCGGGATGGTTTTGGTCGGCGAGTCGAAGACGGAAGGCTCGTTCATGTCGTTCCAGAAGCCGGAGACGCCTTCGTCATAGAAATGTTGGTAGAGCGTGCCGAACCACTGGCGCGTGGACTGCTGGGTGAAATCGGAGAAGACAGACGGTCCCGGCCAGACGGTGCCGACATAGAGCGAGCCATCTGGATTGTGGAGGAAGTGGTTGCCGGCCTCGCCGGAATTGAAGGGCGCGTAATCGTCGTTGGGGAGATACGCGATGTGCAGATCGGTGATGAGGATGAGGTGAAACTGCTTGCGCTTCAGCTCCTGGACAAAGGCGGGAAAGTCGGGGAATTTTTCGGGGTCGAGAGTGAAGGGACGATTGTGAATCTGGTAGTCGATGTCCATGTAGAGAACGTCGGAGGGGATGCGGTCGGCGCGGAGACGGTCGGCGATGCCGCGCAGCTCGGTCTCGGTTCCGTAGCTGTAGCGCGACTGCTGAAAGCCGAGCGCCCAGAGCGGCGGCAGCGGCGCGGCGCCGGTGAGCCAGGCGTAGTCCTTCTCGACCTGTTTGGGCGCGGGGCCGTAGAGGAAGTAGTAGTCAAGCGGGCCGCCCTCCGCGGAGAACGAATACTGGTTGCGGAGAGCCTTGCCGAAGTCAAATTCCGAGCGCCAGGTGTTGTCGAGATAGAGGCCGTAGCTCGAACCGGCGCGATCGGTGAGGAAGAACGGGATGCTGTCGTAGAGAGGATTGGTGCCGCCCTGCCATCGATACGCGTCGGTGTTCCAGAGCGTGTAGGCGTTGCCGCGGCGATCGAGCGGGCCGGCCTGCTCGCCGAGGCCGAAGTAGTGCTCGTCCAGCGGCATGGCTTTGGTGACGCGGAAGCCGAGGTCGCCGCTGCTGTCGTCCTTAAAGAATTCGACGGGTTGGGAATCGCTGAGAAGGACGTGCCCGGCGGCGTCGGAGATGACGATGGCCAGCGAGTCGCGGCGCACGCGGACGTGAAGACGCGGCGTGAGGAAGCCGACGGTGGATGCGTCCGACTCAGGCGTGACGGAGATGCTGGCGTTGCGCGCGGCGGGGAGCACGGCCCAGGAGCCGTCATCGGGCAGCGCGGCGGTGGGCGACAGGGTGATGCGGAGAACGTCGCCGCGCAGCGCGAGGATGCGCAGAGTGCCGGGGCCGGAGTGAATCAGAATGCCGGAGGGCAGCGGCTGGGCGGAGTCGACGTGATCGAGGATTATGGGCTGGGCGACGGCAGCAGCGGAGAACAGAAGCAATCCAAAAAGCCGCAGAAACATTGCACGCATGTGATGACATCCCTGGCGATGGAGAAATTCGGCCCTGCAACCAGAATAAAGTTTGGATGCGGCGAGAATGCGGGTGGCGCAGGCCAGGGTAACTTTCGCAGGAGCGATGCCGCGCCGATAATGGAAGTTTGCGGCGGACGCGGGAGCCCTCATGAGACGAGAGACCGCTCAAAGCCCTTCGGTCTGATGAGGTCTGGACGCGGCTGACACGGCACAACCCGGAACGGCAGAGAGCGCCTGGCAACCCAGCCACAATGTCTGGCTGATTGCGTTTTCGGTGATGCTGGCCACGTTCATGGAGGTGCTGGATACCTCGGTGGCGACGGTGTCGCTGCCGCATATCGCGGGGAGCTTGTCGGCGACCACGGACGAATCGACGTGGGTGCTGACCAGCTACCTCATCTCGAATGCGATTGTGCTGCCGTCGTCGGGATGGCTGAGCAGCCGGCTGGGGCGCAAGCGGTACCAACTGCTGTCGGTGATGCTGTTCACGCTGGCCTCGATGTGGTGCGGCGCGGCCACCAGCCTGGGGATGCTGGTGGTGGCGCGCGTGGTGCAGGGCGCGGCCGGCGGGGGCTTGCAGCCGGTATCGCAGGCGGTGCTGCTGGAAAGCTTTCCGGTGCACAAGCGCGGCCAGGCGATGGCGGTGTACGGCATGGGGATCATCGTGTCGCCGCTGCTGGGGCCGCTGATGGGCGGCTGGATCACCGACAACTATTCGTGGCGATGGATTTTCTACATCAACGTGCCGGTGGGAATTCTGGCGCTGATCATGATCTCGACGTTCGTCGAGGATCCGCCGTACCTGAAGCGCAACAAGGGAACGGGGATCGATTACATGGGGCTGGGATTCCTGGCGATTGCGCTGACCTGCCTGCAGGTGACGCTGGACAAGGGCCAGGAGGTGGACTGGTTCGGTGCGGTGTGGGTGCGGTGGTTTGTGGTGATCGCGGCGGTGGCGATGGTGGCGTTTGTGGTGCGCGAGCTGCGGACGAGCGCGCCGATTGTGAACCTGCGCATCTTTGTGGACCGCAACCTGGCGACGGGAACGTTTCTGATCGGAATTCTGGGGATCATTATTTACGGAACGACGACGCTGCTGCCGCTGTTCCTGCAGGACCTGATCGGGTACACGGCGTATAACAGCGGTCTGGCGGTGGCGCCGCGCGGCTTCGGCGCGATTGCGTCGATGATGATTGCGGGAAAACTGGTCGGGAAATGGGATGAGCGGCTGCTGATCACCATCGGGGTGGTGATCCGGGGAATTTCGCTGCTGATGCTGGGGCACCTGAACCTGGAAATGGGCATGAGCAACGTGGTGTGGCCCAACATCATCAACGGCTTCGCGAACGGATTCCTGTTTGTGCCGCTGACCACGCTGACCATGAAGACGCTGCCGCGGGAGCTGATGGGCGCGGGGACGGGGCTCTACAATCTGCTGCGCAACAT
>JBATVK010000146.1:0-12638 GCA_049671725.1 Acidobacteriaceae bacterium
GCCCGGCGGCGTATTGCCCGTCGCCCCCGCTCCGCTGTCTTCCGTCACTCCCGCGCCCGTGTCGCCGCTCTGCACCTGCACGCTCACGCTGTTGCCGGGTGCGGTGTTCGCTGTCGGCACGTCGCCAAGGGTCAGCGTCTGCACGGAGCCTTCGCCCTCAGCCGGCGTTGTCGGCGTCGCCGCGGAAGCCTGCACCGGAGCCGGCGCTCCCGCACCCACTTCCGGAATCGGCTTGCCCGTCATCGCGTCCACCAGCGCCGTCTTCGCCTCTTCGTTCAGATCCTTCGGAATAATCGGCGGCGGGCTGACCAGGGATGGATCGCCCACGCGCGCGGCCCTCACCGTATCCGGTCCGCGTCCCAGCAGCGCCAGCGCCCGCGAGCCCAGCCTCACGTTCACGCGGCTGTCTTCTTCCGCCTGGCTCTCGGCCAGCTCTCCCGCGGTGGGATCCGGAACCGGACGCCCCATCGCGATCAGCCGGTCCTTCGCGTCTTCCACGTGCGGGGCCAGCGGATACCGGGTGCACACCCGATCCCATGCGGCCGCAGCGCGGTCGTTGTAATACTTCACCAGCTCGGCTTTGGCTCGGGGCGGAATCCTGAAGTGCGAGACATACGCCGCCTCGTTCGCGTACGCGTCGCCGATCGAAATCAGCGTGTCGTCCGCCTTGCTGAACAGCGGAAAGGTGTCGGCCACCGTCTGCAGCCGGGCGATCGAAGCCGCCCAGTTCTCGCGCGAGAAATAATATTCCCCGATCTCATACTGCCGCTGCGCCAGCACTTCCTGCACCTCGCGCAGCTTCTGCTTGGCCCGCGGAATCAGCGGCGAATCCGGGAACTGCTCCAGCATGGTGCGGTATTCGCGCTGCGCGTTGATCGCGTTCTGCGGATCGCGGTCCGGCTTCTCCATCTGCTGGAAGTAAATGTCCCCCACTTTCATCTGCGCTTCGGCCGCTTCCGGGCTGTTGGGGAAGAAGGTGATGAAATCCTTGTATTCCTGCTCGGCCTGAGCCAGCGCGGCCGATCCGCCTTCCTTGAACCAGGTATCGCCCACCGCCAGCTTGGCGCGCATGGCGTATTCGGATTCAGAGTAGGTATTCAGCAGCGTCTGCAGGTCCAGCCGGGCCACATCGTAGTGGCCTTTCTTCATGGCCAGCATGGCCTTGTCGTACAGGATCTTGTCCGGCTGCTCCGACTTCACCTTACTCAGCGCGGTTTCGCTTGTGTTGTAGTCCTTCTGGCTCTTCTTGTGCTTCTTCGCGAACGCGCAGGGTGAGAACGCGAGAGCCGCGCCCAGGGTAACCGCCGACATCCGAATAACCAACCGATTCATAACACCTCAGAAGTCGCGGACGCTTCCCGATCTTCCAGGGCTCGGCGGTCCGCGACGACCGCGCCCCAGGCCTTCCATCTTACGCGGCTATCTGCGCCGCACGCTGCGCCGCTTCCAGCAGCCGCCGCGCGTCGCGCTCCGCATGCCCCTCGCCGAAAACGGCATTGCCGGCCACCAGCAACTCCGCTCCCGCTTCCACAATCGCGCCCACGGTCTCGTGAGCCACTCCGCCATCAACCTCAATCCTAAACTCGAGGCCGAGTTCCTGGCGAAGTTCTTTCAATCGCCGTATCTTGTTCAAGGAATAGGGGATAAACCGCTGCCCGCCAAACCCCGGATTTACGCTCATCACCAGCACATGGTGGACCATCCCCAGTACCGGGATCAGCAGCTCCACCGTCGTCGCCGGATTGATCACCACCGCCGGCTGCATCCCGTGCTGCTCGATCAGCTCCAGCGTGCGGTGCAGGTGCCGGCACGCCTCATAGTGGACGCTCACCCAGCTCGCCCCCGCATCGGCAAACGCGGGTATAAATTCGTCCGGGTTTTCAATCATCAGGTGGCAATCGAGCGGCAGCTTTGTATGCTTTCGCAGCGACTGCACAATCGGCGGCCCCACCGTGATGTTCGGGACAAAATGCCCGTCCATCACGTCCACGTGGATCACACTCCCGCCGCCGCGCTCCGCCGCCGCTACTTCATCGGCGAGCCGCGCAAAATCCGCGGAAAGTATCGATGGAACCAGCTCAATCAAGATAGTTCCAGTGTACCAAGCAGTCAGCGGTTAGCGCTTAGCGGTTGGCGGTCAGGGCATGCGGAGAACCGGCGGCAGCCTAAACGCTAATCCCTGACCGCTAACCGCTGCTCTTATACTGACTCCAGCCCATGTCCACTTTCCTTCCCGTCGATGAGCAGATGGATCTGCTCCAGAAAGGCGCGGCCGAAATCATCCGCGTCTCCGAGCTGCGCGAGCGCCTGGAAAAATCCCGCCAGACCGGCGTCCCTCTCCGCGTCAAGGCCGGATTCGATCCCACCGCTCCCGACCTGCACCTCGGCCACACCGTCCTGATGCGCAAGCTCAAGCACTTCCAGGATCTCGGCCACACCGTCATCTTCCTGGTCGGCGATTACACCTCCCTCATCGGCGACCCCACCGGCCGCAACGTCACCCGCAAGCCGCTGACGAGAGGACAAATCGACGCCAACGCGAAGACCTACACCGACCAGGTCTTCCGCATCCTCGACCGCGACAAGACCGAGGTCCGCTTCAACTCGGA
Organism: Acidobacteriaceae bacterium; assembly: GCA_049671725.1. GTDB lineage: Bacteria > Acidobacteriota > Terriglobia > Terriglobales > Acidobacteriaceae > Palsa-343. The sequence goes on from JBATVK010000146.1 coordinate 2,610, forward strand.
GTGGCTGGGCAAGCTCACGTTCGAGGACATCATCCGCCTCGCCGCCAAGTTCACCGTCTCCCAGATGCTGGAGCGCGCCGAATTCCACGCCCGCTTCCAGAACGAGCAGCCCATCTCCCTGCACGAGCTTCTCTACCCGCTGGCCCAGGGCTACGATTCGGTCGCCCTCCGCTGCGACGTCGAGCTCGGCGGCACGGACCAGAAGTTCAATCTCATCGCCGGCCGCGAGCTGCAGCGCGACTTCGGCCAGCCCCCGCAGATCGTCCTCATGACCCCCATCATCGAGGGCCTCGACGGCGTGCAGAAGATGTCGAAGTCGCTGAACAACGCCATCGGCATCCACGAGCCGCCTCAGGAGATGTACGGCAAGCTCATGTCCATCTCCGACGAGATCATGTGGAGGTACTGGACCCTGCTCACCGATCTTCGCCAGTCGGAGATCGACAAAATGCAGGCGGATGTGAAGAGCGGCGCGCTGCACCCCATGGAAGCCAAGAAGAGCCTCGCGCGCACCATCGTCGCCGGCTTCCACGGGCAGGAAGCCGCGCAGGCAGCCGATGAAAACTGGGCGCGCCAGTTCCAGCAGAAATCCGACGACGTGGAAGGTCTCGAAGAAATAACGATTCCCTATGCCGAAATCGCCGGTCCCACCTCCGACGGGACCCGGCAAGTTCGCGTGCCGAAGCTGCTCGTTCGCCTCAGCCTCGCCGCTTCCGGCGCGGAAGCCACCCGCAAGCTGGCCGAAAATGCCGTCCGCCTCGACGGCGAAACGGTTAGCGGTCCAAACGTCACCCTGGCTGCGCTCCCCGTCCGACTCACCGTCCGCGTCGGCAAGCGCGCCAAAATCGCGGTGATCGAATAGACTTCGTTGCGTGAGGGATAAGATCCACTGCGACACGCACGGCGAATCAGAGAAGGCGTACGTCTGCACCCATCTGGTCGGGGAGCGCACCGGCCTCGGCTTTAATCGCACCGAACCAACGCAAGACAATCCTTTTCCCGACGCATGGTGCGACAATTGCGAACTGATCCGCGCCGCTCACGGCGGATGGAACGAGGAATCCGAGAAGCTGGCCTCGATCTCGCTTCTCTGCTCCGGCTGTTACGAGCGGGCCCGCATTCGGAATGAACGCCCTAATGTCACGTTCGACGATCTCGCCAACCTGCGTTGGAAGTGCAGCTCCTGCGACGAATGGCATGAAGGACCCTCCCTGGATTTCGGCTATTCCGAACCACATTATTGGAGCCGTGAGTTGGAATCCAGCTCTGCCCCCGGCACTTTTCTCACGGACGATTACTGCGCAATTCGGGGCGATAACTTCTTTGTCCGCGGGATCATCCATCTTCCGATCATTGGCACTGGCGAGAGCTTTGCTTGGGGCGCCTGGGGCTCCCTGAGCCGGGAGAACTTCGAAAAGCTGCGAGCCTTGTCCGAGGATGACGCGGCGCAACTCCCGCCCATGTTTTCGTGGCTCAGCACGAAGCTGCCGGACTATCCCGATACCCTCAATCTCAAAATGTATGCCCACCCGCAACTACACAATCAGAGGCCGCATTTTCGCTTGGAGAAGACCGACCATCCTCTGGCTCAGGAATATCACCATGGCATCACGCCCGAGCGGGTCCGCGAATTGATGCGCAGGCTGCTTCCGTCGGTTGATTCTGGCGAGTGACACCGGCTTTCGCGTTGTCACCCGGTAGGCGCGGCATTCATGCCGCGCTTTTCCGACAATCTCCAGAAGAGCGGCTTCAACCGCTGAGACCGATCTCCGCCGGCTCGCAAACTTTGGTGATCTAACCTCGCGCCGCAGGGTTACTTATTCTGATCCCGCGTGCGGACAATTCTCCAGACCTTCTTCGTCACCATCATCACGGCGGATCAACGCGAGCAGTGCAATCACAACGCGCTGCATCTCTTCTGCGCGAGACCCTCTTTCACTATCGCGACGAGAAACGCTACGCGCTTCACCCTTTTGTGATCATGCCTGATCATCTCCATCTGCTGCTCACCCCCGCAGATGCTCAATCCCTCGAACGATACGTGCAATGCACCAAGGTCGGTTTTTCCCATGAATTCAGAGCCCGCATCGGGTGGAGGGGAGAAATCTGGCAGAGGAGCTTTCACGAACACCGCATCCGCGACGGCCAGGATTATCGTGAGCACTGCGCCTATATCGCAGATAACCCGAATCAACCCGATTACGAATTCCTTGAAATGGAAGGACCTTCCCTCGACCCAACACCAATCAACCTCAGCGGCTGAAGCCGCTCGCGGGTTGCCGACGCAATTGCGCGGCATCAATGCCGCGCCTGCCTGGTGGCGCAGCCACTCGACCGTCCCTAAACGCTAAACCCTATACCCTGGCCTCTACCGGATCACCTTCAGCGCGCCCCGGAACAGCTCGTCGAAATTCTCCCCCGCCGCCTTGTCCTTCTCCACCGCCGTCTCAATCGCCTTCTGCGCCGCGGGCCGCGAGTACCCCAGATTCACCAGGGCCGACAACACATCCTCCGCCGCCGGAACTGCCGCCAGCGCGGCCGCGGGCGCTACGGCAAAGTCCTCGAGCTTGTCCTTCAGCTCCACCACCAGCCGCTCGGCCAGCTTTTTTCCCACCCCCGGAATCCGCGTCAGGGTCGCGTGATCCTGCGCCCGGATCGCCGCCACCGTGCGCTCCGGATTCAGCCCGCTCAGAATCGTCACCGCCAGCTTCGGCCCCACCCCCGACACTGTGATCAGCCGCTCGAAGAGCCGCTTCTCGTCCCGCTCCAGAAACCCGTACAGCGCCAGCGCGTCCTCGCGCACGTGGGTGTGGATATACAGCGCGACTTCGCTGCCCTCGCGCGGCAGCGCCGTGAAGGTCGGCACGCTGATGGTCACGTCGTAGCCCACCCCGCCGGCTTCGACAATCGCCTGCCCCGGCGCCTTCGCAAACAATCGTCCCCGCAAATGCGCAATCATGCTCGCTTCGTCCGCAATCCGATCTCCGATCTCTGTTCGCTGATCACTGTTTGGTCCACTCATCCACCCAGTCGTTCACCGTCTTATACCAGAGCTGCGAATTCTGCGGCTTCAGCACCCAGTGCCCCTCGTCGGGGAAATACAGCATCTTCGACGGCACCTTCATCCGTTGCAGCGTGTCGAAGAGCTGATACCCCTCCGACACATCCAGCCGGTAGTCGAGCTGGCTGTGCACCACCAGCGTCGGCGTCTTAAAGTGCGTCTCCGCCAGCATCGGCGACCAGCGCCGGTAGAGCGCCCGATTCGTCCACGGCGTCCCTTTGAACTCCCACTCGTTGAACCACAGCTCGTCCGTGGTCCCGTACGCTGACACGGCGTTGAACATTCCATCGTGGGTCACGATGCACTTGAAGCGGTCCGTGTGCCCCAGGATCCAGTCCGCCATGTAGCCGCCGTAGCTCGCGCCCAGCGCACACTCCCGCGTCTTGTCGATGAACGGATAGTGCTGCTCCGCGTAGTCCAGGCCGCGCATCAGGTCGATGTACGGCCTGCCGCCCCAGTCGCCGTTCACGCGATCCACGAAGGCCTGCCCATAACCCGTCGAGCCTCCCGGATTGATCATCACGACGACATAGCCATTCGCCGCAAACAGCTCCGGATTCCAGCGATACGACCACGAATCGCCCCACTCCCCCTCCGGACCGCCATGAATCAGGAACTTCACCGGATATTTTTTCTGCGCGTCGAACCCCGGTGGCCGAATGATGAACCCCTCCACCCGCACCCCGCCAATGGACGGAAACCAGAACGATTCCATTTTCGACAGGTCGAGCTGGTCGAGCAGAGCATCGTTCAGGTGACTGACCTCTGTCGTCTGTACCGCGGTGATCGTCCCGAATCCGACGGTCACGCCGGGCATGCCCGGCAGTGTGACCCGGTTCGCGGAGGCCGGCGTTGCCGGCCTGCTGGCCACGCGTACAACTTCGCCTGGCTGCTCCACGGTCATCCGGCTCGCGATCAGAAAATCGGAGTCGGCCAGCGGATGGAGATCGCTGAACGATCCGTGTCCCGCGAGAACCTGCATCTTTCCGTCCAGTGTGGTCGCATACACCGGCTCCTCGCCTTTGTCTCCCGAGGCGAAATAAATCTCCTTCGAATCCGGTCCCCACGCCTCCTCATCGACCCACCGGTCGAAGTTCGGCAGCACCTCTTTGATCGCGTGCGTGGCCCGGTTGTACACCACCAGCCGAAACCGATCGCTCTCATACCCGGCCCGCTCCTGCATCCGCCACGCCATCCACTTCCCATCCGGCGAGTAGCGCGGCGTAAAGTTCCCGCCCGCGCTGGTCGAAATCTTCCTCGGCTGCGCGTCCTGCACCGGATTCCCCGCCGCATCAAACAGCTCGAGCGTATAGATCGCCACGCTGGTGCTCAGCGCCGGATCGTCGACCTTCTTTTCCTCGAACGCAATCTCTTTCCCATCCGGCGAGAACGCATACCCGTCCGGCTCGCCCAGCGAAAACGGCGGCACATCGTGCTCATCGCCCGGATTCAGGTCGCGAAAGCTCCCGTCCGCCGCCGACGCCAGAAACAAATGGCTGCGCTTGTCATCCGTGAACGCATTCCAGTGCCGGTACAGCAGATGCGTGAAGATCTTCGCCTTCACCTTGCTCTCGGCCAGCGCCTCATCTTTGTTCTTGTCGCACGCATCCTCGTCCGTGCCATTCGGCGCGATGCCTGGCCCCGGCCCGGCGCTGCATTCGGGGTAGACCTCCGACAAGAACAGAACGTGCTGCCCATCCGGCGACCACATCGCTCCGTCCGTCTCCGTGCTGATGTGCGTCAGCTCGTGCGGCTCGCCGATGGTCCCATCCTCATCGTTGAAATCGGCCAGCCAGATCTGCTCGCCGCCGTCGCGCCCGCTCTCGAAAAGAATCTGCTTCCCATCCGGCGAAAAGCGTCCCCGGCTTTCGCCCGCATTCCACGCCAGCAGCGGATGCTCCGCGCCGCCGGCCACCGGCACAATCCACAAATGCGGCGTCCGCGTGTTCTGCTCCAGGTTCACGTCGGTGGCCGAAAACAGCACCCATTTCCCGTCCGGCGAGACGTCAATGTCTCCCAGCCGCCGCATCTTCATCATGTCTTTGAAAGTCATCGGCCGCCGTGCTGCAGTTCCCGTTGCCGGCCCCGTCTGTGCCCCGGCCATCCCTGCCGCCAGCAGAGCCGCCGCCGCCCACACTTTGCCCCTCATGCTTCTGGCCCTTCCTTCTGTCCTGCGTATAAGTACGGACTATGCTACCTCTTGCGCGCCGCCGCCCCCCGGTTGAGCGCTGCGCTGCGGTGGAGATCCGACGGCGGATTCCACTTCCTCGACCGGCAGCTCGATCGTCACCACCGCCCCCCGGGGCTCCAGATTCGCGGCCGAAATCTCCCCGCCGTGTTCGCGAATGATGGAGTAGCACAGACTCAGTCCCAGTCCCACCCCCTCGCCTGGGTTTCGCGTCGTGAAAAATGGATCGAAGGCGCGTCCCGGATCGCTGAATCCCGGCCCGGTATCGGCAAAACGGATCTGCACGATCTCCCGCAGCCCCGCAACCTCCACGCTCAGGCGCCGCTCCGCGTCTCCCGGCATCTCTTCGAGCGCGGTGATCGCGTTCTTCACAATCTGCAGAAAAACCTGGCGGATCTGGTCCTCGTTCGCCGTGACGCTCGGCAGAATCGCCGGAATCTTCAGTTGCAGATCGACGCGCGCTCTCTCCAGATCGTGCCGCGCCAGACTTTCGATATCGCGCAGCAGCAATTCCACCGAGATCGGGCCGCGCGTGTCGGGTGTAATCCTGCGAAAGCGCACCAGGCTCTCGATAATCTTTTTCATCCGCCGCGCCTCGTTCAGGATCACCTGCGCGCGATCCCGCACCGCCGCGCTTTCGTTGTCGATCAGCAAATCGGCAAAGCCGGTCACCGCCGTCAGCGGATTGTTCAGCTCGTGCGCTACCCCTCCGGCCAGCTGTCCCAGTCCCGCCAGCCGCTCGGAATGCATCAGCCGCTGCAGCAGGCCCGCCTGCTCCCGCGCCGCGCCGATGCGGGCCACCAGCAGCTCCAGCGGCAGAACGTCGTCGGTGCGCAGCGGCAGTCCCGGCTCGCGCAAGCCTCCCAGCAGCATCGCGCCCTGCCAGCCGCCCTCGCGCACCCGGATTCCGATCATCCACGAATTGCGCGAATTCAGTCCATTCCCAGGCGTTCCCCGCGCAGCAGACGCGCCCTCTCGCGCGTCGGCGTCGCCCTCGCTCGCCGCTCTGCCTGATTCCTCGGCCGCCATCAGCGAAGTCAGGTCCACTCGCATCAGGTGGCCAATCTCCCGCGCCATATAGCGGGCGCCGATCAGCTCCGCCGCCCTCTCGTCCGTCACGCGGGCCGCCGCCAGGCCGAGGGCGCCGGCCGCCTCTTCCCCTACGCCCGCGCGTCCCGCCAGCCGGAACGTGCCTCCTGTACCGCGCACAAAAACAACCGCCTGCTTAAACCGGCTTGCCTCCACAATGGTCTCGCACACGCGGTCGTACTCGTGCTCGCCCTGCTCCTGCGGAATCGCCCCCAGATACAGCTCGTTGTACTTCTCCATCTCGCGGCGGGCGCGGCGGTCGCGCTGCAGCGCAGCCTGGTTCGACGCAATCTCGTCTTCCAGCACCAGAACGATCATGCCCAGCGCCGTCAGCACTTTCACCAGATCGATCGCGCGCAGAAACTCCGCGGGCGGATGCGCGGTAGCCGGAATCGCGTGCAGAATCCCCGGCACAGCCCAAACCGCCAGCCCCCCCACCGTAAACAGCACTCCCGTGGTCGCCCGCCGGAACGCCGATGCGAACAGGATCGCCGTCATCAGCAGGATTCCGCTGTGCACCAGCGACACCGCCTGCGAATACTCCGCGCGATACGTCAGCCACGCGCAGGCCGCGCCCACCACCAGCACCAGCAGCAGGCTCAGCCATTCCGGCACCAGATTCCGGTGCAGGCTCCAGCGCGCGCCCACCAGCAGCGTCACGGCCAGGCAGATGAACAGCACGCTGCGCATCGCCAGGCCCGGTGCGCTGTCGAGCGAGCTCAGCGTGGCATAGAGCACCAGGGGCGCGCCGAAGGCGGTCACGTACAGGATCTTCGGTCTCCGCGTGAAATACTGCGCCGCCAGCGAGCCCAGGAACATCAGCGCGCCCAGCTCCATGCAGTCGCGCGCTGCCGTCCGGCCGCCGGCCGTGTCCCCGAAGCGGGAAACCTGCACCGCCAGCTGCACCACCAGGAAAAACCATCCCAGCAGCCACAGCAGGTGCCGTTGCCGCGCCGTCGGCAGTTCGCCCAGCCGATGCTCGCTGGCCGGATGCGACCGCCACTCCAGCCACAAGGTTCCGAAGACCGCTATCAGGGCGGCCAGCAGCGCCAGCGAGGGAATGTCGAAGGTTGGCACGTTCATGTCGCGCAGCAGATGGCCCGATCGATCTTCGGCGTCACGCGTGAATCAATCGCCTTCCGGACCGCCCGAAATTTCCGCCCCGCGAGCCGGCTTCGCTCGATCAGGGTGGTCGTCCCATGGCCTCAACCTGAGAGCTGGAAGCCGCAGATCCCGCCGCGTCCCAGCAAAGTCTAACCGTTTTCCACGGCAAAGAGATAAGCATTTTCTCAATCCCCGGTATCCACATGGCTTCCGGCCCCTTCCACCCGCGCCGCGAATCTCTTCTATCGCCGGCGATCCCATCCGGCTTCCCGTGCGTCTATCCTGAAGGCACAGGAGCCGGATCGTGTCCCCTGCTTTTCCCCATCCCTGGCGTCGTCCCCGCTTCGCCGCTTTGCTGGCCGCGCTGCTGCTTCTGCCCCTCGCCGCCGCGCCCGCGCTCCTCGCCCAGGCTTCCCAGCAGTCCATGCCGCTCGACTCCGGCTTCGGCCCCCTCGACCCCAGCGCGCCTTCCATTCCCGTCGCCCAGATCATCAAGGAGTTCACCGCCAAGGAGACCCTCTTCAACCAGGCTCTCAACGACTACACCTGGACCCGCACCGTCCGCTACCGCGTGATGGACGACGACGGCAACCCCACCGGCCAGGAGTACTACCAGGTCGTCAACATCTACTACAACCCCCAGGGCCGGCGCATGGAGCGCGTCGTTGACTCCCCGCCCAGCACCATCAAAGACGTCATGATGACCGAGAGCGACTTCTCCGACATCGAGGACCGCCTCTTCTTCGTCCTCACCGACGAGGCCGCCAGCCAGTACGACATCACGTACCTCGGCAAGCAGCGCATCGACCAGATCGAGACCTGGGTCTTCGACGTGAAACCCAAAGTCATGGAGAAAAAGCACCGCTACTTCCAGGGCCGCATCTGGGTCGACCAGAAACAGCACCAGGTGGTCGTCACCGACGGCAAAAACGTCCCTGACGATCTCCGCCCCGGCCACGAGGACCTCACCCTGCCCTTCATCACCTGGCGCCAGCTGGTCGACAACCAGTACTGGTTCCCTGTCTATACCCACGGCGCCGCCATGCTGCACTTCTCCGCCGGCAAGGGCTACCTCAGCCAGAACGTCAACATCGACGAGATGGTCCAGTACACCAACTACCACCGCTTCCGCACCAGCATCCGCATTATCTACAACGGGCAGGACATCACCAACAACTCCCACCCCGCGACCACGGCGCCCGCCCAGCCCGGATCGCAGCCGCAGTCAGGATCGCAACCTCAGCCGCAGCCCCACTGATCTCTGATCACTGATCGCTGTACCCTGTACGTGTCATGCGGAAATCGATTCTCTGCCTCGCTCTCGCCGTCTTTGCGCTGCCCGCCTTCGCCCAGCAATCCATGAAGCCTGAAGAAACCGAGGTCTGGACGCCCGTGCCGCCCGTCGTCACTCCCGGCGCCACGGACGCGCAGCCGCCCTCCGACGCCATCGTTCTCTTCAACGGAAAAAATGAAGATGCGTGGGTCTCGGCGCAGGATCACACCCCCGCCCGCTGGATCGTTCACGACGGCATCCTCACCGTGAACAAATCCGCCGGCAACATCGAGACCCGCCGGAAATTCGAGGACTACCAACTCCACATCGAGTACCGCATCCCCAAAGACGTCACCGGCTCCGGCCAGGCCCGCGGCAACAGCGGCGTCTTTCTCGCCTCCACCGGCCCCGGCGACGACGGCTACGAGCTTCAGATCCTCGACGGCTACAACAACCCGACCTATGTGAACGGAATGGCCGGCAGCATCTACAAGCAGTCGATCCCGCTCGTGAACCCCTCGCGCCCGCCAGGCGAGTGGCAGTCCTACGACGTCATCTGGACCGCCCCGCGCTTTCGTCCCGACGGCTCGCTCGCCTCGCCCGCGTATGTCACCGTCTTCTTCAACGGCGTCCTCGTGCAGGATCACTTCCAGCTCACCGGCCAGACCCTGTACATCGGCAAGCCCTTCTATAAGGCCTATGACCGCGCCCCCATCAAGCTCCAGGCCCACGGCGACCCCAGCCCGCCGATCAGCTTCCGCAACATCTGGGTGCGCGAGCTGCCCTGAGCCCTGGTGATCGAGAGCGTTAACAGTCGACCCGAAAACTTCGGCAAAGCCGGTTTTTCGGCCAGAGCGAAGGGCCAATGAGCGCTTCGGCGATTGGACAACTGCCGAGGTTCGCCACGGGTACGGACTGATTGTTGCCCCTGCCCTGTTTCAGGACCTGGTCCGTGAACAGCGCTTCAAACCGCAATTCCTTCAATTGCAGTTCCATTGCTCCTGCTAAGAGGTACGGATCTCCGGGTCACGGATTGTTTTCCACGTGCGTCTTTCTTTGCGCACTGCTCTGACCGTATGTCTTGTCATGGGACCTGTTCGCAGCCGCCTCGCTTGACTCTGCAACATTGACAGCACCGGAACCGGGAGCCAAGAATGTCAGCCATGCCGGGTGATGCAGCTCTTGTAGCACACATTATGAAAGGACGCCCCACCCCCTAGGTGCAAGAGGAGTAAAAAACCACAGGGAGGAAGAGCGAGATGGACAGCATAAAGTATGTCGGCATGGACGTTCACAAGGAAACAGTCTCGATTG
>JBATVK010000147.1:0-12246 GCA_049671725.1 Acidobacteriaceae bacterium
GTGAATTCACCGCGGAAAGGGCGCCTGTGGAACCGACCTATTTTCAATGATCTCGACCCCTGTTTGCGAGAGGCTGCCGCGTGGGGGCGATTCAAAGGATAGCAGTTCGTCAATGAGAGGTTCAAGTCGTTCTCCTTATTGGGATTAAAGTCTGCGAGCGACCGCCAGGTTTTGCGCGTCACCGGACCACTCGCTGCAATGTCAGCGAGTGACAAACACCGGGTAGTCGTCGATTTCACCATTTAGAAAGCGCGCCAATAGGCGAGCCTGGATTTCCAGCAGCCGCCGATAACTCAGACGATAATCGAACATGGGATGCGTCACAAGCATGTCCATACGCAATTCGTAGGCGCGAAAGAAGCCTTTGCGGCCATTCGGTTTGAGCGCCACTGAAGGCCCGGACCGAATGAAGTCCGCCGTGGTCACCATGCGCGTGTTGATCGCGGTCAACACAACCGAATCGGCAATCAGCGGCCTAAACGGCTCCATCAAATCGAGCGCCAAGGCCGGACGCCCAAAACGTGGCTGATGATAGAAGCCCCAATATGGATCGAACCCCAGCGAATAGCATGTGATAGTCAGATCCTTTACTAGGATGCTGTAGGCAAGCGATAGGAGCGCATTCACCGGATCGCGCGGCGGACGCCTGTTTCGCTGCGTGAAGTCAAAAGTGAACTCCGCTGAGGAGCCCCGATGAGCGTCATCTGCAGTCTCCGCTGCCTTGAGCATCCCTGCAAACTCGTTGAAGTAGACTCGCGCCGCGGAGCCCTCAATACCCAGCAATACCTCCGTTTCCGAAGCTGCTTCCGCCTTCTCCGCCAGCGACTTCAATTGGCGCAATGCCGTTTCCGGCGGTTCGATGTGATTCCGTTGGAGAAGTGTTCGTTGGTTCCGGATTTTGCCGGCGACGAGTTTCCGTGCAATCGAGAGCGCGGTGGGTTCGTGTCCGGCCGACACGAACTGGCGTTGGCGCAAAAACACATTCCGGGCATTCAAACCATTCGTGATGCCGTAGAACCATCCCCCTTGCGAGAAATAACAAACGGGGACTTCGGCCGAGCAGAATGACTGCACAGCCTGCGTTGAAAGCTGTACGTTGCCGAATAAGTTGATTTGCGACACCTCCCCGAGGCGGATTTCCTGTTTGAGTGTGTCGCCATCCTTGACCTGAATTACGGCGCCCGATTTCCCGACTCGAAAGCCTTGTGAGTTCAGATATAAGGGGCGGAGATCGTCACGCGCAGCAACTAACTGCCGGACCTCAGGGGGAGCTGTTTCCTGGTTATTGTCGAAGAGGGAGAACTGTATTGGCCGGCGCTCTTCAAATCGGAGCGCCCGTGCGCGCAGCGCATTGGTTTCGTCGGGAAGGCAGATTCCAACCAGGGAGCATCGCGGACATTTCGGACTATCCACGAGGGGCTCAGGGATCTGGTCGCTCAATGCAGTTTTCCGCGCCTGCGCGATGAATTCTTCGGTTTCGGCGATGAGCGCATCGTCAATCGGAATCCGAACACGCTGCTTGGTGCTGACGTAGTAGAGGATGCCCTCATCGCAGGAATAGCCGTTATCGCGCAGCACAAGAGCTTGTGCGGCAACTTGTACTCGGTCTGAAGGCCACGGTGTCGGAACTCCATCGATCTCACGCGGCTTGCCGCGCTTGTAGTCCACCGGGCGGACGGTCTTCCCGTCCTCCCCATTTGCGTCGCTCTCGATCAGGTCGAGCTTCGCCGTCAAGCCGACTCGCTCACTTGATAACGTCACTGAACGTGAGTGAATCGTCTCGCCGTTCATTTCTTCGGCCTCGGGCATGGCGCTTGGACCGGAGTCCACACGACTGTGCTTGGCTTGCCCGTCCAGCGTATCCGCACTGTTCTCGAAGACGCCTTCCACCCACTCGTAGAAGAAGAGGCGCGGACAATATACGAATTCGTTCAACATGCGCGCCGGGAGCAGATCGGGAAGTTTTAACTTAAGATGATGAACCAAGTCCTCATCAACACGGACGGGTTGGACACGTTGGGCTTCAGTGGACACGAGAGAACTCCTTTCGGCAGCAATCCAGATCAGACAACAATGCAAGGGCTATCGAGATTTGTGTACGGCTTGCCCAAGGCGGAAATGACCCGATCCCCGCGTCCCTCGGCTGGCCCGAGATTCACAAAGAGAACTTGGTCGTCGTCATGGTGAATGACCTCGCGCAATGCCTCGCGGCAGCGCACAAGGTCTGACGTCGTGAACTGGCACTCGAAGACAGAGAACTGAAGATGGTCTCCGAACCCGCGCATCAGTTTGAAGACCTTGCGCAACCGCTTATCGTCCGAGATGTCGTAACAAACCAGGTAGGAACTGCGCATATGGACCTTTACCCTCCTTGGCTCCATGGGGCTGCGAAAAGGCCGATGCCATAATGCCGCCCAATCCCGACCAGGACCGGGCCGTTCAGCGGAGTCGAAAAACGGACCGCGACGTGGTAGCGTGGCCATTGCCGCAAATGTTGAGGGACGCGGATGGCGGTAGCGCCTTCGGTTCCCGGCCAAAACGGAGCGGCCTGAAAACACAACTCGGCGATCGATTGTTTTGCATACCCAGACTCTTCAAACGCCTGGTATAAGAGCTGCTCCGTCTTCTTAAGCGAAAACTTGCGATGCTCGGAATTGTATCCGTGCAGCACGACCGGTGTAACCGAGTGCCAGCGTTTGCTGGGTTTGCTGGCGTTGCAATAGCGGAGAAAGACACTATCGTCGCGCGGAACTTCCGCCAGAGAGCATACGGGCTTTGGCGGTCCGCCATTTGTAAGCATCATTAGCTCGGACGGAGCAAGTTTCTGTTGCAAGAGCGCAGTTACCTTGCCATCGGCGTCAGCCGGCTCGACCAGCATGACGCGGCGCACGGCGCCGTCGGCAGCCCCGGCCCGAATGGTGGGAACCGGAACGAAAGAGACGTGTCTACCGTGACCGTGTCCATGTCCAAGGATGTAGCTGTTGATGAATTCTTCCTTGTATCCCTCCTCGCGGAGAGCTTCTTTGGCGGCGCTGCGCATCCACGCAGCCACCTTCATTCCAAGCGCCCACGGAACGGCATACGGCTTATCGCTGTCATCGAGGCGCCGCAGCAGGAAGCGAGCGCTCGGATTCACGGGGCTGCCGGCTCGTCGATATCGACATTGCCCGTGCTTAATGGAACGTATGGACGGGTCAACGCCGTATTTCGACAAGCGATTACAGGATCGGCTATAAGCCTGCAGCAGGTCATCAAAATATCCGAGCGCTGGAACATCGCGTAGATCGCCTTGCTCCCCTGGGCTGTACAACCAAAGCTCCGAATTCGATGCCAGGGCACGCCTTCCATCTTCGTCCAAAACAAAAGAGTCGGCATAGGCCATGTCGATGCCCCACCCGAAGGTATGCAGGAAGGTTGCAGTCTGCCAAACCGCATGGATGGCAGGGTTCTCGGCTGAGACCTTCCAGAGATAGTAAACGTGCGGTCCGCTCTTGGTCCGATCTTGTACTTCACGAGGAATTACCGATTTCATGGTGCGGGTCGTCGCCAGATCGAACGGACGCCCGGCGCTCCATTCCCGCCCAGCCTTATCGGAATCGTTGTTAGGCACGGCAATCCGGTATGAGGTTCGCGTCTCAAAATCTCGCACCACGATCTCAGGCGCCGGGAGCGCTTCCAAGAGCCGCAGCGCCGACTCGGCGGCGCTCCACTGCTGACGGTAAGAACCGGTACGCGCCCCAGCGAGCAATGCCTGAAACAAGCGCGCCGGACTCGGAGGCCATTCGACCCCGTGGTATCTGCCGACAAGAAATGTCGCGGCAATGCAAATGTACTGTTCCATAGCTAGCTTAGACGGGAGCCGGGGCGCCCTTGCCTTTCCTTTTCGCAGTTTTCTCGTTTGCAGCTGCTTTGACGCGGTCGGGATGAAAAACAGCTTCGATGCCTGGCCCTACCCCGAACTCGCTGGCGGCCGACCGGGCAAAATCGAGAACCTGCTGTTCGGCAAGGTCGAAATTGTCCCGCTTCCCGCTGCGCCATACGATCTTCCTCTCCGCCGGTTTGTCGCCAGAAGCCACAAGGACACATCCCTGGCGGAGATATAGCTGCGCAGGCGCGACAAATGCCATCAGGCTCAGGCCGAGAATGTACCGTTGCAACTTAATGCTAGCTTCGGCGTTTCCGGTTCCGATGGCGCGCAATGCGATCAGATTAAGGAGAGCCTCGCGCACGATCCCGTCTCTCGCAACGACGCCGCCGGGGACCCGGCCCGCAGGACTGTCGGAAATGCCATAACCGGAAAGTGTTTTTTGGCCGAGACTATCCAATTCCATCTCGAGAACTTCTTCCTTTTCGAGCGCGGAGAAATACTGGGCGGACCGGGTTAGCCGCTCTACCCCATAAGCGCGCACCGTAGATTCTATGAGGCGCGGAATCTTCGCGCCGGTGTCACGCGAATCCCAGGCGCCAAAAACCAGCGAGGTGGGCGCGATTCTTGCTAATGGCAGCGCGTCGCCCTTATCCCGATAGGCGAGGAATGCATTCCGCAGCGGTTCCCACTGGTCGGAGAAGCGCACAATGGCGTCGGCCGCGCGATGGCCGGCGTCGAGAATGTCAACAGTGCGATCCCCGGCCTTCACCGTGAAGCGCGGCATAAGACTTGCAAAATCGGGGCGTTTGAACATCGGTTCGAGGCGATTCGCCTGCGAACCAACGGTATCGACGAGGCAAATACGGTTCTCGTCAATGACGTAGCCGGGTTTCTCGTCGCTGCCTTCGGGAGGAGCAAAGGTGGGCGGGAAGAACACAGATTTCGCACCGGCGGCGGGTTCGAGCAATTCGTTGATCGTCAGAGCGACGGGGCCGTCGCTCGCAAGCCAGGAATCAAATTGAGTCAACATAGAAGTTCCTCTTACACAAGAATTGGATTTGCAAAGCAAAAGAACTTATAACTTCCGCGCACTCCAAGCTTAAACCCGTACTGTGCAGCCGGAAGGCCCTCCCATGGCCGAACCCCTGCCGATCGGGCCACAATACGCGGGAGAGGCTCTAACCAGAGTGCATAGGTAAATCCTTGTGCGCGGCTGCCGGTCGGCCGAAATCCCTGAAGACCAAAGGCCGCGAGCAGTTCAACGATTGGATATGTCCTCGACTCCTGTCCCTGCTCGTTGGGAGAGTAGCCTAGGTCGAGCGCCACCCATGCCGAGCGGGGATCGATGCCGAATCGCGTGCTGGTGAACCCGTCGCCGTCGAAAGAAACACCGGCGGTTGGAAGCAGCTTGGGAAGTTCGGATGTCAGCTTTTGCGTGGTCACTTGCCCCGCCCAGCACTTCAACGGTGTTGCCTGATCGCGAAATTCATTTAGCCACCAATCCAGGTCCAGATCGTGATTCAACACTGAAACCGAGACCGGGGCTATGGAGTCCTTGTAGGGAGGCTTGTCCACGCTCGCCGGCGTGAACGTGGCTTGCTTGATCGCGCTGGCTATAAAGTCCAGATCTAAGCCCCGTTCACTCTCCACCACAAACTCTGCCTCGCGTGGATGGTAACGATCCATATAAAACCGGGATAGCGTATAAGTTCCAGCAAGATCGAGCAGTTCG
Source organism: Acidobacteriaceae bacterium (assembly GCA_049671725.1). Lineage (GTDB taxonomy): Bacteria > Acidobacteriota > Terriglobia > Terriglobales > Acidobacteriaceae > Palsa-343. The sequence continues at coordinate 5,601 of JBATVK010000147.1, forward strand.
ATCAGCCCGCAGCATGCATAAAACTGGCCGGGGTTACACGGATCGATTGCGACGCGAAGCTCAGGCATGGTTCGGATCCTCCCATTCGCCCGAAGCAAGCCCATCCGCTGCTTTGAAAATGGCTTCAAGGTACGCCAGCCCCCATGGCCCAAACCTTTCTTGCAGGCGAGCAAACCTGCGCGCGGATGCCATCGCCGTTTCCTGACTCGCCGCAAGATGCTTTCGGTCGTATGCCTTTGTTTCGAAATGGGGCCGCGAGCGTCCGTGGTGGGAAGCGATGAGGTGAAGAATGAACTCGCGCAACTCCGACGGCTCATCTCGTAACCGCTCTTCAGCACGCCGCAAGGAGACAAGCTCGTGCCGAAAACCGTTCAGTTCGCGTCCGCGCATCGGTTTGATCGACTTCGCAACGGCCGCGCCCTTGTACGAGTCTCCGTAGTTCCCGGCAGCTTTTTGCCAGATTGGCTCGCTCTTTCCCAGGTCGTGCAGCTCGCCTGCGGATTTGTACGCCGACGCCAGTTCCGGCATGCCCAATCTCTCTGCAAGCGCCTCGGCGTGTTCAGCCACATGGGCTAGGTGATCGTCGAGCCAGTAAGGATCTGTCCCGGCAGGGCGATTTCGCCCGGCCTCGCCAAAGTAGAGGAGGTCGGATGCCTTTGCCTCGGTATCATCATCCGGCGGACTCAGCGGCGCCCCCAGCAGGAATCGCCACCCGTGATCGCTTGCGAACCCACGCAGGTCTGGTTTTGGATCGGCCAAGGTTCTAAAATCGCTGTCGTAGATAGGAATTCCACCCAGCCGCTGCGCCCGCCACGTTCCGTCTTCCTGGAGCGTGCGTCGGAAGGCAGCGCGCTTGGCATATCGTTCATCAGACGAAACATCGTATGGCGCTCCAGTTGATTGGCCCACAGCAGCATCATCGCCGGGCTCGCCCCATTCCGGAGTTAGCATGCCGTTGTCGAGTCTGCCGCAACCAGGAGGCAACAGGATTTGGCAGTAGGCAATCTCGGCCACGATCATTTTTCGCTTGGCTTCGTTCTCAATCTTCCTGAACTCGCCGGTGTCATGCACATCGACACCTCCATCTCTCTTGCGAAGGAGAAACTTTGTGTCAACGTTGGCTTTGGCAGCAAGTTCCTCCAGCTTTTCAAGCAGCCGTGAGGTCGGCTCCCGCAACTGCTCGTGCGCCAGCAAACGATACTTCCGCAGCACTTCCTCGCGGTCGCCGGGATCGATCTCGTCTCTCGTAAGAAAGGGCACATCTTCGCGCCAGGCCACGTAGGTCTCAGGGTAATTCTCCTGCTTGCCATGCAGCCATGGCCCGACCGCAGGCCGGACCGGGTGGGTTCCCAGCGAGGTTTGGCTCCAAACGTCGATATGCCAGTTGTGAAGCGGGGCTTCAAGCGGCGCTTCGGACAAGGCAGTTTCGGGAAGGTCGAGTCCGAAGAGGGCGCTCGGCGAAATATCGTAAAAGCCGTCCTCGCGCTGGGGCAAGGAGCGGAGAAACGCCAGCGCCGCACCCCGGCGCGCGTCCTTTTCGCGGGCCTTTCCTTCAGCCTCGACAGTCAGAAGATGGGCCACGCCATCGGTCTCGCCGAACCGGTTGAGACGGCCGAATCGCTGGAGAAGGTGATCCAGCGTATCGAGATCCGTGATGAGACGGTCCGCACTGATGTTGACGCCGACCTCTGCGGCCGATGTCGCTACAAGCCAATACGACTCGGCGGGGCGCTCGCGCGCGGCGAAGGCTTTGAATACCTCGCTCTCCGTAAGCTGGTCGCGCTCGAATCCGCGCATCGTTCCAGTAAGCATTCGAATCCGATTCCGGCCCGCGCCCTTCTTCGCCAAAGTGTCGGCGAACTTCCTTACCTTCTCCGGCTCTCTGAAAAAAATCAGCGTCCGCCCAGTTTCAGCGCCCATCGCCAATTCCAGCACGGTTCCTTCGAATTTGGCCGCGGGTAGGGCACGGATATCGAGGCCCTTTCTCGTCTCGAAATTCTTTCGGAAGCGCGGTTCCTCGTGGTCCTGCTCCAGCGATTCGGGCCAGCACCCGCCGCTCGCGTGAGTTGCGGAGAGCCGAATCGTGCGGAAAGGTTTCAGATGCTCAGGCTGGACATCTTCGAGCTTTCGCAACAAGTCCGCAAAGGCCGGCGTCAGATGCGCCTCGTCGTTGACGACGAGAGCATCGTGCCCTAAGAGGCCCGCGTGCTGCGCAGCCCAGTAGGGTCCATCGCCGTAGCCGGAAAAGAGCAAACGACTCCCGATCATGTCCACCGTACCTACAATGATTGCGGGGCGGGATGGATCTCTGCTCCATGTGCGATTGTCCTCTTTCTCTCCGCGCAAGGTGCTGATTGCGAGCACGTCTCCTTCCGGTGTGTGGGACGACAGCGGTGCCAGCACGTCCCTCAAATTGCGCAGTAGCAGACTTTCGTTTGATTTGTTGACGCGCTCCGCAAGCTGCTCGGCTTCGCTCGTCGCCTGATCCACAACTACGCGCCGATCAACCACCCACACGAGTCGACGAGGTATAGCTACATCCGGCGGAGACAGCGAGGCCTGATGGGCAAGGGCCGCCAGCCAGATTGCCATTATTGAGGTCTTGCCCGACCCTGTTGGCAAGTTGATGCTGCTCGGATAGAACGCGGAAAGAAAACTATGGAAGAGTTTCTCTTGCCAGCGATAAGGACGGTTGCCGGTCAGCAACTGGAATATGTCGGCAAAGCCCACACCGGATTGGGACATCAAGACATCTGTCGCCAAGTAGATGCCTCCGAACACAGAGACGAGTGACGCGCACTCCAAAGAACGAGGCCGCACCCCTAAAGGCGCGGAAAGTAGCGGAGACGCGCAATCCCCGCAAATATAGATCAAGCTTCAATGGGGCCGCAGCTATGCGGCTGCGGAATCATTCAATTGTTTTTCGGCACCATGTTCGCCATGAGCAGAATGAAAACCTATTGGGCGTCTCAATCGCTCAGGAGGACAATTAGGCTCTTTTCGCAGAGAATAGACAACTGCAATGAAGGCCAAGGACACCGCAAAGCACCACAAAATGCGCGATGGCACCATATTGCCTCCAATCTACTACCGAGAATAGCCATACATGAATGATTTTGTCAATCACCGTAAATATAGATCAATAACTTTCCGTTTTCGAATCCGGCCGGCAACTCAAATGGGGTCGTTCTACCAGCGGAATCGACTTTTGCATTGGCTGCGCACTGCAGGCGCCCGATCACGAAACCTCCAGGCAGAAATTTCCTGGTCCTATGCCCGTTTCTGCAAATCCGCGGCTATCAGAGCAAATTCGTCAAGCGCGGCCTGCAGGTCCTCTACGATCTCCGCGGCGATCACGCCGGGTTCCGGGAGATTGGCGGCGTCTTCCAGGCTTTCGTCCTTCAGCCAGAAGATGTCGAGACTGGCCTTGTCGCGCTTAATCAGCTCGTCGTAGCCGAACACGCGGCAGCGCTCGGTCTCCTTACGCTTGTGCCGGTTGGCAACGTTGTAGCAGGCGACGAAATCGTCCAGGTTCTCTCGCCGCAGTGGATTCGTCTTCAACGTGAAGTGTTCGTTCGTGCGGAAGTCGTAAATCCAGAGCTGTTTTGTCCAGGGTTTCTCGCTGGCAATGCGGCGGTCGAAGAACAAGACATTCGCCTTCACGCCCTGCGCGTAGAAAATGCCGGTCGGAAGGCGCAGCAGCATGTGAACGTCGCATTCCTTGAGCAATCGCCGCCGGATCGTCTCTCCCGCACCGCCCTCGAAGAGTACGTTGTCCGGCACCACGATGGCAGCGCGCGCGTCGATCTTCAGAATGGAGCGCACGTGCTGAAGAAAATTCAGCTGCTTGTTACTGGTCGTTGCCCAGAAGTCCTCGCGCGCAATCGTCAGTGCCTCTCGCTCCTGGTCACCTTCTTCGTTCACAATCGTTACGCTGGATTTCTTTCCGAAAGGCGGGTTAGTGAGCACCATGTTGTACTCGCGCGACCCGCGCGAAATGAGCGCGTCGCCGACAAAGATCGAATTCTCGCCGCCAACGCCGTGTAGGAACAGATTCATCGCGCACAGCCGCGCGGCTCCATCCACGATTTCGATCCCCGAAAGTGCCTTTTCCTTCAGAAATCGCTTTTGGTCTTTGTCCAACGGGTAACTGCGGCTGATAAAGTCGTGCGCCGCCAGCAGAAAGCCACCCGTGCCGCAGGCCGGATCATGGATGAGCTGTCCCGGCTCCGGCCGCATGACGTCCACAATGGCCTGAATCAGCGCGCGCGGCGTGAAATATTGTCCCGCACCGCCCTTCACGTCTGCTGCGTTCTTTTCGAGCAGCCCTTCGTAGGCATCGCCTTTCACGTCCACGCCGAGCATGGTCCATTGCTCACGCCCGATCAGATCCGTGACCAGCCGCTTCAGCTTGGCCGGATCCTGAATCTTGTTCTGCGCTTTGCGGAAAATCGTGCCCAGCAGCCCCGGCTTTTTACCAAGCTCCAGTAGGATGTGCCGGTAATGCGTATCCAGGTCTTCACCGTCCAGCCGCTCCAGACTTTGCCAATCGAGCTCCTTCGGGATAAGCGCCGCCCTGCCCGGCAGCATCTTCTGCCGCTCATCGGCCATCTTCAAGAAGAGCAGAAGTGTAAGCTGCTCGATGTAGTCCTGATACGAAAGCCCGTCGTCCCGCAGGATGTTGCAGTAGTTCCAGAGTTTTTGAACGATGCCATTCGAGGTCATTGCAGCCGCTCCTCCGGCGCAGCCTTTGAAATCCTGGCCGCAGCTCCCCTGGCACACTGGTCTCGCAGCCACAGCGCAGCCTCTCGATGCCGCACCAGAACGGGCGCCAAGGTCTCTACGCACAGGGTAGCTTCTTCGTCGCTGCCGGGCGAAAAGGATGCCGGCATCTCCTTGGGAATCCGCCTCTGCCCGCAAAGGTACTGCTCCACGAACCTGTTCTGTTTCCGCGCCTTCACGAGCGCGGCGCGGGCGCCGGGTTCGTCTGCCGCCAGCAGCCGCTCCAGCACGCGGCCCCAGGAGAAATTGGCGAGCGTATCTTCCTTGTATTTCCTCAGGAGTTTGGCCGCGCCGGCCAGCTCGTCCACCGCCAGGTACAAGCCCAGCAACAGATCGCGCACGCCCTGGTTGTCATTCGGATTCAGTTCCAGCATCCGTTCGTAAACGCGGATCGCCTCCGGGAGACGTCCCTCGGCGCGCAGCAGCCCGCCCAACTGCTCCATCGCCCGCATGAAAGGCCGCGTCTCCAGCAACCCCCAGAAGTGCCCCCGATTGTCGCGGAAGAACCTTGCCCCCAGTGATCGCTCGCCCGCAGCCACGGCCTTTTGCAAGCCGTCAATCGCCTCGCGCGCCAATGGGGCGTTGATCTCGGTCAAGACTACCAGAGCATCCACGCAGTCCGGGTCCAACGCCAAGGCCCGCTGGGCCAGCTTGCGCGCTTTGGCGGCGCTCGCTGCTTCCATGGCGTCGAAGGCCAACTCCTGCGCTTTGTCTTTGGCCGTCATGCCGGCCCGGCCCAGAGAAGCGATAAGCCCTTTGCTGGAGTGCGACGCCAGGAAATCGTTCATATCCTCGATGGAGCCGAACTCTTTCCCTTCGATCATGCGTTGGATGCCGCGCATGGTCTTTTCCATATTGGTGCGCGGCGGCGAATCGGGCACCTTGGCGACGGATTTGCGGGAGGATTTCTTCGTCATCGTTTTCTTCGATCCCTGACGGCGCGGGGATGGACCGCGGCGCGCGAGACTCTTCCATTCAAGGATTGCACACGCCCCGCGCGGATGCGTTCCAGCAGCAGGGAGGCGGGCTCGTCGGAAGGGACCTGGGAAACGAGCTTGCCGGAAAAGGCCGACTTGAGAACAGAGCTACGCAATCCAGAAGCGTGTTGAAAGCTGCGGTCTATGCTCGATTCCAACTCGATGACTGAAGTTAGAATCCTCGATAGCTCATCTTGGATTCTCTTCTGTTCGTCCAGGGGCGGAAGTGCGATACTAAGCTCGCGGAGATTATCCAAGTTTAATCCCGGCTTGCCCGCTCCATAAGCGACTCGAAGCAACTCCGCCCGGCCCTGCATTGGACTGACGATCCAGGCGTATAAGATCTGAGACGTTTCGGGCATAATCGGACGGACCAACCCCACATGCTGGCTGACGTACGCTTCTTCAATCTCATGCACCACCAGCGCTGTCTTTGTGACGTTAGCGCCTGTGATAGTGACCAAAAGATCGAATTGCTGGACGAGTGTGCGCGTTCCCTCAGAGCCCGTTGGCAATTCAACACGAGCTGCCTCGTGAAGCAGCAAAGAATCGGTTTTGATATCTTGAGCACGAATAAAGAATGGGCCTGAGTCGGAGTACAAATCCCCCCATCCGCGTGAGCCACTCGTTACCAGAGAGGTAAGTTGCCTGAGCGTCGCCCAGCACCAGCCTTCGGGCAATTGAGGCAGCGCAGAAGTGTCAAGGGCGGAGTAAAACCAGGCCAGTGTGGCGGAGCAAAATCAGGCCACAACGGGGCAGTAAGTGGTTGGGATTACGTGGGAGGAGGGGCTCTGGAGCGTAGCGGAAGAGGCCCTTCTCCCACGAGGCGGGATCGTCGGGGGAGAGTTCAGTGATCGGAAGAAGGTGTTCGTTTGCGGCGGCTCTGC
>JBATVK010000148.1:0-37740 GCA_049671725.1 Acidobacteriaceae bacterium
GCACTCAACCCACCGCGCTTGTCTGGGCGCACATCTACTGGCTCTCCACGCTCACGGTCGCCCTCTTCGCGTTCGCACTGGTCGCCCGCCGCCTCGGCCGCCCGCGCTTCGCCCGCATCGCCTGCGCCGACCTCAGCGAAGGCCTCAGCTTCTCGCTGTCCAACTCCTCTGTCTCCATTTACAACGACATCGACAAGACCTTCCTCGTCAGCCTCGGCCAAACTGCCGCCGCCGGCATCTACTCCGCCGCCTATCGCGCCGTCGACGCCGCCAGCGCCCCCATCTACGCCATCTATGCCGCCGCCACCCCGCACTTCTTTCGCGAAGGACTCCGCGGCGTCCGCCCCGCGCGCGCCTTTGCCCGCACCACCCTCGCCCGCACCCTCCCGTACTCGATCTTCGCGGCCGCCGCGCTCTGGATCGCCGCCCCGCTCCTGCCCGCGCTTTTCGGCCCATCCTTTCGCGAATCGGTCGCCGCGCTGCGCTGGCTCTGCCTGCTGCCCATCCTGCGCGCGCTCCACTACGCCTGGGGCACGGCCATCACCGCCTCTGCCTCGCAGTGGAACCGCACTGCCACCCAATTCGGCGCTGCCGCCTTCAATCTGCTTCTCAATTTCCTGCTAATACCGCGCTTCTCCTGGCGTGGAGCCGCCCTCGCCAGTCTCCTCACCGACGCATCCCTCGCCGCCGCCAGTTATTTCGTCCTCGCGACCCTCGCCCGCCGCGAATCCCGCGCCGCCCAGCCCGTCACCGTGCCCGGATAGCCTTTCCGGAACCGACGCACCCATGCAGGTATCGGAATCTTCTCCCCTGTTCGCGCACTCCAATGGGTGTTATAACCAACAGCGCCCTCACAGAATCAGTGCAGGTGGCACTCTGCGCCGCCGCTCTGTTCGGAAGAAGCTGCGAAAGGAGTCCCGACCGTGTTCAATCGCATCCTGATTGCCTACGATGGTTCGCCGGAATCGAAAAAGGCGCTCGACACCGGCATCGAGCTCGCCGCCGCCCTGCACTCCTCGGCAACTCTCGTTTCTGTCGTCGAGCCGCTCCCCGGTTATCTCAACATCGCCAGCACCGTCGCGCCCACGCTGCCCGCCGAACTTGCAGCTGAGCACCGCGAGCACCTGGAGGCCATGCAGTCCGAAGTGAAGCAGCAGGCCGCCGCCCACGGCGTCGAAGTTCACACCATGGTCGCCGAAGGCTCGGAAACCGGAGAAATTCTCCGCGCCGCCCGCTCCACCCACGCTGATCTGCTCGTCGTCGGCCTGCGCCGCCACGCCCGCCTCGTCGAATGGGCGGGAACCGTCCGCCGCATCGCCAACGAAACTCCCTGCCCCATCCTGGCCGTCTCCGGCCATTAGCCGCACGCAGAGCGCCCTACAAACTGGTCTCGCCCAGCTGCGCGCGCGTCGAACGCCTCCGCTCTCGAATGGCAGATGTGGGATTCGCGCGCATTCCGTCTCGCGCAGCGAGACTGGGTAGAAGCACCGGGCTTCAGCCCGGTGAACGAAACGTTCCCAAAGAAGGGGCTTCAGCCCCGGAGATCGACTACCCCCAGCTCCCTCATCAAAAACGCGTAATCCATCGCAATCTCTTTCAAATAGTCGTACCGCCCCGACGCGCCCCCATGCCCCGCCGTCATATTCGTGTGCAGCAGCAGCACCCGATCATCGGTCTTCAGGGTCCGCAGCTTCGCCACATACTTCGCCGGCTCCCAATACATCACCTGGCTGTCGAAGAGCGACGTCTTCACCAGCATGGCCGGATAATTCTTCGCCGCCAGGTTGTCGTACGGCGAATAACTCAGCATGTATTCAAAAGCTTCTTTCTCGTTCGGATCGCCCCACTCCTCGTATTCCGGAACCGTCAGCGGCAGCGTCGGATCCAGCATCGTATTCATCACGTCGACAAACGGCACGTGCGACACAATCGCCCGATAAAGATCCGGCCGCAGATTCGCAATCGCCCCCATCAGCAGTCCGCCCGCGCTGCCGCCCTCCGCCGCCACGCGATTCGCAGCGCCATATCCACGCTCCACCAGCGCCTCCGTCACCGCCGTAAAATCCGTGAACGTGTTCCGCTTCTGCATCAGCCGCCCGGCATCGTGCCATGCCTTGCCCATATCGCCGCCGCCGCGCACATGCGCATACGCCAGCACAAACCCCCGGTCCAGCAGGCTCAACCGGGTGCTGTTGAACCCCACCGGCAACGAATACCCATACGCCCCGTACCCATAAATCCATAACGGATTCTTTCCCGGCTCGCGCGTGTCGCGTCTCCACACCAGCGACACCGGAACCTCCACCCCATCCGCTGCCTTCACAAAAATCCGCTCCGACTCGTACCGCTCCCGCTCGAACCCTCCCGGCACCGGCACCTGCTTCAGCAGCGCCTGTTCGCCCGTCGCCACGTCGTACTCAAACACCGAGCTCGGCGTCACCAGCGACTGGTATCCATAGCGGTACTTCCCCGTATCGAATACCCGGTTGAAATGCGGATGCGCGCTGTACACCGGCTCCGGAAACGCAATCTCCCGCTCCGCACCAAACTCCGGCCCTTCCCCCGCAAACCGCACCGCCCGCACGTGCTGCAATCCCCGCCGCCGCTCCCACACCGCGCAGAAATCCGCAAACAGGTCCACCTCTTCCAGCATCGCCTCGTCGCGCTGCGGAATCAGTTCCGTCCAGTGCTCTGTTCCCGGCGTCTCCACCGGCGCGGTCACCAGCCGGAAATTCCTCCCCGTATCGTTCACGCGAATATAAAACCGCCCATGCCGATGGTCCGCGTAGTATTCGATCTCCTCGCGCCGCGGCGCAATCAGCGTCCACTCGCCCAGCGGCTGATCCGCCGGCAAAAACCGCTCTTCGCTGGTCGTATGGCTCGCGCTTTCCAGGATCACGTACCGGTCGTCGCGCGTCCGCCCCGTCCCGATGTTGAACCGCTCGTCCGCCTCCTCATACACCAGCGCGTCTTCCGTGTGCGGCCGCCCCAGCTCGTGCCGCCACAGTTGGAACTGCCGCTTCTGCTCCTCGTCTTCCACCGTGTAAAACAGCGTCCGATTGTCCGCCGCCCACACCACCGACCCCACCCGCTCCACGTGCTCTGCCAGCGGCTCGCCCGACCGCAGATCCTTCACCCGCAGCGTGTATTGCCGAAACCCCCGGTTGTCCACCGAATAGGCCAGCAGATTCCCGTCGTCGGAAACCGTCATCGTGCCCAGCGCCAGGAACGTCTCACCGTCCGCCAGCGCATTCACATCCAGCAGAATCTCTTCATCCCCCAGCGGCGCCTCCGCCGTCCCGCGCTTCCGGCAATAGATCTCGTATTGCTTCCCCTGCTCCGTCCGCGAGTAGTACCACCACTCCCGGTCCCGGAACGGCACTGACACATCCGTCTCCTGGATGTGGCTCAGCATCTCCTCGTAGAGCTGCTTCTGCAGCTCCTCGGTCCCCGCCATGGCCGCATCCGTGTACGCGTTCTCCGCTTCCAGATACGCCGTAACTTCGGGCTTCTCCTTCTCCCGCAGCCAGCCATAATCGTCCACCAGCGTATGCCCGTGCTCCACCCGCTCCGTATGCTTCCGCGCCGCCACCGGCGGCTTCGCGTTCATCGTCTCGACATCCATCTCGCTCTCTCGATTCACTGATTCCTGTCCCACGAAAAAAGAAGCCTGCACCCCGTGCAGGCTCCCCTGTCTAAACCCTAAACCGTAGACCGTAATCCTTTGCCCTACTGCCCTTCCGCCTGGTCCAGCATGGAGAACAGCTTATTGAAGTCCATCACCTGCTGGTAGCCGTGATCCGTCACCACAAAGGCCGTCGGCGTCTCGTGAATGCCCATGCGGTCGCCCAGCGCCACGTCGGCCTTCACTTCCGCTGCCAGTTTGCCCTGTGGATCCATCACGAACGGCAGCTCCAGCCCATGCTGTTGCGCGAACTTCTGTGTAAATTCCAGCAGGTCGGCCTTCGTCTCGATGTTCGGCTGATTCGCAAAGACCGAGTTCCGGTAGTCGTCGCCCAGCTGCTTCGATTTCGTGTCGAACCAGCGCGCATTCACCGCCGCCTGGAAACTCCAGTTGTGCATCGGCAGCGGAAAATCATGCCGCAGCCACGCCACGTGATACTGCGCCACCGCCTGCATGATGACAGGGTTCTGCATCGCGCACATCGGGCACTCCAGATCGTAGAACTCCACGATCGCTACTTTGGCTCCCGGCGGCGGATGCAAGGCAGATGTGTCCTGGGGGTGCAGCGGCTGTTCCTGGGCTCGCGCTCCCATCGCGATCGCCAGCACCGCCACGCTGACTGCAAGCAAACGGCCAATTCGCAACATAGTACTAATGTACCGTCTCGCTGCCTTCCGGCCAAAACCCCAGCCAGCCCCGTTCAGTTTCCCACCTGGCCCTTCCGGCCGCTCGCCCGGTACCGCACCGCCACATACGTCACGTACACCAGGTGAATCGCAATCGTCGCCGCATACGCCAGCACCAGATGCTCATGTCCCATCGAATCCATCGCCGCTACCTCCCCGCCTTGATCTCGTGCGCTTCCAGTGCTGCCAGCCCTGCCTCTTGTTCCTTGATCTCCTCGCGATACTGCGCCACATACCGCAGGCTCGCCACAAAGATCCCCCACATCAGCCACCCTGCCAGATTCCACCACACCGCCGGCATCATGCTTGGGGCGATCCCCGATCCCGGCGCGCCCCCGAACACCGGCCCCGGATGCTGCGTCCGCCACCACCGCGTCGACATATATACGATAGGCACGTCCACGTATCCGAAAATCGCCATCACCGCCGCCAGCGTCCGCATCTGCGGCCCCGCCGCAAACCGCCGCAGCAGCAGATACGCCACGTAGATCAGCCACAGCACCAGCGTCGACGTCAGCCGCGCATCCCACGTCCACCAGATCCCCCATACCGCGCGTCCCCACAGCGACCCGGTCACCAGCCCGATCAGGCAGAAGACCACCCCCATCTCCGCCGACGCCACCGCCAGAGAATCCGCCTTCAGCGCCAGCGTCTGGTTCCGGTTCCGCACCGCCAGATACACCAGCGAGCAGATCAGGTTGATCAGGAAAAACAGCCCCATCCCCGCCCACGACGGAATGTGGTAGTAGAAAATCCTCTGCACATTCCCCTGCGCCGCATCCGGAGGCACCACGTACATTGCTACGTGGAAACCCTCCACCAGCACCCCCAGCGTCACCGCCAGCCATACCCATCGCCACAGCTTCATAATTCAACCTCAATCCAGCTAAGTTTCCTGTATCCAGACATTTCCCGTCACCCTTCGAGCCCGTACCCAATTCCTCACTGCCCGGCCCACCCCATTGCCCCTTCCCACATCTACCTCAGCCAGGGTACAAAGGTTAGCCATGGCTTGGTTCACCCTCGTTCTCGGCGCGCTTCTGATGGTCGTTGGCATCGGTGGCCAGATCTTCGGAGTCCGCAAAACCTCCACCCTCGCTCCCCACGACCGCCCCGCTCGCAAATGGGTCATCACCATCGGCAGCCTGGTCATCGGTCTCTGGATCGTCGCCTTCTCTGCTGCCCACGTCCTCCATAACCATCACTCCGGCCGCTGGTAGGACTCGCCGTCCAGGCAGCCTTGTTCCGCGCTGCGTCCAATCCGGCGTCTGTGCCGCCGGCCCCCTATTCCGCGTGCAGAATCACCTCAAACAGCATCATGCACAGCGTCGTGAATGCCACATCGTACCCCGCTAAAAATTTGATCCACATGGTCGCGTCGCCTTCCCCGGTCAGAATCGCCGTCGCCGACATCACCATCCCCAGCAGCGCCGGAATAAAAATCGGAAACAGGATCAGCGGCAGCAGCAGCTCCCGGTTCCGCGTCCGGATCGACAGCGCCGCAAAAAACACCCCGTTCACGATCAGCGCCCACGTCCCCAGCGGCAGCACCAGCGCCAGCAGCCGCGCATTGCCCAGCGCGTGCAGGTTGTAGAACACCACAAACACCGGCGCCAGCACGATCTCCACCACTGTCACGAACAGGAAATTCGCGATCGCCTTGCCCAGAAACAGCGCCGCTCCCGGAGCCGGCGTCATCCGCAGCGCATCCAGCACCTGGTTGCGCAGCTCCCGCGCCCACGCCTGATTCAGCGCGCTCACCGCCGCGAACATCGTCGCCACGCACAGAATCCCGCCCGCAATCTTCCTGGACGCATCCTGGGTCGGATCGAACGCCAGGCTGAACAGCACCACCACCAGCAGCGCGAAGAACAGCATCGAGTTGATCGCGTCCTTCGATCGCCACTCGAGATGCAAATCCTTCTTCAGATGCAACAAAAAATAAGCGGGCCTCAAAGGTCTTTCCCGCTTTCTGCGCCCTGAGCTCTGCGCTCTGTGCTCCGCCTCGACAGATCCGCCACCGTCGCTCCCGTCGCCCGCAGATAATCCTCCGGCTTCAGCACCACCTGCACTCCGCGCGTCCCCGCCGACACCGAAATCACCTCGAACAGCTCCAGCGTCTCATCCGCAAACGCCCGAAAATTCTTCTTCGCCCCCAGCACCGTCACGCCCCCGCGCACGTACCCGGTCAGCGGCTGCACGTCTTTCAGGCTCACCATCTCCGCCTTCCGCGCCCCCGCCGCAGCCGCCAGCTTCTTAAACTCCAGCTCCGCATCGCCCGGCACCACCGCAAACACATGCTCTTTCTCGCTGGTTACGCACACCAGCGTCTTGAACACCTGCTCCGCCGGCAGTCCCACCTTTTCCGCCACGACCAGCGCCGAAAACTCCTCCGGATCGACCTCATACTCGCGAATCTCATACGCAATCCCCAGTCCGTCCAGAATCCGCGCCGCATTCGTCTTCGTGTGCGTCTTCATCACCGTATTCCCGGACCCCAAACAGCCGCCTTGAAGGGGCACGACTTCAGTCGTGCCGTAATAGCCGCCCAATAAAGCGGGCTTCAGCCCCTGAGGGATATTTCTTCCCTTTTCCGCGCCTTCTCTCCATCGTCCGCCAAAGCCAACCTGCCCGGCTTCGCGTACGGACCCTCCACCAGATCCACCACCGCGCCGGCCTGCAGCGTCAGCACAAAATCCGCCAGCGGCTCGGCCAGCTCCCGCTGATGCGTGGTCAGCACGATCGTTCGCTGCTCCGTCCGGAACGTCTCCAGCAGCCGCAGCATCTGGTGCGCGCTCTGGATATCCATATTCGAAAACGGCTCATCCAGCAGCAGCAGCTCCGGCCGCGAAATCAGCACCCGCGCCAGCGACGCCCGCTGCTTCATCCCCTGCGAATACTGCCCCACCGGCCGCTCCAGCGCCGGATCAAGCCCCACGCTCCGCAGCGCTTCTTCCGGCGCAACGCAATCCCTTCCCCGATACAATCCCGCGAAATATCGCAAATTCTCCACGCCCGAAAACTCGTCGTAGAGCATGGTCGCGTGGCTCATGTACCCGATCCGCTCCCGCGCCGCCGTCGCTTCCTCGGCCTGGCCCGCAGCATCGAAGATCTTCACCTTCCCGTAGCTCGGCCGCAGCAGCCCCGCCAGTGTCCGCAGCATGGTCGACTTGCCCGCGCCGTTCTCGCCCAGCACCAGATAGCACCGTCCCCGCTCGAACCTCGCCGACACTTTGCGCAACGCGGCAAAGGTCCCGTACAGCTTCGATACCTCCTCGAGCTCGGCTATGATGCTGCTCATACCTTCCCCTGCGCAGTCTACCTCTCCATGGACACACTTCACCCGTTAGCGTCAAAAACGACTGCCGTTCCTGATCGCTGACCGCTGTTCCCTGATCTCTGCCTTATTGTCCTGGTGCCGTCGCCATCGCCGTCGTCGTGGGCGCCATCCCTCCGGCGGGCTTCTGCCCCGGCTGCGCTGGAGCATACTTCGACGCGCACTTCGCCTGCAATCCCGTCGCGTGGAACACCCCGTCCCGCCCGTACATCCCGATCGCCAGCGCCTGGCTGTTGTCCTTGAAGGTATCCGGCGGCGGCTCGTCGCCCGTGTAGTTCACGCTCAGCTTCCGGTCGTTCTCCACCAGCACAAACGTCGCGTGCGCCCCATCCCGGCTGATGCTTCCCGGCGCCACGCTCCCCGCCACCCGCAGGTGCCGCGTATACGCCTTCGCGCCCATCGTCTGCAGCTCCTGGATGGTAACGTAATAGCTCTTGTTCGCTTCCACGCCCGTCACCGCAAGATACGAGATTGCCGCCAGGATAATGGCCGACGCCACCACGATCCGCACCGTCTGGCTGTTGCCGCTCTTCATGTGACTATTGTAAGCAGTCGCACTCCCCGTGCGCATGTGACATATATCACCACCGAAATTCCCGCCCTCCGGCTGCCTCCGGCCGGCTCCTGTGGCGCAACCACAGAGAAATGTGCCATACTTCTGTGGCCGTCGCACAGGAGAGATACATTGGCCGATTCCAAGCTTGATTTGCTCCAGGGAACCCTGGACCTGATGGTGCTGCAGACGCTCGCCGCTATCGGCGCCCAGCACGGCTACGGCATCGCCCGCCGCATCGAGCAGGTCAGCGGCGACCAGGTCCTGCTGAATCAGGGCACCATTTACGCATCCCTGGTGCGGCTCCAGCAGCGGGGATGGATCGAAGCCGAGTGGGGGGCGAGCGAGAACAACCGCAAAGCCAAGTTCTACTCGATTACAAAGCGTGGACGAAAGCAGTTGGCCGAAGATGCGGCCCACTGGCAGAGACTCGCGGCCGTGATGGGTCGCGTGCTGGCCATGGCCCCCGAAGGGAGCGAACGATGAGCGGATGGTGGCAGCGCGCATGGCAGCGGGTGCGGGCGTTCCTCCGCCGCGACACCATGGATCGCGAGCTGGATGCGGAGATGGCCTCGCATCTGGAGATGGCCGTCGAGGAGAACCTCCGCAGCGGCATGACCCCGGAGGAGGCTCGCCGCCGGGCCCTGGTCCGCTTTGGCGGCGTGCAGCAGGCCCGCGAGGAGCAGAGAGCCGCGCGCGGGCTGCCGTTTCTCGATGTGCTCGGGCAGGATCTCCGCTTTACCACACGCACCTTGCGCCGCGATGCCGGCTTCACCGTGGTCGCAGTGCTGATTCTCGCGTTGGGGATCGGCGCCAACGTCGCTGTCTTCAGCGTAGTGAATACGATCCTCCTGCGCCCGCTGCCCTTTCCCGAGTCGCAGCAGTTGGTGTGGATCGCGCCGCCGCCGCAGAAGTGCGGCATGTCCTGCGCCACCTATTCGGCCGACGCGTACCAGGAGTTTGTCCGGTACACGAAGTCATACCAGGGCGTCACCGGCTATGAGGCATTCACCAATCCTGATAATTACCGGCTCTCCGGCCGCGGCGAGCCGGTGCCCGCGACCGGCATCGAGGTGATTCAGAATTTCTTCGCGGTGCTGGGCGTCAAACCCTATCTGGGCCGCCTCTTCCGACCGGAAGAGGCGCTCCAGAACGCGCATCCCGTAGCGCTGCTGGAATACGGGTACTGGAAGCGCCAGTTCGCCGGCGATCCCCGGATCGTGGGCACAGAAATCGATCTGAATGGCCAGCCAACAACCGTAATAGGCGTGCTTCCCGAGAGCTTCGACTTCGGCGCGGTATTCTCTCCCGGCGAGCGCGTGGATCTGATTGTGCCGCTGAGCCTCGACCACGAGCGCATGTGGGGCAACATCGTGACGTTCATTGGGCGCATGAAGCCCGGAGTGATGCTGGGGCAGGCGCAGGCGGAGGCGGATCTGGTGGTGCCAAAGCTGTGCTGGAACGAAAAGTATCCGCACTCCTGCGGGTCGTATGCGGCCGTCACTCAGGTGGGAGATAAATTCGTTCGCAACGACGGCGGCGGAATGGTGCTGCGCACCCTCAAGAATTACGTCAGCGGGAAGATGCGGCGGTCGCTCATCGTGCTTTGGTCGGCGGTGGGGATGATTCTGCTCATCGCCTGCGTGAACCTCTCGAATCTGCTGCTGGCGCGGGCGGCAGCGCGAAGCCGCGAGTTTGCAATGCGCAGCGCCTTAGGCGCGAGCCGTGCGCGCATGGTGCGGCAGTTGTTGACCGAGAGCCTGATTTTGTCGGCGGCGGGCGCTGTGCTCGGCCTGGGCCTGGCGTGGGCGCTGGTCGTGTGGCTGGCGCATCAGGGAGCGCTCGCCCTCCCGCTGCTCAACACCCTCCACATCGACGGCGAGGCGCTCGGCTGGACCATGCTGATTGCGATTGCGGCCGCGCTGCTCTTCGGGCTGTTCCCGGGGATGCGCATGGCCGGCGGGAATCTGCAGGAAGCGCTCAAGGAGGGCGGCCACGGCAGCAGCGTGGGCAGGAGACACGAGCGAGTGCGCGCTCTCCTGGTCGTTGCCGAAGTCGGCCTCGCGTGCGTGCTGCTCGTCGGGGCCGGCCTGCTGCTGCGCAGTTTTCTCAAGGTGCTGGATATCGATCTGGGCTTCCAGCCGGACCACGCCGCGTCCATGCGCGTGGAATATGACGACTCGGCGCCGACCGATGATGCCAGCGCGGAAAAGCGAGGGGCGGTCTTCCAGCAGATGATCGCCCGCGTCAGCGCTCTGCCGGGTGTGAAGGCCGCCGGAATCGTCGACTTCCTGCCTCTGGGCCCCAATCGGGCCTGGGGCGTGCCCGTGCCGCAGGGAAAGACCTTTCCCGAGGGCGCGCTGCCGTCTCCCCTGGTGTATGTGTGCACACCAGGGTATGTGGAGGCGATGGGGATGCACGTCCGGGGACGCGACTTCACGTGGGACGACGGGCCGAAGAGTCAGACGGTAGTGCTGATCAATGCCGCCGCCGCCCGCGCCTATTGGCCAGGCGAAGATGCGGTGGGCAAGGTGCTGATGAGCGGTCCCGATACGCAGCTCCACGTGATTGGCGTGGTGGATGACGTTCATGTTTCGAGCATCGAAGAGGAGAAGGGCTGGCAGATCTACTATTCGGCGATGCAGCGAGGACCGGATGATGCGAATCTCGTCATTCGAACCAGTGTCCCGCCCGCGTCCCTGGCCGCAAGCGTGCTGCACGCGCTGCGTGAGATGAACCCCAACCAGCCGGCGATGGAGTTCAAGCCCCTGCGCACGATTGTGGACCGGGCCGTCTCCCCGCGCCGATTCTTCGTCCTGCTGGTAGGAATCTTCGCGGGCCTCGGCCTGCTGCTGGCCGCGCTGGGAATCTACGGAGTGATCGCGTACTCGGTGACCCGCCAGACCCAGGAGATCGGCATCCGCATGGCCCTCGGCGCCAGCCGCGGACGCGTGCAGAGAGCGGTGCTGGGAAGAACCCTGCGCCTTGCGCTGCTCGGGATGGCTGCGGGAGTTGCGATGTCGTTATTGACCGCTCGCGCCATTGCCTCCCTGCTGTATGGCACCCAGCCGACCGATCTGCTCACCTATGCGGGAATGATGGCGCTGCTGCTGGCCGTGGCGGCGCTGGCCGGATATCTCCCGGCGAGACGCGCCTCGCGCATCGATCCAATGGTCGCGCTCCGAACCAACTGAGCTCAAATCGCCGCCGCCGGCCCTTCTGATTCCCGCGCTCGAATCCCTGGATTGCACTGGACGGATCAGCTGCACAACCACAGTCTTCCAGCCACACAGGGATCGAAGTTCTCAATGGAGGATTTCCACTGCCAGGTCAGCCCGGGTCCCGGAATCCGGCAGCGACGCAAACGCCCGGAAACATGGCGCGATCCCCGTTTTGCGGAAACCGATCCTGTTGCCAGCCGCGAGAGTGCGTTCAATGATGAGGATTGGGCCGGTGAATTTAACCGAAGCGGATTCCTCTATAGAGGAATCCGCTTCGTTTGCAGAGTGATCTGAATCGTCTGTCCGGCAAGTGATTGCCTAGTCGCGTTGCGTTGCCAGCGCATTTTCGAGCGTGACTGCAAAGAACGCGTGCCCAAACTCCGTCGGGTGGTGCGTATCCCAGAAGAACGTGTGATCGGGGTCGGCGCAGACGATTGTTGTGAGGCATGGATCGGTAATGTCCGTAAATCCAAAGTGCGTCGGATCCGCCTCCACCGCATTGAGGAGGCTGAATACATTCAGCCGGAGGATGTAGATACCCTGCAGCGGTTCCTCATCTCTCAGAAGCTCATCCTCCGCCCGGTTTGCTGCGGTGCTTGCCGCCGCGGCAAAACCTACATTCCCTGCCGCCGCTGGCAGCAGACCTACATCGAAGAGATCGGGAATCACGAAATGCCTCGCGCCGGCTTGCCTCAGCACGCGCTCGCTGTCCGCAATGCCGAACGCAATCTGGAGTCCCAGCTCTTCCGGAGTGCCGGCGGTTGTGTCCAGAATGTCGTTCCCGCCGCCTTCCAGGATATAGAGAGCATTCGGGTCAGCCCTGCCGCCGTGTTGGCTCAAATAAAGTTCCACCTGCTGCGGCACGCTGGGAACACCGGTCACGGACTGCGGCTCGGTTACCCAGGCGCCCCCAAAAGCATAGTCGGTCCCGCCCAGCAGCGAGGCCTTCAGGGGCACGCCGAGGAAGCCGGCCACGTGGTCCACCCAAAGCGGGCCGTTCGAGAATCGCATGTTGTAATACGGCGCTGCCGGTTCCGCGCCGCCGGTTGCGGTGAAGAGGTTGCCAACGTCACAGTAGCTGTCGCCAAACACAATCAGGCTGTCGTAGCTCGGGGTTGCGGCCTGTGCGTGTATCGATGCCAGGCCAATCAAGGCGGTAGTCAGAATCCAGGTGCTCTTGCGCATTGTGGTTCTCCATCCTTCCGTTGAGGGTTGACCGGTTCCAGTTTTCTGTTTGCGCTCTCAACCATCCGCGATTTCCAGGACCAGGGCGATTCAAATGGCTCGTTCAAAAGTGGGTGGGCGTGAGGTGTGAGGCGCCGATGTCGCTGAGAGATCGGCAGACAAGGAAATGCAGCGCTCGTTCCACATTGGTTTACTGTGCAGCCGGTTGAGCCTTGCAGGGGCCATAGTCCCTGATCAGCTTCTCTACAACGAATGACTGACCGTCGGCAACGCTTTTCTTTTCCTTTTTGCCGGCGACGCGAACCCGATCGCCAGGTTTGATGCCCGCTACTTCTCCGATCAGAGCGTAGGTCTGCCGATCGCCGCGGTTCTGGAGTTCAAGGCCATTGGTGCCTGACATAGCGCAGCCATTAAGAGAGTGGCCGTGGTGCAAGGCGTAAAAGACGCCGATACCGACTCCCGCGCCCACGGCAGCTATGCCAACGACGATCCATACCGCGTCGGATTTCGTAACGCCTCCAATAGGAGTGCCCGACTGGCCGGTTGCAGGTACGGTCGCGGCTACAAGCAACGCGCACAGCGCGAACCCGGCGGGGATATTCCGGCGTCCTCTTGTCATACCGTGCCTCCAACGCGAGAAAAGTCGTGTGAATCTATCGGTCTGCGACTACGAGACAGCTACAGCCACGATCGCCACTCGTTCTGAGGGATTGCGGGGCGCCAACTGCCACGATAAGAGCGATAGCCCGGAATCCGCACTCGGCATATTCCGAGCTCGTGCTATTCTCCTGGTGTGGCCGGTCCCGATGGGTACAGGACCGCTGTCGCCCTTCCTTTACAGATCGCCGGGGTCTTGCTTTCAGGGAAATCCTTCATCCGTCCTCTTGATCTGCCCGGCATCCTCCGCTCTGGGAACGATTGACTATGGTCGCGACCTTACAAGGCCGAACCAGTGCCGGTCTTTCAGAAACGAGCGGTGGTCTTTCGAGGTCTCTGCGCCTTGAAGTCCGAACAATGAGAGTGGAGGCCACCTGTCTGCCGAACTGAATTGCAGAAGCCCTTTGTATTCAGGGACGTCTGATTGGACGGTATCTGCAGGCGACAAACGGAGCGTAAGCCTATGTCAAGCGCTCGACTGGAAATGGTGGTCAAGGGTCAACGTCAGACGGCCTTGAGTACTCTGCCGCGCCTGATCGGTCCCGCCATACTGGGCAATGGCCTCCTCATGGAAGAACACGACATGATGTCCTTCGAGATGCCCGATCACTGGATTCCCAACTATCTTGTTACGATCCAGTTTCTTCCTCGTCCCGGCAAACGCGCGATGTTTGAAGCCGGAAAAGAGCGCGAAGCCATTATGGAAAACGGGTGCGGGGACGTTGTGGCGCCGCATGAAGTGAGAAACTTCCGCTTCGAAGGCGAGGCCAGGACCATCATCCTGCAAATTGAGCCCGAAGTCCTGCAGTCGATGATTGAAAGTCCTCGAGGTGGGAACGCCTTTGAGTTGATTCGCCGATGGCACGGGCCGGATCCTGTCCTGCGCACGCTGCTGATGAAACTCCGCGCCGAAATTCAAAGCGGCTTTCCAGCCGGGCCGCTCCTCTCAGAACATCTGTGCATCAGGCTGTCTACGGAACTCCTGCAGCGCTATTCGATTGGAAAACTAAAGCTGGACCAGTACAAGGGTGGCCTTCCGGGAACCAAACTAAAACAGGTGATCGATTACATTGAAGCCTGTCTCGGCGATACTTTGACAACGGGCAGGATATCTCACGCCGTCGGCCTGAGTAAGTACCACCTCGGAAAGGCGTTCAACACGAGTACAGGGATGACACTCCACAGTTTCGTTCTGGCTCGGCGCATGCGTCAATCGCGAGACCTTCTTCTCAACTCCGACCTGCCGCTGGCCCATATTGCGGACGCGGTTGGGTTTTCGAGTCAGAGTCATTTCACGACAGTGTTTCTGGAGCGGACAGGAGTCACGCCAGGTCGTTTCAGGGCTACGCGTCAAGCTCTCGCGGTGGCTTTTGACAGATAGATCGCGAATTGCACCCTCAACTGGGGCGTGTCAGCGCCACAGCGCGCACCGAGTCAGATGGGGCCCCAGAAGTCGCCTCATCGGATGCAATAGCAGCGCGTCTCCGTCGAACAGCGAAGACAGCCGGATGCGCGAGCCCTCAGCCCGCCAACTCCCCACCCATCCCTTACCTCCGTAACCCCTCACCCTCCGGTTTCCCTTGCCTTCATGCCCCCGATTTCCTACCCTGAGAAACAGGAAAGCTCTGTCCGCCGACGCGAACAGAGCTTTTGCTTTTCAGGACGCCCGATTTCTCTCATCACCCGGCCCAGGCCGAGGAAAGAATCGCCGTTCTTTGAAGGCAGCAAACCGGCGAAGTTGCGAGCGGGTTTTTCCCGCCTTCTGAGCCCTGGACCCCTGTTGTCAACCTGGTAACCGGCAATCCAGCCCTTTGCTTTCTAGTAGTTGGCCGGACACCCCAGGTAGGGGGGGCCATACACGACCTCCCCTTCGCGGTACTTACGTACTGTTACCTGGCGGACTTCATCGGTGGCCGCAGCCGTTATGCGCTCACCGGCTGTTCCGACGTCACCCGCACCGGCGTCAGCCATCCGAACCGGTCCGGCTTCAGGCCCGTCGCGATGCCCAGGTACTCGTCGCGCAACTGCTTCGAAATCGGACCCGGGTTTCCGTCTCCGATCTGGATCCGATCCACCGACCGGATCGGCGTCACTTCCGCCGCCGTCCCGGTAAAGAACACCTCGTCCGCGATGTAGATCAGTTCCCGCGGCAGTTGTTGTTCCACCACCGGAATCCCGAAGTGCCGCGCCAATGTCAGCACCGAATCGCGCGTGATCCCCGACAGCACCGCGCTCGACAGCGGCGAGGTGTACAGCACCCCGTTCCGCACCAGGAACAGGTTCTCACCCGACCCTTCGGAGAGATACCCGTTCACGTCCAGCGCAATGCCTTCCGCGTAGCCGTTGGCGTCGGCTTCCATCCGGATCAGCTGCGAGTTCATATAGTTGGCGCCCGCCTTCGCCAGCGACGGCATGGTGTTCGGCGCCAGCCGGTTCCACGACGAGATGCATACATCCGCGGCGTCCCCCGCCACGTATTTGCCCCACGGGTAGTTCGCGACGTAGACATCGATCGGCGAGTTCTTCGGGTTCACCCCCAGCTCGCCGTAGCCGCGCAGCGCGATCGGCCGGATGTAGCACGGCGCCACGCCGTTAGCCTCCACCGTTTCCACCACCGCCGAGCAAAGCTGATCCAGCGACCACGGCAGCGTCATGCGATAGATGCGCGCCGAATCCAGCAGCCGCTGCATGTGCTCCGGCAGCCGGAATACGGCCGCGCCCTCCGGCTGCGAATAGCAGCGAATGCCCTCGAAGACCGAGGATCCGTAGTGCACCACGTGGCTCATCACGTGGATCTGGGCTTTCTCCCAGGGAATCAGATTGCCGTTATGCCAGATTTTGGCCGTAGCCTGGATGGGCATGGAGATGCCTGCTCCTTTCAGCAGCGAAGCTTGATTATATCTGTTAGAACGCGCCGCTCGCCCCCGCTTTCGCTCCCCGCAACCCGCTCGTAACGGCGGCCCTGCGGGGGCTCCGCCGGGTTCTCGCCCAGCTCTCGCGCCCGCGCGAATCCTTTGACTTTGCCCCGCCCGCCCGCTAAAGTCAGAGATGGCCTTCCTGCGCGGACAGCACCTCTCCGGTGCCCGCTCTGCAAGCGTCCCCGTCGTCTAGCCCGGCCCAGGACACCGCCCTTTCACGGCGATAACACGGGTTCAAATCCCGTCGGGGACGCCAATAGATTGAGCTACTTGCAAATCCCGTCCAGAAATTTGTAGGTCCGTTATGGTCCGATAAGGGAAAGTGCCCTCGCTGGGCTGCGCTTTGCGCAGACGTTTGTCGTCAAGCACCATGGTCACAATGCGACTCTGAGCGTCGCGTTTGTTCTGGGTGATGGCCTGTGCGTACAGGTTCATCGTCACCAAACTGTTTGCATGGCGCAGCAGTTCTTGCACCGTCTTGACATCCTCACCGTTGGCCTTGAGGCATGTCGCGTAGGTGCGGCGGAAGGTATGCCAGCCGATTCCCTTGATACCGAGCTTCTCGGCTGCTGGCAGGATATGCGCCCGATAAAATGCTCCGGGCCAGTACGGCAATCGACCGTTCGAATGCGGACTCGCAAAGACCCAATCCTCGGACATCGGATAGGGGCTCGCCAGCCGCCAGTTGTACAGCGATTCCGCGAGCCGGGGATCGAGCGGCACGGGTTTGCGGCTGGCCTCTGTCTTGCATTCGCCGAGATGCTGCATGACGATGGAGCGGGTGACAGAGATTTGCAGTTTTTCAAAATCGATGTCACTCCACTTCAGGGCCAGCAGTTCTCCCACACGCAGGCCGGTAAGCACATCGAGAAAAACAGCGGTCCGCGCCGGCTCACGCAACAAATCGAGCAGAGCTGCGGTTTCCTCAATGCTCAGGACCAAAGGAATCCTGGCCCGCTTCGCACTTTGGCGCACGTGCGTAATGGGATTCTTGTCGTGCCATTCCCATCGGATCGCGTGATTGAAGACAGCGTGCATGATGTTTCGCATTTTCGCCTTGCTGCCATTCGACAGCTTGAGCGAACGCAACCACTCTTCAACAACGACCGCCCGAACGTCCTTCACACGGTATTCGCCCCAGCGGGGCAAAATCCATTTGCGGAAGTAGCCTTCATACGTTCTGCAGGTCGCATAGGTTTTGTTCGAGCCTTCGCCGAGTTCCTTTTGCCGGTAGTGATCAATAAGTATCTGAACACTGATCGGGGCCAGGCTCGTGCGCGGACTCTCAACGTTGATGTCAACCCGAAGCGCGACCACAGCTTTTTGTGCGGCGGTTTCGTTCGGATACTGTTCAAGGGTTCCCAGCACCAGGTTGCGGCGGCGACGTGTGCCATCGGGCTGGGCTTCGTACCATCGGTACTCCCACGCCTTCCGGCCCCCGGCGCGCTCCACAAGTCGGAGGCTGCCTTGCTGAAATCGTGATCGTCTCATTTCCTCTCCAAATCAAGGGTGGTGAGACGGCACGGATAGCTACTTTCAGCCTACTGTGCCTTGTCGTCGTCGTCGAGTCGGTCAGAATCCGTTTCGTGATTTTCGCCGGATCGAAAGAGGTCGGAGGCCCGGAAGCGCCACAGCTTGCCCACACGGACGCCGTGAACGATCCCATTTCGTGCGTAACGCTGAAGGGTTTTGGGGTGGACTCGAATGATTGCCGCTGCCCGGTCACTGTCCAACAGCGGTTCGAATGAGAAGGGGGAATGAGGGGAATCGAACATGGTTCGCATGCTCCTTACCACCACAATGTGTGGGGTCATCGAGCGTTGTCAACCCACACCTTGGGGCGACATTTCAAGCTCATGGATGCAGTAAGCGAAGCGAAAGCGAAGTTTTGGGAACAGTAGATGCACCTAGTCGTCAGAGTGCTTTTTAAGGAACAGTTGGCACTGTTGATTTTTCGATTTCATGAAAGCGAAAGTTATTTCGGACCTGTATTCCACTGGACAAATCCTGCTGACATTCCCCGGATAGACGAAGCGTAGCCGAGGCGCGGGCGGTGTCAAGGGCGGCAGCGCCGCCGCTTCGCGGTCAAGACCCTTGACACCGCCCTCTCCGCCTCGGCACATAGTCCCAATATCCGGGGAATGTCGTCTTCTCTTTACCGCGCGTTCATTGGCGTCAGGTTTGGCCCTGTGCACGTCGGATCGGGCTCGGTAGGAGCGGAAAGCATCAAATATCCATCCTTCACTTCACGTACTTGAAAATAGTTGCTTGGAAGTGGCTCTGATTCCCCACCTGGCTTTCCGGGGACAATTCGTTCCAATGTTGAATTCATCTGGACTTGAAAAACGCCGTGTGCGGCGCAAGCGCGAATCGGCCCGAAGCTATGGCCGACGAACTGATCGTCGCCCGGTTTCGAGGGTGGGTTAAACAGTTGATGAACCGTCTTGAGAGAAGAGATCGACTCGCCAACAGAAAAGCCCTTTGATTCTGACCAGGGGGCGGAGAGCCATTCTTCCACAAAGCCTCGGGCATTGATTCCCAGCGGGTTCACACGGTGCACCCGACCGTTGTCATCGACCGTGTAGCGATAGATCACTCGGCGCTCGAAGCAGTTCGCATTATCAAAGGACATGCAGTCGGCATTGAGGCGTAGTTCAAACGTGTTTCCCGAAGACTTGAGCCGCGGATCGAAGTCCCCTCGGGAATAACCTCGCTCAGTGTGCCAGAGAACTTGCGGCGAGACGGTATCAGGACCAGCAGAAAGCAAATCAATCTTGAAGCCGCTGAATCGCGATGTGCACCAGGGTGTACCATGCGCAACAACCACTCGCCATTTCGCCTCTTTCTCTTTGGCAGAAGAGGAATCACGGAGGAAGGCTGACAAAAAGAAGTCGCCGAACGCATCAGAAATTTCCTTTAGCGGCGGAGACTGCCAACGAAGCCTCTCCTTCCAGGCTCCATTCTGAAGTTCGTAGACCAAAAGCATGTTATCTGCTCCGCATTCGACGTTGATCGAATACCGGATCGCAAGAACACCCGCGACGTTTGCCGAGCGGCTTACCTGAACCCGCAGATTATGCCCATATGACCCGAGTATTTCGTCGTAGCGATGATCATCTGCGGAAATAACGGTGTTTTGAGCAGGTTCCGGCGCATTTGCATGAAGCGCCTCAGCCAAACGCTTCTCCAATTCGAGCGGATCTATGGAGGGTCCGACGCAGGCGAGCGCAACCTCAGAGACATGGCTCAAAGCATCTTTGAGTTGAGTGATCTTGTTTGCGATTGCGGGAGGAACCCCCTCTTCCATCTCGCCAACCTTGATTTGCTCAATTTCGAGCTGAAGAGCTATCACGCGGGCAGCAGCCTGCGGCAAAGCACCAGCAGTGCACTGGCCTTGGACGTGGCAAGTAATCGCAAGAGGTGCCAATAATATCAACATTTTCAGCAGGCGCTTCATACAGGCGATTCTATCCCTCGTTCCTTGCCAGGGATTTTTCGGATTAAGCCTTTGTCGCAAACCCGCCCAACAATTCTTCGTTGATCGTTATGAGCCTATTCTACGAATTGGGCACACGGGAACGACATCAATCCTAAATGCAGGACTTAGCTTTGCTCTACAAACTCAAGCCGATATCATACCCCATACTGATTTCGTGGCGAGGGACAGGTGGTTCGATTTGTTGGGCGGGAGCTTGCTGATTCTTGTGCTCGGGCTGGGGTAGATGAGCCTGCTCCCGTGCCAGCTCCGTGGCAGACGGGCGCGCAGAGGAAATGCCGAGCGATTCGCGCAATTGCTCACGGTCACTCGTGACGATTGCGATCTCACTGCGGCCACGGGAAGCGCCGACGTAGAACAATTCCTGTTTCATGACATCGGCTGACATGATTACCCCGTCAACCGTTTTCCCCTGGCTGCGATGGGCGGTAATGGCGTAACCGTGATCGAATTGGCGATAGTTGGCCGGCAGCGTGCGACCATCTTCAAGTTGAATGCGTCCCCTCTCGATATCACGCACCGTCACCAGCTCGCCATTCGTGGCGCGAAAGCCGGCATCTCGGCGATTGGCCGTGAGCATGAGCCGGTCGCCAGGAGCAACGTCGATGGATTGCCGCTCATGGACGGAAAAGGAGCGCGTCTGTGCTGGTGTAAAGCTCCTCTCTTCGCCGCGTGCATTGCGAGCGATCACCGCACCAGAGTCAACGCGGCTGACCGTCAGCGCTTCATGCTTTTCCATTGCGCGCGCTGCCCGATGAACAACGAGAACCTGGCCCTCACGGTAGTTCGCCAGATCACGTTTCTGCGCTTCCGTCCATTGCAGCGGGACGTATCGATCCATCGTGACGCTTTGGCCGAGATGACCGCGCTCAGAAAGGTCATTGCGAATCGCGCGAGTGACACGGCCTATTTCCTCATGCGTGGGCGCGACAGCCAAAACATGCCGCGACGAATCGGCGGTCATCTCCCGGTAGAGATCAGCAACCGCACGGCCACGCTCGACAAAGGGGACCTCGTGCACGGCGCCAAGCCGCTCCAGCTTCTCAAAGCCCTGTTCGGGGGCCTGGCGCAGTGTTTGAATGGCGTCTCTATACTGCACGTGAGTCTGACGCTGTACGCCGGTCAGGGCGACGGTCTTCATTTGCGATTCGCGTTCTAGAATGCGCAGTGCGTCGGACGCCTCGACACTCTGAATCTGGCGTGTGTCGCCCGAGAAGACGACGCGCGCCATTTTGCTCTCGGCCATTTGAAAAATGCTGTCCATCTGCCGTCCTGAGATCATACCCGCCTCATCGACGACCAAGACCCTGCCACGAAGCGCCGATTGCGCCGTTTCGTCTTGGAGAAGGCGTGAGACTGTCATGGCATCGCGAAAGCCCACCTTTTGCAGCTCCTCCACCGCACTGCGCGTGGGCGCAACCGCTGTGACTTCGAGGCCAGACTCACGCAGCCCGCGATCAATTTCTTGCAACGTGGCCGTTTTGCCGGTTCCGGCGGCTCCTCGCAAATTGATGGCAAAATCGCGTGAATCGAGGATTTGCTTGACAGCCTGCTTTTGTTCCTCGCGCAAGCGTTCGGCGGGCTGAAACTCATTTACGCCGCCTAGCCGCCCGTACTGTTCAATGCCACGGTTCACCATGGCAATCATGCGCTGTTCGCGATCCAGGCTCTCGTGTGTGGCCAGCCGGTCGCCGGCATGAATGACGGTTCCCTGGGACTTTCCGATTTCCAGTGCGCCGCGTAGCTGGCCGAGATCGACCTGTCCGCGACCGTATCGCAGAGCCTCGGTCAGCAGTTCGTGATCGTAGACGACGGAGCGCCGCTCGAAAAGATGGTCCTTCGCGTGTTGCAGTGAGTCCACCGCCAGCGAGGGTTCCTGCGAACCGCCGCGACCTTGTTCCAAGGATGCGCCTCGCAGGCGATCCAGACCCTGCGATTCTTCCGGCGACAGGCGTTCCTGCTGCTGCCGGCGCACTTGTTCAGTGGCAATCTCTGTGAGCTTGTCGGCCCGCGATTCGCGGACCAGGACGGCCACTTCGTTGTCAGTCGGCTTCCGGCCATGCTGCTCCTTGAATTCTTCAATTGCCGCGTCACGCTGCGCACTGCGCTGGCTATATCGTTCCAGCAGTTCATCGGACACACCCCGGATTTCAAAACCGAGATCCCGGCCACGCGAATCGCGGCGCTGCTCAATGTCGTAGCAGAGGCCGCGCACCTCTTGCGCCAAGGCATTCCGATAGACCTCCGTCAGGTACGCCCGGCGCTCATACAGCCCCGACGCCTGCAATGCCTTCCAGCGACCCTCTACGCCGTCATAGGTGAGATTTGCGGCCACGGCGTGGGTGTGTAGTTGCGGATCGAGTTCGCGGCTTGTGTCGTGCCGGTACGTGGCAACAATCCAGTTGCCGGTCATGCGGTTCTCATTTGCCCCGTTCAGTCGCACACGAGAGCCTGCATAATTTTCGGCTTCCGCCAGGGCTTCCCGCACAGCTTTATCATGGGCGGCGATCAAACGCTCATCACCACCGATCATCGCCTGAATCGAAATCGACTTGGGTGCAGAGAACGTCAGATCATAGAGAGATCGCGCCTTGCTCTGCTCGCTTCCGTCATTATTCAGCCGATCCGCGCCGTGACGCGGACGCAGGAATTCGCCGGTTTCAGGGTGCAGCCCCTCCCGGACCGCCTCAAACTGTTCGCGCGTTACATTGCCGCGCAGTCCCAGCAGCTCCGCGCCACGGCCTTGCCACTCGCCTTGCACCTTGCGGCGCTCGTCGTAGTAGTCACTATGTTCCAAATGGCGTTGCGAATAGCCAACGCCACCCGTCATGGCCCGAATGGTCAGCACAGCCCGACGGTAACGCTGTTCGAAATCCGAATGCAACGGTCCGCGTCAGGGAAGCAGCGGGCATGCCGTCACACCTGATGCCATGCCGCTGACGCATCGCAATATGCGCGACCTGATCCTGCAAGCGTGAAATGAGCACGGCGCGCCGAATTGTCTTCTCGCTTCGCTCGTTCTGGAGATAGACACCATCCCTAAGCCTGACGGCTTAGGGGCGCTGTTGCCGACCGCGGGCCCCGAACAACAATCGATTGATTTCGGACGACGTTCGAGGAAGATCGAGGGCTGTTCGATCACGTTCAAGCCCCGAATTGTCTCCAGCTATGCGAGACACTGACAGCACTTTCGATTCCGCGTCTTAAAGTGCGCCGAAGGTACCCTGACGCGGTACTATTCACTCATGGACCGAGGCTCCGACTATAAATCAACCAACGCTAATTTCGGGCGGCAACCATAATGAGATGGTTTGGCAGGTGGTCGGGGCTGAAGCCTCCTGCCTCGTCGCAGGAAGCGATGTCCGAAGCGCAATCGGTACCGGCCAATTGGGCAAGCAGCCAGCCACATCTGGCCCTACTTGAAAAGTTTCTATCGGCGCGCGAAGTCAAAAGCTCGTTTCTAGAGTTCTGGGCACCAGCATTCGATATGAATCCGCAGCGCGTTATCGATGGACTGATTGCGCATAGGGCATTAGAGCTTGCGCCTACAGTGGCAGACCTCAAGACGATGCTGTCATCGCGCGGCGTAAAGGTCAGCGGTAAAAAAGCTGAACTTATTCAACGACTACTCGAAGCCGATCCGAAAGGCATGGAAGCACTGTATGCGCATCGAATGATCTTGCGATGCACGCCTGCGGCAAGTCAGGCAGTTGCAGAATGGAAAATTGAATGTATGAAGGCTTTCGAGACGGCTTCAGACAACGTGATTGCTGCGCTCCGAAATCGGCTTTTCAAAGAGGCAATTCGTACCGCTGATGCGTACCGAAAGAGCAAGTTTGAACCTCCTGTCCACCCTGCGCAGGAGGCCATGACAATAAAGCTCACACCGCACTCCATAGAAGAACGCGCAAACGATCTTGCTGCGGTCTTCACCATGCGTCCAAAAATCCTGAAAGGCCTGCACCCGGAGCAATGGGGAGGCCTATATCTGAATTACGCAGTCTGGCAATTGCTAGGGCGTGTAGCACCCGAAAAGTGCATGCCAGGATTTGCGGACCTTGGAGCCATGAGTTCGGAGACGGCAACGCGCATGCTGAGTTTTTATGTGAAAGATCAACGCGATCTCGCTCGGTGGCGGGAGCTGGGAATCAAAAGGGTCACTATTTTTGGTGTAGGAGGGTGCGAGGCGTGCGTGGCTTTGTATGACAAGACCTTCAGGCTCGACAAGCTCCCTGAACTTCCCTACGAGGGTTGTACATGCGAATTGGGATGTCGCTGCCTCGCCAGACCAGATATGGGCATCTGATCTGAACGCCCTGCCAGATGTAATTTCAGGAAACAGAAGAATCATGTGCTGGCCCGATGCCGCTTTCAGAAGGGAGCTGCAAGAAATATCAGACGCCAGCAGTACTATTGCCTTTTGGCGGTGGCAGCTGAAAAACATCTTTCAAGAAAGGAAACTCCCACGAGCAGATGCGTTCAATCCTTTCTCGTATTTTTTCATCGCCCTCATTGTGTTTGGCGAGACATAGATAGAAATTCTGATCTTCGTGTTCCGCATAGATTATCCATTCTCCGGTCATTCTTCCTTCGCTTTTTCTTCTTGCAAGATTGTTCGTGAGAACATCATTGACAATTTTCGGCACATCCTCTTTTGTGACGAATCTCTCTTCGCCAGCAGCTTGAGCTTCCCTAATTTGTTCTTCAAAGAACGGGATTCCATAGTCATTGAGTGCATTCTTTACGTTTTGAGCCAATGAGGCAACATCTCCATTCATGTAGTGCTTGTGCCAAAGACCACGAAGAGCGGGACGTTTGAATTGTGCTGCTTTCTTGGTTCGACTGATTTTTAGCTTCTCCAGGGACTTGATCTCGTGGATGACCGTGAGCGGACGCACCCCCAAAGACTCCGTCCCGAAGAACAGATCTAGTAATATTTGCGAGCTGCATCGTTCGTTTAGGATGCCATCATGATTTAGTGCTAAATAAAATGCCTGCATCCGCGCATAAACATTAGGATCTTTCCTTTCCATATGACGCAAGAGTTGCGGCATCAGATCAATGCCGCCCCATACATTAGGCGGTTCGGTGCAAGAAAACTCCAGTTTTTTCACACTCACAGGCGGTCCTGACAAGTCCCCATCAACTTCGGAGAAAATATCTCGTTTGTCATCTCTGCTTACGCCTCATCTTAGGGTATGTCAGATGGCGGAGGAAAAAGTTATGTCCTTAGCTGGCCCAAACCCAGCACTGCTGTCGCCCGGCACATCGGTTCTCAGTGCTATGTCCGACTCATGCCCGTGCCCCAAGTCTCCAATCGAAACAAAACTCTCGATGAGTGCATTTTCGTTGGTGCCAGTTGAGAGCCTCCTCAAAAATGCTGGCCGCGCGGGAACGGGCTAGCGGAGTGCTTTGAGGGTCCATTGGCACGTTGAGTTGATGACGAAGTATAGGTTGCCGCCCTGATGGTAGTACTCCGTGTCAGAACCTCGAGCGCCCATTTGATTTACTATGCTCGCGTCGGCGGCTGATCCGTCAGAATTGTAAATGAACACCTGGAAGGCTCCTTGGGAAGCAGGAAAATTCGAGCAGTCGTAACTCCATTCAAGTTTCCATTCTCTCGGAACGGTTACGGTCTGAGTAGACTTAGACCCGCTCCCCGACAAAACGAGCAACGCGTTGGGGTCAGGCGTAGGCGCAGCTGGAGCGGTCTTGGGAGACGGCGACGAGCCTTTGTCTACAGTCGCAGGCCCCGGCGTTTTAGTTGAATCGAATCTCACATCC
This sequence comes from Acidobacteriaceae bacterium, assembly GCA_049671725.1. Lineage (GTDB taxonomy): Bacteria > Acidobacteriota > Terriglobia > Terriglobales > Acidobacteriaceae > Palsa-343. The sequence continues at coordinate 25,523 of JBATVK010000148.1, forward strand.
ACCGAAATAAGGTGCCCATCAGCGCGTTTCACCCTCGCGTTGCAGTCAATTGTGGCCAAGCGGGTTTCCCAACCTTGAGTGAAAGTCCCGTGATCTGTGAAATAGAAATGACAAGACTGCTCATTGCCATTTGGATTGAGCTGCATTGCTGGTTTTCCATCCCCTACGTAAACGGAGTCGGGAGAGAATAAGGGTCCATCACCATCTATAGGGACGCCAGTAAAAGCGAGGACTGGCTTACTAAGGTCACCATCTGAAAACGAGACCAGCGTATCACCTTTGGAATTGGAGTTGGCCTTTACCCAGACAAGGGCAGAGTCACATTGGACAGGTTGTGTTGCCCATAGGAAGCCGTCCGAGCCCAGCGTAAGGTGGGCGGCTCTTGCCCGTTCCATCGCTGCATGATAGTCCTTTCCACTCATGCCGCTCGCCACTACTTGCACGCCGTCACTTTCAGAGAGGGTGCCATAGTTGAGAGGATGCGAGGTGAGAATGCCCGAACTGCATGTGCCCTTAAAAACCCACGCTTGGTCTCCGGCGCCGTACGCCGGAATTGCGAATCTCATGCCCGCCATCAAGATAGTGCTCAGAACCGCCAATCGGTAAATCATTGCCACCACTCCTCCAGGCTAGTCTTCTGGCCAAGCCCTTCGACCTTGGATTGCGCTTGGATTCTTGCGCTTTTCCCTCGGGCCGGCATTTTCCGGTAGTTTAACGGCCGCCGCCAAGCATATCGGCTTCCGCGACGAGATAGATCCGTTCTGCAGGATCGGCACCAAGCTGCTTTAGTTCAGGAGAGAAACCGCCAAGCGCGAAAAGAATGTAACTGGGTTTGTTCCGCCAACGCGCCTCGGGCAAGCTGGCGACCTTCGCTTGCAGCGTGCTCAGATCGCTCAAACGCGTAACGCTATCCGCGCGCCACTTGCATTCACCAAAAAGGTAGGTTCCGTGATTGAGTTCCGCCATGAGATCGATTTCCGTACGCCCGTCACGGCTCCAATAGCGCGCCATCTGGCGAATGGTTAGGCCATGCCGTTCCTTCGCGTGGCGTTGGAGCCATTGGCCGCAGATTTCCTCGAAGACCGACCAGCCCATGTATTCGGCCAAGCGCGGCGCGACATGGGCGACATACACAGCAGCGGGATCGGAGAACTGCAAATCACTTGCAAGGGGAGCGACGAAGCGATACCAGAAAGCCAAGAACGGATCAGCAACGCGGTACAGTGCGCGGCGGTCCGAGTGTTCGCCAAAAGGCAATTCACGTCGAATCCAACCCAACTGCAGAAGGGTGCGCAAAGACTTTGAAAGCGCGCCGCGTTCCACGCCGATCAACTGTTGAATGCCGTTGAATTTCGTTTCGCCACCGGCGATCGCCGCCAGAATTGCGTTGTAGGGTGCAGGGTCGCGAATCTGTTCGCTTCCAAGCAGGAAACGCACTTCATTTTCGAGTATAGCGCGCGGTTGCATCAACAGAGTGACAATCTCTTCGGCAGGTGGGCGCGACGGATCGACCAAAGCGTGATAGCGCGGCGTCCCACCAAAGACACCATACATGAGCAACTTTTCAACGACGCCATAGTGCGGGCTGTTTGCGTAGAAGCAGGCGACGTCTTCGTACTGAAGCGGATCGAGATGAAAGATTCCGGCATTGAAGCGCCCGAAGAGCGGCGCGCTTTCCTCGCCGAGCGCGGCCATGGCCGAAAGCTGCGATCCGCAGAGAACCACGAAGAGGGGAGAGTGAACCCCTTCACGGTCCCACCACGCTTGTAGTATGGAGGGCAACTCAGGAGTCTGGGCGACGAGATACGGGAATTCGTCAAGGATCAGTGTGAAGCGGCCCGCACCTTTTTTCCGGGCCTGCGCCTGCTGCGAGGCGTAGCGCAGAAGCGCATTCCAAGAGACTGCAATTTCCTCTGCTGTGACCCCCTCGGCGGGTAGCGCCGCAATCAACTGGCGCGCTAGGGTAAGCTGCTGCGCCGCCGCCGTGGACTGTTCGGCCAGATAGTAGCAATGCGGCTTTGCCGGCTCATTGCCGGTTGCTCCCGCCGTGAAATAACGCTGAAGAAGGAAGGTTTTGCCTAGTCGCCTGCGGCCATAAAGAAGCAGCATTTGCCCGCCGTTTCCATGGCGCTTCCAAGCGCGATCAAGCGCCGCCAGTTCGACCGTGCGGTCGTAAAACGGATCAGGTTTGATAGTTGAACTGGGCATTGGGAGTCCTTGTTTAAGCACCATTATTGTGAGTTGTCAGTTTATGAGTTGTCAACTCATGGAGTGACAACTCAAAGAACGACAATAGCAGGCAAGCTAAGTTGTTCAGTTTTAGTGCTTTACTCTTGCACCTTGGGGTGCCTGTGAATCTTTGCCGGAGCTTGAGGAGCCACAGGCGGAACCGTTGGCATTGCCGCTGTGGTTGATGGCGTAACCGCAGGCGCGTCGCGGCAGCCCTGTATCTCCATGCCGCCGAACAGCCCGATCAGCATACAAGCCCCAGCCACCATGGGAATCCATATGCGCAGCAGATCGCTCTTCCACTCGTGCAGCAGCGCGTCCATTGTTTTCGCCCGGCTCTCCAGTGAATACTCAATGCGATTGTTGGCGCGCTCCACTTGCGCGACCACACCGCCATGCGAATCCGACAGCGCGCGCAGAGCGGTAGTGAGTTCCTTCTGTGCGTCCGTCATGGCCGCGCTCGTGGTCTGCAGCGCGCTCACTGTGTCCTGCACACCAGAACGGAGAAAATGCTGGCGCAGGCTTTCACCGAGCATCTTGGAAATTTGCTTCGGATCGAGGCCAGCTTCAATCTCGCCGGGTAGATCGGAGAGCCGTGACTCCAGTTCGCGGACATAGCTCAGCATGTTCTGCTGGGCCTGCTCTGAGTGTTGCTGATGAGCCTCAAGCAACTCCTGCAACCGTTCCCGTTCGTCCGCAATATCTTTCGGAGTATGGCGCGTGAGCAGCGCCAGAATCCCCATCGCTTCGAGAATGCGCAGCATTTCATCGTCAGGGGAAAGAGTTCGAGTGTGAGCGAGGACGCGATAATATGCGGCCTGCAGTTCATCTGGCACAAGCCGGGCGAGAGAGTCGAACATTGTCGGCTCCCCCGTTGGCACGACTTCAAGGCTTTGCAATGTGGGAACTGCGCTCATGGCAAGAACGCCTCCCGAGCGCGGTCGAATTCCGAAAAGAGCCGCCGCCGATAGCTCTGCGCGCGCATGACAAGCGATGCCCTCTTCAGTTCATCGACCACCGTTTTGCGGTCTACCACGTGGCCGAGTTGAATGCCATGCTGCCGGAGAGGGTTTTCGAGATCGGCCAGGCGAAATTCCATCTGCAGAATGGCTGGCGCGAAGGCTTGACGGAACTGGTCGGCCTGTTTCGTGGAACGCCAGTACGTGAAATCCGCCAGCGCACTCGTCGCGTTCTCGACGATGACGTACTCCACCCGATCCTGCAGCCGATTCGCCCACGCCAGGACACTCTCAACGCTGGCAGGGTCCGGCGTCACGATGCCTACCGCTGTAAACCGGACGCCGGTCGCCGCGACGTCTTCATACATCGAATCGAACCAGCCCGCGGCAACCTGGCCGGCACCAGCTCCCATGTCGGCAAGGATGATCGGAGTACCGCCGTCGAGGTGATCGACAAAGGCATCCAGACCTGCCGGGGTATGAACATCGACTTTGGTCACGGTTCCGTTGAAAAAGTGCTTCAGAGATCCACGCGCTTTATTCTCGGTATCGAGATCGAGAAGAGTGACGGGAACCTCGTTGGCCTGAAACCACTCGGCCAGGGCGACCACGACGCCGGTTTTGCCCACGCCACCTTTGCCGCCCATCGTGAAGACGACGCGTTTTGAAAAATCCGTCATTGTTCACCCCCGGTACTGGTCAGGGTCAGCGGCTCATTTTCCCGAAAGACGAAGCGCGCCGATCTCAGCTTGTGAAGAATCGGCTTTGTCTTGAGAGCGGCGATGGAGGCGAATCCTGCCGATTGCCCATCAACCGGTTCGAGCGGGGGCAACTCGAACTGTGTGCGCTTGCGATGCTTGGCGCGGACTTTCACGAACGAATGAAGCGTGCTGGGCGCGACATACAGCCCCAGCCGCTCATGAAAGAGCCGGGCGACTTCGCGGTATGTCCGCCCCTTCCGACGCAGCTCCCGAATGAGTTCGCGGTGTGGTTCGAGTTTTGAGCGCGGGGATTTTGGTGGAAGAGATTCCAAGATGGATTGAAGCACTGGTTCCATGTTCGATGGCTCCAGAGTACTTTCGATCATGGTCCGATAATGGTCCGATTACCCGCTCCAACTGTGCCTGAAAGTGCCTTACTGTGCCATCCGTGCCGTCTAGTTTCAATAAGTTACCAGACAGGCGACCACTTTCACGGCGATAACACGGGTTCAAATCCCGTCGGGGACGCCAAATCAAACCAACAACTTGGCGGTAACCCCTCGAAATCGTCGGGGACCAGTTTGGGGACCAGTTAAGTCCCTATTTCGAGAGCTTCCTGGCGCGCTTCGGGCCGTACCATCTCCACGACCTTGTGCTGCGCCCTTCGTTTGGCCGGCATTTGAGCCTGCGCGTACACATCCAGAGTCACCTTCGCCGATCCATGGCGCAGCAGTTCCTGCACAACCTTGACGTCCTCTCCATTGGCATGGAGAAGGCTCGTATAGGTGCGCCGGAAAGTGTGCCAGGAAACTCGCTTCTTGATGTCGAGCTCGCGGACGACAGGCTCGATGTGATAACGCATGACGGTTTGCAGCCAAAGAGGCTGCTTTCCGCGGTTTTTGCCGGCACGGCGGCTGTTTGAAGCGAAGACCCAATCGCCCGGCTCGCGATACGGGGTGACGCGGTACCAGGCCAACAGATCCTGCGCCGTGTACTCGTCGATTGGGACGGGCTTTTGTGAGGCCTCCGTCTTGCACCGTCCAACCACCTGATCCACTACCGAGCGCCGCACATCGATCAGCAGATTCGCAAAATCGATGTCGCCCCACTGGATGCCGGAGAGCTCGCCGCGACGCAGCCCGGTCACCATGACGAGAAAGAGCAAGACCCGTTCGCGAAGCTGAAGCTTCGCGACCATGGCCTGCATCTCGGAGACCTCGAGGATGTCGGGAATGCGGACTCGCTTGGAACTCTGACGGACGCCAGCGCCTTTATTGGGGCCACTGATGGGATTACGGTCAGCAAACCCCCAGCGGATCGCATGGTTGAACAGCACGCTCATCAGATTTCGGATCTTGGCCTTGCTGGCAGGCGCCAGAGGTTTCGATTCCCGCCCGGTCGCGACCAGTTCGGGCCGCTTCCGTTTGCGCGGTTTCTGCTGGAGGTTACGCAACCACTCCTCGACCAGTGGAGCCCGGATCGCGGTGAGCTCTTCCTTTCCCCACCGCGGCTCGATCCAGGAGTTCAGGTAGCCTTCGTACCGGTCGCGCGTGGACCAAGCCCTCCCGTCGTCGCCTTTGTCGACGAGCTCCTTCTCCCGAAAATGATCGATCAGTGCTCTCATAGTAATTCCACTGGCTGCGCCATCCTGATTCGCGCGCAGGACAAGCCGCCAGTTTCGGACAGCTCTCTCGGCTGCCTCCTCGGTTTTGTATTGGTTGAGCGTGCCGACTTGCCGTTTCCTACGAACGCGCCTGCCGTCCGTCGAGGTTTCCCACCAGCGGAAGATCCAGACCTCGGTTCCGCTGCCGTTGACTGACAGGCACAGACTTCCTTTTTGACTTCGCGCCTTCTTCATAACGCCCTCCTTTCAAAAAGGGCGCGAAGTGCATCGGTACTCAAAATGTACCGTAAGAGGAGGCGGTTTGGCATCGCACGATTCACTCCCGATCCGGTGTTTCCTGGCCCCTCGATCGAAGCCACTCAGCCAGTTCCGAGCGCAGGAATCTCCAGTGCCTTCTTTTTCTGCCTGCAACCGGATGCGCGGGAATCACTCCTTCGCGCGCGAATCTCTGAACCGTGGCCGGGTGAAGTTCGAGATAATCTCCCGCTTCTACCGCATTAACAAATACTTCCGCCGCTCCGAGGGCTTCTGCAGCAAAGACCCTGGGAGGATTGCCGGCATTCACTCTGGCAAGATTTGGCATAAATATCTCCTGGACTTGGCACTCGGCCCCGAGAATCCGGCACGATGGATCGCCAGGCTGAACTCGGAATTCGGGCCACACGGGATGCGGAAGAATTCCCTCGCTCCTCTTCCGCCCCGAAGTATGTGTAGGACGGCTCTGGAATTCGGTCAAATGCGTCCGCAGTCGCTCGCCCTCGTAATCTGTTTTCCAGGCGGAATCGGTCGCCTTCAGCAGCTGAGTTCCCGGGGAACGGTGGTACAAAGGGATCAGCAAATGCGCTGCGGGGCTGCGGTGATGAGCAACGAATTCGACATGGAATCCGAATGGATCACCGAACTGGGTAAGGTGCGCAGCGACGAATATACGGAGAAGATTCTTGCCTTCATTCAGGAGCTGGAAAAATCGGCACCTGAACCCTTCCTGCCGCTGTTGACGGATCTTGCTTTGGCTCGCACTCTGATCGTGCACCTGGTCATCCGCTACGGACCGGAACGAGGGATGGCCGAGGCGCGGGACGCTTTCGAGAGCACGCTCGAACAGATGAAGCCCCTGCTCGAAAGAATGAAATCTCGCAAAGGACCTCCCCCGCAATGAAGAGACTCATTCCCTTCTTGGCAATACTCGCGGCACTCGGCATCGCCGAAGGTCAGTTGACGGGCTGCAAGCGGACCCCGCCGCCACCAACCGAACAAGATGCAATTGCGGTCTGGAAGAACATCTCTCGGGGCCCACATTTGCAGGACCTGGTAAGTCTCACGAAAACGAACGGGCAGATGGAAAAGGTCAACGGTACAGAAACCTATATCCTTTACTATCAGGCTTCTGTGAAAGATCTCGTGCAATTGGGGGATCGGGCGCCGGGCACGATTGAGACTTTCACGGGCAACTACCCATTCCAGTGGACAGAAAAGGGATGGATGGGACCGGACAATCACGTCTACCCAGTGCACTGAGCTTGTCTTGCCCTCTGCATCGGTTTGACCGAAATCCGAACCTCTCCTACGCTCTCCCTGCGAAAGAGACTTCCTCGGGAGATCGGAACGGATGTTTGCGTCACCGTCAGAGACCCTTACCGCGCTGGAGAGCGTAGGCTATTTCACCGACATCAGGACAGCGACCGCGGTCCATCTGGCGGGCCAGATCTGTCGCCCTGTCTTGTTGGAGGGCCCTGCCGGAGCTGGCAAAACGGAATTAGCTCAGTCGGTTGCGCGCGCATGTGCTGTACCGCTGCTGCGTTTGCAGTGCTACCAGGGAATCGACGAAGAAAAGGCCATCGGGCAGTACGACCGGAGTCTACAGGAGCTGTACGTCCTGCTGATGAGCAAGAGCGCCGAGCCACCTGACTGGGCACAGATCAAGCGAGAAATCACGAGTCGACCCTACTTCATGGCTGGTCCGCTGCTCGAAGCAATCGAGCAGGAAGAACCCTGCGTTCTGCTCATCGACGAAATCGATAAGGTTGATTACGCCTTCGAGGCAATGCTGTTGGAACTCCTTTCCGTGTGGACGCTGTCGATTCCGAGGATGGGCACCGTGCGCGCGACTTCCATTCCTTTGGTGTTTCTCACCTCGAATCAGGAACGCAGGCTCGGTGATCCGCTGCGCCGGCGATGCTTCTATTTGGTTGTTGAACATCCCAACGCGGAACGGGAGGCCGCGATCGTGGCAAGTCGTACGCCCCACGTGGGCACGGCGACACATCGGTTCATCGCCGGACTGGCCAAGAGCCTGAGGGCTTACACGCTCGAGAAGCCGCCCTCGATCTCCGAAATGAACGACGTGGCGATGGGGATGGAATTACTGGGAATCGACCGGATCCTGCCTGCGCATAAGGAGATCATGTTGCCCCTGATAGCCAAGACAGAGGGCGATCGAAAGCGCCTGCTCATGAAGGAAGCCTTCGAGTCCATTGTCCGAATGGCCGCGAAGTACGCCGAACAGATCCCACAGGACTCACTGGGCGAGGATGTGAAGGTCCTTGCGGGACGCGAGATCGGCCAATGACCAAAGCATCGCTTCTCTACCTTTTTGCGGTATTGTCTTTTGCCGTCGTAATGCACCCCGCCGCGCACGCACTAGATCGGGCAACGATGTACTACGCAAACGCCTACGCGGACCATTATGGCGTTCCCCGCGCACTCGTTGACGCCATCATCGAGCAGGAATCTGACTGGAATCCTCTTGCACAGTCAGTGAAAGATGCCGAGGGTCTGATGCAACTGATGCCGGCCACCGCCGCCATGTACGGCGTTCGCAATCGGTACGACATCTTGGAAAACCTGAGCGGCGGGGTTCGTTATCTGGCCGATCTGCTCAGCGAATTCCACGGCAACATGCGCCTCGCCGTCGCAGCCTACTACTGCGGTCCCCGGCACATCCTTCAACGAGGCTTCTCTTACAGCAATCCCGATGTGGTGCGATACGTGGAATCTGTTCGTCGCCGCTACCAAGGCGATCTTCACAGCCAAGCGAACCGGAGCACTCATGGGCCGGAAGGAGAAAACTAATATGAAACCTCAGCGATTCGTCATCGCTAGTCTCATCATTGTCGTGCTGGCAGCATGTACTACCTTTGCGCAGCAGACAAACCGGGATGGGAGCGAAGCACAGCAGGTGGATCCCGCGATTGTCGATCTACCGATCTCCGCGAGCACCGTGACCGATGTTCATCTCCATCCGTTCTTTACCACGACGATTCGCCTTCCCGATGCCGTAACATCCGTCGCGGTGGGAGCGCCAACCCTGTTCAAGGTCGAGCACTCAGACGACGATCCAAGGCTGGTTTTTATCAAGCCAATTACAGCGGGGGCTACAACGAGCAATCTGATCATTTGCCTTCAATCGGGCCAGGAGATCAGTTTGCGCCTGCTGTCGGAAGGCAGGAGCACCAACACTCCGGTCGATTTCGTTGTGTACTATGAGCCGAGGCAGGGTTTCCTGATCGGATCGACAGATGACGTTACTGGAAACTCCACAACGAATTCCGACCCGCCGGCAAAACCATCGGCACTCGACACGGCAGTCAAGCGGCAGTCGGAGATCGCAAGCCCCGATTGGTCTACCACCAACACCAGGAATGCAAACGCTTCGGATCGAGCTGACTCTGGTAAGCCCATCCTTGGGGCACTCGGAGCAGTGCAGGAACGAGGGCAGCTCATGCTCGCCGCGTATTCAGTCGTCGACAGATCCGATCATTGGATTGAAATTCTGCCGCCGCAGGTCGAGCTCCGAAGTCCCAACGTTGAGAGGAAGAAAGAGAAGAAAGATCAGGTCCTGGCAGAGCAGGTGCCCGTATCCGAGTACCGAATGACTGCCCGCCGCCTCGCTCCCGGAGAGCGAGCAGACGGCGCCGTGGAGTTTTCGCGGCCTGGCTTCAAGCAGAGCGCGGACCATCTGGTGTTGGAACTGCGAACTGCGAGCGCTGTGGATCATCCACTGATGCTCCAGTTGCGCTTCGTCGCTCCGGGACAGTGAAAACCACGTCAGCTCAAAGAATCGAGGCGGACCATGGGTCAGACACAGACGGTAGAGATGGATGAAGCGGTCCAGAAAGTAAACGCCGGAGCTGCTTCCGCAGAGGAGAATGGAACGTCGCTTGGACCAGTAACCAAACGACCATTTGTGCTCAAGAAGAGCCGCGGTTCAGGCGGCGGCAATCTCGCGACAATGCTCATTGTCTTCGGCGCGATCGCTGTGCTTGGCATTGGCATGGTCGCGTTCTTTTCGACCAAAGGAACCGTCAGGAAAAGGCTGCTCTCTCAGGCCAGCAGGCCCAATCTCGGACAATCACAGACCACAGGCTCCAGCGCAAATCTTCTGCCCAACAACGAGGTCAAGCCATCTCCCAACGGTATGCTGGAACCCGGCACCGTCGATGCCGCCGACATCGAGCGGACAAAATCGCCTGGGCCTATACAGACCCTGTCTCGCGGGGAGGCCGGAGCGAATCCATCCCACAACGCCAGAACTCTCGGCGAGGTGGCGAAATTTGATGAGCCGAACACCGCACCCAATGCCGAATCTCGATGGACACCTCCGCCTTACGGCAGCGAGAACTCCGGAAATCAGCAGTCACAAAAGAAGGTGGAGGATGCGCTGGACGCTCCTTCTCTGGTCTTCACGGCGCATGGGAAGACGGCAGTTCAGCCGCAGATGCGGAACTCAGCGCCGGTAGTCGACAATCTTGGCCTGGCCCCCGGTTACCACGTGGCTGCGCGCCTCGAATCGATGGCCACAACGGCTGTGCACGCGCCCGTCGTCGCCGTGATCGAGTACAACTACGAGCGCAACGGAGAGGTCATCATTCCGGCCGGAGCCCGCGCCGTTGGCAAAATCGTTCAGGCGGATCCCTCGGGACTCGTGAATATCGAATTCTCTTCTCTCGAATACCCCGACGGGTCCACCGTCCCAATCGATGCCGTGGCCACCAACATGAATCTCCAGGCCATCAAGGGCGCTGTGATCGGGCGTCAACGAGGCAAGAGCATGTTGGTCCGCTCCCTGTCCGGGATTGGCGAGACTGCGGCAATGGTTGTGGGCGCACCCAGCGTGAACAGCTCCTTCAGCGAAGGAGATCTGATGCGAATGCAGGTAGCGAACAATATCGGAAACGCCGGCGATGAGCAGATCATGAGGATGCTCACGTTGGAGCACATTGTGGTGAGTGTCCCCGCCGGGACAGAGATCTATCTCGTGTTCGAAAAGGCCGCGAGAGCAAACCCCCAAGACTCGGGCAAATCGATTCAGATTCCGCACGCGGGTATAGGTCTCGGTCAATCTGCGAATGCAGAGCAACCATGACGGTGCAGGTCCATGTTCCCAATCAAACCAGTAGCCTCGGAAGACGGCCGTGCCGATGATCACTTTTTCAAAAGAAGAAAAGCTGGGTACCAGGCTTTTGTTGAAATACAGCCGGGCCTCCTGAAAGACTCTCGACCGGATCATGAGGTTTTTCGAAAGAAGAAAAGCTGGGTACCAGGCGTTTGTTGAAAAACAGACGAGGCCGCTTCAGAGACTTGCGCTGCTAAGCTCGCGACTCCCGGGACATCGGTCTTCCGCCAGCCGTTGGCGTGGCATCCTTAAATACCGGATTTCGTTATTAAAACGAAGCAAGATATGTTTTAATAACAGGCGGACTAGTTAAATCGTGTCTAGACGCCCAAACACGGCTTCGCCAAACCGTTACGTGATTTCAACCGTTTCCGGTGAGAGAGTCCGCGCGTTCCTTCCCCCGCCTTTGCCTCCAAATCAGCGGGCACTGGATTTGGCATCGCTTCAAGCCATCCTTGCCGAAGCGAACCAGGCCATCGGCCGGCTGGATGGCACGACCTCTTCTCTCCCTGACCTCAAGCTCTTTCTCTACTCCTACGTTCGCAAGGAGGCGGTGCTCTCGTCTCAGATCGAGGGGACGCAATCTTCTCTCTCCGACCTCCTGCTCTATGAGAACGCAGAAATGCCCGGCGTTCCTTTGGACGACGTGCAGGAAGTCTCCAACTATGTGGCGGCCCTGAATCATGGTCTGAAACGCATGCGGGACGGCTTTCCTCTCTCCCTCCGCCTGATCCGCGAGATTCACGAGGTGCTCCTGGCTAAGGGGCGTGGCAGCCACGCACAGCCGGGACAATTCAGGAAAAGCCAGAACTGGATCGGCGGCAGCCGGCCCGGTAACGCTGCCTATGTTCCCCCACCACCTGAATATGTCACAGACTGCATGGGCCACCTGGAGACGTTCATCCATCAGGAGGGCTCATCGTTGCCCCTGCTGATCAAGGCCGGCCTTGTACATGCACAGTTCGAATCCATCCATCCTTTCCTCGACGGCAACGGCAGAGTCGGCAGGATACTCATCACCTTCATGCTTTGTGCGGAGGAGGTGCTGCGCGAACCCGTTCTCTATCTCAGCCTCTTCTTCAAAAAGCATCGGCGCCTTTACTATGACCGGCTCAATGAAACGCGAGAAAGCGAAGGTTGGAGGGCATGGCTCGATTTCTTCCTGCAAGGTGTCCGCGACACTGCAAATCAGGCGGCGCGAACGGCCGGCAACATCGACAAACTCTTCAATGCAGACAAGGAGAAGATCGAGCGCTTCGGCCGCGGCGCAGCTTCTGCGCTCCTGATCTATAGGTATGCCCAGGCCAACC
>JBATVK010000149.1:0-21112 GCA_049671725.1 Acidobacteriaceae bacterium
CAAACAGCGACAGCTGCTCGTCGTCGCTCACCTTGCGCGTCACCGTCTCCGCCGCTGATTCCTCGCCGCCGTCGCGCCCACCGCCTGCAGCACCGCTTTCGCTCGCACCGGCTCGCGCTCCACCGGCGCCGGCGCGTACACCTTCAGGAAATCCAGCAGGTGATCCGTCCCCACATTCCCCAGCCCGCTCGCGTACAGCACCGGAAAGATCCGGTCCTCGCGGATCGCCTCGTGCAGCGCCGTAATCAGGTGCTCTTCCGGAATCGTTCCCTCGCGGAAATACTCCTCCATCAGCTCGTCCTTACCTTCCGCCACCAGCTCCACCAGCGTCTCGTGCGCGCGCTGTGCCGCTTCCTTCAGCGGCTCCGGAATGTCTCCGACTTTTCCGTGCCCATCGCCGTCCGGCGTGTAGAAAAACGCCTGCATGGTCACCAGATCGACGACTCCCTCAAATCCCTTGCCGTTCGCCATCGGCAGCTGCACCGGAATGCACTGCCGCCCGAAGCGCTCGCTCAGCGCCGTCAGTGTCGCCTGCGCTCGCTCGCCGGCCCGCGGATGATCCATCTGGTTGATCGCCACCACACGCGGCAGATTGAACTCCTCGGCATACTTCCACACCCGCTCCGTCATTGCCTCCACGCCGTTCACCGCGTGGACCGTCACCAGCGCCGCCTCCACCGGGACCATTGCGCTGCGCGCCTCGTGCACGAACATATGAAAGCCGGGAGTATCGATCAGGTTCACCTTCACGCCTTCCCACTCCGCGAAGGCCACGGCATTCTGCATGGTGGTGCCGCGCGCCACGTCCTCTTCGTCATAAGCGGTTACCGCGCTCCCGTCTTCCACGCGGCCCAGCGTCGGGGTCATTTTGGCGGCATGCAGCAGAGCGGAAACCAGCGTGGTCTTCCCGCTGTGCGCATGCCCCACTACAGCTACATTGCGAATCTCGCTTCCTGGATAGCTCTTCATAAACGGCTCCTTGTTGAGAGACTTGATGGAACAGGTTTGCGCGGCTCCTCACTCGCGGAGCCGCCCTTGCGGCGTGATCGGGAAACTAACAAGTAAAAATCAGGGGCAGGGAAGCCCACTGTGACACTGGGCACAGGGATGCCGTTCAGGCGTCGGGGATGGCGTCGCGATCGAGGCGGATTGGCTTCGGACGCGCCACCAGCGCGCGTCCCGCGGTCCTCGTCCCGCATAGTGAGCTGCCTGCTCGGATGCCGGTTTCAGTGCTCGCCGATTCCCGCATCCGCGGAAACTCGGAGAATAGCACAGCGAGGCACAGATGGAGAATCGGCCGCCGCGACCGAGGTCGACCCTCCGTTGCACGCTATCGGATCGGTTCCACCACCACCGCGGTGCCGTAAGCCAGCACTTCGGTGACTCCGCTCATAATCTCCGTGGCGTCATAGCGTGCGCCGATCACCGCGTTCGCGCCCATGTCGCCGGCGTGCTCCAGCATCAGCCGGAATGAATCCTCGCGGGTGCGCTCGCACAGCTTGGTATAGAGAGAGATGTTGCCGCCCACCAGCGTCTGCAATCCGGCGCCGATGTTGCCGAGCACGGAGCGCGAGCGGACGATGATGCCTCGGGCGATGCCGAGCGTGCGGACGATGCGGAAGTTGTCCAGCTCGAACGCAGTGGTGACCATGTCGTGTGGTACAGGGCCTGTGGCTTGCATATGCGCAACATGGTACGCCGGAACGGCGCAGCCGGCGGAACAACATTTTGGCGGGACCGGAGCGGCCCTGAAGCGACGAGGCAGCACAGGCTATGGGCCTCGCATCCCAAAGATTCCCGCGGCTCACACCCGATAGAAGATCGCCTTGCCCGCCGGAACCAGCTGCATCAGCAGGTCGAAATCCCGCACGTTCCGGCTCAGCACCGTGCATCCGTGCCCCAGCGCCGTCAGAAAGATCAGCGCATCGTTCATCGTCCGCCCGCGATCCGCATCCTTCATCCCCTGCGCGCGCGCCAGCACCCCCGTCAAAATCGCCGCCTCGCGCCAGATGGCCCGGTCCGGCGTCAGCACGCGATTCGCCGGCCATTTCTGCACGATGCTCACGATCTCCTCCACAACGTGTGCGGTCCCCGGATGACCTGGATCGAGACGTCCGCAGGTATAGGCAAGCTCCGACTCCACGACCGCACAGTGCCAAGGCTCCAGCCTCGACACTTCGCTTTTCACATGCGGCGAAAGCTTCCCTCGCAGCACGTCGATATAGACGGTCGTGTCGTAGACAGTTCGCTCCGGCAGCCGGATGGATTCGGCGAAGAGCAGCGCAGCTTCATCCCTTCGCCGCAATCCCGGCACATGGATGGCGCGCTGCACGCGTCCCAGGAAGTCCGCTGGGTCAGTACTCAAGGTCGATATCCGGCGGCACCGTGCCGTAATGGGCCATCAGCCACTCCCCGTAATTGTCCTCGCACACCAGCGTCGCCAGCCCCAGCCGGATCAGCTCCGTGTCCGACTTGATCCCCGTATTCCGCTTTGCCTGCTCCACCAGCGACTCCGGCATGCGCCCCCGAACCACCGTGGTCCGGCCGCTCATGAGCCCGCGCTCTTCCGCCATCGTCCGCATGGCGTGGATCTTCGTCCGCGACATCCCCTGCGGGATCGCCTTCCGCTTCGCCCTGCCCGCATTCTCCCCCATGTCAGCCTCCTGTGCTACAAATCTGGATAAACTGTAGCACAATGCGCCGCCTCTGCTGCCGGAAATGCCGCCGCCGGCGGCAAATACCGTCGCACCCCTGCAGGATTCCCTCAAAATTCCGCACCGCCAGGAGCTTTCCTGCCGAGACTCGGCTTACCATGAAGCGCAGGAGGGGAGCGTCGCATCCCAAAGATTAGTGGGCCGCAACTTCAACTGGATCTGGTTTCTCGGCGCGGCGGTCTGGTTTATCGACGCCGCGCTCAGCATGCGCCACGGCGCCCTCGGCCGCGGCCTCTTCAACGCCGCCATCTCCGCGCTCTTCCTCGCCATCGGCATGATCTTCCGCCGTCTGGGCCGGCGCGCCCCCCCGCGCGACAGCCAGCGCTGAGCGCGATAGTCTTCGTCGCTTATAGATCAACCGGCCTTCTTCACGGGGAACTCCCGGATCAGCAGCTTCAGATCCTCGACGGAACGTGACAGGTAGCTCTGATCGCTATCGAAGCAATAGTGAAGCGCGGCGCCGAGTTCAAAAGCAGGTCGTACAACACCCGTCAGTTTGACGGACCCGCCCCGACTGAAGCGTCCGTCAAGTTTCAGGTCACCCTCCATGCTTTCAAACGAGAATTCGCCCGACAAGGAACTGACCGCTGCATCCATTTCCCGGTAAAGGGCCTCCAGTTCAGGGGTCCGTAGACCGACGCGAAAACTGCCCGCGAAGGCGCCTATCTCCACTGAGAGTTTGGCCGTCAGCCAATTCGCGTCATCGTAATCAGAACCTTCCGGGAGTTCATATCCGAACACTTCTATTACGATTTTCCCGCCGTGTCCCGCGATCGTCACTGTGCGGTTCATCGGGCCCCTCCGCTATTTTTCCTTTTCCGCTCGGGTGACGCACTCCTCCAGAATCTCCAGCGCCACTTCCGCCTCTTCCTTCTTCACAATCAGCGGCGGGGCCAGCCGGATCGAATTCTCCCCGCAGCCCAGGATCAGCAGCCCGCGCTCAAACGCCAGCTCCACAATCCGGTCGCGCAGCGCCGGAGCAGCCTCGCGCGTCTTCTGGTCCTTCACCATCTCGATCCCGATCATCAGCCCGCGCCCGCGCACGTCGCCCACCGTACGATGCTTCCCCGGCCACCCCTTCAGCCGCTCCATCATCCACGCGCCCTGCTTCGCGGCATTCGCCATCCCCTCCCGCTCCAGCACGTCCAGCGTCGCCAGCGCCGAGGCAATGCACACCGGGTTCCCGCCGAACGTCGACGCATGCGAGCCCGGTTTCCAGTCCATCAGGTCCGCGCGCGACATGCACACGCCCAGCGGCATCCCGCTCGCAATGCCCTTCGCCATGCAGACGATATCCGGCTGCACGCCGGTGTGCTCGATCGCCCACCACTTGCCGGTGCGCCCCGCGCCCGACTGCACCTCATCGGCGACCAGCAGAATTCCGTGCTTGTCGCAGATCCGCCGCAGCTCCTGCATAAAATTCGTCGGCGCCACCACGTAGCCGCCCTCGCCCTGGATCGGCTCCACAAAGATCGCCGCCACTTCCTCCGGCGGCAGCACCGTCTTGAACAGCTTGTCCTCGATGTACCGCGCGCAGCCCAGCGCGAACTCCTCCGCCTCCTGCGGCCCTCCCTCGCATCCGCGATACACATTCGGATACCGGATATGCGTCACTCCCGGAACCAGCGGCGCAAACCGACGCTTCTGCTGCGGCTTCGACGCCGTCAGCGACAGCGCCCCCATCGTCCGCCCATGAAACGCCCCCAGAAAAGCGATGATGTTCTGCCGCCCGGTGTGATACCGCGCCAGCTTCAGCGCGCATTCCACTGCCTCCGCACCCGAATTGCCGTAGTAGAACTTGTGCGGACCCGGCATCGGCGCGATCTTCGACAGCCGCTCTGACAAGGTCACCAGGCTCTCGTAATAAAAATCCGTGCCCGACATGTGAATCAGCTCGCCGGCCTGTTTTTGAATCGCCGCCACCACTTCCGGATGGCAATGTCCCGTCGACACCACCGCGATCCCCGCCGCAAAATCCAGGAATTCGTTCCCGTCCACGTCTTCCACCCGCGCCCCGCGCCCGCGCTTCGCCACCAGCGGATACGAACGCGTATAGCTGGGCGAAATCAGCCGGTCGTCGCCCTCCACGATCCGCCGCGCCTTCGGCCCCGGCAGCGCCGTCACCAGCTTCGGTCCAAATTGAGTCGTCAGTTCCTGCGTCGCAGTCATGGGAGGTCTCCTTTTCGGTTGGCGAGCTGTTCGGCCATCGGCTCCGGAGAGCGATGGCGCTTCTGGTCAGGAGGTCAGGTTCAGGCACGGCGCATTCGAGGAGAAGCGCGATCCCCAGGCAATCCTGCCGGTTCGCGCATTGCGCCGTGAGAAGCGAGGACTAGTCGCTTCCGAACAAACTAGGTCGCGTCCTGGTGGGCAGAACGCGCAAAAACCGCCGCGGCGCGATGGCGCGCACAAAGGCCTCATTCCATCGGGTCGGATTGGCACTCGCGCGGCGCATCATCTTGCCCGAGCATACCACGCCCACGTAACAACTAGACAGGGCCCACCCCCCCTGCGATTTCAGCGCGCCTTCGCCAGATCCAGCAGATCCTTGTGGAGTTCCCCGGTCTTGAAGAAGTTGATGGACGCAAACTGTCCAATCATGAATCGAACCGCGGACAAATACACCCGGCCGTCCTGGCGATCCACCCGGACCACGCGCCCCAGTCCGTACAGTCGAAACAATTCAACTTCGCGAATATTCGCCGCGGGAATGAACACTTGTCCGTCCCGACCGTCGACCCGGAGACCCGATGCATCCGTAGTCGCCGTCCCCCGCAGCACATGCGTCTTCAGCCCAAGCTCCGGGCCATTGTGAAAGAAGACCTTGTAGACATTCGCCATAACGCTGCGAAATCCTACCATGGGCAAGGCCGCACAACCATGCTAACCTCCCAGTAGGAATTCTTCCTACCGGACATCCGCTATGCCAACCGTCCAGAAAATCAGCATCGCCCTCCCGCCCACCATGGTCGACCTGCTCCGCGACGCCGTCGACCGCGGCGAATATGCCTCCTCAAGCGAAGTCGTCCGCGAAGCCCTCCGCGACTGGCACCACAAACGCTCCCTCCAGAAGCAGGGAATCCGTGACCTCCGCAAACTCTGGCAGGAAGCCCTTGCCGACAAATCCTCCGGCCGACCCGCCGACGAGGTCCTCACCCGGCTCGAACAGAAATACCAGCGCCAGGCCGACGACTCCCGCTGATGCGCGTCACCGTCTCCCGCTTCGTCGAAAGCGACCTCGAAGCCATCGCCGACTACATCGCCATCGACAACCCCACCCGCGCCCTTACCTTCGTTGGCGAAATCCGTGAAGAAATCCAGCGCATCGGCCGCAATCCCCGCATCTACCGTCTGCGCCCGGAAATCGGCAAGGATGCCCGCCTCGCCGTCGCCGGCCATTACGTCATCCTCTTCCGCATCACGGCCAAAGCCATCCGCATCGAGCGCGTCGTCTACGGCGGCCGCGATCTCCCCAACCTCCTTCAGTAACCTCTCCACCCCGCCCAACCCTCCAAACCCCCGCAAAAACTTTCGTATACTGGACTCATGTCCATCGTGCGCAACGCGGCCGCCATCGCCAAAGGCATGAGCATCACCTTCCGCGAGATCTTCCAGCCCACCGAGGTCGAAAATTACCCCGATGGTCCCGGTCCCACCCGCGGCGCCGTCCTCCAGGAGCGCTTCCGTGGCGCCCACGTCCTGCAGCGCGACGAAAATGGCCTCGAAAAGTGCGTCGCCTGTTTCCTCTGCGCCGCCGCCTGCCCCTCCAACTGCATCTTCATCGAGGCCGCCGAGAACACCGCCGAAAAGCGCATCTCCTCCTCCGAGCGCTACGCGAAGGTCTACAACATCGACTACAACCGCTGCATCTTCTGCGGCTACTGTGTCGAGGCCTGCCCCACCGACGCCATCACCCACGGTCACGGCTTCGAGCTCGCCAGCCTCAACGCCACCAACCTCGTCATGCGCAAAGAGGACATGCTCGTCCCCGCCGTAGGCATGCCCGGCCAGCTCGCCGCCCACTCCGACTCGATGAAATAGCACGCGCCGGTTCGCCGAGCGCCTGGTCCCAACCCCTGTTGTCTTGTATCAGGGCACGACTTCCAGTCGTGCCGTAACGACTCCACTAAGTATGAGACGGGCTTCAGCCCCGGCCCGCAAAGAGTGCTGCGCAGCAGCACGACGGTAGAAGCGCCGGGTTTTAACCCGGCGAAGATGCGTCCTGGAAAAGGACGGGCTTCAGCCCCGGCGGCATTCCCCACCGGCTCCCGTATCCTTGATCCCAGGAGCATCCCATGCGATCCTTCCTCATCGGCCTCCGTGTGCCCCATGTCTCGCTGGCGAGACATGGGATCCTCGCTCTCCTCTTCGCCTCGACTCTTTGCTTCGCCCAGACCCCCGAATACGTCCCGCCCTCCGAAGCCGGCCCCCACGGCTCCGCACCCGGCATGCAGGTCAAGCTTCTCAGCTCCGACTCCAGCGGCCAGAAGGATTACGCAGTCATCTTTCAAAGCGGCGACGAGCCCTACGCCGGCCTTACCCAGTTCGCCGAGCAGCACCACATCCAGTCCGCCCACTTCACCGCCATCGGCGGCTTCCGCGACGCTCGCCTCGCCTGGTTCGACCTCCAAAAGAAGGAATTCCGTGTCAACCCCATCGACCAGCAGGTCGAGGTCGTCTACCTCAGCGGTGACATCGCGCTCCTCAAAGGCAAGCCGCAGGTCCACATGCACTGCGTCGTGGCCCTCCCTGGGGGAACCACCCGCGGCGGCCACATCCTCGGCGCCCACGTCTCCCCGCTCCTGGAGGTCTTCGTCACCGCCGATCCCACTCCCCTCTACAAGGAGCACAACCCCGCCACCGGCCTCACCCTCATCAAGCCGAACGCCAAACAATAGCCGTGCTACGCTGAAGCCATGCAGATCACGGTGCAGCTTCCCGACGATCTTGCCCAGCGCCCCGATGCCGCGCGTGAGGCCCTGGAAGCCTTCGCCCTCGAAGGCTATCGCAGCGGTGCGCTTACAGCTCAGCAGACCCGCAGTCTCCTCGGATTCGAAACTCGCTACGAATTTGATGGATTCCTGAAGGAGCACGGCGTCTTCGAGCGCGCTTATAGCGTGGAAGACCTTGAGCGGGACGCAGAGGGCTTTGAGCGGACAGCATGATTGCTGTCGCCGACACCTCTCCATTAAATTACCTGGTGCTGATCGGCGAAGCAGACCTTCTGCCCGTCCTCTTCGAGCGCATCCTCATTCCGGATGCAGTGCTGCATGAGCTGATGCATGCCCATGCTCCGCAACGGGTGCGCGCGTGGATCGCGAATCCCCCGCCGTGGCTGGAAGTACGGCCCGTTGCCTCGGCTCCTTCAGCACAAATCCTCGACCTTGATCGCGGAGAGCGGGAAGCCATTCAGCTCGCCCTCGAAGCCGGAGCCGGCACTGTGCTTCTGGACGATGCGGATGGGCGCCGGCAGGCCGAATCCATGAAACTTGAGGTCCGCGGAATACTGGGCGTCCTGGAGCGTGGTGCAAGGCTCGGCAGAATCGATCTTCGCGAGGCGCCTGGCAGGCTCATACAAACCAATTTCCGCATGTCCCCGTCTGTTCTTGAGGTCCTTCTTCATCGAAATCACATCCGAATGTAAGACCGTTCACCCCGCATTTCTGCGCCTCCAATGAAGCGCAGCGCCGTTCTCCTGCATCCATTGAGTCGTTTCGCCCCAATTTCGCTACGATCTAAGAGAAGCACCACCGTTTTCCCTTACGCATGACCGACTTTTCCCAGCACCCGCTTCGCCGCATCCTCGACCAGCGCATCGCCATCATCGACGGCGCCATGGGCACCACCATCCGCACCTACGGCATGAAGGAAGCCGACATCCGCGGCGACCGTTTCCGCGACTCGAAAAAGGATCTCCTCAACAACGGCGATCTCTTCTCGCTCACCCAGCCGAAGATGATCGGCGACATCCATCGCCGCTTCCTCGAGGCCGGCGCCGACATCATCGAGACCAACACCTTCGGCGCTACCTCCATCGCGCAGAGCGAGTTCTTCGTCGACGACCCCCGCGAGCACGGCGGCCGCAAAGATCCCGCCTTCTATCAGAAGGTCATCGACGATCCCTTCCTCAACGACCTTGCCTGGGAGATCAACGAGCAGTCCGCGCGCCAGTGCCGCGAGTGGGCCGACCGCGTCGCCAGCGCCACCGGCCGTCAGCGCTTCGTCGCTGGAGCCATTGGTCCGCTCACCGTCTCGCTCTC
The DNA here is from genome assembly GCA_049671725.1 of Acidobacteriaceae bacterium. Taxonomy (GTDB): domain Bacteria; phylum Acidobacteriota; class Terriglobia; order Terriglobales; family Acidobacteriaceae; genus Palsa-343. The sequence goes on from JBATVK010000149.1 coordinate 8,972, forward strand.
CAATTCCCCTGACGCCGACGACCCCGGCTTCCGTGTCGTCACCTTCGACCAGGTCAAGGCCGCCTACGCGCACGAGGTTCGCGCGCTCCTCGCCGGCGGCGTCGACCTGCTCCTCGTCGAAACCATCTTCGACGCGCTCAACGCCAAGGCCGCCCTCGTCGCCATCCGCGAAGTCTTCGATGAGCAGGGCAGGGAACTCCCCGTCATGATCTCCGCTGCCATCGGCCGCGGCGGCGAGACCATGATCTCCGCGCAGACCGTCGCTGCCTTCTGGAACGCCGTCGAGCACGCGCATCCATTTTCCGTCGGACTCAACTGCTCGCTCGGCCCCGACCTGATGTATCCCTTCCTCGAGGAGCTTTCCGAGAAGGCCAGCGCCGCCATCTCCTGCTACCCCAACGCCGGCCTGCCCAACCCGCTCTCGCCCACCGGCTTCGACTTCCAGCCCGCCGACATGGCCCGCTACCTCGGCCAGTTCGCACACGGCGGCCTCATCAACATCGCCGGCGGATGCTGCGGCAACACCCCCGAGCACATCGCCGCCATCGCAAAGGCCCTCGATCACCAGCCCCCGCGCCCACTGAATGAAAGGGCTCAGAGCTCAGAGCTCGGAAATCCGGAAGCGACCAGCGATCAGCGATCAGCGATCAGCGTTCCGGCAACTGGAAACCGGGGACTGGGGACTGGGGACTTGGGACTGGGGACTGAAAACCAGGAACTGGGGACTGAAAACCGGGGACTGGGGACTGGAGACTTTCTTCCCCTCCGTCTCTCCGGCTCGCGCCCTTTCACCCAGCAGCAAAACGTCTTCATCATGATCGGCGAACGCACCAACGTCGCCGGCTCGCCGCGCTTTGCAAAGCTCGTTAAGGAAGGGAAGTACGAAGACGCCGTCGCCATCGCCCGCCAGCAGGTCGACAGCGGCGCCAACGTCCTCGACATCTGCATGGACGAGGGCATGATCGATGGCGTCGCCGCCATGACTCGCTTCCTCCAGCTCCTCGGCGGAGAGCCCGAAGTCGCCGCCGTCCCCTTCATGATCGACTCCTCCAAATGGGAGGTCATCGAAGCCGGCCTGAAGTGCATGCAGGGCAAAGGCATCGTCAATTCCATCTCCCTCAAGGAAGGCGAAGCGAAATTCCGCGAGCACGCCGCCACCGTGCAGAAGTACGGCGCGGCCGCCGTCGTCATGGCCTTCGACGAGCGCGGCCAGGCTGCCACCTTCGAAGACAAGATCCGCATCGCCGAGCGCGCCTACCGCATCCTCGTCGACGACATCGGCTTTCCGCCCGAAGACATCATCTTCGACCCCAACATCCTCACCGTTGCCACCGGCATGGAGGAGCACAACAACTACGCCGTCGATTTCATCAACGCCACGCGCTGGATCAAAGCCAATCTTCCCCACGCCAAAGTCTCCGGCGGCGTTTCCAACATCTCCTTCAGCTTCCGCGGCAATAACAAAGTCCGCGAGGCCATGCACGCGGCCTTTCTCTATCACGCCATCGCCGCAGGTCTCGATATGGGCATCGTAAACGCCGGCCAGCTCGAAATCTACGAGGAGATCGATCCCGAGCTGAAGACCCTCGTCGAAGATGTCCTGCTCAACCGCCGTCCCGACGCGACTGAGCGCCTGGTCACCTACGGCGAATCCCTCAAAGCCGCCGGCGCCGGCTCCACCGTGACCGAAAAACAGGCGGAAGAATGGCGCAGCGGCACCGTTGAAGAGCGCCTCACCCACGCCCTCGTCAAAGGCATCGACGCCCACATCGTCGCCGACACGGAAGAAGCGCGCCAGAAGCTCGGCCGCCCCCTCGCCGTCATCGAAGGCCCGCTCATGGATGGCATGGGCGTCGTCGGCGACCTTTTCGGCGCCGGCAAAATGTTCCTCCCGCAGGTGGTCAAATCCGCCCGCGTTATGAAAAAAGCCGTCGCGTATCTCACGCCTTTCATGGAGGCCGAAAAGGCCGCCATGGTTGCGGCCGGCCAGGAAGTCAAAGCCCAGGGCAAGATCATCCTCGCCACCGTCAAAGGCGACGTCCACGACATCGGCAAGAACATCGTCGGCGTCGTCCTTGCCTGCAACAATTACGAAGTCATTGACATGGGCGTGATGGTCCCGGCCGAGAAAATTCTCGAGCGCGCCCGCCTCGAACACGCCGACGTCATCGGCCTCAGCGGCCTCATCACTCCCTCGCTCGACGAAATGGTTCACGTCGCGCGCGAGATGGAGCGCCTCGAATTCAAGGTCCCGCTGCTCATCGGCGGCGCCACCACCAGCCGCGCCCACACCGCCATCAAAATCGCTCCGCACTACAGCGAGCCGGTGGTCCACGTCCTCGACGCCAGCCGCGCCGTCCCCGTCGCCACCAGTCTCCTCAGCGACGAGAACAAGGCCGCCTTCGTCACCCAGCTTCGCCTCGAGTACGCCGCCGTCCGCAAATCCCACTCCGCGCCGGCGCAGCCCACCGTCCCCATCGCTCAAGCCCGCGCCCGCCGCACGCCCATCGCGTGGCGCGCCGAAGACATCGCCTCGCCGTCCTTCACCGGCGTCCGCGTTCTCGACAACGTTTCCCTCGCCGAGCTCCGCGACTATATCGACTGGAGCCCCTTCTTCCACACCTGGGAGCTGAAAGGCGTCTACCCCCGCATCCTCGACGACGAGAGGCAGGGCCAGCAGGCGCGCCAGCTCTTCGCCGACGCTCAGACCCTCCTCGATCGCATCGTCAGTGAAAACCTGCTCACCGCGCGCGCCGTCTACGGATTCTTCCCCGCCCACGCCACCGGTGACGACGTCGAGCTTTACGCGGACCACACCCGCTCCACCGTTCTCGACCGCCTGCACTTCCTGCGCCAGCAGGCCAACCGCGAAGGCTCCGAGCCCTGCCGCTCGCTCTCCGACTTCATCGCGCCGCGCGAAACCGGCCTGCCTGACACCATCGGAGCCTTTGCCGTCACCAGCGGCATCGGCCTCCCGGAGTTAGTCCGGAGCTTCAAATCCGAGAACGACGACTACAGCGCCATCATGGCCGAAGCACTCGCCGATCGCCTCGCCGAAGCTTTCGCCGAATACCTCCACAAGCGCGCCCGCTGCGAGTGGGGATACGGCCGCTCCGAGCACCTCAGCCCCGCCGACCTCATCGAGGAAAAGTATCGCGGCATCCGCCCCGCGCCCGGCTATCCCGCCTGCCCCGACCACACCGAGAAGGGCGCCATCTGGCGTCTGCTCGATGTCGAAGCCAACACCGGCATGCGCCTCACGGAATCCTTTGCGATGTGGCCTGGCTCCAGCGTCAGCGGCTTCTACTTCGCGCATCCCGAGTCGCGCTACTTCGCCGTCGGCAAAATCGGCCGCGATCAGGTCCAGGATTACTGCGAACGCAAGGGCATGACCCTCGCCGAAGCCGAGCGCTGGCTGGCCCCCAACCTCAACTACGACCCCGTGGCGTAGGCGAGCTCTTCGCTCAGTTTGGGCTCGTCCATGCGCTGCCCGTGCACGAACCGCCCTTATCCAATCGCTAAACGCTAAACGCTAAACGCTGACGCCTACTTAATCATCACCACGTTCATGCTCCACGGCTGCAGAACCAGCGTGTACGGCAAATTCTGCGCGCCCAGATCCATCGTCGCCGGCTGCTGCACCCAATCGACCGCGCTGTAGGTGTGCGTCGAATCGTACGTGCACGGGTAGGGAGTGAACGTCGACACCGAATCCGCCTGGCAGTTCACATTGGTGTAGTCGTACATCTCCTTGTCGTAGGTAATCACCTGCATGTCCGTGGTCGACGTCGACGTCGAAAGCGTGATCTCGACCGGCTCCGCCGTTGTCGCATTCAGGTTGAAGAGCACCAGCGCCGTTCCGCCGCTGTGCGTCGCCGCATACGCGCGCACATCCGTCGTGTTGCCGTTCACGGATGCTGTCAGCACGTTTTCCCCGTTCACCGCCACGTTGCTGAAGAGCTGGAAGGCCATGGCCGTCGGGCTCAGCGTTCCCGCATTGCCGTCGCCCGGGCAGCCCGAGTCGGTCGACGGTCCGGCAGAGAATATATCCTGAGCGCCCCACGCCTGCCAGCCATACAGGCTCGAATTGTTGGGAGGAAGACCGCTGGTGCCCTCGCAATTGCCAAATCCGTCCCACCACGTCAGCCGCGAGACGCCGTCGTTCATCGCTTCGCCGAGAATCTGGCCGGCATAGAGCGCCTGTGTGATCGACCAGTTTTGGGTCCCTCCGTTGGCGCTGTTGGACGAGATTTCCCCCACGTAGATCGGCGTGTTCGGCTCGCCTGCGGTTGTGAGCTCCTGCTTGACGGTGTTGATGTTCGTGGTGAAATTCTGCACGTACGATGGCGTTCCCACGCCGATCAGCGAGCTGTCATAGCCATCCTGGTACTCCGGGTAATAGTGGTACTCCACGAAGTCGTAATACCCCTTCGCCACCGACAGCACCGTGCTGTCCCAGCCGTTGGTGCAGCCGCTCGAACTCGTGCAGTCGGCGTCCACCACCACCCCCACCAGCGTCGTCGGGCTGGCCGCCTTGATCAGATCGTAGTAGCCGGTCGTCCCCGTCACCGCGTCCGCATACGTCGTCGGATCATGCTGCACCGCGTGCAGATCGTACTCCCAGCTGCCGTATACCTCGTTGCCCACCGTGATATGGCTGGCAGCATGTCCGTCGCTGACCGCCGCCGCTGCCCACGCCGCCGCTTCGTTCGGATCGCCGCCGCCGTTACAGGTCTCGTTGCTCCCGTAGTTCGCCGTCAGCGCCAGATCGAACGGCCCAGCCTTGGCTATACTGGTCTCGAAGTCGGAAAATGCCTCATCCGCATTGCCTGCCCACACGTAGGTCCCGTCCCCGTTGGCCAGATCTGTATTGCACATATACGGCTGGGTGCTGGTGTCGCCGGTAATGTACTGGTTGCCGTTTGTCCAGTGAAAGGCATCCGACCACGATCCTCCCGGCCACCGCAGTGCCTGCATACCCGCGTTCTGCAAGCCTGACAGAACCCCTGAACTCGCGTTCCCCACTACGTCGTACCAGGCTTCCAGATTCACGCCCAGGATCTGGTCCGTCACCGCCGGCCCCGCGCTCGTCTGATCCACCGTCACCGTCGTCACCGCGGTCACCGTGATCGTCCCCGAAGTCCCCGTCGCCGGCCCGTAGATGTTCTGGCTCGTCGTATCCGGCGTGTAGTCCGCCTTCAGCGCGTCGCTCCCCGCCGACAGCGTCCCCGCCGGAATGGTGAATGTCGCGCTCCCCGCGGTCAGCGCAGTCGACGCGCCGGTGTACCCGTCGCCGGCCAGCGTCACCGATCCCGTCGGCGTCGGATCGCCGGCCGGCGCGCTCACCGTCACCGTCACGATGTCGCTCTGCTGGTTATCGATGGTCGTCGAGGTCGGCGTCACCGTCACCGTCGGCGTGATCGTCGCCACGGTTACGTCATGCATTCCCATCGCCGACGTGTAATACATCGCGCCCTGCGTATCCGGCGTATACGTCGCCGTCAGCGTGTTCGACCCCAACGCCAGCGATCCCGCCGGGATGGTGATCGTCGCCGTGCCGCTTCCGCTGCTGCCGGCCAGCGTTGTCGCTCCCGAATTGTACGTCCCGCTCGTCAAAGTCACCGATCCCGTCAGCGTCGGACCACCGCTCGGTCCCGCCACTGTCACCGTCACCGCGAGCGACTGCTCCGTGTTGATGCTCGGGCTGGCCGGGGCCACCGTCACCGTTGGCGTCACCGCATAATTCACCGTTACCGTCATATTCGCGTTCAGCGTCACGCTGCACACGTTGCTGACCGCGCTCGTGCAGCCCGTCCACGACGTGAAGTTGTTGCTGCCCGCCGTCAGCGGCGCAGTCAGCTGCAGCATCGTTCCCGCCGCGTTCGTCGACGTAAACGGCGTCGTCCCCCCCGGCCCGTTCGTCGACGGCGGATACAGGACGCTGATCGCCACTCCGCTCGACGGATTCACCGAGTCCACCGTCAGCACATAGTTCGTCGGCGTCACATAATTCGCCGTCACCGTCCTGTTGCCACTGAGCGTCACCGAGCAGTTCATGCCGCTCGTGCTCGTGCACCCCGTCCAGGAAGAGAAGGTATTGCTGCCCGCCGTACTCGGCGCGGTCAGCACAAAGGTCGTACCCGACACCATCGTCACCGTCGCCGGCGTCGTCTCCTGCTGGCTTACGGTCGACCCGTTCTCCGTCATCCCCACCACTACACCGCTCGTGGGGTTCGAGGAGTCGATCGTCAGCGTGTAATCCGTCGGCGGCGGTGTACTGCTTCCACCCCCGCTCCCGCAACCCGCCATCAACACGCCGCACGCGCACGCCGCCGCAATCGCTAACCCAACTCTGACCCTGGCCATCCTCAAACCCTTCGCTTTCTTGCTTCGACCGGTCCCGGATCCGCACCCCGCGCGTCCCGCCTGCCTTCGTCGGGTCTGCTTCGAAGCGACACCATGCTACATCGCTAAATCGTTTATGTCTTGCGTTTTTGTGCCTCGGCCTGTGTCTTTCGATACCGGTCCCACCCGCCAAACGTCCCGTGCTTCACCCCTCCTGCCGCCAAGGTTGCATGGACCGCCCTCTTCTGCCCGGTGTATCCTGCTGAGAATTTAGCCGCTACCTGTCAGAACCTCTCCCCCACGGGGGCTCTTAGGGGACCATCATGCGCCGGTTCGCAGGGGTAACGATCGCCTGTGCCGTCGGACTTGGCGCGGTTCTCGCCCCATCCTCCTTTCCGTCCACCTCGCCCGCCAGCAAAGTCTCGACGGCGAGATGACCCGTCTTCGCGGATACGCCAGCGACGTCCTCCGCCGCGCCGACACCACCGCCGATCAGCAGCTCCGGGCCACCATCACCCTCGACAAAGCGCATCTTCCCCCCTGCTCGCCCCAGGAAGTCGACCTGATGCGCCACATCGCCATCACCTCCGACTATCTCCAGGTCGTCGGCCGCGTCTCCGGCGATCAGCTCATCTGCAGCTCCCTCGGCATCGGTAAGCCCATACCTCTCGGCCCGGTCAGCTTCTTTGCCAAAGCCGGCACCGGCATCCGCACCGGCGTGCGTCTGCCCTTCGCCGGCAACCAGCCTCTGCTCGCGGGCCAAAGCGGCAACTTCGCCTCCATCATCAGCCCCTCGCTGCCCATCGACGTTGCCACCGAGGGCCCCGGCGTTTCCATCGTCCTCTTTCTGTCCTCCACCGGCAGATTGATCACCGCCTCCGGCCCCGTACACGCCTCCTGGCTGACCGCCGGCCGCAACGCCTCGCAGGCGGAGTTCACCGATGGAAAGTCCATCGTCGTCGTCGTTCGCTCCAGCCACACCGATCTGGCCGCCTTGGCTGCTGCTCCGCGCTCTGCCGTCGACCACCGCGTCCGCGCCTTCGCCCTCTACTTTGTCCCCATCGGCATTCTCTGTGGTCTTGTCCTGGCCGCCGCGGTCTTCTATCTCTCCCGCAGCCGCCTCTCCATGCCCGGGCTTCTGCGCGCCGCGGCCCGCCGTCATGAGTTCTTCGTCGAGTACCAGCCCATCGTCGATCTCGACTCCCGCCGCTGCGTCGGCGCCGAGGCTCTCGTGCGCTGGCGTCGCCATGGCGAAGTCATTCGCGCCGAGTCCTTCATTCAGGTCGCCGAAGAAACCGGCATCGTCACCCTCATCACCGAGCGGGTCCTCGCAGATGTTGCCGCCGACTTGCCTACGCTTCTGCGCGCCGACCCCGGCTTCCGCATCGGCATCAACCTATCCGCCCCGGACCTTGAGTCCCCCGCCACGCTGCCCCGGCTCGAACGCCTGCTCCACATCAGCGGCGCCGCTCCCGCCAACATCGTCGTCGAGATCACCGAGCGCGGATTGCTCCAGGGAACCCCCGCCCAGGATATGGTTCGCAGCCTCGGCGCTCTCGGCTTCGACATTGCCATCGACGACTTCGGGACCGGCTACTCCAGCCTCTCCCGCCTCGCCACCCTCCGCCTCAACTTCCTCAAAATCGACAAGTCCTTCATCGACCCCATCGGAACCGACAGCGTCACCAGCCAGGTCGTTCTGCACATCATCGAGCTGGCCCACTCCCTCGGCCTCGAAATCGTCGCCGAAGGCGTCGAAACCGAGGAGCACGCCCGCTTTCTTCAGGAGCGCGGCGTCCGCCTGGCTCAGGGCTGGCTTTTCGCCCGCGCCATGCCGCTGTCCGCACTGCTGCGCTTCATGGAATCCTCCACACCCGAGCTGATAACCAAGGGCTAAGAGCTAACAGCTAACAGCTAACAGCTAGCCCGCAACCCGCAACCCGTGACCTGCACCTACTGCGCCACGCCCCACCACAGCACGCCCGCGCCCGCTGCCGCCAGCGCCGCTCCGGCAATTCGGCTCACCCACTCGCCCCCCGGAGCCATCTTCTCCAGCATCAGCAATATCGTGATCCCCGCCATCCAGCGCAGATCCATCACGCCCGCCGCAAACGGCAGCAGCATCAGCATCCAGCAGCAGCCGACGCAGAACAGACCGTGCTCCGCGCCCATCCGCACCGCCCCGCTCGTCCCCTCATGCCACTCTCCCAGAAGAAACGCGAATGGCGTCCGGCAATGGTGCAGGCAGGCGTTCTTCATCGGCGTCCACTGGTATACCCCTGCCCCCATCAGCAGGCACGCCGAGAAGACGAAGCTGGTGGAAACCATCCCGGGCGACAGCAGCGCCCGGCTGTGCAGAAACTCCTGCAGCCCCGCGCAACCCGCGCTGAACGCCACCCAAACCGCCAGGTATCCCGCGACAAAGAACGCCGTCGGAACCACCGTCCCCCGCTGTGCCTGTCTGCGGCGCTGTTCCTGGCTGAAGGCGAACACAAAGGGCAGTGTCGACGGCAGCATCATCGCCACCATCATCACCGCCCACATCGCAAACAGGGCGCCGGCGCCTGCCACCATCGACATCGTCTGCCCATCCGGCATCCTCATGCCCATCGACAGGCGCGCCATCGCCACCCACGCGATCCCGGTCATCGCCAGGCACCCGCCCAGCAGGATGGTGCGGTCGCGATCGAGGGGCCAGCCTCTCACCCTTGCCATCGTCATCAGTTTTGGTAGGTAAACGGAGAAAACAGGCCGTTCCGGTCTGACAGCGTCCACCGGTAGCCGTGGTCTTCGTAGCGCAACCCTTTCGACTTCGCCACCACCGCGGGATATCCCGGCGCGATGCACAGCGGATGTCCGCTGATCTGCACCTCCGCTCCCCCCGCTCCGGCGATCGCCTCGATGTCCACATCGGCGAACCTGCCGATCTTCAGGGTTCGGCGCCGCCCTTCCTGATGGAATTCAATCGGCGTGCTCGCCACGCCCAGCACCTGTCCGATATGCGCCGCCAGCCGCGCCGGATGCCCGCCGCTCTGTCCCGCGAAGATCATCACCAGCGCGTCCCGTTGCTTCTCCCTGGCTCGATCGTCCAGATACAGCGCCGCCTTCCACGGAACCTCATGCATCGCTCCCGGTGAGTCCACCGCCAGGCCCACGTTCAGTCCGGCCAGATCGACGTCGCCATAATGCCCCGCGTCGATGTGCCAGCCCACCACCACCGTGCAGTTTCCTTCCGTCGGCCGGCTCAGGAAGATGCACGGACATGCAGGCTTGCAATTGCACGACTCCAGATACTGCCCCGATACACGCCAGTTGTCGCTCATACGGCCTCCCGTGGTTCAGGATTGTCCCGGGAAAGGCGGCCAGTATACGCCGCCCCCTATTCCCCTGCCCACGCCGAAAACAAATGCAAGGCTCCCTTCCCGATCCCGGCGAATCGGCCCACGGTTCAGCGCGCTGCCCTTGAAGCGGTACCGGCGCACGAATCAGCGAACTCCCGAAAAACCGTCAAGGATTTCCGTCCATTACGAAAGTGTTCTGGATGAATCCACACCACTTACAATCCAACAAAGTTGGCAGGCTAATTCCCCCGGCTTGATATACTGAACTTATAAGGTAAAGAAAAAGAAACAGAGTTTTTTCGCAAAACAGGATCGGAAAAGAGCCTCGCCATTGGCGGGGCTTTTCTCTTTGCCGATCCCCCATACACCCTGGTTGAGCCTTCAGTCGGAGATTCTCTCGTGACGCCGTTTCATTCTCTGTGTCCTCTGTCGTGGAAGAAGCCCGTGTCCTTTCCGGTGAACGAAGCTGCATCCTCTGCGCCGAACGCAATCACGGCCGTGAGGGCATCGCTCACGGCCTCGATGGTTTCATTCACGGTCGCCACTGCGTCAATCACGGGTGTGAATGACGCAATCACACCCCTCTCGCACTTGACATGGAATCAATCATCCAGTGCCTTCGCGGCCGCCAGCTCATCATGCACGGCCGTGACTTGATCATCTGGCGTCCCTCATGCAAGTGACCGTGAATCAATCAACTGGCCCGCCTGTCCCGCGGACCAGTCCGCTAACTCCTTTTGAATTGGTATTAACTCAACGGTAACCCCGGGGGGGTGGGTAGGGTCGCTTCCTCAGGACCGTCACCGCCCTGCGGCGAAGGGAAAACCGCAGCCATCCCACCCCATGCCTCGGAAAGGAATCCCATGCCCACGCCACAGCAACAATTCCTCCTCCGCGCCGCCGCCGCCGCTCGCGTCGCCGGACATCTCTATCCCGACTATGCCGCCTGCGAAGCCGCCCTCGAATCCGGCTGGGGACACTCCCAGCTTGCCGTCGAGGCCAACAATCTCTTCGGCCAGAAGCAGGCCCATCCTCCGCTTCCAGACACCGAAACTCTCTCGCTGCCCACGCGCGAGTTCCTCCACGGCGCCTGGGTCTCCGTCCAGGCAAACTGGGTCAAATTTTCCGACTGGGAATCCTGCTTCCGCGAGCGCATGTCGCTGCTGTGTTCGCTCGCGCGCGCCTGGCCGAACTATCGCCGCGCCCTTGCCGCCGAAACCGGCGAGCAGTTCATCGCCGAAGTCTCGCGCACCTGGTCCACCGACCCCGCACGTGCCGGCAAAGTCCTCTCCGTCTACGACGCCCATCGCGCCGTCTTCGAAGATCCCTAATTGCCGGGAAGGGAAGTGGCTTCCCAGGCGGAGCCCGTGGCGCCTACACCGCTTTCTTCAGCGCCGCCGCCGGCTTCATCGCCCGCACCTTCGCCGGCTTCTTCCTCTTCGCCGGCCTGACCTCGCCCCGCATCGCTGTCTCCCGCATCGGCTTCTCGTGCAGCAGCAGTTCCACAGCGCGCATTTCGGTGTTCTCGTAGAACCACCGCTGCACCGCGTTGTCGTCCAGCAGATTCAGCAGTCCCAGGATGCACATGCCCTGATGGTGCGCCATCCACTCGCGCACCGGTTCCGGCTTGTTCCGCCCGTGCTGGAAGTCGATCGCCTCGTAGAATCCCCACGGCCCGGTCCAGCCGCTGTGGGCCATCCGTCGCAGGTTCGCAATCGCCGCCGCCGGATCCACGTTCAGCGCCAGGAAGGTTGAGTACGGCGACACCACCGGGCCCGCCGTCGCGTCCCACTTCAGCGCGATCTGCGGAATCCCGAACGCCTGATAGTGATAATGTCCCTCTTCGTTTTTCGCCGCGTAGCCCGACTCCGAGATCCCCCACGGGATCCCCTGCTCCCGCGCATACGCCCGCTGGATCTCCACCGCGCCCGTCAGCGAGTTCGCCATCAGCGTCTGCGGATAGCTGCGCATCCACAGATTCGGCATCAGGTACTCGAACATCGTGCCCGTCCACGACAGCAGCACCGAGCGTTTGTACGCATGGGTGTGCACGCGCGACATCTTGAACCATCCCTGCTGGCTCAGCTCCCCGCGCGCCACCGCGATGTACGTCGCAATCCGCGCCTCAGAAGCCAGCATGTCGTAGCACGCCCAGTGAATCTTGTTGGTCGCAAATTCGTAGCCGATGGAAAGCAGTTGCCGGTCCTTGTTCACCATGAATCCGAACTCGGTGTTCACCGCCAGCCGTCCCGCTTCGCCCGAAACCCGATACACGGCCTCCACCAGCCTCGACAGCCTCTGCCGCGCTGCGCTCAGCTCCGCGTGCAGCCGCTCGATGCGCGCAGCCGTCTCCGCCGACTCCGGCATCCGGTGCGGCCGGCTCAGCCGTTCCACCATCGTCCCGGCGTACGCGCCGACGTCCGCGAGCGCCGGGAGCGTCGTCACGCCCTCGCGC
>JBATVK010000150.1:0-38472 GCA_049671725.1 Acidobacteriaceae bacterium
GGCCAGGCTCACGGGCGCCAGCAGCACGGCGGCCAGCAGAGTCGACAGAAAGGCAGACACACGAAGGGGCGAACCGAGGCAGAGCATGACAGTGAGTTCTCCGGGGACCCATTCGACATCGGCGAAATTATACCAGGAGATGGATTCAGGGGCGATAACATCGGAAACCTGTACCAATGCCGGGGCTTCGCCTCGAATGGGATGGGATTATCACATCTCAGAGGCTTGCCGACTGGCAGGCCCCGCTCGCGACTGCGCGTGCGTTACATGGCGTAGGAGCGCGACTGCGCTTGAAAGACTACGGGGCAAGTCGCAGCGCCCGTCAAGGACTCTTTTGAAGAAACACGCTGATAGACGACTACGGATTTTCTCAGTGTGAAAGGCCGTAATACTGCATCAGGTATGCCGTTAGGACGGACTGCGCAACCGCGGTGCCGACACGGATTCCACCAATGACGGCTTTGGGGGCATTATCTGCAATCCACGTTTTGACTCGCGCACCAAGGTTATTGGGTCCGTCCTGCTCAATTGCTCTTTTCAACTCTGCAATGTCTGAATCTGGAATAGAAGCGTTTTTTAAAGCGTTATGTAGCTGTTCCTCATTCCCACTGGTGATTATCTGGGCTCCTTGATTTACCGAGCTGGTGACATGGGAGCGATCAGAGGCAATTACATTGACCCCGCCGTAAATGTTCGTCGTAACGCTTCGTTCGATCATGGCTGCCGTCTGCGGCGATACATCATCGAGCCTTTCATCACTATCGCCAATCGAAGATCGAATCTCCAAGGCCATTTTTAAGGTGCGATTACGGACCGCATCGAAGAGCTGCGCGAACGCGTTCTTACCGACATCTTGCCATGCTTGGGCCAAATGGCAGCCATTCTGCGTCTTGATGCGGTCTTGATACAGCAGAATTAGGTCGCCCGGCCATTCCATCCGAAAAGTGCCATTCTCGGATCGCATCAGCTCTTCGTAAGAGCTGAGCGGTTCGCTGAGATAGACAGTGGTGGCAAAGTGACGGTGCTGTTCATCCAAAAGGTAAGACGGTATCGGGACGTTGGAAACGGAGGAGCCAAAAGGCCCCGACATGTATCCTTTTGCGCAAACAGTCAGAACCCGATAGCTGGGTAGATCATCCGTCGAAGTGTAGCCATTTAACTCTTCGGTCGCCCAGTCGATCAATCGCTGGTTCTTCAGGCGATGCCCAAGTATCAAACACTTTCGAAGAAGTACTGAAACTGATTTTGAGTCATTCGTCGCGTAATCGATGATTTCATCGAGCAACATTTCGATCACCTAGTCTAGCGGCCTCGTTCCTCTCTGGCGGCGAGCTGCCCAGCGTACGCCGAACGGTTGCTAGAAGTATTTGGGCGGCCATTCAACCATTTCAAATAATCGTCATACCGCACTGTGGCGAGCCGGGCAGGGACGCCGCTGGCTACGAGCCCTTTCAGAATCTCGATGCTGAATTCATTCTCCGTTCGATAGTCGCTCCCGGCGTCGTCGGGATGGTACAGATCGTGATCGCTCTGGTTCTCGTAGCCCGGCAGAGCAAGCGTTGTAACGTTATAGCCGACGTTCTTCGCTTGTTGATACGCATCGCTCAGATTAGCAATTTGCTTTTGGACCTTTGCTCGTTGCTCCTCATTTAACATCGAGCTTCTCCGCTCTTTCACGCATCGCTTCGATTCCTCTGATCATGTAGTCCCTGCCTTCGGCTTCCCACATTTCAGGACCAGAGCCGGTTGCGCCTTCGAACTCCCTATCTGTTCGGGCTACATAAAGCTCATCTGCAATGATTTCAAGCAGCAGCGCCATACGTTTTAACGCTCGATCTTCCATCGGTTACAGGGTAGCAAATAAATAGCGAAACTGCGATCAGACTCGGCGAGGCTGCTGCGTTATCGGGGCATGAGCGAACTCCCTTATTCGACCCGGATTGTCGATGACGCCCCCCGCGCGCAATTCCGGCCTGAAAAGGGGGTGTGGGGGGGGCACATGGCGCATCATGCTTTGAGTCTCGGTAAATGTCGATACATGCCGAAACGGCAGCGCGTCACAGCAGTCTTATTCGACATGTAATTCGACATGAGTCGAATCGCACGCCCCGAATCCGATCTAAGTTGTTGAAAGGTTGGTAGCGCCATCGGGGATCGAACCCGAACTCTCCGCCTTGAGAGGGCGGCGTGTTAACCAATTACACCATGGCGCCGTGAGCCGGAACTCCGGGCGCAGGCCGCAGAGTTCAAAAGGATTCCGCCGGAAAACGGCCTTTTCAATATAGCAGAGGCAGGCAGCGACGGGCCCGCAGCCCGTAGCCTGTGGCGGGTAACCGCCAGCTACGCGCCACCGGCCACTGGGGACTGGCAACTGGGGACAAACTACGGGCTCCAGGCCACCGGCTCGCTACACTGATCACGCATGAGAATCTGGATCGCCGCTGTCGGCGCGCATCCTCGCGATGCCTTCAACGATCTGGCGCAGCGGTACCTGGACCGGATCGCGCCGCTGCTCCCCGGCTCGGGCGCAAAGGCTGGAGTGGACGCGCCCGTATATGCGACCGAGGACGCGTTGTGGCAGGCCGTCAATCGGGAGCGCGCGCGCACTGTGCCGCTCGTGGTCCTGATGGATGAACGCGGCCAGCGGATGGGCTCAGCGGAATTCGCCGCCTGGCTGGGGCGCGAGCGCGACGGCGGCCGGCAACTGCTGATCTTTGCCGTGGGCCCGGCGGACGGATGGGGAGAACAGAGCTCAGAGCACCGAGCACAGAGTACGGGAAAAGCGGAGAGGGGCGAGCGTACAACGGCTAGCGGTCAGCGTTCTGAAAGCATGCGGCTGTCGCTGGGGCCGATGACCATGGCGCATGAGCTGGCGCGCGTGGTCCTGTGCGAGCAGGTCTATCGCGCGCTGACCATCCTGGCCGGGCATCCGTATCACAGAGGCAGCCGGTAGCCGGTAGCCTATAGTCTGTAGCTCAAGCGGGTCAGACAAAAACCACTGGCGACTGGCGACCAGCAACTGGCTGCAGGCCACGGAGGACGAAGTTTGGAAGAGACGCGAAAGGGACTGATCCTGATCAACACCGGACCAGGCAAAGGCAAGACGACGGCGGCCATGGGCACGGCGCTGCGCGCGGTGGGCAACGGGATGCGGGTGCTGATGCTGCAGTTCCTGAAGGGATCGTGGCATTACGGCGAGCTGGACGCGGTAAAGGCCTTCGGCGACAACTTCGTTCTGCGCCAGATGGGGCGCGGCTTCGTGAAGATTGGCGGAGCGGAAACCGATCCCGAAGACATCCGCCTGGTGGAAGCGGCGTGGGAGGAAGCGCGGGAGGCGATCCTCTCCGGCGAGTGGGACATGGTGGTGCTGGACGAGATCAACTACGCGATCAGCTACGGGATGCTCGACCCCGCGAAGGTGGTGGAGACGCTGCAGGCGCGGCCGGAGATGGTGCACGTGATCCTGACCGGGCGCAATGCGCATCCTTCGCTGGTGGAGATTGCCGACACCGTCACCGAGATGCGCCAGGTGAAGCACGCCTACGAGCACGGTGTGCTGGCGCAGCGGGGGATTGAGTATTAGCCGGTGGCCGGTGAGAGGCTGCAATCACTCCCGCCACCCGTCGAAGCGTGCACTCCTTACCGCGGCTGCCAGCGCCTGGATATCCGGCGACAACACGCGGTCCTGCTCTAACGATCGAACGATCTGGCGAACCTGTGCAACCGCCTCGCCGACGCGCAGCGCCGGCTTGAGCGGCGCGCGATACTCGAGGCCCTGCGCGGCGCAGATCAACTCGATGGCCAGCACCTGCTCCGCATTCTCCACGATCTGCCGGAACTTCAGCGCCGCGGTCATGCCCATCGAAACATGATCCTCCTTGCCGCCGGAAGTGGGGACGCTGTCAACGCTGGCCGGGTGCGCGAGCACCTTCGCCTCGTTCAGCAGCGCGGCGGCGGCAACGTGGGCAATCATCAGGCCGGAGCTGACGCCGGGCGTGTGCGAGAGAAATGCTGGAAGCCCCTCGTTGATGTCCGGATTGACGAGCCGGTCGATGCGGCGTTCGGCAATGCCCATCAGAGTGGTCATGGCGATAGCGGCGGAGTCGAGCGCCAGCGCAAGCGGCGCGCCGTGAAAATTTCCGCCCGAGAGAACGTCGCCATCGGAAAAGATGAGCGGATTATCGGTAGCTGCGCCGGTTTCCGTCGCGAGGACGCCGTGAGTGTAGGCCAGCATGCCGCGCGCGGCGCCGTGAACCTGGGGCATGCAGCGCAGGCAGTACGCATCCTGCACGCGCGGGTCGTTGTGCCGGTGCGACTCGCGAATCTCGCTGTCGGTGAGCAGGGCGCGAAGGTGCGCGGCGGCGGCAATCTGGCCCGCGTGCGGGCGCACCGCCTGGATGCGCTCGTCGAACGGTGTCGGCGTACCGCGCAACGCTTCCAGAGTCATCGCGCCGGCCAGATCGCTGAGTTCCACCACGCGCAGCGCCCGAGCCAGCGCCAGCGCGCCGACGGCGGTAATTGCCTGAGTGCCATTCAGCAGCGCCAGGCCTTCCTTGGCTTCGAGTGTGAGCGGAGGCAGCCCCGCCTGCAGCATGGCCAGCGCGGCCGGGACCGCGCGGCTCTGAAAGTGGACCATCCCCTCGCCCATCACAGCCAGCGCCAGGTGCGCGAGCGGTGCGAGATCGCCGCTGGCGCCCACCGATCCGCGCGAGGGAATAACCGGGTGAATGCGATGGTTGAGCAGGCCAGTCAGGGTTTCCAAAACCTGCGGCCGAACCCCGCTGAAACCTTTGGCGAGGACGTTGGCGCGCAGCAGCAGCATGGCGCGGACCGCGTCTTCCGGAAGGGGCTCGCCGATGCCGCACGCATGGCTCCGTACCAGGTTGCGCTGCAGAGCCTGCACCTGATCGAGCTCGATGCGCACCTCGGAGAGCTTGCCGAATCCGGTATTGATGCCGTAGGCTGTTCCTCCGCCGGCAAGCAGGTCGTCGACCACGCTGCGCGAGGCGCGGACGCGATCCAGAGCACCCGGCGCGAGCGCGACGGCGCGGCCCTCGACGGCGACAGCGCCGATTTCTTCGAGGCGAAGCGGTTGACCCGAGAGCAGCAACGGAGAAGACATAACGGATGATGGTATCGCGGGACGCGCAGCCGGCGCGACCTGAACGGAATGCACGAAAGTCAGAGGCCGCCGGGATTTGGCCCCAATAATCTTCTGTCCCCGCGATCCTCCAGGACATATAGTGTTCTTTGCGGGCTGCGGAAAGCGGTGTAAAGCGGAACCGCGGCCGAATCATCCACCGCGCACGCGAGTTGACCTTTCAGGGGAGCGGAGACACCACGCACATGGCGACAAAATCCACGCCGCCGACGAACGTAGGCCGGCAGAGTTACGTCGGGCCGTTCATCGTCATCACCAGCCTCTTTTTTCTGTTCGGATTCATCACCAATCTCAACATGGCGCTGGTGCCGCACCTCAAGAAAGTCTTCACCCTGGGGTTCGGCTGGGCGATGCTGGTGGAGTCCGCGTTCTTCCTGGCCTACTTCGTATTCTCGACCCCCTCGGGAAAGCTGATTGAGGCCATCGGCTACAAGCGGACCATCGTGGTGTCGCTGTTTATTCAGATGGTGGGCGCGCTGCTGTTTGTTCCGGCCGCGAAGCTGGTCAGCTTTCCCCTGTTCCTCGCCGCCGTGTTCATCGTCGGCGCCGGGGTGACGGCCCTGCAGACGGCGGCCAATCCTTACGTCTCGATTCTCGGGCCCGAGCATAGCGCGCCATTCCGCCTCACCCTGGCGCAGGCCTTCAACTCCATGGGCGGTATGATCGCCCCCATCATCGCCGGCCATTACATTCTTACCGACCTGCCGGCGACCGCTTCCAGGCAGATGATCGCCGGTACGGTGCGCGGACCTTACCTCGCGATTGCCGGGGGTCTGCTGCTGCTGGGCGTGACCATGGCGTTCATGCACCTGCCCGCTATCGGGGTCACGCGGGAATTCCGCCCGGCCGAGAAGGGTGAGCCGATCCTCGGCCAGAGCATCTGGTCGTTCCGGCAGACAGTCCTGGGCGCGGTTGGCATCTTTCTCTACGTCGGTGTCGAAGTCGGACTGGCCTCGATCGCCGTTAACTACTTCCTCCAGCAGGGCGTGAACGTTGCCGGAACCGAAGCCTTCTTTCACGGCTGGGGCGTCTTTGGCCAATGGGTCATCAAAACCTTCGCGCTGTCCGACCGGGTCGGGATCGCCTCGGTGCTGGTGTCGCTCTACTGGTTCGGCGCGCTGGTGGGACGGTTGCTCGGCTCCTGGATGCTGACCCGGGTCAAGGCCGGAGGGCTGCTGGGATTCTTCGGGATTGCCGCAACCATCATGCTGGTGGTTTCCATGATGTCGAGCGGCCAGGTGGCGATCTGGAGCCTGGTTCTCTGCGGGTTCTTCAACTCGGTCATGTTCCCGAACATCTTTGCGCTGGGCATCGCAGGCCTGGGGCCGCTCACCAGCAAGGGTTCCGGGCTGCTGATGACGGCGGTGGTCGGCGGCGCGGTGATTCCGGCGCTGATCGGCGTGCTGGCGGATCATTTCGGCATCCAGCACGCATTCATTCTGCCGATGCTCTGCTACATGTTCATCGCGTTCTACGGGTTGGTCGGCCATAAGCCGAAGCGCACGCTCGCCTGAGCGACACGCAACACGTCAGCGAAGAAGAGCTCCTCAATCGCGATCAGGGGAGCGAATGTTGGCATAATAGTTAATGAGTGTCCGCGTGCGGACACCACGCCCTCTCCTTCATCTGCAGAGTTGCGCATCCATGAAACTTTAGGGGAATCTGCGCGTCAGATTGGCAGGACGTCTCTGTTCGGGAGCCGCATGAGTATTCGTCTAACTGGAAGAAAACACGCGTTCCTGGCCATTGGACTGGCGGCACTGTGGGTGGTCGCGGCCGCTGCGCAGGCGCAGCAGGCGCCAGCGGCCAATCGCATCCTCGGCACCGTAACAGCCGTGAACGGCAACGCTGTCACGGTGAAGACCGACACAGACGGGACGGTGAACGTCACCGTGCCCGAT
This sequence comes from Acidobacteriaceae bacterium, assembly GCA_049671725.1. Classification (GTDB taxonomy): domain Bacteria; phylum Acidobacteriota; class Terriglobia; order Terriglobales; family Acidobacteriaceae; genus Palsa-343. The sequence goes on from JBATVK010000150.1 coordinate 7,063, forward strand.
ACCGCGAAGATCCTGAAGACCGCGCCGGGGCAAAAGACTCTCACCGGCGCAACGCCGCTCACCGTGAGCGAAATCGAGCCCGGGGATCGCGTCCTGATGCTGGCGCCTGGCGATCCACCCGCTGCGGCGGTAGTGATCGTCAACAAGAAGGCTGATCTCGAAGCACTCCAGCAGCAGCAACAGCTGGATTGGCAGCGTCGCGGGGTGGGTGGACTGGTGAAGGATGTCGACCCAGCCAGCGGGACGGTGACCATCATGTCCGGCTCTCGGATGGTTACGATCCACACCACGCCGACCACGGACATTCGCCGCTACGCACCCGACTCGGTCAAGTTCAGCGACGCCCAGCCGTCCACTTTCGCCGCGATTCACCCCGGCGATCAGGTAACGGCGCGCGGCGACAGGAACGCCGACGGAACTGAAGTCACAGCACAGGAGATTGTTTCCGGGTCGTTTCGCAACATTGCCGGGCTGATCACGTCGGTTGATGCAGCTGCGGGCACGTTTACGGTCAGGGATTGGATCACGAAGAAAGCGGTTACCATCCACACCACCAGCGACTCCGACATGCGGCAGCTGGATCCACAAATAGCGCAGATGATTGCCGGGCGGCTGAAAGCGGCAAACGGCGGCGGAGCAAACGGTGGTCACGGCGGCATGCAATCCGCATCAGCCGGTGGCGGCCAGAACTGGCGCCAGAATGGCGGCTCGGGAGCAGCCGCTGCCGGCGGCGGCAGCAACGCGGGTGGTCTTGCGCGAGTACTGGAACGCTCGCCGCAGATCCACGTGGCCGATCTGCACAAAGGCGATGCGGTGATGATTGTGGCGACCTCCGGCAGTCCCGATTCGGCCACGGCCATTCGGGTGGTTGCCGGAGTTGAGCCGATGCTGGAGGCCTCAGCAAAAGGTAGTCAGAACATGTTCTCTTCGGCCTGGAACCTCGGCGGTGGATCGAGCGGGGACAGCGGAGATGCGGGCGGCGGCGAGGGACCGAATAAGTAGTTCTATCGCAGCGCGAGTGGGTTCTCTCTCCGATGCCGGACAGCGTCGAGCGGCGGAACTTCATCGGACGTACTACAGGCACTTCATTCATCTGGATACGGAGCACTGTGAGATTCGCAATTTTTGATTACTGGAAGTGTGGTCGGGCTGCACGGAGCTGGGCGCGTGCGGCGGGATTGTGCCTCGTGGCTCTTTTGGCGGTCGTTCTGGCCGCGCCGGCATCTGCGCAAAGCGCACCCGCAAAGGCGGCCACCGGAGGCATTCGCGGACAGGTGACGGATCCAACCGGCGCCGTCATTCCCGGAGCTACGGTCGTCGTCAGGTCCACCACGGGAGCTCTGGCAGGGAAGGCCACCGCGGACAACGGCGGCGTCTACATGATTCGCGGCCTGGCGCCGGGAACCTACAGCGTCAGCGTCACCGCGCCCGGCTTCGCAGCCTACGGCATGCCCGGCATTGTGGTGACCGCGGGACAACTGCACAACGTGAATCCCGCGCTGCAGATCGAGGTGCAAAAGCAGCAGGTGCAGGTGCAGGCCGAGAACACCACCATCAGCACCAGCCCGGACAGCAACGCCAGCGCCATCGTGATCAAGGGCAGCGATCTGAACTCTCTCTCCGACGATCCGGATGAGCTGCAGAACGAGCTGGAAGCGCTGGCCGGACCATCCGCCGGTCCCAACGGCGGCGAAATCTACATCGACGGCTTCACCGGCGGCCAGCTGCCGCCCAAGTCCTCGATCCGCGAAATTCGCGTGAACCAGAATCCCTTCTCGGCCGAGTACGATCGTCTCGGCTACGGCCGCATTGAGATCTTCACCAAGCCAGGCACCGATCACCTGCACGGCGAATTCATGGCCTCGGGAAACGACTCCGCCTTCAATTCCCAGAACCCTCTGCTCGGCGACAAGACGGAGCCTTCCTATGATTCCTGGTTTCTGCACGGCTCCGCCGGCGGCCCCATCTCGAAACACGCCTCCTACTTCGGCAGCTTCTTCACCAGACAGCAGCAGAACGAGAACATCCTCCTGGCGAAGAATCCTGCGGAGGTGAGCGCCGGAGATGCCAAACCTGATTCTGTGCAGGAAGCCTTCGGGTTTCCGACTTCGCGTCTCGACCTCAGCCCGCGCCTCGACCTTCAGCTGGGGCCCAGCAACACGCTCACCACGCGCTGGGAGTACAACCGCAGCGTCAGCAACAATTCGCTCGGCGACAACGCGCTGACCCTGCCTCTGCAGGCGACCAACTCCAACGATCAGGACAACACCATCCAGATATCGGACAGCGTGGTGATCAGCAAGAACCTGGTCGACGATATCCGCTTCCAGTACCGGCGCATCCGCGATTCCGCCAGCGCGGTCTCCTCCCTTCCATCCTTCTCCGTGCAGGGCCTCCTGACCGACGGAGGAAATGGCTCGCAGACGGGTCAGGACCACGAAAACGACTTCGAATTGCAGAATTACTTTTCGGGGGCGGAAGGAGCGCATTCCCTGAATTTTGGTGCACGGCTGCGTGCCTACGACGATGTGAACTACACCACGGCCGGCAGCAATGGCTCGTACACGTTCTCGCAAGCCAGTGATTTCCTGGGCTGCTACTCGGCTACCCCAACCACCGGACCCGCTCCCTCGACATGTAAGCCGAGCGAATATACCTACACCGACATCCCACAGGGTCACGGCGTTGCTCGGGCGACACCCTTCGACGCTGCTCTCTTTTATCAGGACGACTGGAAGATCAGCCCCCGGCTCACCTTCAGCTACGGCGTCCGCTGGGAAAGTCAGAACTACATTCACGACAAGAACGACTGGGCCCCGCGGCTGGCCGTGGCCTATGCGCTGGGCCACAACTCCGGAAAGAACCCGCCGAAGACGGTGGTGCGCGCCGGTTATGGCTGGTTCTACAACCGCTTTACTGTCGCTAACGGCTTTGGCGCTCAGGTGCCTTACGTCATCCAGACCATCCACGACAACGGTGTCAACGAAAAGCAGTACATTCAGACCCCGACCAGTGGGCAGAACATTCCGTTCTATCAATGGACGACGCAACCCATTTCCTCCAGCAACACCACCGTCACGGGGATCCAGGCGCCAACCTTCTACTCGATCGCGCCGAATTTCCGTGCCGCCAATGATATGGAAGCAGCCGTAGGCGTGGACCGGCAGCTGACGAAGACCATGACCGGCAACGTGACCTACGTCTTCTCCCAGGGCATCCATCAGTTCTTCACCGACAATCTCAGTGCCGCCGGCATCTTTCCTGACTCCGCAGCCGCGGCCGACGAATACCCGGCCACCTCAGTCGGAGAGCCCACGACCAACAATCTGCAATATCAGTCCAGTGGGTTCTATAAGGAACATCAGGTGATGGTGACCATCCGGGCGACCTATCGGACCTTCAGCTTCTTTACCAACTACACCTACAGCAACGCGAAGGGCGACACCAGCGGTGTTGGTTCCGTCCCGTCGGTGTCCAGCGATCCCGGACTGGATTACGGTCGGACGGGCTTCGACATCGCGAACCGCTTCATGCTCTTCGGAAATTTCATGCTTCCGTGGAAGATTTCTGCTTCTCCGATGGTGGTGGCTAACTCGGGCACACCCTACAACGTAACCATCGGCACGGATCTGACCGGGAACAATCAATTCGAAGCGCGGCCCACCTATGCCAGCAGTTGTAGCGAGCCGACAGCGTTTCACACGCCTTACGGCTGCCTGGATGCGGCGCCCTACGGGTTTGATACCGGGGCGGGCTCGTCCATCGAATCGTATGCAGCGGGAGAGAAGATTATTCCGGAGGGTATCGGGACGGGGCCGAGCAACGTGAGCGTGAACATGCGGCTGGCGAAAGTCATCGGCATCGGGCCAAAGGTTGGCGAAGGTCAGGGAGCCGGCGGCGGCGGCGGATTCCACGGCGGACCCCACGGTCTGGGCGGGGGCGGCTTCAGCGGTAGCCGCGGCGGCCCGGGACGCCTGGACCAAAACGTCGCCCGCAAGTACAGCCTCACGCTCTCCGCGTGGTCCACCAACATCTTCAATCACGTGAACCTGGGTACGCCGAACGGAGTGATGGGGCCCACTCTCAATCAGGCCACGGGCACGTATCAGCTCAGCTCCTACTTCGGGGAGTCGCAGTCGCTCATGGGTGGCTTCTTCGGCTCATCGACGGCTGGCAACCGGAACCTTTCCTTCCAGGCGATGTTCAGCTTCTAACACCACACGCCGTTAACCGTCGCCGGCCCCGTTCCTCGCGAGCGGGGTCAGCTTTTCTGCCGCTCCTTCCACAGCCGGTAGAGTCCCCATGCGGCGATGCTGCAACTGTCGCGGATCGTCCCATCCAGCATCATCCGCTCGAAGTCGGCAATGGCAACCCGCCGCACAATCAGATCGTCCTCTTCCGGATCGGGATCGGGCGCTGCCATCGTCAATCCCGTCGCCAGGTAGACATGCTGGGGCTGGCGCGCGAAGCCGTAGGCAATCCACATCGTGCCCAGAAACGTCATGTGCGCCGCCACCAGGCCCGTCTCCTCCCGCAGCTCTCCGCGAGCCAGTTCCTCCGGATCGACTCCGGCCGTCTCCCATCCCCCCTGCGGCAGCTCCAGACTGCGTTGCTGGATGGTGTAGCGGAACTGCTCGACCAGATAGATTGAATCGCCATCGACGGGGAGAATCACCGCGCAATCGTCCTTTTCGACGACGCCGTAGACGCCGCGCGCGCCATTGCTGCGCTCAATCTCGTCTTCGCGCAGGCGAAGCCAGGGATTGCGATAGACCTCGCGGGTGCTCAGAGTGCGAATGCTCATGGCGGTTAGCCTATCAGCGAGTGATGAAGGAGAGGCAAATCCCGCCCTCGATGCAGAAAGATCGCAATACGATGTAAAATAGATCGTAGTGCGATCTAAACGCTATTGGAGGAGCGGCATGACGGCGCGACAACAACAGATGATCCGCGATCTGGCCCGCTTTCGCTACACCCTGCGCCGGTTTCTGCGCTTCAGCGAGCAGGCGGCCCGCGCCGGCGGCGTTACCCCCCAGCAGCACCAGTTGATGCTCGGCATCGCCGGCTTCGCGGAGAACGGTACAGCCACGATTTCCGAGTTGGCAGAGTTCCTTCAGGAGCGCAACAACTCCGTGGTGGGACTGGTGGAGCGCGCCGCCCAGGCGGGCCTGGTCCACAGGCAGAGTGGAGAACAGGACCGGCGTCAGGTGCACGTCTCGCTCACGCCGCGCGGAGAGGAGATTCTGTCGAAGCTCAGCCGCCGCCATCACCAGGAAGTGCGACGGATCCGCAGCGGTTTCGACAATCGCCGCGCTCCGGCAAAAGGCGCACGCAGGAGCCCAGTCAGAACGCGATGAAGGAACCCGCGACAAAGCTGGAAAGGCGCACGCGATGGCTCCCCGCCTATCCGCTGCCGCGGAGGATTCTGCCTTTCGTCAAGCGGGATCTGGCCGAAGTCTACGCGCGCGATCTGCGCAAATGGCTGATCATCGCGCCGCTGGTAGGCGTTACCACCGGGCTCGCCGTCACCGGTATCGCAGTCGTCATCCTCGACAAGGTCTGGCCGCCCATCCTTGCTTACTACGTTGGCCATCACTGGGCCATCGTCCCTGGCGTCCTCTTCGGCTGCCTCCTCGCTGGGCTCATCATGCAGTTCCTCACTCCCGATCCGAACGAGCACTCCACCGAGGAGGTCATCCGTTCCTATCACCAGCATGAAGGCCGCATCGACGTGCGATCGTTCCTGCCCAAGATCGCCGCCGCCATTGCCACTGTCGGTTTCGGTGGCAGCGCCGCACTCGAAGGCCCCAGCATCTACGGCGGCGGAGCCATCGGTTCCTGGCTCTGGACGCATCTTCGCGGCCTGCGCCTGAACGAGCGCGAGCGGCGCATTATGCTCATCTGCGGCGCGGCAGCCGGCATGTCCGCGGTCTTCCGCGCTCCGCTTACCGGCATCGTCTTCGCGCTGGAGATGCCTTACCGTGACGATCTGGCTCATGAGGCACTCGTGCCCTCGCTCATCTCCTCGGTGGTCGCGTTCGTCACCCTCAGCTCGTTCCTTGGCGCCACGCCGCTGTTCAACTTCCACCCGGCGACGTCGTTCAGCCGCCAGGAACTCTACTGGAGCGCCTTGCTCGGCCTGCTTATCGGCCTCATCGCCATGATCTTCGTCATCACTTTCCGTCATGCGCGCGCTGTGTGGGTGCGCAGCGCCTGGCCGCATTGGCTCAAACTGTCTCTTGGCGGTCTGCTCACCGGGCTTTGCGGATTGCTCTTCGTCACCCTCTACCCCGGGAACCTCACGCCGCTGGGTCCCAACTACGAAGCGGTGGGGATGATTCTCAATCAGCATCACGGCTCGGTGGAACTGCTGGTCTTCAGCGTGCTCAAGCTGGCGGCCACGCTCTTCACCCTGGCCGCGGGCGGCGTCAGCGCCATGTTCGTGCCGCTCTTCCTCACCGGAGGGAGTCTCGGCACGGCGTTCGCGCAGACCATCGTGCACAGCGGCTCCATTGGCCTCTACGCCGCGGTCGGCATGGCCTCGTTTCTCTCCGCGGGCTACAAAACGCCTCTAGCCGCGGTGGTTTTTGTGGCCGAAGCGACCGGCGCTCACGCCTTCATCGTCCCGGCGCTCATCGGAGCAGCCGTGGCCTACGTGGTCTCCGGCGACGCCTCCGCCTCCGGCGAGCAGCGCCTGCACGAGGGCGAGCGGGTCCGCGAATTCGAATCCTGACCGTGCTCTCATCCGGCCCCGGTTGCCAATCCCCCCTCCGTCCCGGTAGCGTATAGGGTTTTCGCACGCACGGCGCCGCGCGCGCCCACCGCAGGAGGGAAGCAATGCCAAGGGGCGATCTGCAGTATCAGTCCGGATTCGGAAACGAATTTGCCACCGAGGCCGTGTCGGGCGCGCTGCCGCACGGCCAGAACTCCCCGCAGAAGGCGCCGCTCGGCCTCTACACCGAGCAACTGAGCGGCACGGCCTTCACCGCGCCCCGCGCCGTGAACCGCCGCACCTGGACCTATCGGATTCGCCCCTCCGTCACCCACAAGCCCTTCTCTGAGATCGGCAGCGGCCTCTTCCGCAGCGGCCCCTTCAACGAGCTGCCCACGCCACCCAACCAGATGCGCTGGAACCCCGTGCCCATGCCGGAGAAGAAGACAGACTTCGTCGACGGCATCGTCACCCTCGGCGGCAGCGGGGATCCCGCGCTACAGATCGGCGTCGGCCTCCACGTTTACGCCGCCAATGCGCCCATGCGCGGCCGCTACTTTTACAACGCAGACGGAGAAATGCTGATCGTGCCCCAGCAGCACGCCATCCGCGTGCATACCGAGCTTGGAATTCTGGGGCTGAAGCCGGGAGAGATTGGTGTCGTTCCGCGTGGGATGAAGCTGCGCGTCGATCTCGACGGCCCATCGCGCGGATACATCTGTGAGAACTACGGATTGCCCTTCCGGCTGCCCGACCTGGGGCCCATCGGCGCCAACGGCCTCGCCAATCCCCGCGATTTTCTAGCACCCGTCGCGGCGTACGAGGATCGCGAAGGCGACTTTCGCATCGTCGGCAAATTCCTGGGCCGCATGTGGGAGGCGGAAATCGATCACTCCCCGCTCGACGTCGTCGCGTGGCACGGCAACTATGCGCCGTACAAGTACGACCTCGCCCGCTTCAACTGCATCAACACGGTCACCTTCGACCACCCCGATCCCTCGATTTATACGGTGATGACCTCGCCCTCCGCGATCCCCGGCACTGCCAACGTGGACTTCGTGATCTTCCCCCCGCGCTGGCTGGTTGCCGAGCACACGTTCCGGCCACCGTGGTTTCACCGCAATATGATGAATGAGTTCATGGGCCTCGTCTTTGGCGAGTACGATGCAAAGGCGGAAGGCTTTCTGCCCGGCGGCGCGAGCCTGCACAACTGCATGTCCGGCCACGGTCCCGATGCGGAAACCTGGGAGAAGGCCAGGAAGGCCGAGCTGAAGCCAGTAAAGCTCGACAACACCCTCGCGTTTATGTTCGAAACCGGCCTGCCTGTCCGCCCCACCAAGTTCGCCCTGGAAACGAAAATTCTCCAGCATGAATACTTCGAGTGCTGGCAGGGACTGAAGAAGCATTTCAAAGGGCCAAAGAAATGAGTGCGACCGAAGCGCTCCTGACGCGCATTGTCGATTACGCCGGGCTCTTTCCGCCCGCTGCGCTCGATATGGAGACCGCCGTGCGCCATTATCAGCGCTCCCTCGCCGGCGATGAGGCATGGATGCTCGGCTCCTTTGTGGTGCCCGCCTCACGGCTCGCCGAGTTCGCGCAGGCCTTCAACCGCGTCTGCTGCAACGAGCAGGAGAGTCCGTGGACGCTCAGCGTGGTGTGCGCAGCCGAGCGCCCCGAAGAGATTCGCGCCATCGAAGAATTCCAGGAGGGCGCGCTCTTCATCGCTTCTGTCGAATGCAAGGCCGCCGATGCTCGTTCCGCCCAGACAGTGCTGTCTGCTCTGCCGCCGTCGCGTACGCCGTACGTCGAGTTTCCACCGCAACGTGCCGCTGAGATTCTGCCCGTTCTCGATGCAAATGGCGCTCGCGCAAAGCTTCGCACCGGCGGACTCACGCCGGAGACCATCCCCAGCCCTGAGACGGTCGTGCGGTTCCTGTTGGCCTGTGCGCAGGCGGGTGTCGCGTTCAAAGCGACCGCTGGACTGCACCACCCGGTGCGCGGCCTGCATTCGCTCACTTCGGAGGCGGCGGGCCCACGCGCAACCATGCACGGCTTCCTGAACATTTTTCTGGCTGCCGCGCTCGCCTGGTTCGGCGCCGGCGAGGCCGCGCTGATGAAGACGCTCTCTGAGTCCAGCCCCGCGGCCTTCCGTCTCGACGACGACGTGATTTCCTGGCATGAACACGAGCTGATTTCCGATCAGCTGGAGCAGGTGCGCCGCCACTTCGCCGTCAGCTTCGGCTCCTGCTCTTTCGCAGAGCCGGTCCGCGACCTGAAGGAGATGCGTTGGCTGTGAACCGCTGCTGGGTGGAGTCGGCCCACGATTCCGCGACCGATTTTCCCCTGGAAAACCTGCCCTTCGGCGTCTTCGAGGACGGTGGAAACCAGGGCTGCATCGGCGTGGCCATCGGCGACGCGATCCTCGACCTGAGCGGCTGCGCCGAAGTGGGCCTGCTCGACCCGTTGCCGTGGCCCGTGCGCCAGGCATCCCGGGAGGGCGGCGACCTGAACGCGCTGGCCGCGCTGGGCAATCCGTCCGCGTTGCGGCGCCGCGCCGCGGAGCTGCTCACCGGTGAAGAACATCGTCCGGCGGTGGCGCCGCTGCTTCTCCTCCAGAAGAATGTCCGGCTGCTGCCACCGTTTCGCATCGGCGACTACACGGATTTCTACGCGTCCATCCACCACGCGACCAACGTCGGCCGCCTCTTTCGCCCCGACACTCCGCTGCTGCCGAATTACAAGTGGGTGCCGATTGGCTATCACGGCCGCGCGTCGTCGATTGTGCTCAGCGGCGCGGCGATTCGCCGTCCCAGCGGACAGACCAGGGCCGCCGATGCACCTGCGCCGGTCTTCGGCCCCAGCCGCATGCTCGATTACGAACTGGAGATGGGCTTTTTTGTCAGTGCTGGCAACGCCCTCGGCTCCGCAATCCCGCTGGCTGAGGCCAACAATCACATCTTCGGCTTCTGCCTCGTCAACGACTGGTCTGCGCGCGACATTCAATCGTGGGAATATCAGCCGCTCGGCCCGTTTCTGGGGAAGAGCTTCGCGACGACGATGTCTCCGTGGATCGTCACCCCCGACGCCCTCGAGCCGTTCCGCGTCGCTGCGGCCCAGCGCCCCGAAGGTGATCCCGCGCCGTTGCCGTATCTGACGGACGAGCGCGATCAGCAGCGCGGCGCTTTCGATATTCATCTTGAAGTCTCGCTGGCGACGGCGAGAATGCGAGCGGCGGGCGAGGGGCCGGCGCGGATCAGCCTCGGAAACCTGCGCGATCTTTACTGGACGCCCGCGCAGATGCTCGCGCACCACGCCAGCAACGGCTGCAATCTGCGTCCCGGGGATCTGCTGGCGACGGGCACCATTTCCGGATCAACCCCCGGCTCCGTCGGCTCCCTGCTGGAGCGAACGAAGCGCGGCGCCGAGCCCTTCACCCTGCCGAACGGCGAACAGCGCAAATTCCTCGAAGACGGCGACGAAATCCTCTTCCGTGCCTGGTGTGAGCGCGAGGATCACGTCCGCATCGGCTTCGGCGAGTGCCGGGGCATGATCCTGCCGGCCCGCTGAAATACGTTACCGAAAGAATCCTGCATACCAGTCGACGATCGGCTGCCCCGCGAAGATCGCATAGATCGCCGCCGCGCACAGGAATGCGCCAAACGGCATCCGCGCTTTCCCGCCAGCTCCCCGCCGCGGGCCCACGGCAATCATCACCATGCCGAGCATGGCCGCCGCGACCACACCGATCACCAGCGTCAGCAGCGTCAGAGACGGCCCCAGCCAGGCGGCAATCATGGCCAGCAGCTTGGCGTCGCCGATGCCCATGCCTTCCTCGCGGCGCGCAAAGTAGTAGATCCAGCGGATGATCAGGATCAGCAGCGCCGCCAGCCCCGCCCACAGTGCCGCAGCGATGGCGTTTTCGGCGTGCGCGCCCACGGTGGCGGCAGGGAAGAGCCCCGCATAAGCCAACCCCAGCGCGATCCCCGGCAACGTGAACGCATCCGGCAGCCGCAGCGTCTCCGCGTCCATCACCGCAAGGCCGAGAAGCAGGAAGCAGAGGACGTCCATGCCGCTCCCGAACAGGCTCAACCCGAATCGCAGGTAGCTCAGCAGAAACAACGTTGCTGTCGCGAACTCCACCGCCGGGTAACGCCAGGGAATCCGCCAGCGGCAGCTGCGGCAGCGCCCGCGCAGCACCGCCCAGCTCACCAGCGGCAAATTATCGAGCGCGCGAATGGCCGCTCCGCACCGAGGGCACCGCGACCCCGGCCGAACGATCGACGCATGCTGCGGAAGCCGCGCGATGCACACGTTGAGAAAGCTGCCGAAGGCCAGCCCAAAGAGAACGACGAAGATGGCGATGACGAACGTGAGCACGAGACTCCTGCCAGCATACCGGGAAGAACCAGCCGCCGTTGTACATTGGAGCTATGCCTGAACAGGACGCAGACGCATCCCCTGCCGCGCCCCTGCGCCCGGAAGACACCCGCGCCGGCCAGTGTTTCGCCGAGGCTGTCGCCATCATGGCGCGGCTGCGCGCTCCCGGCGGCTGCCCCTGGGACCGCGAGCAGACCTTCGCGAGCATCCGCAAATACACCCTGGAAGAGACCTACGAAGTCCTCGACGCCATCGAGCGCCAGCAGTGGCGCGATCTCGCCGACGAACTCGGAGACCTGCTCCTCCAGGTGCTCTTCTACGCCGAAATGGCTGAGGAAGCCGGCCACTTCACCATCTCCGACGTCCTCACCGGCCTCACCACCAAACTCATCCGCCGCCATCCCCACGTTTTCGGCGAGGAAGCCTCGGCGGCTGCGGGGAATCGCGCGGAGGGCCTCGAGACGGAAGGAATCGGCTCCAGCCAGGTGCTGCGGAACTGGGAAGAGATCAAGAGCCTCGAAAAGAAGTCCCGCCCCACGCCTGTCGGCCGCCTCGAAGGCGTCTCCCGTTCCATGCCCGCCCTGATCGAAGCCGGCAAGCTCGGCTCCTCCGCCGCGCGGGTCGGATTTGACTGGCCAGACACCAGCGGCGTTCTCGCCAAGCTCCGCGAAGAAACCGCCGAGATGGCTGTGGAGATCGACGCCGGCGATACAAAATCCGCAGCGGAAGAGCTTGGCGATCTGCTATTTACAGCAGTAAACCTCGCCCGACACCTGAAGGTCGACGCGGAGTTAACCCTCCGCGATGCCAACGCCAAATTCCGCCGCCGCTTTGCCGCCATGGAAGCCCTGAGTCCCGAGCCTCTGGATCGGCTCTCGCCCGATCAGCTCGAAGCCCTCTGGACTCGCGCCAAATTCCCGGAGCCCACTGCATGATTCCTGAGACCCTGAACGCCCCCGACGGTACCCCCATTGTTCTGCGCTCCTGCCAGGGGATGGCGGAGATGGACGCCTGCGTTCGCCTCCAGATCGAGACCTGGGGCTACGCCGACGGCGATGTGATCCCTCGCCGGCTCTTTACCGTGGCCCAGCGCATCGGCGGCCAGGTCATCGGCGCGTTTGACCCGGAAGGCCGAATGATCGGTTTCGCCATGTCTTTGCCTGGCGTCAAATCCGGGAAGGCGCCGGGTGCGCCACCCATGCCGTATATCCACTCGCACATGCTCGCGGTCACGCCCAAATACCGCAACGCCGGCATCGGCCGCCGCCTCAAGCTCTACCAGCGCGCTGAAGCTCTCAGCCGCGGCCTTCGCCTCATGGAATGGACCTTCGATCCCCTGGAGATCAAGAACGCGTTCTTGAATATCCACAGGCTGGGTGTGATCGTCCGCTCCTATACTCCGAATTTTTATGGTGTATCCTCATCTCGTCTGCAGGGTGGGTTGCCCACGGACCGTCTCCATGCGGAATGGTGGATGGATTCGGCTCGGGTGCAGGCCGTCCTCAGCGGGTCCCCGTACACGCCGCCGCAATCTCAGGAGACAATCATGGTTCCGAAGGCAATCGCTGAATGGAAAGCGTCTGCCGAGGGTGTCTCCAAAGCGGAAGCGGTGCAGAGTGAGAACCGCGGCCGCTTTCAGGATGCATTTGCGCGCGGCCTGGCGGTGACGGGATTCCGCGTGGACACTGAAGGTAACGGCATGTACGAACTCGCGCGACTGGTACCAGACTCGGGAGTCTTATGAGAATCGATGCCATCCTGCTTCGCGAACTGCGCCTTCCCCTCGTAAAACCTTTTCAGACCAGCTTCGGCACCACCACGGAGCGCCGCATCCTCCTTGTTGAGCTGCGCGCCGAGGGCCTGGTGGGCTGGGGTGAGTGCGTCGCCGGCGAGCACCCGTTCTTCTCTGACGAGACCATCGACACGGCATGGCTGGTGATGCAGAGCGAGCTGGGTCCCATGCTGGCCAGCGCCGAGCCGGAGCACGGCGGCAAGTGTCCGGGGATCTTCCGCCAGGTGCGCGGACATCGCATGGCCAAGGCCGCCCTCGAAAACGCGGTGTGGGACCTGGAAGCGCAGAGGAAGGGCGTTCCTCTCTCCAGCCTGCTGGGAGGCACCCGCGAGGTGATTGACTGTGGCGTCTCCATCGGCATTCAGCCCACCATGCAGCAGCAGTTGGCCGAGGTGGAGACAGAAGTCAACGCCGGCTACCAGCGCATCAAGCTCAAGTGCAAGCCGGGCTGGGATGTGAAGATGCTCGAAGCGGTTCGCGACCGCTGGCCCGCCATCCTGCTCAGTGTCGACGCCAACTCTGCCTACCGCCTCAACGACGCCGACCACATCGTCACTTTCGACCAGTTTGACCTCCTGATGATCGAGCAGCCCCTCTGGTCCGACGATTTCTACTTCCACTCCATGCTGCAGAAGCGCCTGAACACACCCATCTGCCTCGACGAGTCCATCCGCAATCGCCGCGACGCGCTGGCCGCCATCGAGATGGAGTCGTGCCGGATCATCAATATCAAGTGCGGGCGCGTGGGCGGCTTCAGCGAAGCCATCGCCGTGCACAACGCGGCGCAGGAGCGCGGCGTCCCGGTGTGGTGCGGAGGGATGCTCGAAACCGGCATTGGCCGTGCGCACAATATCGCGCTCTCCTCGCTGGACAACTTCACTCTCCCCGGCGATGTCTCCGCCTCGAAGCGCTACTGGAAGGAGGACATCATCGAGCCGGAGGTGACCGTCTCGCCCGCGGGGCAAATTGTCGTGCCGGAAACGCCGGGACGCGGCTTCGAGGTGCGGGCGGATCTGATCGAGAAGCTCACTGTGCGCAAGGAAGAGATTCGCGCCATGGCCATCGCGTAAGGACAGCCGGTGCCTTGGAGTGAGTGGCCAGGGCAAACAACGGGGGCGGCCGTGAGCCGCTCCTTTTCATTTCTGCGAACGATGTTGGCGCACTATCGCAATTCCTGAGTTACCGTATCCCGAGGTTACTGCTTTCAAGTCGACGCGACAATTGGGGAACGGCCACCCTGCATTGGGAACCAAATAGCCGCAATAACTCAGGAATTGCCGTACCATAGCCAGTCACGCCAACCGCCATGCCAAAGACCATCATCGAGCCCTTCCGCATCAAGAGCGTCGAGCCCATCCGCTGGACGACGCGCGCCCAGCGCGAGCAACTGCTGGCCGCCGCGCACTACAACATGTTCCTTCTGCCCGCCGACGATGTACTCATCGATCTGCTGACGGATTCGGGCACCGGCGCCATGTCCACGCACCAGTGGGCGGCCATCATGGAAGGCGACGAGAGCTATGCAGGCAGCCGCAGCTTCGAGCGCTTCCGCCGTTCCGTGCAGGAGATCTTCGGATACAGGCATGTGATCCCGACGCACCAGGGCCGCGCCGCCGAGCGCATCCTCTTCGGGATTGCCTGCCGCAAGGGCATGGTGGTGCCCAACAACACCCACTTCGACACCACCCGCGCCAACGTCGAATTCACCGGCGCCGAAGCCGTCGATCTGCTCACAGCCGAGGGCCGCCAGCCCGCCGTGGCCCATCCCTTCAAGGGCAATATGGATGTCCCGGCGCTGGAAACGCTCATCGAGCGCGTCGGGCGCGCACGCGTGCCCCTGGTGATGCTGACCGTCACGAACAATTCCGGCGGCGGCCAGCCTGTTTCCATGGAGAACGTCCGCGCGGTCAGCGCCGTCTGCCGCCATCACGGGATCCCGCTCTATTTCGACGCCTGCCGATTCGCGGAAAACGCGTGGTTCATCAAACTGCGCGAGCCCGGCTACCAGGACAAGACGCCGAAGGAAATTGCCCAGGAGATGTTTTCCTGCGGCGACGGCTGCACCATGTCCGCGAAAAAAGACGGCATGGCGAATATCGGCGGCTTTCTCTGCACCAACGATGACAAGCTCGCCCAGCAGGAGAAAGATCTGCTCATCCTCACCGAGGGCTATCCGACGTACGGCGGACTCGCGGGCCGCGACCTCGAAGCCATTGCCGTTGGTGTGCAGGAAGCGCTCGAAGAGGATTACCTGCGCTACCGCATCGCCTCGACGGCGTACCTCGGCAATCACATCGCCGCCGAGGGTGTGCCCATTGTGCAGCCGCCGGGCGGCCATGCGATCTATCTGGACGCGCGCGCGTTCCTGCCGCACATTCCGGTCGAGCAGTTTCCCGGCGTCGCCCTCGCCGCCGAACTGTATCTGGAAGGTGGCGTCCGCTCCGTCGAAATCGGCACGCTCATGTTCGCGGGCTCCGCGCAGATGGACCTGGTGCGGCTGGCCATCCCGCGCCGGGTTTACACGCAGCGCCACATCGACTATCTCGTCGAAGTCATCCTCGAAGTCTGGAGGAATCGCGAGCACATCCGCGGCCTGCGCCTGACCTACGAAGCGCCCTTCCTGCGCCACTTCACCGCGCACCTCGAGCCGGTCCGGTAGCGAGACGTCTACGGCTGCGCTGCCGCGGTGCGGAAATATTCCCGCGCCCGCTCCACATCGCGCAGGATTTGCTCGCGCAGCGCCTCAGGGGTAGGGAAGCGCCGCTCCTCCCGCAAACGCTCGTGAAAGCTCAGCTCAATCGGCGTCGCCTCCGTCAGCTCCACCGGCGGCGGACCATCCAGCAGATGCGCTTCGACGGCGAATCCAGCGTCGTCGAAGGTGGGCCGCGATCCCATATTGCTGACCGCGCGGCACTGTGGCGCATCCGTGCCCTCGCCGATCCGCACTTCGGAGACGTAAACGCCATCCGGCGGCAGCAGTTCTCGATAAGGCGCCAGATTGATGGTCGGCGCGGACAGCTTCGTGCCCACGCCGCGTCCGCGCACCGGCGTGGACAGGATCGAGAACGGCCGCCCCAGCAGCGCCCGCGCCATCTCCATCTCGCCCGCCGCAATCCGCCGCCGCACCTCGCTGCTGGAAACGATCACGCCGCGGACTTCCAGCGCGCCATGCGACACCACGGCAAACCCCAGCTCTGCGCCCAGCTCCCGCAGCTCCGCAATCCCCGCCGCCGCCTCATGCCCAAAGCGAAACGTGTCGCCCTCGTGTACCTCAGCCACCCGCAGGGCGCCGCACAGAACCTGCTCGGCGAACTCCCGTGCCGACAGCATCGAAAATTCGCGCGTGAACGGGATCGCCAGCGTTGCATCCAGCCCCGTCTGTCCCAGCAGGCGCAGCTTCTCCGGCGTAGGCGTGATCAGTTTCGGTGCGCGCTCCGGATGCAGCACCGCAACCGGGTGCGGATCGAAGGTGACGGCAATCGCCAGCGCGTCCAGCCCGCGAGCTCGATCCAGCACCCTCCCGATGATTTCCTGGTGACCGCAATGGACGCCGTCAAAATTCCCGATGGCCGCGACGGTACGCGCGCCTGTCGCGGTCAGCGCCCGCACCTCGTCGATGGAACGAAACACTCGCATCGTCTCAGAGCTCAAAGGGAATTCGCAGGCCGTCGTACGAGAGTCGCACCTGCGGCGGAAACGTCGCTTCGGTCGCCGCGTGATCGACTTCGTGGGACATGTGGGTGAACCACGCCCGCCCTGGCTGCACGCGCTCCACCCACGCGAGCGCCTCCTCCAGGCTCGCGTGGCTGGGATGCGGCTGCGGTCGCAGCGCATCCAGCACCAGCACCTCGAGACCCTCCAGCAGCGGCAGGCTCGACTCCGGAATACTGCTCACGTCGGTGAGGTACGCAGCCTTTCCGAAGCGAAAGCCCGCCACCTGCATGTCGCCATGCATCACCGGCACGCGCTGGAATCGCGCTCCCGCAACCTCGGCCGTATCCGTGTTCTCGAGGCCGCGCAGCTCCACGCGCGCCCGCATGGGATATTTCGAGTCGGCCGAAAACGTGTAGTCGAAGATTCGCCGCAGGATCGCCGCCGTCGCTTCGTCCGCGTAGAGCGGCAGCGATTTCGGCTTGTGCCGAAAGCTCAGCGGGCGGAGATCGTCCATCCCCAGGATGTGATCCGCGTGGGCATGCGTGTAGAACACCGCATCGATATGGCGAATCTTCTCGCGCAGCGCCTGCTCGCGAAAATCCGGACCGGTGTCGATCACCACCGTGTGTGCCTGCCCGCCGTTCGTCCACTGCACCGCAATCGAGGGCCGCGTGCGCCGGTTGCGCGGATCCGCCGACGTACACACTGCGCAGGTGCAGCCCAGCGTGGGTACGCCCATCGAAGTTCCGCTGCCAAGGAAGACGATCTCTGCGTTCATGCGCCCCGATTCTTACTTTTTCGCATCGGTGGGGCGCTGCGCCTGCTGCGCAATCGCGTTCGTGATCTCGAGGAACATCATCCGCAGCTCGAAGAGCACGTTCTGCAGCGTCGCCTCTTCTTTTTGCGTCAGGTTGCCCTTCGTCTTATCCTGCAGCAGCGCCAGCATGTCGATGCTCTGCCGCGCGCCGAGAATGTCGATGCGGGCTTTCTGCCCCGGCTCCGTGCCCGCGCCCATGGCCAGCATCGCGGAGACGTAGAACGACTGGATGACGTGCTCGAACGCGATCGTCCCGGTCTCGCCCATTCCCGGATTGGTCTGTCGCAGCATCTCGTCGATCTGCTTTGACGATTGCTGGTATGCGGCGTTTTGCTCGGCAGTCTCGCCAGGCGTGAACAACGGGACATCGTCGGCCTGCGGCTCGTCCGGTGCTGCGTTCTCGCGCGTTTTCGGTGGAGGCATGGTGACCACTTTCTCCGATTTCTCCGGTGGCTCGGATTTCGCGGGCTGCGCCGCCTGTTCCTCCGGCTGTTCCGGGGCGTCGTCTCGCCGCTCACCCTCCAGCGTGAACTTGCGGCGGTCGGTCACGGTAAACGTGGGTTGCTTCTCATCCATAAGTAGGGATTCTCCAGATGTGACTTACAAGGTCGGCGGCCCAGCCAGCGCTACCGCCGTTCCTCCGTCATATTCCAGCGCTTCGTTGGTTTCCAGCGCTTCAACGCGCGCAACGCCGAGCGCCAGCTTCTTTTCCAAACCCGGCAGCAGAATGTCCGCCATGCTGGTCAGCTCGCCCACCCCGGCGCCGCCGGCCCGTAATTCCACCTTCGCGCCCGGTTTCAACTGGGGCACGTCTCCGCGCAGCTCAAACTGCCGCAGCGACCGGTGGACCGTGGCCCGCGAGCGGATCCGCTCCACAATCTCCTGGCCGATGTAGCAGCCCTTGGTGAAGTTCAGCGCGCGCTCCAGGTTCGTTTCCTGCGCCAGATGCTTGTCGCTGAAGTCGGTGTCAAATTCCGGAATGCCTTCCAGCACGCGCAGGTTGTGGAGCGCCGCCGCCCCGCAGGGCGTCGCGCCCGCCGCGGCCAGCGCCTTCCACACCTTCAGCGCCTGACTGGCCGGCACATGCAGCTCAAAATGCGGCGCGAGCGGCCCATACGCGCGCGCCACCATGCCATCCACGCCGGCCAGCTTCGTCGCCTGGAAGCTTCCCGGCTCGGGCACGCCTGCGCCAATTTTGCCCAGAATCTCTGCCGCCCGCGGCCCCGCGATACCCAGTGTCGTCTCCGCTCCGTCTAACACTTCGAGTTTCACATCGTCCATGATGATGAAGCGGCGCAGATGCGCCAGGAGGCGGTCCGCCTGGGAGCGGTCGGTTTCAAGGAACAGCGCGTCTTCGTGAAACGACACATCGCCGTCGCCCTGGATACGCCCTTGCGCATTGAGCACCAGGGTATAGGCCACCTGTCCCGGCGTCATGGTCTTTACGGCCTGGGTAATCATCCCGTTCAGCCAGCGCACCCGGTCTTTGCCCGTCGCCCGCAGAAAGGTTCGGAATCCGAGGTCGAAAACACCCGCCCCACCGAGCAAAGCCTGCAATTCCGGGGCTTTTCCGGCAAATCGAAGCGGCGTCTTCGCTCCCCGGTGCATCTCCAGTTCGAGTCCGGGGCCGGTTTCGGCCGCGAGTTGGGCCGCCAGAGGAGTTTCCGAAACGGCAGGATCGGCAATCGGGATCGTCTGGCTCATGCAAGGCCCTCAAAAAAATTATAGTCTCGGGAGAGCGCGACACGGCCCCGCCGAAAGGATCAGAATCCACCCCATGCAGCACCAACCGAATGCCCGGCTCCTCACACTCGCGCTGATCGCCGGCGCGTTTTCCTGCCTTGCCGGAGCCCAGACCGCACCGCCATCGCAGCCCTCCAGTCCGGCCCAGAGCCAGCCCGCCGCTCCCCCACCCGCGCCGGGATCGGCCCAGCAGCCGGCAGCAAAGCCTGCGCCGGAAACCCGCATCACACCCGACCAGGCGAAAGAGCTCTTTGCCTCGGTCGGCCAGATCCTCCAGTTCGCCTCCAACGACACCAGGCTGCCCATCAAGCACCAGGTCAAATCGCGCCTCACCACGCGCGCCCAGGTGGAGAAATACCTCCTGGAAAAAATGAACGACGACAAGGACGCAAAGCGCATGGAGCGCGAAGAGATCGTCCTGAAGAAGTTCGGTCTGCTCGACGCCGATTTTCAGCTCCGCCCCTTCCTCGTCAAGCTGCTCGATGAGCAGATCGCCGCCTATTACGACAGCAAGACCAAAACCGTGAACCTGCTCGACTGGATCGCGCCCGACCAGCAGAAGCCGGTCCTCGCCCACGAGCTCACCCACGCCCTCCAGGATCAGCGCGTTCATCTGGACAAGTGGGAAAACATCACCAGCGACGATCTCTCCCGCAACTACACGTCGGATCAGAAGCATATTGCCACGGACGAGGACGACACCGCGCGCGAAGCTGTTCTCGAAGGCCAGGCCATGGCCGTTTTCGTCGATTACAGCCTGGCGCCCACCGGCGAGAGCCTGCGCAAGTCGCCGCAGCTGGTCGAGAGCGTCATCGATACCATGGCCGACGATGGCGATCAGCAGGATCCCGTGCTCTCCCGCGCGCCCCTGCTGCTCCAGGAGTCGCTGCTTTTCCCGTACAAATTCGGGCTCAAGTTCGAAGCCGAAATCGAAGGTGACCAGCGCGATCCCTCCGCGGCCTTTGCCGGCGTGCTCGACCGTCCGCCCTCCAGCAGCTTCGAAATCATGAATCCGCGCGCTTACGAGCATCATGTAACCGTCCCGGTGCTCAATATGCCCGACATCCATCCGGTTATCGATGCGGACTACGCGCCCTACGATATCGGCGTGATGGGCGAGCTCGACGTGCGCATCCTCTCGCTGCTCTTCGGCGGACAGCAGTCCGCCGCCGAGCTCACTCCTGCGTGGGATGGCGGCATTTACTACGCGGCACAGCGCAAAGACGCACCGGACAAGGATTCCACCGCGTCGGTGGCGCTTTTCTACCTGTCGCAGTGGAAATCGGAAGACGCCGCGCAGGACTTTGTGAAGATGTATGCCGGCGAGCTGGGAAACGAATATTCGCACGTTCAGCTCGATACGAAAGATGAGTCCAGCCCGGACGAGCAGGTCTATCAGACCAACGAAGGCCCGGTGCTCATCACGACTGTCGGCAAGGACGTCTTCATCAGCGAGAGCTTCCCGTTGCCGATGGCGCGCCAGTTGGAGACTCTGATGGTCCGCGCGCAGCTGCCCGAGGGCGGCGGCGAGGTCGCGTCGAACCGCTCGGCTGTGCCGTCCTTCGATCCCGCGGATACCCTGGTCCACTTCATGGCCAGTTGCGGCATCATGAAGGTCGCGCTGAGGCATTGAGACCACCCATTTATACTGATTCCTTGCGCTGAACCGTCATCCTGCGTTCGGCGCAGCACCCACCGGATCAGGGGAGTCTCTTTGCAACAGGCAGAAATCGGCATTATCGGAGGCAGCGGGCTCTATTCCATGCCCGGCCTCATCGGTATCCACGAAGAGCGCGTCACCACACCGTTCGGCGACCCCAGCGACGCCTTTGTTCTCGGCGAGCTCGAAGGCCGCAAAGTCGCCTTTCTCGCCCGCCACGGCCGCGGCCATCGTCTCCTGCCCACCGAGCTGAACTTCCGCGCCAACATTTACGCGCTCAAAAAACTCGGAGTCACCCAAATCGTTTCCGTCTCCGCCGTCGGCTCGCTCCGCGAAAGGCTTCATCCCGGCCACTTCCTCGTTCCCGACCAGTTCATCGACCGCACTTTCCATCGCGAGTCCACCTTCTTTGGCGACGGCGTCGTTGCCCATGTGGCCTTTGCCGACCCCGTTTGCGCCACCGTTGCGGGTGTCATCTACTCGGCCTGCAAAACCGAAGGCGTGACAGCGCACAAGGACGGCACCTACGTCTGCATGGAGGGCCCGCAGTTCTCGACCCGCGCCGAATCCAACCTCTACCGCTCCTGGGGCGCGCACGTCATCGGCATGACCAACCTGCAGGAGGCCAAGCTGGCCCGCGAAGCCGAGATTTGCTATGCCACCGCTGCCATGATCACGGACTACGACTGCTGGCATCCGGGCCACGACGACGTAACCGTCGACCAGATCGTCGCGGTGCTGAATCAGAATGCCGCCAACGCCACTCGCGTCATCAAAACTGCTGTGGCCGCTCTCCCGCGGGAGCGAAAGTGCGCCTGCGCCTCCGCTCTCGAGCACGCGATTCTCACCGATCCCGCAGTTATTCCCGCCGCCACCCGGGACAAGCTGGATCTCTTGATCGGAAAATATCTGAAATCCAAATAACCGTAATCGAGGAAAATTTCCGCATGGCCATTCTTGTCGTGGGCAGTGTTGCATTCGATGCCATTGAAACTCCTTCCGGCCGGCGCGACCGCTGCCTGGGCGGCGCGGCCACTCACTTTTCTCTCGCCGCCAGCTACTTCACGCCCGTCCGCGTCATCGGCGTGGTTGGCGAGGACTTCGGGCCCGCGGAGGAATCCGTCTTCGCTCGCCGCGGCATCGACACGCGCGGCATCGAGCACGTTTCTGGCAAGAGCTTCTTCTGGAGCGGCTCCTACATGAAGAACCTCAACGAGGCGCAGACTCTCAACACTGAGCTGAACGTCTTTCAGAGCTTCTCCCCAAAGATTCCCACCGAATATCAGGACAGCGAATACCTCTTCCTCGCCAACATCGATCCCGTCCTGCAGGCCGACGTCCGCGCCAAAATGCCGAAGGTGAAGATGGTCTGCGGCGACACCATGAATTACTGGATCAAGGACCACGCTGAGAACCTGGCCCGCGTGCTGAAAAATCTCGACGCCCTGCTGATCAACGACGGCGAAGTAAAAATGCTCGCCAAAGACAACAACCTGGTGGTCGCGGCGCAGAAGGTTCTTGCCATGGGCCCGAAGGCCCTCGTCGTCAAGCATGGCGAATACGGCGCCACCGCGTTCTTTGGCGAAAACGCCTTCCCTGGCGAGGTCGTCCGCACACCCTTCCGCGCGCCCGCTCTGCCGCTTGCTGAGGTAGTCGACCCCACCGGCGCCGGCGACTCCTTTGCGGGAGGCTTTTTCGGTTACATCGCCTCGCAGCCCAGGCTCACCCCTGCCGTTGTTCGGCGCGCCATGTTCTACGGTTCCGTGATGGGCTCGTTTGCCGTGGAGCGTTTCGGCACCGAACGCCTGCAGCAGCTCGAGCCCCAGGAAATCGAGGACCGCTTTGCGCTCTTCCGCCAGCTCTCGCACCTCGACTGATCGATCCTCCGCCGCCGCCCTCGAGCGCCGCTCCCTGCGCCACGAAGCCATCTTCGCGGGCATGGTGGCTGCGCTCCTGTCGCTGCTGGCCTTCGGCTATTGCTTCTCGCATAATCTGCTGCTGCTCTACGGCGACGCGGTCGCGCATCTGCACATCGCCCGCCGCATCCTCGACTCCACCAATCCCGGCATCGGTCAGATCGGCTCCGTCTGGCTGCCGTTCCCGCACTTCCTCATGATGCCCTTCGCCGCGAAGATGGCGTGGTGGCAGAACGGCATCGCCGGGGCCATCCCCTCCATGATCTGCTACGTCCTCGGGGTCGCCGGCTTGTGGCGCCTGGCGCGCTACTGGCTGCGCCCCGCCGGAGCCGTCGTGGCCGCGCTCTTCTTCGCGCTCAATCCCGGCCTGCTTTACATGCAGACCACCGCCATGACCGAGCCGCTCTTCCTCTGCCAGATCATCTGGAGCGTGCTGTTTCTCGTCGCGTTTCTCCGCGCCCTCGGAGCAGGGAATCACCGCGGCGCCGGCCGCTTTGTTATCGCCTGCGGCCTGGTCCTCGTCACCGCCATCTACACCCGCTACGACGGCTGGATCTTCGCCTGCCTCATTTGGCTGGTTGCGCTGCGCGGCCTCTTGAAGGCTCGCGCGTGGACCTCCCGCGCCGGCGGCGCCTTCGTGCTCTTCACCGCCATGCTGCTCGTCGCCCCGGCCCTGTGGTTGATCTGGAACGCCACTCAATACGGCGACTGGCTCGACTTCATGCGCGGCCCTTATTCGGCCAAAGCCATCGCCATCCGCACCACGCCGCCCGGCGCCTACCACTGGCCCGGGTTTCACAAGCCCTTCGTCGCCTTCCTCTATTTCCTCAAAGTCGCCGAGCTGGGCGTCGCCCCCCACCACTTCACCGATGTCCTCCTCGTGCTCGCGCTCGCCGGAACTCTCCTCGCGCTGGCGAAGTGGCGTGGCCGTTCGATCCTGCCGCTGCTGCTGTTCTGGATGCCCGTCCCCTTTTACGCCTACTCCGTCGCCTACGGATGGGTCCCCATCTTCTTCCCGCTCTGGTTTCCGCATTCGTACTACAACACGCGCTACGGCATGGAAATGCTGCCCGCCTTCGCGCTCGGCCTCGGGTTCCTCGCCGCCTGGCTCATCGAGCGAGCGGAGATCCGCTGGCCCACGCACGCGCAGCTCATCCTGCTCGCGTCGATGCTGCTGATTTTCATCGACACCGCCGTCCTGATTCACGGCACTCCCGTGGTCTTCGGCGAAGCCATTGTGAACTCAAAGACGCGTGTGCCCTTTGAAGCCGCCTACGCCCGCGCCCTCGAGCAACTGCCTCCCACCGGCAAGATCCTCGTCTGGACCTCCGACCATCCAGGCGCTTTCGAGCGTGCCGGCATTCCCTTCCGCCGCACCATCAACGAGACCGACTACTACCGTTGGAAGCCGGCGCTCGATCATCCCGCGCAATCCGCCGCCTTCGTCATCGCCTCCGATCACGATGCTGTCGCCCAGGCCGTCGCCGCTCATCCTCAGGGCCTTACGCTCATCGACATTGTCTGTTCCACCGGTCAGCCCTGCGTCCGTTTTTACCACTCCGATCTCGCGGCGCGCAGTGTTACGATCACCCCCGGAGGATGAATGACGCGTTTCGCCAAGCTGCACGCCTGCAGCAACGATTTCCTCATCGTTGAAGGCCCCTCGAATCCAGAACTGGCGAAGAAACTTTGCGAGCGCCACTCCGGCATCGGCGCCGACGGTGTTGAATTTCTCGAGCGCACCGGACCGCTCACTGGCCGCATTCGCCTCGCCAACGCCGACGGCTCTTTTGCGGAAATTTCCGGCAACGGAACGCGCTGCGCTGCCGCATGGCTCGCCTATACCGCGCAGGCTGTTCCCGGAGATGTGCTCACGCTCGAAACGGACGCTGGCCCGCGAGCGTGCCGCATCGTCGAGAGCGCCGGCAGCCATTTCAGGATTTCCAGCAACATGGGCGTGCCGGAGCATCGGCCCGTGCAGGTGACCCTCGCCGACAAGACTCTCGTCCGCGGCATATTCGTCTCCATGGGCAATCCCAACTTCGTATTGCTGGTCGACGACGCCAACTTTCGCGCGCACAGCCGCGGCTGGACCGAACTGGGCCGCGAGATTTGCTCCCACAAGGATTTCCCGCAGCAGATCAACGTCATCTTTGTCCGCATGATGAGCGCCGACGAGATCGAGATTCGCATCTTCGAGCGTGGCGTTGGCCCCACTACCTCGTCCGGCACCGGATCCTCTTCCGCCGCGACCGCAGTCATCGCACACTGCGGAGGTCGTTCCCCCGTCGTCATTCACGCGCCCGGCGGATCGCAGCGCGTCGAGTGGGCCGGTCCAGGAACCGACCTGACCCTCACCGGCCCCGCCGATCTCATCGCTTCCGGCGAGGTTTTCCTTGGCTGACGCAGCTCTCAAACCGCCCGCCGTCGCTCCCGGCGCGCGGATTGCCATTGTCGCGCCCGCCAGCAGCGCCGACCCACAGCGGATCACGCGGGGCGTCGAGGCCCTGCGGGCGCTCGGCTACGATGCTTTCGCCGCGGAGCACGCGTACGGCAGGCATGCCCCATACTTTTCCGGAACTCCTCAGGACCGCCTGGCCGATCTGCATCGCGCCTTCGCCGATCCCTCCGTCGCCGCCATGATCTGTATCCGCGGTGGTTATGGATCGAACTATCTGCTTCCGGCGCTCGACCTCGATCTCATCCGCTCCCATCCCAAACCGTTCTTTGCCTACAGCGACATGACCGCCCTGCAAACCTGGATGCTCGACCAGACCGGCCTGGTCGCCTTCCATGGTCCCATGGCTGCGGCGGATTTCTCCCTGGAGGACGGCGTTCACCTGCCCAGCTTCCACGCTGCGCTCAGCGGCGGACTGGTTCAGGCTGGCGCGGAGCAGGGCCTCCGCGTCCTTCGCCCCGGCCGCGCCCGCGGCACCATGTACGGCGGCTGTCTCAGCATCCTCACCGCCTCACTGGGCACTCCGTACGCGCCGCAAACGGAAGGGAAGCTGCTCTTCCTGGAAGATCAGGCCGAGAAGCCCTATCGCATCGACCGCATGCTGCGCCAGATGATCCTCGCCGGTAAATTCCAGGGCGTCCGCGGCTTCATCTTCGGCGAAATGTTGGCCTGCGAATTCGACCAGAGCCGCCCCGACCGTCTTCAGGATGTCATCCTCCGCGTCCTTGAACCGTTCGATGTTCCCGTCGCCATCGGCCTGCGTTCCGGGCACGTCTCCCGCGGCAATGTTACGCTGCCGCTCGGCATCGAAGCCGAGCTGATCCTCGATAACGATCAGCCGCTGTTACGTTACCTCGAACCCGCCGTCTCCACGAGCCATGCAGGATAAGAAACACATCCATCTCATCGGCATCTGCGGCACCGCCATGGCCTCGCTCGCAGGCCTGCTGCAGCTCAAAGGCCATCGCATCACCGGATCGGACCAGGCCGCTTACCCGCCCATGTCGGACCAGTTGCGCGCGCTCGGCATCCCCATCGCTGAGCCGTTCTCCGAAGCAAATCTCCAGCCGTCGCCCGACCTCGTCATCGTGGGCAACGCCATCTCCCGCGGTAATGTCGAACTCGAATACGTCCTCGATCGGCGCATTCCGTTCACCTCGCTGGCACGCATCGTTCACGACGAATTCATTGTGGGTCACGAGTCGCTCGTCGTTGCCGGAACCCACGGCAAGACCACCACGACCAGCATGCTGGCGTGGATCTGCGAAGTCGCCGCGCGCCGGCAGCCGCAATTTGCCCCCTCGTTTCTCATCGGTGGCGTCGCCGAAAACTTCGGCTCCAGTTTCCAGCTGCGCGAAGGCCGCCCCTTCATCATCGAGGGCGATGAATACGACACCGCCTTTTTCGACAAGGGCCCCAAGTTCATGCACTATTTCCCCGACGCGCTGATCCTCACCCACGTCGAATTCGATCACGCCG
Organism: Acidobacteriaceae bacterium; assembly: GCA_049671725.1. Lineage (GTDB taxonomy): Bacteria > Acidobacteriota > Terriglobia > Terriglobales > Acidobacteriaceae > Palsa-343. Next base: position 33,671 of record JBATVK010000150.1, read on the forward strand.
ACATCTACGCGGATCTTGCTTCCGTCAAGACCGCCTTCAAACGCCTCGTCAATCTTGTCCCACGCCGCGGCCGCATCGTCGCCTTCGACGGCTCGGAGAATGTGACCGAGTGCGTGAGCCGCGCCTTCTGTAACGTCGAGCGTTACGGATTCGCCGCCCAGTCCGCCTGGCGGCTCGTCGATCTCCGCTTTGAGAACGGCATCAGCCGCTGGCGCGTCGAGCGTTCCGGCGAACCCTGGACCGAGCTGGCGCTGCCCGTTGCCGGCGAGCACAACGCGCTGAACGCCACCGCCGCCGCCGCTCTGGCCGCGGGGCAGGGAATCGCGCAGGAGGATATCGTCGAGGCCCTTGCGACCTTTCGCAGCGTTCGTCGCCGCCTCGAAGTCCGCGCCGAGGTTGACGGTATCGTCATCATCGATGATTTCGCCCACCACCCCACCGCGATTCGCGAAACCCTGCGCGCGCTGCGCTCCGCCTATCCTGGCCGCCGTCTTTGGGCGGTTCTGGAGCCGCGCTCCAACACCCTCCGCCGCAATGTTTTCGAAAGGGAACTGGTTGAAAGCCTGGCCCTCGCCGATCGTGTGATCCTGGCCGGCGTCTTTCACTCCGAAAAAATCCCGGTGCCCGAGCGTCTGCACCCGGAACACATTGTCACCGCGCTCGCCGCGCAGGGCCGCGATGCAATCCTCCTCGAAAATGCCGATGCGATTGTTACGAATCTCGTCCCCCGCCTCGCCCCCGGTGACGTCGTCGCCATCCTCTCCAACGGCGGATTCGACGGCATCTATGAAAAACTGCCTGCAGCCCTGCGCCGCCTCGCTGCGCACGCCTGACCATGTTCGCCGCCATCGCCCTTTTCGCCACCTGGATCGTTCTCGGACTGCCAGGTGCGCTCATCTTCTTTCCGTGGACGCTCATTAGCGGCGACGTCACGCCCCTCTACCGCTATGCCATGGGCGTGGTCCGCATCGGCCTGCGCGTGGCCGGCATCCGCGTCCAGGCGGAATTTCGCGCGCCCCTCAGCCCCGCGCGGCCGTGCATCTTCCTCTCCAACCATGTCTCGAATCTCGATCCGCCCGTGCTCTTTCCGCTGCTTCCCGGCCGCGCCACGGCCTTCCTCAAACGCTCGTTGATGAAAATACCCGTCCTCGGCTACGGCATGCGCCTCGCCGACTTCATCCCCGTCGATCGCGACGGCCGCGTGGAGAGCGCCGTCGAAAGCGTCGACACGGCGGCCCGCGTCCTTGCCTCCGGTGTCCACATTCTGTCGTTTGTTGAGGGCACACGCTCGCGCGACGGTCGCCTCCAGCCCTTCAAGAAAGGTCCGTTCTACCTGGCCGAGAACACGGGCGCGCCCGTTGTCCCTGTTTCCGTCTTTGGCACGGAGACCATGATGAAGAAGGGCAGCCTCAGGATTTATCCCGGCACGGCGCACGTCATCTTCCACGCACCGCTGCTGCCGCGCGACTACGCCACGCGCGAGGACCTGATGGCCGCTGTGCGCGACACGATCGCCTCAGGACTGCCCGAGTGGATGCGCGGGTGAGTTACTTGATCACTGCGTTGTAGCCGTCCGCCAGCAGCCGTGCGCGCATATCGCTGGCGGCGATGCGCGACGTAAACGGCCCAATCTGCACGTGCAGCAGCGCGTCCGTCGGCTCGCGCCGGACGACTGCCGTGTATCCGTGCCGCTGCAGCGCGCCCACCAGGATATCGGCATCCTGGGCAACGCTCACCGCCGCTACCTGCACCATAAACGCTCCCGCCGCTGGCTGAACCGCCGCTGCCGGCTGGAAACCTGACGGCGTGATCTGCCGGTTTGCGGGCAGAACCGCCGGAGTTGGCGCCGGCTTGACAACCTGCTGAAATGCCGGCTGCGTAACCGCTGCCGCCTGGGCCGGAGCCGCCGTTGTTCCGCCTGAAGGAACCACCACGGTTCCCGGCGCCGCGTTCGCCGCGCCCGCATCCGGCGTACTGCCCGTTGCCGTCGCGTCCGGTGTGGGTGTCATCGTCTGTTGCGCCGAAGGCTTCGGCAAATTGCTGGCGCCGCTCGTGTCCACCGCGCCGCTTGCCGTCTGCAGCGCGACCCGTGAAGCGCTGCCGCGTCCCACCGAATATCCCAGGCCGAAGAAGATGCCGCACACCAGCGCCAGGCCGAAGAAAATCCCCAGCAGCGAGCGCGTGCCCAGCGTTATTTCAGTGTCCGGGCTTTCCTCGCGTGACGCGCGCCCCAGCCCGCGGCCTCGTCTCCCCAGCTCGGCCTGTTCCTCTTCATGATCGACTGCGTATCTCATTGTCCTGCAACCACTCCATCCAAACCCGCTATTTCGCTTCAGGTTGTGCGGCGACATTCGCCGGCACAATCTTTCCCAGCAGTGACACCAACTCCATCGGCAGCGGGAAGACGATCGTCGTATTCTTCTCCACGCCGATATCGATGAGCGTCTGCAAATACTTCAGTTGCAGCGTAATCGGCTGCGCCGCCAGCAACTCCGCCGCTTCCACCAGCCGTTGCGCCGCGGCAAATTCGCCCTCGGCGTTGATGATCTTCGACCGCTTCTCGCGTTCCGCCTCTGCCTGCTTCGCCATCGCGCGCAGCATGGAATCCGGCAGGTCCACCTGCTTCACTTCCACGCTGACGACCTTCACACCCCACGGCTCGGTGCGCAGATCGATGATCGTCTGGATCCTCTGGTTCAGCGCGTCCCGGTGCGACAGCAGCCCATCCAGTTCCACCTCACCCAGCACGCTGCGCAGCGTCGTCTGCGCGAATTGCGAGGTCTGATAGACGTAGTTCGAAACCTCGATCACGGCCTTCCCCGGGTCCAGCACCCGCATCGTGATGACCGCGTTGACCTTGATGGTCACGTTGTCCTTGGTGATCACATCCTGCGGCGGCACTTCCATCACTTCCTGCCGCAACGATACCCGCACGTACTGATCCAGCGGCCGCAGGACAAAAATGATGCCCGGACCCTTAGGCTGCGGAAGCGCGCGCCCCAGCCGGAAGATCACCGCGCGCTCGTACTCGCGCAGAATCTTGATGCAGTTCAGAAGATAGAGAATGACGATTGCGACGAAGACCAGGAGCGGAATGCTGAACATAGGTGGGGCCTCTTGCACCCGGCCCGATTGTAGCGCACTGCCCCTGCCGCCCAGCGCGGAATTTCAGTGCGAGACGCTTTCTCGTAACCCCTCGTCGCCGGTGCGCTGTGCGGATCTCAGCGGTTCCACCAGCAGCGTGAGCCCGTCAACGGCGCGCACCCGCACCCGCTCGCCGGAGCCCACCGGCGCCGCTGCCCGGGCCAGCCATAGTTCTCCGTGAACCAGGATTTGCCCCTCCGGCGCAATTTCCTGCTGCGCCACGCCCAGTTCGCCGACCAGCGCCTCCGGCCCGTTCAGCACCTTGTTTTGTCGTGCTCGCCAGGCCAGGCGGACCAGCAGCGTCGTAATCAGCCCGAACGCCAGCCCCACTGAGACCGCCGTCGCCAGTTGCACGCGCATTTGCGGAATCGGCCCCGCCACCAGCGTCAGCGTGCCCAGAATCAGCGCCGCCGTTCCCGTCAGCGCCAGAATCCCGTGGCTCGGGAACTTCGCCTCCAGCACGATCAGCACGATCGCTCCCGCAATCAGCGCCAGCGACGTGTACCGCACCGGCAGCAGATTCAGCGAGAACAGCGCCAGCAGCACCAGCAGCGTCCCCAGCGCCCCGGGAACAATCGTTCCCGGATGGTTGAACTCCAGATAGATCAGCAGTGCGCCCGCCATCAGGATCAGCACTGCCAGGTTCGGATCCATCAGCCGGTCCATGATGGCCTCGCGCGTGTTCTCATCCACCGTGATCAGATGTGCGTCTTTCGTGTGCAGCACCGCGGTCGCGCCATTGAACCGCTTCACCGTCCGTCCGTCCAGATCGCTCAGCAGCGCCGACTCGCTGGGAGCCTCCAGGTCGATCAGCTTCAGTTGCAGCGCTTCGTCCGCGGTGTACGACTTGGAATGCGTCACCGCCTCCTGCGCCGCGTCCACATTCCGCCCGCGCACCGAGACGTAGGAACGCAGGAACGCCAGCGCGTCGTTGAGAATCTTTTCCTTCATCGTGTCGGAAATCTGTCCGACCTCCACCACCGGATGCGCCGCGCCCGCTTCCGTCCCCGGAGCCATCGCTGCAATGTCCGCGGACTCCATGATGAAGAATCCCGCCGACCCCGCTCGGCTTCCTGCCGGCGCCACATACACAATCACCGGCACCGGCGACGCCAGAATGTCGCCCACCATGTCGCGCATGGAGTCCAGCAGGCCGCCCGGCGTGTTCATCTCGATCAGCACCGTCCCGGCATGCAGTTCCGCCGCCCGGTCCAGCCCGCGCTTCAGATAATCCGCGCTGATCGGCTGAATCGTGTCATCCAGGTGCAGCACCACTACAGTGTTGCTCTGCGCCTGCGCGACGCATGAAAGAGCCAGTGCCGCCGCGAATGCCAGCAGCACAGCCATTGGCTTCCTGAACGCTGCACCCTGTACGCTGACCCCTGTCTTCATTGCTTGACCGCCTCTTTCTGGCCCTTCGCGCGCGGCTACTGATTGCCGTTCTGGCGCCGCTCGATCGCCATCTCCATGCCTTTCGCGTTGGCGTCGTGGGGATCGACCCGCAGCGCTTCGGCCACATCCTTCTGCGCCGCGTCCAGCTGCTTCGCTTCCAGGTCCAGCCGCGCCAGCACCAAATAGGCCGGCACATTCGGCTTCAGCCCGATGGACGCCTGCGCTTCCTGCCGCGCCGCCCCCGGATCGCCATCCCGCGCGTCCAC
>JBATVK010000151.1:0-2111 GCA_049671725.1 Acidobacteriaceae bacterium
GAGGAGTGCGCGCGTCAGGCGGACATGACGCTCTCGGAATGGGTGCGGGCGGTGTTGCTGGCCGCGCCGGGGGTTGAGCTTCCCGACAACGAGGCGGCGCTGGCCGGGCGGGTGACGCTGGCCGAGGTGTTGGCGTTGCGGACGCTGTTCCTGAATCTTCAGTTCCGGCAGGCACAGGGTCCGATGACCGAGGTCGAGATGCGCGGGCTGATCGAGCGGGCCGACGGCGTGAAGGGAGAGCGGGCACGAGAGCGGATCGAGGCGGCGCGGAGCCAGGCCAGGAAGCAGGCAGATGTCCCGGCTGAAAAACCGGAGGCTGGGGAGCCACAGGCAGAGGAGGTCTGAAAATGGCGGAGTGGGGCAGAAAGCAGTACGCAAAACCGTGGCCGAGCCGGACGCATGTATGGACGTGGGGAGCTTTTTTCCTTAGCTGCCTGTTCTTCGTTTTCGCAGTGTGGCGGGACGGGCGGGTGAACTGGACGGCGGCGGAACGGCTGTACCTATCCGATTACTTGAAGAGCGGGGCGCGGTCGAAACTTCCGGCAGCGAAGGCGCGGTACACGTTACTGGAGGGTGTCACGTCCAAGGGCGAGCAGGTGCTTGTGACTGGCGACGAAATCGAGGCTGTGAAGGGCCAGGACGGGCGCTACGGGTACGTGCTAACCGACCAGGGAATCAAGGATGGACTGACGCGGTTGCAGTGGACGACGGGGGTGTTCAACGACCGTGGCCTGCATGAGCTGATGGGAAGTTATGTCTTCCAGAACCAAACGCTGTGGGACTTCGTGAAGCGGCCCACGTACTGGACGCTCGCGTTCTTCGCCGTGCTGCTGTTCATGGCCGTGCCGAAGGACCGTGCGCGGCGGATGGTCTGGAAGTTCGGGCGGCGGCTGCGGGGGCCGGAGCTGGTCACGACAGCGGAGTTCAACGAGAAGCTGGGCCGCAAGAAATGGCTAACGACGTACTTCCCGGATGGAATCGCGCTCGTCAATCTTGAGCGCACATGGTACGACAACCTGCTCAGGCGGGACCGTGGCCGCTGGGTCCGCGTCCCGCGCGAGCGGGAGGCGATGCACTTCCTCATCGTGGGGGACTCGGGGACGGGCAAAAGCGCGGCGATCCGGCAGGTGCTCTCGCAGATATGGGAGCGCGGAGAGACGGCCATCGTGTACGATCCGGCGCTCGAATATGTGCCGCAGTTTTACCGTGAATCGCGGGGCGATGTGGTCCTGAATCCGTTGGACGCGCGGTGTCCGTTCTGGACGCCGGGCGACGAGGTGCCGCACGAGGCCGAGGCGCTGACGGTGGCGGCTTCGCTGTTCCCGGACCGGGGCCGCGAGAATCAGTTCTTCGTCGATGCGCCGAGGAAAATCTTCGCGCACCTGATCAATCTGAAACCCACTCCGGAACAGTTGACGTACTGGATGTGCCATGAGGAGGAGATCGAAAAGCGGGTACGGGGTACGGAGCTTGCGGCGATGATTCACGCGACGGCTCCGCCGCAGCGGTCGGGCGTGCTGGGGTCGCTCAACATGGTTGCGGATGCGTTCAAGCTGCTGCCACCGGAGCGGGAAACGAAGCAGCGCTGGAGCGCGTATGCGTGGGCCAGGGAGCGGCGCGGGTGGCTGTTCCTCACGTCGAAACCGACCATGCGCGAGCGGCTGCGCCCGCTGATGAGCCTGTGGCTGGACCTGTTAGTGCTGCGGCTGATGAACGAGGGTGGAAACGGGGCGCGGAAGACATGGTTCGTGCTGGACGAGCTGGCGACGCTGCAACGGTTGCCGCAGCTGACGACGGCAATCACGGAGTGCCGGAAATCGAATAACCCGATGGTTCTCGGATTCCAAGGCAAAGCGCAGGTGGAGGCGCTGTACGGGCACATCGCCGAGGCCATGCTGTCGCAGCCCGCGACGAAGTTCTTCTTCAAAACGAGCGAGCCTCATGCGTCGGAGTGGATTTCGAAATCCATCGGCGAAGTGGAGGTAGAACGGTTCCGGGAGAGCCGGACGCGGGGCGTGTTCCCGCATCAACGGGAGAATGAGCAGCGGGAGATTACGCGCGAGCCGCTGGTGATGGCTTCGGAGATCGGCGGGCTTGAGCCGCTGCATGGG
>JBATVK010000152.1:0-76894 GCA_049671725.1 Acidobacteriaceae bacterium
ACCCCTCCCAGCGCGCAGGGACGCTGGGCGCTCGTCGTGGCGCCCGACCGCGCCACACCGGCGGCGCTGACGGCGTGGTCCCATGCCCTCGCGCAGCTGCTGCTGCACCGCTACGGCATCGTGACCCGCGAAACCGCCGCGCAGGAAAGCCTTCCCGGCGGATTCAGCGCCGTCTACGAAGTCCTGAAGGCTCTGGAAGAGCAGGGCCGCATTCGCCGCGGCTATTTCGTCGCCGGCCTCGGCGCCGCGCAGTTTGCTCTGCCCGCCGCCGTCGATTTGCTCCGCTCCCTGCGAACCGCGCCGGCGGCACTATCCGAAATGCTCGCCCTCGCAGCCACCGATCCCACCAATCCCTGGGGCAGCATCCTGCGCTGGCCCGATGCGGAAGACGCCTCGGCCTCGCTCACCCGCTCCGTTGGCGCCACGATCGTCCTTCGCAACGGTGAACTGGTCGCGTATCTGCGGCGCAGCAACCCTGCGATTCACGTCTTCTTATCCGCCGACGAGCCGGACCGCTCCGCCGCAGCCCGCGATCTGGCCGCATTTCTCTCGAAATTAGCTCAGGAACTGTTACAGAATCCGGAATCCCGTCATCGCGGCGGTCTGCTCGTCGCTTCCATCAACGGCCACCCCGCGTATCGGCACTTCCTGGCGCGCTTTCTCGAGGAAGCCGGCTTCCACCCCTCGCCCCGCGGCTTCCACGTCCGCTACATCCCGCCGTCCCCTCAACCCTGATCCCTGAACGCTAACCGCTATGCGCTAACCGCTGTCCTTAGTGGATGGTCTTCATCCGTCGCTGCATGTAATCCATCAGCAGATACTCGCCCAGCGTCTCCGGCGTGGTGAAGTAGGCCTTCCCCTTGCACATCTGCGTCACCTTCTGCACAAACTGCACCAGCCCGAAGTCCGACGCCAGCATGAAGGTGTTGATCATGATGTTCTGCCGCTTGCAGCGCGACACTTCCTCGAGCGTCTCGCTCACCACCAGCGGATCCAGCCCGAACGCGTTCTTGTAGATCCGCCCATCCTCCAGCGTCAGCGCCGACGGCTTTCCGTCCGTGATCATCACAATCTGTTTCATGTCCTTGCGCTGCCGTGACAAAATGCGCTGCGAAAGGCGCAGGCCCTCGCGCGTGTTCGTGTAGTAGGGACCCACCTTCACGCGCGCCAGTTGCGACACCGGCAGCTCCTCCGCCGAGTCGTGAAAGAGCACCAGCGACAGCGTATCGCCAGGATACTGCGTCCGGATCAGGTGCGCCATCGCCATCGCCACCTTCTTCGCCGGCGTAAAGCGGTCTTCGCCGTACAGGATCATCGAGTGCGAGCAGTCCAGCATCACCACCGTCGCGCACGAGCTTTGATACTCGCTCTGGTGCACCTGCAAATCGCTGTATTCCAGATTCAGCGGCAGCGTCAGCCCCTCGCGCGCAATCGCGGACTTCAGCGTGGCCGGCGCATCCAGGTTCAGTGTGTCCCCAAACTCGTACGGCTGCGATCCGCCGCTCGTCTCCACGCCCGTCGCCCAGTGCCGCGTGTCATGCCGCCCCAGATTGGCCTTGCCCAGCGATCCAAGCAGGTCGCGCAGCGTCTTGTATCCGAGAAAATCCAGGCTCTTGTCCGTCACTTCAAAGCGCGCATCCAGATTGGCCCCGCCCATCTGTCCGCTCGCCTGCGAAACCTGCCCGCTTTTCTGCGGCTGCTCCATCGAAATGTAGTTCTCGCGCTCCATGCGCTGGATCAGCTTGTCGATCAGCTCGTCCAGCTTCCCTTCCGCGGCCATCTGATCGATCTTCTGCTGAAGTCTGTCATCGAAGGCGTCGCCCTGCTCCAGCGCGCGCCGCAGCGCCTCGCGCAGATCGTCCAAGGTCTGGTCGCGGTCCTGGAAATCCGCGTACGGATTGTCGAATCCCGAGTCCAGCAGATAGTCGGAGAGCGCCTTGAGCAGATCGTCCATGCTGATCTCGCTCGAGAGATCGCCGGTGAACTTCGTGTATCGAACGCTCTTCATAAATCTGTCAACCTGAGCTCGCGCCCCCGAGTACAGAATCTGATCACTGACAACGGATCACTGATCGCTGGACTTAATTAAAACTTCCTCTCCGCGACCGTCTCGTCTGCCACGGCTCGTACTCCCGCTCCGACTCCATCCGCTCCTGCCGCTCCACGCGTTCCTGCGGCTTGCGCTGCGCCGCAAAGCTGCGCTCCTCGTTGCGGCTGATGCGCCGGTGCGCGCACATCCCTTCCAGCAGAAATTCCGCAGCGGCCGTCACGATCTCCGGACCATCGCTCGCCTTCACCCCCAGCGGCGCCAGCTTCTCCATCAGTCCCTGAATTTGTTTCAGCTCCCCGAGCGTCGCCTTCGCCGCCTGCTCGTCGGAAATCTTCACCGTTCCGCCCAGGTTGAACCACTGCTCGATCTGCTCGGTGCTCACCTCGCCGAAATACTTGTCGAAGACGCGTCCGATGGCCGCGCGCACAATGTCGCGCACCACCGTGTCGGCGCCCTTCATCTCGCCTTCGTATTCCAGCTCCAGCTTGCCGGTGATGCCCGGCAGCGCCGTGTACAGATCGCCCACACGCGGCGCCACGCGCGATTCGCCGTGCAGCAGCGCGCGCCGCTCCGCATTCGACACCGCCAGCTCCAGCGTCGCAATGGGCAGCCGCTGGCTCACGCCGCTGCGCTTGTCCACCTTCTTGTCCTCGCGCGCCGTGAACGCCACCTGCTCGATCACCTCGCGCAGATACTGCGGCAGGGCGATATCGCCCGTCTCGCGCTCCGTCCACGCCTCCTGCGCCGTGATGGCAATTCCCTCCTCCAGCGTCTCGGGATAGTGCGTGCGAATCTCCGACCCAATGCGATCCTTCAGCGGCGTCACAATCTTGCCGCGCGCCGTGTAGTCCTCCGGATTGGCGCTGAACACCAGCGCCACATCCAGCTCCAGCCGCACCGGGTAGCCCTTAATCTGCACATCGCCTTCCTGCATGATGTTGAACAGCGCCACCTGAATCTTTCCCGCCAGGTCGGGCAGCTCGTTCACGGCAAAAATCCCGCGATTCGCGCGCGGCAGCAGCCCGTAGTGCATGGTCATCTCGCTGGCCAGGTCGTGTCCGCCGCGCGCGGCCTTGATCGGATCGAGATCCCCGATCAAATCCGCGACTGTCACATCCGGCGTCGCCAGCTTCTCCACGTAGCGGTCGTCGCGGCTCATCCAGCCCAGCGGTGTCGAATCGCCCTGCTCCACAATCAGGTCGCGGCAGCGGCGGCAGAGCGGCACGTACGGATTGTCCCGGATCTCGCAGCCCGCCACATAGGGCAGGTGGTCGTCCAGCAGCGCCGTCAGCGCTCGCAGGATGCGGCTCTTGGCCTGCCCGCGCAGCCCCAGCAGAATAAAATTCTGCCGCGACAGCACCGCATTCACAATCTGCGGCACTACCGTGTCCTCGTAGCCGATGATCCCGGGAAAAATCGTCTGCTTCGCGCGCAGCCGCGCAATCAGGTTCTCGCGCAGCTCGTCCTTCACCGTACGGGTGCGCAGACGCGTCTCGCCGTATTCCCGGTGTGCGCGCAGTTGGCCCAGCGTTTGCGGCAGATGAGCGTGGTGAACGTCGGATTTCGCCGGGGTCGACTGTCGGGTACCCATGTTTACTCCTTGCCTGGTTGCTTTCTATTGGACGCGGTCAGCGCGCTTGCCGAATGATTTTCTTCTTGTCCCGGTTTGCCGCCTGCTGCCGGCCACTACTGCGGCGCGCCCTGGTCCGGGCTCTGCAGCTTCGGCAGCATCTCGTTGTAAAAATTCCGCAGCAGCATCGTCCGGTCCGCGTCCGACCGGCTGCTCAGCAACTGCTGCTTGAATCCCGGATCCGACGGCAGCGCGTCCGCCAGCTGGAACGCCACCGGCCCGTTCAGGTCCACCTGCGTTGCCGGTACGGTAATTCCCGCAAGATGCAGCGTGGCAAAGTGCAGCGCGGCGCATTCTTCGCGCTCCGTCCGCGTAGAGCCCGCTCCGTCGTCGTCGAAAAATTCCACATCCGCCTGCAGGAAAATCCGCGAGTCGTCCAGGCCCTCGATTTCGAAGCGCCGTGTGCCCTCGCACAGGATGTCCATCCGTCCATCGTCATATCGTTGCAGGACGCGCACGATCTTTGCCATGCAGCCCACGATCGCCATCTTCTCCGGCTCCGCGCGCACCACCCCGAACTGCTTCTCCACGGCCAGGCACTCGCCGATCATCTCCCGGTACCGCTGCTCAAAGATGTGCAGCGGCAGCGCCGCACCGGGAAACAACACTGTCTCCAGAGGGAACAGGGGAATTCTCATGTTTCTGCCATTATGCTCGTCCCGCTCCATTGCTGCACCCGCCTGCGAGGATTTTTCTCATGGCGCCGTCGCTCTATGTTCTGATCGCTGACGACTGATCGCCGACTACTGACTCTCCAGATCATCCAGCATCGCCTGCATCTCGCGCTGGGCGTGCTGGTTGCCGGTACGCCGCGCGCAGGCGATCCCCTCCTCCAGCTTTTGCTTCGCCTCCGCCGTGCGCCGCGCCTTTTCGAGGGTCTGTGCGGCCATAAAATATCCGGCCACGTATTCGGGATGGTCCTCCAGCAGCCGCGCAAACTCCGCCACCGCCGCATCCGTCTCGCCGCGTCCGGAATATTCCATGGCCAGGCCGTAGCGCGCAAACGCGTTCTTCGGGTCCTGCTCCAGAATCTGGTTCAAACTCGCAATCTTGTCCATGCTCTTCCTATGATTCCCTGGTCACGCCCTCCGACGCAAAGCGCCACCGGCTGCTGCCCTCGCAACCCGTGCCCTGTAATCTGTAACCTGTATCTATGGAGACCCTCATGGACCTGAACGGCCCCGCGCAGCCGGCGCGCACCGTGGCCCAGTCGCAGTCGGAGATGACCGAGCTCATCCTGCCCAACGACACCAACACTCTGGGCAACCTGCTCGGCGGCCGCCTCATGAACTTCATCGACCTCGTCGGCGCCATGGCCGCCATCCGCCACGCGCGCAGCTACGTCGTCACCGCTTCCATGGAGCACATCGACTTCATCGCGCCGGTACACGTCGGCGATCTGCTCATCCTCAAATCCTCGCTCAATCGCGCCTTCCGCACCTCGATGGAAGTGGGCGTCAAAGTGTGGGTCGAAAACACGCTGGCCGGCGTACATCATCACGTCGCCTCGGCCTACCTCACCTTCGTCGCCATCGATTCTCAGGGCCGCCGCGTTCCGGTTCCGCCGGTCACTCCGGAAACTGAAGAAGAAAAGCGCCGCTTCGAGGACGCCGGCCGTCGCCGCGAAATCCGCGAGGCGGAAGCGCGCCGCCGCCGCATCCCCAAATTCGACCCAGCCGCCCCCATCAAGGCGTAGGAGCGTTTTCGCTAACCCACTGGCCGTTTCTGATCGCTGTTCTCTGATCGCAGCCCTGCACGAAGCGCGGTCGCCCGCACGGCCACTCCCCCTGTACGCTGAACGCTGAACGTTGTACCCTGGATTTATGGCTCACGCACCCACTCCTCCGCCGCCCGCCGCGCTGCCCGGCGTCAAATCCATCGTTGCCATCGGATCGGGAAAAGGTGGCGTCGGCAAAACCACGCTGGCCGTCAATCTCGCCGTCGCGCTCGCGCAGCTTGGCCATCGCACCGGCCTCATCGACGCGGACATCTACGGCCCCAATGTGCCGCTGATGCTCGGCACCACGCGCCAGCCGCGTGTGCTCGCCAACAATCAGATCGAGCCCAACCTCGCCCACGGCGTCAAAGTCATCTCCATCGGCTTCATCTCGCCCGGCGACAAGCCCCTCGTCATGCGCGGCCCCATGCTCCACCAGATCATCCGCCAGTTTCTGCAGCAGGTCGACTGGGGCGAGCTCGACATCCTGCTCATCGATCTCCCGCCCGGCACCGGCGACGTCGTCATCTCCCTCGTCCAGACCGTCCCGCTCACCGGCGCTGTCGTCGTCTCCACACCCTCTGACGTTTCTCTGCAGGACGCCCGCAAGGCCCTCGAAATGTTCCACCAGGTCAACGTCGACATCCTCGGCATCGTCGAGAACATGAGCCACTTCACCTGCCCGCACTGCCATCACGAGATCGACATCTTCTCGCGTGGTGGCGCCGAGCGCACGGCGAAGCAGTTCAATATCCCGTTCCTCGGCTCCGTCGAGCTGGTCCCGGAGATCCGCCAGGCCGGCGACAGCGGCATGCCCATCGCGCTCGCCGGACCGGACTCGCCGCACGCCGCGCAGTTCTACGCCATCGCCAGCCATCTCGCCGACCGCGCTCTGGCCCAAGCCGCAAAGTCCGAAAATATTTTCGAAGTCAGCTGATGTGGCCGCAGACCGGCATGGCCGCTCTCAGGAAAACCGTGTTGTCTGGAGGGCGCTGAATTTCGCAATCACATCGAAATCCCGGTCTCTGTGCCACACCGGGACGCGGTTTTCGATGGCAATCGCCGCGATCAGGCAATCCGTCGAAGACCGAATCGTCCGCCCCCGAGCCCGTCCCAACCGATAGATATCCGCCGCTGCGAGAAACGTCGCTCTCGGCAGCGGATCGCTCAGAACCGGCAGCGCGGCAAGGGCATCCCGAAACGCATCAGCCTGCGCCGTGGGCCGCAGTCCCTGCAGCACCTCCTGCAGGACCGGGCCGCAAGTTGCAAAGTTCAGCAGTTGCTCCTCGGTAATCCTTCGCCCCAGCCTGCCGTTGAGAAGCTCGATCCAGACAGAGGTGTCGACCAGGATCACGCCCGTCTCCTGCGCCTCACCGGAACGGTTGGCTCGGTCCGGTCCTCGCGCATCTCCGCGAGGTCACCCTCCCACAGTCCCTGTCCAAAGAACTGCGGAAGGCGCTGAATGCGGCGCACGCGCAGAACTTCCTCGAGCGCCGTATTCACGGCGGCGGACCATGTCTTCGCCTGCAGGACTCGTGAAGCCTCATCCAGCAAATGCGCATCCAGCACAAGATTTGTGCGTTTCATGTGGATAGTATACGCATTCGAACCCGTCGCCGGACCGCACCCGCGCCCAGGCCGCGAAGTCCGAAAACATTTTCGAGATCGGCGAAGAGCAAAGGCTCTCCTGATCACTGATCACTTTGTGCTCTGTCCTCTGAGCTCTGAACTCTGAGCTCTGTCCCCTGTCACGCCGTTCCCCGCGGCCCTCCGCCCAGGATTCCCCGCACCCGCTCCAGCAGATGCGCCGGGTGCTCTGGCTTGGCCAGAATCTCGAAATTGTGTCCTTTCTTCGCCGCCTCCTGCAGCAGCTCTCCGGTGCTGATGTGGCCGGAGAGCAGCAGAAACCGGCAGGCCGCGTAGTTCTCCTTCAGAACAATCGCGAATTCCACCCCGTTCATCCCCGGCAGCATCACGTCCACCAGGGCGAGATCCGGCTCCCACTCGGCGATTGTCTCGATCGCTTCTTCCGCCGAGTACGCAACCTTCACTTCATATCCATGCATCCTGAAAATGGCGGCCAGGGTATCGGCCACATGCGGTTCGTCATCGAGCACAAGGATTCTGCTGCCGGTCCCCGGCATCACTTTTCCTCCCCTGAATGTCGGACCGGCGTCCAAGGCAACCGCTGGCCGGAATTGCCAAAAGGCGTACGCTGTCACTCAGGGCGCGTTCACCGCTTTCCTGCACCGGATGACTCTCCGCCCCGGTTTCTGCTGTGCGTTGGTCGGCTTTGGCTGTGAGCCTGAACTTTCGCGCACCGCCTCGCTCTCTTTGTTCCCTACGATGCGCAAATGTTCCTGTTAGCATACCTGCCAGGTTAGCTAAATTATTGATTTCATTGGCGCAATTGCACCAGTGAAATCCAAAGTTGCCATCATGGTGCAATCCATCCCCACTTCCCCGGCCTGGTCCCAACGGATTCGTAACCTTCTGCGCGACCTCAAACTCACGCAGGCCGGCCTCGCCGAACGGCTCGGGGTGTCCCCTGCCACCGTCTCCCGCTGGATCAGCGGCCGCCATGAGCCAAGCGCGCAAACCTATGTAGCTCTGGGCAATCTGGCCCGCCCGCCGGACGGAATCTACTTCTGGGAGCGCGCCGGCATGGACAGCTCCGGCCTTCCCAGCGCCAGCCTCGAGCGCGGCCTCACCTCGCTGCGTGTCAGTCTCAGGGACTTCAAGCTCGTCGCCGCCCGCAAGGCCTCGCAGCAGTTGGCCGGCAAGAGCAGCGCCGTCGCCATTCCCCTGCTCAGCGTCACCGCGTGGGGCGACCGCGTCGCGCCCAAAGAGAACGTGACGCTCTCTCAGGCCGTCGTCGAAGAGGTGATGATTGCCCCGCTCGCCTGGTGTCCGCATCCGGAAAAGATGATTGCCATGCACCTTTCCGGCGACTCCATGGCCCCCGTCGTGCAGGCTGGATCCATCGTTTTCGTCGACACCGCCATCACCGAGCGCGACCACCTGCATCGCAAGCTCGCCGTTGTCTCCCACCGCGATCTCGGCTTCAAAATCGGCCGTTTCCAGCGTCTGCCCACCTCGGATCTGATGATCTCGAGCAACACCAAATATCTTCCCCTCGACGTCAGCAATGCCTCGAAGTGGAAGATCTTTGGCGAAGTCCTGTGGTGGGTCTCGCGCGACCACCCCAGCGCCTGATTCCCGCCCGGCAAACCCGCGATCCCTCCTGTGCTACGATTTTCCGCATCGGAGGGCATCCGCATGTCGTCCTTTTCCCGCCGCGATTTCCTCAAGGCCTCCGCCGCCGCGGGCGCCGTCGCCCGCCTCGGAACCCTTCCTCTGGAAGCCGAGACGCAGCCCGCCACCACCTGGGTCCCGCTGGGCAATTCCGGCGTCAAAGTCACCCGGCTCGCCTTCGGCACCGGCAGTTTCAACGGATCGGTGCAACGCAACCTCGGCCAGGAAGGATTCAATCGCCTCGTCCGCTACGCCTACGACCGCGGCATCCGCTTCTTCGAGACCGCCGACTCCTACACCGACATGCACACCATGCTGGGCATCGCGCTCAAAGGCATCCCGCGCGACAGCTACGCGCTCATGACCAAGGTGACCACCTTCGACGGCGACGACCCGCACCGGAAAATCGACGAGCTGCGCCGCCAGGCGCAAACCGACTACTTCGACATCATGCTGCTCCACTGGCAGCGCGGCACCGAGTGGCCCCACGAAAGCACCGGCTGGCAGGACGCCATCGTGCAGGCCCAGCACCGCGGCGCGGTTCGCAGCCGAGGCGCCTCCGTCCACGGTCTGCCCGCGCTCGCCCAGGTCCCAACCTTCGACTGGCTGCAGGTCGGCATGATCCGCTGCAACCACACCGGCGCCCGTATGGATACGCCCGTCGCCGACTCCGGCGGCCTCGGCGATGTCCCAGAAGTCGTCCAGCGCATCCATCAGACTCTCGCCTCCGGCAAAGGCGTTGTGAGCATGAAGCTCACCGGCGAAGGCACCTTCGACCGCGACGACCGCCGCCGCGCCATGCGCTTCGCCTTCCGCACCGCTCACGTCGACGCAGTTACGGTGGGCTACAAGAACAATGCAGAGATCGACGAAGCCATCGACAACCTGAACGAGGCTTTCGCCTGACGATCCGTCGCACGCATTTCGCCCGACTCCATCTTCCAGTTGGGCGAAATGCTGGTTCCTGTTCCCTAATCCCTATTCCCTGATCCCTAATCCCCGCCTTTCACTTGTCGTGCAGCACATCCTCGCCCACCTTTGGGTGCTGCGCCGTTCCCGTCACCGCGATCGAGACCACCGCGCCCGCCCGGCCATGCCGGAAAAACGGATCCAGCGGGGCCAGCAGCACCGACTTCCATCCCGTCACGGCGTGCGACACCGTCCGCTGCAACTCCGCCTTCCCGATCAGGTGAATCTGCGTGCTCAGCAGATTGAATGTTCCGTGCAATTGCGCTCGCACCCCCGGCAGCGCCACGGAAATATCCGGGAACGATGCCACCCCATTCTCAAACCGCGTCTGCGATTGCGCCGCCACCGTCACTGCATCGGCCTGCGGATCGTCCTGCGCGGCCTTCGTCTCCCGCGCGCTGAAGGCGTCCACTTTCCCCTGCGTCCCGCTTTTCGCAAATCGCAGTTGCGACACCGATGCTTCCCCCTGCAGCCGCAGCCGCCGCAGGAATCGCTCGTGCCCCGGCCCGAACTGCGCTCGCGCCCTGAAACTCACCAGCCCGTCCACCGCCGGCGTACTTTGCTCCACCATCTCCAGCAGCGGCGCCACGCGGCAATCCTGCCCTTCAAACGTCACATCCACGGTCTTCGGACTTCCCGCCACGCTCCCGCTGGCCCGGATTGTGTTGCCCCCGGTCGTGACCAGCGCCTGGTGGATCTGCACATCGTTCGTCGTCCCGTTCACCGTCACCTGATACGCGCCGTCCAGCCTCACCGTGTGCGCCTGCCCGGCGCGAAAATCCGGGATCGACACTTTCCCTTCCACATTCAGCGCCGCCAGTGTCCCGCTGTATCGCCCGCTTGCCGCCGCGTGCCCCGCCACGCCATCCACCAGGCTCAGATTCGCATTGGCCAGCGCATACGTTCCGTTCAGCGGCGTCGCTCCGGAATCCCCGGGCCGCAGCGGCCCGATCGACCCGTTCGCTTCCACCGTGCCCTGCGGTCCCGGAATCGACACCCGCGCGAAAAACTCGAATGGCTTCCCCTGCCGCACATTGTGAATCTGCAGCGTCGGAATCGCGAAGCGCAGCGGCGGCTGCCCATGCCGCAGCAGATCCAGCGTGCTTCCATTCGCCACGATCGTCTCGATCACGATCTTCTGTCGCGACCGCGCCGTCATCCCGCCGTTGAAATCCATCCCCCGCGCCGCCGTTCCCTTCGGCGGAATCCGCACGTGCAGACCCTCCAGCCGGATCTCGTACAGCTCATGCGGATGAAACAACAGATTCGTCCACGTTCCCACCACTTCCATCTTCTGAATCGTAGCCAGCGGCGGAATCCGCGTGTCGCCATGCCGATTCAGGGTCACTCCCTCCGCCACAAAGCCCGGGTGCGGAAAATACGTCCGGTGATACCGCGTCACCTGCACGCTGCTCTGAAACGTCTTCTGCAACAGCGGATGCACTTCCCGGTACCGGAACGGCCAGAAGTAGAACATCAGGTCCACGCCCGTCAGCGCGAGCGCCAGCACCGCGAAAGCGATCCACGTGGATGTGCGAATCCGCCGCTTGCGGACGGATCGGGCTACAGGCTGCATCGGCAGGGATTTCCGGCTCCCTGCTGGGAGATGACCCGCCGGTTGGCCCGGTTGTCCCTCGGCTGTTAATAGCGGCGAGCGCTGACCCGGCCGGCCCCCCGCGGGGACTTCAATGGCCCGTCAGGTCGCCAGTCGTCTGCATCGCCCGCGCTCGATCGGCGGTAATCGTGCGCGGCAACAGCAGCCCCGCGGCGATCAGCCATACGAATCCCGGAAACCGCGTCAGTGGAATCAGAAACAGCGCCTTGGGCAGCATCAGATTCAGCCAGCTCAGCTCCCCGCAGATACCCAGCGCGATCCCCAGCACCGTCACCCATTTCGGCAGCAGCTTCATAAAGGCCGCCGGAATCGACACGCCGGCCATCAGCAATCCCAGCGGTACCGAATATCCCGGCCCTCCGAAGGCATAGCCGAAGTGGTAGAACGCATTCACCAGCGCCGCGTTCTGTGCAACGCCGGGCTGCGCCAGCGTCCACAGCGTGCAGGAAGAGATGAGGATGCCGACGGCCGTCGCAAGGCCGCCGAAGAGTGCAATGTTCACCCCTGCGGCGCGCACTCCCAGAAAGCGCATCTGGTTCACGATGCACGCGGTGAAGAGGCCCATCACCACTGCGGACCCGAAGTGGAGGAACGCGCACAGCAGCACCGCGAAGGGCCGCGCCTGAAAGAACGCCACAATCACATTTGCCGGCTCCCAAGGTCCGGGAAAGTACGGCCTGCCTCCGAAAGTAGTCACCGGCGCCAGGCCGGCCAGGAACAGCACTGTGAAAATCGACGCCAGCAGCACCAGGGGCGGTCCCTGGTGCCGGATGCGCGGTATTGGATTGCCTGCGGAAGCGGGGTCCATGGGGAAACCTCCGGCTGAACTATAGTTCCTACAGAGAATCGTTCTATCACAGAATGATTCTGTCGTGCAATACTTGGGACTGTGAAGAAACAGAACGGTGAATTGCGCCCTGAAACGGGCCGGCCATTCGGCCCCGCGTTCCTGCTGGCTCAGCTGGGCAGCCACGCCGCCGCAAAATTTGCCGAGCGGCTCTCGAAGCTGCGCCTGACTCCGGCTCACTCCGGCATTTTGCACATACTGTCGGCCACCCCCGGCATCACCCAGCAGGCCCTGGCCGCGCTGCTGGGCATGGTCCCCAGCCGCCTCGTCGCGCTTCTCGATGAATTAGAGTCGCGAGGGCTGATGCAGCGGCGCCAGAGCGAAAAGGATCGCCGCCGCCACGCCCTCGTCCTGACTGAAAAAGGCCGCAAAACGCTGGCTTCCATCGGCGAACTTTCGCGCGAACATCAGCGCCTGCTGCTCGCCGCGCTCACCGAGGCCGAGCGCGAGCAGCTCGCCACGCTGCTGCAGCGCATCGCCGATCAGCAGGGCCTCACTCGCAACGTACATCCCGGCTACCGAACCCTGCGCCCGTGACCGCCGGAGGCAATCCGCCAACACTCGCCGGCCCAAACTGCAACCGGTAACCTCTATCCTTCTTCCTGCTCCCTTAGCTTGGCGATCACGCTGAAGTCCTCCAGCGTCGTCACGTCGCCCTTGATCTCGCCGTGCGTCGCCATCTCCCGCAGCAGCCGCCGCATGATCTTTCCCGACCGCGTCTTCGGCAGCGCATCGGCGAACCGGATATCGTCGGGCCGTGCCAGCGCCCCAATCTCCTTCGCCACCCACGCCCGCAGCTCGTCTTTCAGCTCTTTCGTCGGCGTGTATCCGCCCTCCAGCGTCACAAACGCCGAAATCGCCTGCCCCTTCAGCGCGTCCGGACGCCCCACCACCGCGGCCTCCGCCACCTTCGCATGCGCCACCAGCGCGGATTCCACTTCCATCGTGCCCAGCCGGTGTCCGCTCACGTTGATCACGTCGTCCACGCGCCCCATCAGCCAGAAATAGCCGTCGGCATCCATGCGCGCGCCGTCGCCGGTGAAATACGACCCCGGAATCTCCGTCCAGTACTGCTTCACGTACCGCTCCGGATCGCCCCAGATCGTCCGCGCCATCGACGGCCACGGCTTCCGGATCACCAGCAGGCCGCCCTGCCCCGCCGGCACCGGCGTGCCCTCTTTTGTAACAACCTCCGGCACAATTCCAAAGAACGGCCGCGTCGCCGACCCTGGTTTCGCCGCCACCGCTCCCGGAATCGGCGAGATCATGATCCCGCCTGTCTCCGTCTGCCACCACGTATCGACAATGGGGCAGCGCCCCTTAGCGATCACCTCGCGGTACCAGATCCACGCCTCCGGATTGATCGGCTCGCCCACCGTCCCCAGCAGCCGCAGGCTGCTCAGGTCGTGCTTCTCCACGTGCTCGTCGCCCCACTTGATGAACGCGCGGATCGCGGTCGGCGCCGTGTAGAACACCGTCACCTTGTGGTCGTCGATGATCTTCCAGAAGCGGTCCGGCTCCGGATGGTTCGGCGCGCCCTCGTACATCACCGTCGTCGCGCCGTTCTGCAAAATCCCGTACACCACGTAACTGTGCCCCGTGACCCAGCCAATGTCCGCCGAGCACCAGTACACATCGTCTTCCTTCAGATCGAAAATGTACTTGCTGGTCAGATATGTCTGCACCGAGTAGCCGCCCGTCGTGTGCACCAGCCCCTTCGGCTTGCCCGTCGTCCCCGATGTGTACAGGATGTACAGCGGATCTTCCGAGTCCAGCTCCTCCGCCGCGCATTCCTTCTCCGCGGCCGCTGTCAGCTCGTGCCACCAGTGGTCCCGCCCCGCCTGCATCTCCACCGGCGACCCCGTGCGCTTGTAGACCACCACATTCTTCACCGTTGGACATTGTCCGACAGCCTCATCCACCGTCGCCTTCAGCTTCACTTCGTTGCCGCGCCGGTACGAGCTGTCCTGGGTAAGAATCGCCACGCACTGCGAGTCGTTCACGCGATCGACGATTGCGTTGGCCGCAAATCCGCCGAAGATCACCGAGTGCACCGCGCCGATCCGCGCGCACGCCAGCAGCGCAATGGCCAGTTCCGGCGTCATCCCCATGTACACCGCCACGCGGTCGCCCTTCTGGATGCCCAGACCCTTCAGGACATTCGCAAACTTCTGCACCTCCTCGTGCAGCTCGCGGTAGCTCAGCCGCCGGATTTCGCCCGGCTCGCCCTCCCACAGGATCGCCGTCTTTTCCGCGCGCCCCTTCTCCACGTGCCGGTCCACGCAGTTGTAGCAAAGGTTCAGCTTTCCGCCCACAAACCACTTGGCCCACGGCAGATTCCACTCGAGCACTTTGTCCCACCGCCGAAACCAGTACAGTTCGCGCGCCGCCTCCGCCCAGAACCCCTCCGGATCGTCGACCGATCGCCGGTACATCTCTTCGTACTGCGCCAGACTTTGAATGTGCGCGTGCTTCGCAAATTCCTCGGGTGGAGGAAATACCCGGTTTTCGCGCAGGATGGATTCGAGGTTGGGACTGATCGTGGTATCGGCTGCCATGCATTCTCCGTCAGCCACCAAGGTAATGGCTCATGCGCGCGCGGCGCAACCAGCCCTCCGTCGCGCGCCCGTTCCCCAGCTCCGCACTGGAATGAATGGAGCAGAATCTGATAATCTGATTCTATGAAACCCACGGCGATCAGCGTCACCGAGGCAGCCCGTAACTTTGCCGACTGCGTCAACCGGGTGCGCTATCAGAACGCCAGGTTCGTGCTCCTGAAGAACGGCACGCCCGTCGCGCAACTCGCGCCTCCCGACGAGAAAGTCTGTCTCGGCGCTGACCTCGCGCAGGCGATTGCCGCCGTAAAGATCGAGCCCGTCGAAGCGCTCGCATGGCGTCGTGACCTGATGGCGGCGCGCAACGCTCTTCGGCCTCCCGTCACCCGATGGCCATAATCCTCGACGCCGACGTTGTCATTCTGGGCGAGAGGGGGGACTTCGACCTCCCTGGCTGGCTCCTGTCCCGCCCCGGCGATGCTTTCGAGCTCGCGGCGATCACTGTCGCTGAGCTCTGGCACGGCGTGGAGCGTGCATCGCCGGGCCATCGTCCCGCGCGCCAGCGCTATCTTGAAGCCATCGTGCAGAACCTTCCCGTCATCCCTTACACCGAGCAGACCGCGTATCACCACGCGCGCATCTGGGCCTCGCTGGCCGCATCCGGCGCCATGATCGGGGCTTACGACCTGATTGTGGCGGCGACGGCGCTTGAAAGGGGTAGCTCCGTCGCTACCTTCAACCACAAGCACTTCGCAAAGGTAAAGGGCCTGAAAATCATCCGGCCGCGGACCGGCTGACCGCGCCTTTGCAGCTCAGTTCAGCCCTGCATCCACCGCAAGCTGCCGCGCCACGGTGCGCAGCGCCCGGTCCCGCGTCCACAGCCGCGAGCCGGCTCAGAAGCCAACAGCGGTCCCAACATATACTGGTCTTGCTCGGCCGCCTCGGGGTGGGCCGGAGGAACCGAGGTCAAACCCTTGGGGTGGGCCGGAGGAACCGAGGCGAGCAGAGTCGATAGGAAATTCATGGCAGACTCGGTGTACCGCCGAGCCGTGCCTGATCCAGGAACTGTCCTTTGCCCGCTGACCTCGGCCGCGTCCTCGCCGTCATCCCCGCCCGTCTTGGTTCCACGCGCCTGCCGCGCAAGGTTCTGCGCGAAATCGCCGGCGAGCCCATGCTCGCCTGGGTCTATCGCGCCGCCCGCGCCTGCCCGCTGCTCGACCAGGTCCTGATCGCCACCGACTCCGAAGAGGTGCTGGCCTTCGCGCAGTCGCGCAGCTTCCCTGCCGTCTTTACGCCCGCAGACTGCGCCAGTGGCACCGATCGCGTCCACGCCGTGGCCCAGTCCATCCCCGCCGATATCTACGTCAACATCCAGGGCGACGAGCCGCTGCTCACCGCGGATCATTTCACCTCGCTGCTCCGGCTCTTCGAACGTCCTGAGGTTCAGGTCGGCACGCTCGCCGTCCGCTGCGCTCCGCAGGACATCCGGAATCCCAACACCGTCAAAGTCGTCACCGCCGCTGACGGCCGCGCGCTCTACTTTTCCCGCGCGACCATCCCCTTCGACCGCGACGGACCCGGTTTCGCGGGATACCGCAAGCACCTGGGGATCTACGCCTATCGCAAAGCCGCGCTGGAGCGCTTCGCCGCGCTGCCCCCCTCCTGGCTGGAGCAGATCGAGCGCCTCGAGCAGCTTCGCCTCCTCGACAACGGCATCGACGTCCACGTCGCCCCCGCACCCTCCGACACCATCGGCGTCGACACCGAAGAGGATCTGCGCGCTGCGGAAGCTGTCCTCGTCAGCCGCGCACAATGAAGTGTCTCCTCCTGAACAGAAACCGGGCCGGCTCGTCCGATTCTCTGAAATGAATCGCAACGCCGCATCGGATCGCCCAATCGGGACGAAGCTTCGGTATGGCCGACCATTACGGTCAGAACCCTTGAATGAGCTCCTTGGCCTGTTCTCGCCATTTGAGCTTTCGCCGCCACGAGACGTGCCCGGAAAAAGCAAAACCGCCCGCCTGGAGTGTTCTTCATATCGACCAAATGTTGGCGCGCATGCTGCGTCTCAATACATACGAAGCAAAGACGAACCCCGCGACGAGAATCGGATCGAATTTATCCCAGGTTCTGCCACCGCTATTCAGTTGTGAATAGAAATCGAGTAAGAGAGTGATCGCGAAACCAGCATAGACCCACTCCGTCAATCGAGGCACTTTGGGAATGAGAAGGCCCACGCTACCGAGGATGTGGGTCACGCCAATCAGAGGGATGATATAGGGCGGGTATCCGAGCTGCTGATTGGCGATCCTCCAATCCTCGGGATCGTGGATTAGATACAGCAGTCCGAAGTACATCCACATGCAGGCGACAATGCCGGTTGTTACCATTGCGGCTATTTGAGTGGCTCGACCCGCCCGCGCGGGTTTATCGATTGTGAGTTCAGCTTTCATATGGAAAAGATCCTCCTGTTGCGCTTTAAATCGGTTCAATCGTTCTGCAATCAGCCGGCTCCTGGACGCGACTGGAATCGAGGTGCTGCATGAGCGGGAAGGCCTTTCGCAAGGGCAAACCGGACGATCAGCCGTCCGGTTCCACCCGTTGCACCCAGGACAAGAACTTTCATGTTTGAGCTGGATCTTTCCTGACGTTCGCGCCGCAGTTCCCGAGGAGCCGAGCTGACTCAGCTTGCCCCGGATTTACGCCTTAGCGGCGTTCTGTGCAGCCGCAAACACATCGCGTGCGGACGTCGTACCCGCTACGTGCTCCGTACCCGCTAATCCGAGGCCCATCCATCCCGCGTTAATGGCCTCATACATTTCTTCGGCGGGTCCAGTGTGGCCCTTCGGGACGCCGAACTGCTCGAACGCTTCCGCCCACCCTGCACGCGGGATTGCAAAGGCTTTCACGTCGAGTTTCAGCACTTCACCCAACTGTGCGGCCACTTCATCCGCGCTTACCATCGAACCCAGCTCGATGACGCGATGCCCTGACCACGCCGGCCCGGTCAGAAGCGTTGCCACCTCTGCGCCGATGTCGTCGGATGCGACCATCATCGATTTCCGGTTCGTAGGATTGTAGAAGACCGGCAGCGTTCCGCCCTGGGCGGCCTGTAAGCCGAAAAGAAAGTTTTCGAAAAAGCCGCCTGCGCGCACAAATGCGACCGGAGAGGGCAGGCCGCGAAGACCTTGCTCCAGGAGTGATAAGCCTGTGATCATCCCTACACCGCCGGTTCTATGCGCGCCCGTCGAAGAGAGCGCTACTACTCGCGGCGGCACTACCCTGGTCAGCGCCTCGACATAGTTCGCAATCACGCCCTTTGCTTCTCTGAAATCAGGCGAGGGCGCCCATACAGCCGGCAACATAATGAACGCGCCCTCAACACCTTTGAGCGCGGCGGCTATGGCTGTCGCATCATTCCAGTCTCCATAGACCAACTCCACGCCCCGGTCTGCCCACTTCGCTGCTTTCTCGCGACTGCGCACAAGGGCTCGCACCTGTTTGCCTTGCTGCAGCAGATGCCGCGCGGTGGCGCCGCCAACTTTTCCAGTAATGCCCATGACTAAATACATGCTCGTTTCTCCTTGTTAGAACGAAAGTGATGCTCCGATGCGAACGCCAGAGCTTGTGAGTTGCGCAGCCAGCACTCCGCTGGAGCCGCGAATTTCCACGGTTATCTGTCGCATGAATCGTTACAGGCCTTTGCACAGCCGGTCGGATCGCCTGGGTGAGAGAGGTGGTTAATCCTCGCGGAGGCCTTGCTATGTGGTCGTCACTGTCACGGCCTGACGCAAGTACCGGCCGCTTTCCAGTTGCTGCACCATGAATGCCGCCAGATCGGCCCGCCCGATCTTGTGCGCCTTCTCGCCGCCCTCCGTGCTCAGCACCCTGGCAACGCCGGTCTTCTCGCCGTCGGTCAACATCGGCGGCCGTACGAGCGTCCAGTTCAGGTTGCTGCCTTTGATCTCGGCCTCCATGCCCGCCTTGTCTACCAGCAGCCCCCGCAGAAACGTCTTCATGAGCAGGTGCTCGTTGAAAAAGCCGGCGTTCCTGACGCTATCGCCCGCACCAACCACCGAAATCTTGAGCAATCGCCGCACGCCATTGCGCCGCATCGCGTCCACGATATTGTGTGCCGCGCTCGTTTCCCTCGTCGTCACTTTCCACGGCGTCTTGCCGCCCAGCGCGTCGATCACCGCATCCTGTCCGGCGACCGCAGCGTCGACCGCGGCCGCGTCCAGCGCGTCGCCCGCAACCACTCTGACGTTCGCCTTCTTGTACTGCGTGGCGCCGCGCACGAAAGCCGTCACCTCATGTCCGGCCGCCAGCGCCTCATTGACCAGCGCTTCTCCGCTCCTGCCCGCTGCTCCAAACACCAGAACTTTCATCGCTTCCTCCTTTTGCCTCGTATTTGGCCGCCCATCCAAATGACCGACCTGACCATTAGAGGCGCATATAAACCATTGGTTGCAAAATAATCAGTGGTTTCTTCTCCAATGGTTATAAATCAACACTCGGTCGCGCAATTCCTCAAAAAGGAATAAGCTATCGAAAGTGACATCCAC
Organism: Acidobacteriaceae bacterium; assembly: GCA_049671725.1. Taxonomy (GTDB): domain Bacteria; phylum Acidobacteriota; class Terriglobia; order Terriglobales; family Acidobacteriaceae; genus Palsa-343. The sequence goes on from JBATVK010000152.1 coordinate 19,204, forward strand.
ATCACCAAGTCGTCGGCTGGAGCGCAAGGAGAGGTTGCGGGGCGAAATCCTTGCGGCTGCCAGCAAAATGTTTGCCGATCGCGGCTACGAAGCCGTGACGCTTCGCGAGATTGCTAAAGAGATCGGCTATACGCACGCCGTGATCTACCAGCATTTCCCCGACAAAGCGCATATTCTTGCCGAACTGAGCCGCGAGACCATCGGGCTGATGGTTCAGAACTTCGACGCGATTGCCGCTGAACATTCTTCACCGAAAGAGCGTCTTTTTGCGACTTCACGCGGCCTGATCCAGTTCTGCACGGCCCACCCACAGCAGTTTCGCAACGTCTTCTTCGGGCCGGAGAGCCGCGACGGCGTCCGCGCTGGACAATACATCAACGACATGGGCGCGCCGTTGTTCGGACGCTTCGTGGAGCTCTTTTTCGACGTTGCCAGGGATGAGGGATTGCCAAATAAGAACGACATAGTTGTAGCTCATACCTGGTGGTTCACGATCTTTGGCCTCGCCACGCTCTTTGTCATCCAGGGCGTTGTGCCTGACTTGCCTGACCAGACTCTCGTGGTCGAGCAAACGATCGCCACACTTTGGGCGGGTGTTCAGGCCGTGCCGCGACTGCCGAAGAGCGCAATCCCTAAGGGATCCGGCCGATCCCGTGCTCCAAAGCACTAACAGGTTCTAACCCAGCGCGGAACGCGGCGTTTCCTGGTAAACGCGCACGACGCCGGGAGATTTCCCGTTTTACGCCAAATCGCCGAGTCAATCACCGAGCGACATTACTGCCGCATGACTGGCAATCCGGAAATAACCGCTTAGGCACGCTCGACACCCGAGCACCAACGCCACTCTGATCGCTGAACGCTGAACGCTGTTCAGGTTCTCAACTCCGTCCCCCGCGACTCCCTCCCGAACGACGTCACCACAATTAGATACACCGCGACCACCACCACCGTCCCCGCCAGCACCACACCGTAACTCCCATGATGTTCCGCAAATCTCGCCTGAATCACGTCGTTCTTCGACGAGATCAGGTTGCCGAGCTGATACGCCAGCCCCGGGAACGTCGCCCGCACCGGCCCCGGCGACAGCTCGGTGAGCCACGCCGGCACCACGCCCCACGCCCCCTGCACCATGAACTGCATCAGGAACGCGCCTCCCGCCAGCGCCGCCACCGAGTGTGCCAGCGCGAACAACGGAATCGCCGGCAGAGACAGCGCGGCCGCCAGCAGAATCGCCCGCTTCCGCCCGATCCGCTCCGACAGCGTGCCGAAGAACAAGCCTCCGGCCAGGGCGCCGACGTTGTAGAGGATCGCGATCACCCCCGTTAGCTGCGCGGAAAACCCATGGTCTTTTTGTAAGAACGTCGGATACAAATCCTGCGTCCCGTGCGAAAACGCATTGAACCCCGTCATCAGCAGCACCAAAAACAGGAACGTCCCCGCATAGACCGGAATCGTTCTCGCGATCCCCGCAATCCGTTCTCTCGTTTTCACCCGCGCCGCCTGCGCCGGCCGCTCCCGCCACGCGGGCGACTCTTCCACCTTGCTGCCGATGTAGAAAACCAGCAGCGCCGGCGCCGCGCCCACCAGGAACATCCCGCGCCATCCGAACGGGTGCCCGTGCCACGCGAAATGCGAGAACCACGGGAACAGCAGAGCATACGCCCCCGCCGCCACCAGATAGCCCGCCGCGTATCCCTCCTGCAGCAGCCCGGAGAAGAAGCCGCGGTTCCCCTTCGGCAAGGTCTCAAAGGCCAGCGCCGCGCCCACGCCCCACTCGCCGCCCATCGCGATGCCAAAGAGCGCGCGCAGCACCAGCAGCATGTGCATCGACCCCGCAAACGCGCAGCTCATCTCCAGCAGCGAGTAGCAGGCGATGTTGATCATCAGCACCGGCCGTCGCCCGAAGCGATCCGCCAGCGCGCCGAAAAGAAACGCCCCCACCGGCCGGAAGGCCAGGGTCAGAAACAGCGCCTCCGCGACCTCCGAACGCGCCACGCGGAAGTCCGCGGCCACGGCCGAAACGCAAAAGACGAGGATGAAGTAATCGAAGGCGTCCAGCGACCAGCCCAGAAAGCACGCGGCAAACGCGTGCCGCTGCCGCGCCGTCAGGCTACGGAAGGGACTGGGCATTCCCGCAGCTTACCAAACGCGTGACGAGCCCGGCGTAACGGGGTCAGCGAGCTTCTTTGCCGTCGCCCTTTTTCATCATCCACCGGTCCAGCAGCGTGTGCACGCAGCTCGCGCCGCACAGGTGCCGAATCTCCGCCGAGTGCGACAGAAACCCATTCCAGGGCGTCAGTCTCATCGATCTCTGCTCAGGATCGCCGGGCGCCGGGCTCAGCGTCTCGGTCCACGCCAGCCACCAGTCTTCCGATTCTTCGCTTTTCGCCTTGCCGCACACGTCGCAATGAAAGGTCTCGGTGAATGCCATGGGGGTCGGCTCCAGACGGAAATTCCTAAGGACGCTACCATATTGTAGAAGCGCGCGCGTTCCCAGCAATCCGCACCTCAGGAGCAGACAGGATGATGTCCGTCGATCCCGCGCACCCCCGGCGCACCCGGGGCATTCTCTTCTCCATGGCCGGCCACGCCGCCTGCCTCGCGCTCGTCGTGCTTGCGCTCCACATGCACAGGGCGCAGCCCATCGTGGTGCAGCAGCGTTGCTGCTCGGTTGCGCTCGTCTGGACCGGCCCCGCACAATCCAGCCTGACGAAGCCCGCTCCCGCCGTTCGCGTCCACCGCCACGCGCGTCTCCCCGTCCCGCAGCCGTCTCCGCACAGCAGTCCGTCCCCGGTCCCCGCTCCCCAGGCCGCACCCTCGCAACCCGCAGTCGCAGCGCAACAGACGCCCTCAACCACAGGAGCCGGCACTGGCGATGAGGATGCCGAGCCGGCTTTCCCGGTGTTCTTCCCGCAACCCGGCCTCGCCGACCGCTCGCTGCTGCCGGCCACAGAACAAAAAATCATTGTGAACGTGGACATCAGTCCCGAGGGAAATGTCACCGGCGAGACGCTGGTTCGGGGGCTCGGCAACGGCCTCGACCAGGCCGTGCTCAGCGTGGTAAAAAGCTGGCGCTTTCACCCCGCCACGCTGAACGGCGCGCCGGTCGCGTCTGTTCAGGAACTGGTCTTCCCCTTCAGCCGCAACATGCCGTCCGGCGACGCATCCGGCACGCCAGGCTAAGGCTGGATCAGCGATAACGCGTTCTGCCGGGAATCGCCCGCCGGCGCCCGGTCGAGCCTCCGGTTCACGCAGTCGGCAGGAAAATCGAAAATACCGTTCCGCTCTGCCCGGTCCGCGTGCTGGTGCGCATGAAAATCGTGCCTTTGTGCTTCTGCACGATGCCCCGGCTCACCCACAGGCCAAGTCCGGTGCCCTTCTCCTCTTTGGTCGTGAAAAACGGCTCGAAGATTTTCGCGGCAGCGGCAGCCGGAATCCCGCTGCCGTCGTCCGCCACCAGAATGCGCAGGCCACGTCGCGAAGGCTGGCTCCAGTCGCTGCTCCGCGAGCTGCGAATGCGAATCCTGCGGGCGCCCGCTTCCAGCGCGTTGACGAAGAGATTCACGAAGAGCTGGCGCATCTCGCCGGCAAAGCCGTGAATGGCAGCAGGCTCGCGATGATGGACCTCGATGACGGCGCCCAGCGACTGGACCCTGCGCGAGAGAAGCAGCAGCGCCTCCTCGATCGACTGCGCGAGTTCGAACCGGCTCGCGGTGGTCCCCTTGCGGTAAAACTCCAGCGTCTGTTTCGCGATGTGGGAGACCCGGTTCAGCTCCTCCCCCATCGTCTTCAGGTAGGCGCGTCCGCCCTGCGAGAGGTCTTCCTCTCCGAGCAGGTACCACAGGTTGGTCACCGCCTCCAGCGGGTTGTTGATTTCGTGGGCAATGGCCGCGGCCATGCGTCCGGCGGCGGCGATCTGCTCGGAGCGGCGGAGCGCGGCTTCTGAATCGCGCTGCCGTTCCCGGGCGAGTTCGCGATCGATGGCGATGCCGGCGGCGCGGCCGCAGAATTCGGCAATGGCCAGCTCCCACTCGTCCGGCAGACGGGGCTCGGAGAATCCGAGGAATACCGACGCAACCGCCGTGCCGTCGCTGCTGAGGACCGGAGTGGAGTGGCAGGCGCGGATGCCGTGGGCGAGGCACAGATCGCGCCAGCCCGGCGGCCAGCACTGGTCTCCGGCAATGTCGGCAGAGGTCACGGATTTGCCTGTGCAGAGGGCGAGGCCGCAGGCGCCGATGGCCGGATCGCCAATGGGCGCGCCCTCAATCGCTTCGCACATGGAGAGCGGAAGACTGGCAGAGACAGCGCCCCGGAAGCGGGCCCGGGATTCGTCGGCGAGGAACACCGCCGCCCGCGCTTTGGGTGAGAGGCGCGTGACCGCGGCGGTCAGAGCGGCGAGGCACTCGTCGAGCCCCAGGCCGGTGGCGATCATTTCCATCGCCTGTTTCTGCTCCAGCAGCAGGCTCTCCGCGCGTTTCCGCTGCGTGATGTCGACCAGCACGTTGATGCCGCCGGCGATTTCGCCCGAAGCATCGCGGATCACCGTCGGATGCGGCATGAACCAGGCCATGGTCCCATCCGGCCTCTCCGCAATGGCTTCCACGCCACGCTGCGGCTCGCCTGTGTGCAGGGTCACGGCCATGGGGCATTCGCTGTGCGGAAGGTAGCTGCCGTCGGAACGGTGGAGGCGATGGGTGACGCACCAGTGGTCTTCGCCGGCCTGGGGCGTGCGTCCCGCCAGCGTGGCAGCCGCTTCGTTGAACAGCGTAACGCGCCCCTCGGCGTCGGTCGTGTATACGGCCACCGGCAGCGCCTGGAGCAGTTCCCGGTATCGGCGCTCGCTCTTCCGCAGCGCTTCGGTTTCAGCGTTCAGGTGCCGCCGGAGCCGCGTGCTCTCCACCATGCTCTCCAGCAGGCGGCGCACTGCGTGATCCATGCTCGCCCCCGGGCCCTGGTAAATCTCCGGCGGAATGTAATAGGGGTTCTCGCACACGTCGCCGCGGAAAACGATCCGCGGATGGGTGTGGATGACGTGCATCAGCGTCTCAGGCCGGAAGCGGCGCCGATTGTACTGGCAGATCCCGCCCATATTGTGATTCGGAAAGAAGGTATTCAGCTTGCACTCGTACTCGATCAGGCGGCTGTGGGCTTCGCCCGAAGGGCCAAGGGCCCAGGTCATTTCGCCGGAAGCGCGCACCGCGCTGAAACCCTCTGCTTTCGCGTTCTCCACCGCCTCCACGAGGAAGCCGATCATCCAGTCCGGATCGAAGTCGCCGTTCTTCAGATACGCATCGTGTTTGGTGATGACCGCCAGCGCGCCCGAGGCCGTGGCTGCGGCGACGTCGATGCCATGACGCTCCATGGCGGCTATCACCGCTTCGGGGGTGTTGTCATCCACGATGTAAATGCTCTTCTCGCCGCGCTCCAGGCCGAGACGAAGGAACGGAACCACAATGTCCAGTTGCTCGGTCTGATTCTCGTAGATCAGGGCGAGGTGATCGTGGTTCGCGCAGGACTCAATCCGCGGATTGTCCAGCGTCCACTTGCGGAGAAATTGCGGCAGCGGCCGGACCGGCTCGACCGTGAGCGGCTGAGGTGCAAGTGTGGACATCGTATGAGCCCCCGGGGATCAGAGTGTGAACGTGCCGACGCGGTCCGTGCACAACTCCGCAACCGTGGGATGCTCAAATCTCGGTGGAATGATGCCCAGGCGGGTCAGTCCGGCAGCGGCATTCCGCGCGCAGACGGGGCGAGCTGCGGCGCTTCATTCCAGCGCCCCTGGTAACCATTCTGGCACGACTCTTCACTGTACGCTAATCCCCGCAGCAGCACTCCTCCTGGCCGCAATAAGAACAACAGGAGCATACCCCGCCCCGGCTCTTACCACCGGCTGCCGAAGGCCTCCGCCCGTCCGGCCCGAACCCGCCGGCGATGGAGGGGATCACCAGCACCTCATCCCCATCCTGGAACGCATACTTCTCGTTTCCGAGGAAGCGAATATCTTCCTCGTTCACGTAGAAGTTGATGAAGCGCCGCACCTGCCCCTGCTCGTCGCGCAGATGCGTCTTCAGCGCTGGAAAATTCGTTTCGATCTCCGTAATCAGTTGCGGCAGATTGGCCGCGTTCGACTCGATCTCCCGCGCGCCATTGGTGTGCTTCTGAAACGCATTCGGCAACAAAACTCTAACGGACAATTGACCCTCCTCCGGCGTGTTTCAAAAATAGTCTCGATCCCGGCGCGGCTCCCCGTGGAACCCGCGCCAAAACGACGCCCGTGCCTTACATTGAAGCGGCAAGAGCCGGCTTGGAACCACGGTCGAGCACAAACTCGTTCTCCTCGCCGCGCTCCGCCACGTAGTTTTCAAAATCCCCCAGCCGCGGCCGGATCGCCGCATGCTGCTCGTACGCGCCTTCCAGCGCATCCGTCGTCTTCAGCCCGTTGCCGGTAATGCAGCTCACCGTCAGCTCGTCCGGATGGATCCGCCCATGCGCGTACAGCCGCGCGGTCACGGCAGTCGTCACACCGCCTGCCGTCTCGGTAAAGACCCCTTCCGTCTCTGCCAGCTCCTGGATCGCCGACACGATCTCCACGTCCGACACGTCCTCGGCCCATCCGCCGCTTTCGCGAATCGCCCGCGCCGCGTACACGCCGTCGGCCGGATTCCCGATCGCCAGCGATCGCGCAATCGTCGACGGCCGCTGCGGCTCGATGTGGTCCGCGCCCGTTTTTACCGCCGTCGAAATCGGCGAGCAGCCTGTCGCCTGGGCTCCAAAGAAGCGCACCGGCTTGTCGTCCACCAGCCCCAGCGCAACCAGCTCTTTGAATGCCTTGCGGATTTTCGTAATCAGCGACCCGCCGGCCATCGGCACCACCACGTTATCCGGCAGCCGCCAGCCCAGTTGTTCCGCAATCTCGAACCCCACCGTCTTCGAACCCTCCGCGTAGTAGGGCCGCAGGTTCACATTCACAAATCCCCAGTTGTAGCGGTCGGCAATCTGCGAGCACAGCCGGTTCACGTGATCGTAATTGCCGTCAATCCGCACCAGCGTCGCGCCGTACACCTGCGTGTTCAGGATCTTCGCCGGCTCCAGATCCGCCGGCACCAAAATGTAGGTTTTCAGCCCCACGCGCGCCGCGCCTGCGGCCACTGCGTTGGCCAGGTTTCCCGTCGAGGAGCACCCCACCGTGTCGAAGCCGAAGGCCTGCGCGTTGGCCAGCGCCACCGCCACCACGCGATCCTTAAAGCTCAGCGTGGGCAGGCACACGGCATCGTTCTTGATCCACAGATTCCGCGCGCCAATCCGCTGCGCCAGCCGCGGAGCCTTCAGCAGCGGCGTCCATCCCGCCGGAGTCGTCGCTTTGTAGTCCTCCGGAACCGGCAGCAGCGCCTGGTAGCGCCACATGCTCGACGGACCCGCGGCAATCGCATCGCGCGTGAAGCTTTTCTTCGCCGCGTCCAGATCGCACTGCACTTCCAGGGGGGAGAAACACTCGTCACAGATCGACAGCGGCGCGTTCGCATAACGCTTCCCGCATTCCCGGCAACGCAACTCGTATGCAGCAGCCATTCAAAGCCCTCTCAATCGAGAGCGGCGTCGGGAATAGATACGGGCACGCGTGACGTCGTACAAACTAACGCTTGCGGTACTGCTGGGATTGCGCGAGATGCGATACTGCCTGCACCCCGAATCTCATGTACCCCGCTTTTTTACGGCGGGCGAGAGTTGACACCGTGATCCCGAATTGCTCAGGCCGGTTGTCGTGGCGTCACAGGGCCCGTCCCTCAGCCACTCTGCATGAAATTCAGGCTCGCTCTTGAGGAGCAAACTTGAATACTTATTTCTTACCACAGCTTCCCGCGCGTTGCAAATTCCCCGGAAGCCGCTCCACGCGCAGCCGCCCTCAGGAAACGGCAAGGGACAACGCGCAAACCCGCACCACGCTGAGGTTTCAACCGCTTTCGCAGGTGGACGCGTGCTGGTTCCGGGCCTGCATCCTCCGCACGACATCGAAAGCGGCGGCCAAAGCCAGGCCCGGTCGGTTCCGCACGACCGATCAACCACCCAGATCGCGACCTGCCGGCAAGAAGGGACGCCGCAAGCCGACTTCGCAGTCTGAATCCGGTTTCATCAGCGAATCAGAACCTCAGGTGAAGCTTTACCGGAATCTCCGCAGAGCCCACTCCTTTGCTGGTGAATGTTTCGCAGTGCCGTTCGTCCGGCCGGGGCGGCTGGGGGATGAAGCGCCGGCTGAGACTGGAATTCCGACAGAATCCCGGGCAAACGCTCGCCTCTGAGGACGAGTCCCGAGGCCAGCACCTGAGACTGTGCAGAGGCACGAATCAGCCGAAGGATCGCCGGATGACAGCCTCAAAACATTCCAGCCGTTTGCAGTGTCATCGACCGAGCCGCAAGAATAGGGGGATTGCCACTGACCGCCGGTGGAAAAATCCAGCCGCTCACCGATACGACGTCGTTGTCCGCAAGGCCGCCAAAGTTTCCCGGGCTGAATCCCTGCCAGGTCGTCTGGCTCGCCGTCAGCACATTGAAGGATGGGGCACTGCCGGAGGCAGCAGGCCATGGAAAGATAGTTGTTCCCGTACCGCCCAGCGTAAAACTTTGCGCCCCCGAATCCATCGCCGCGACTGTGCCCGTCAGCTGGCTCGGTTCCAGATCGACACGGTCCGTGTAAAAGGAAAGGGATTCGGGCGGACCCCAACTGCTGGAGGGTGGTTGTCCGCTCACCGGGCTCAGATATGCCGTCATTACGTCGACCTGAACGTTCTGCCCAACGAGCAGATCGGCGGCGCTGGTAAAGCTCAGCCCGGAAGGCAACGTGAAGCCATTCCCGTCTACAGAGAATACAGCCGTGCTGGAGTTGATCGACGCTATGGCGCCCAGCGGCAGGCCGCTGCTGTTGGATGGATTGCTGCGCAGGAGCAGTTGGAATCCCGCCGGAGCACCCAGAGGATTACTGGCGGACGGGATGAGGCCGATGATGGTCCCTTCCACCGTCTCCTGGCCCGCCAGCTGCGCATAGGTCACCTGCGTAGCCATGACAACGTCAGTCCCAAGGCCTGAAACCTGGACCCGAACACTTTGGCCTGCGGCCACACAGGAGGAGGACGATGTGCTGCATGCGCTTGACGGGAAATCGTCATACGTCGTGCTGCTGCCGGTTTCGACCGAATAGATTCTATTATCCGGCGTCTGGAGGGTGAATTCACTCGAATTGTTCACACCCGCAACGGTTCCGGAGATGGAACCTAAAGGCAAAGGCGCGGAATCCGTCTGGGACGGTATTTGCTCAACGGTGACACCATTCGCCGCGCCGAGATTTACAGAGAGATCCGATTGAATCACGGTGTTCAGATGGAAATCGATCTGCAGACTGACAGGAGTAAATGGGGTCAGCGTCAGCGGAAACGGCGATGTTGTCAGGGTTACTGTGGCGGAACTGATCGCGGGAGCGATCTGGCAGATGCTTCCTATCGCGCAGGAGCCGGCAAGAGCCGAGTCCGAGGCGTTGTAGATGATCATTTGCGGATTGGAGAAGGTGAGGCTTAGGCCAGAGTACGAGCCGGAGGGCACAGCATGCGCGCTCAGGAACGCTGATTGGGCCTGCAACTGCGTCACATCGACCGCAATTGGCCCGCTCTGCATACCGTTCCCGAGTGTAGCCTCTGGAAGCAGGCTCACAGCGGATCCCGACGTGGTCGTGAGCGTGGCAGCGCTGAGGTCTGCCTGGAAAAACAGCACCGAAATCCCGCTTGGCGGGTCGTCGGTCATGGTTAGGGATACCGGAGTCACTGTGGCGGGACAGGTCCCCGAACATTGAGTGGTGTTAGAACCGCCGCTGCATCCGGTCGGCAAGGATAGGGTCAGGGCAGAGATAAAAAGAAGAAAGATTATCCGTCTCATCAACGACACTCCCAGCAAACGGGCGAACGGACGCCGAAATCTGCGTCCGGATGGAGCGCGTTCAGGCGAGCCGGTTGTATCTGCGCTCGGCGACCATGCCGAACCCAGCGATTCCCATCCTAAGCCCCTGGCAAGGAGCCAGAAAATTTAATTTCCGGGTTGCCGGACCGCCATCCAAACCTCTGCCCCGGCTAGTTCTTTCCGCCGGGGCGCATGTGGCCTCTCTAAGTACCTGGCGGGCAACGCGCGGCCACGCCGCTGCCTGCACTTTCGAGGAAAGGTCCTGGGAAACGCTTCGGTATGTCGTAACGTCCCGGCCAATCGCCAAAGCCGAAGTTTCGACCATCCAAGCTCCCCGTGCCCGAAAGACGCGGCCTACCATTTGCCTCTCCGCTTCGCCGACCAGCCGGGACCGCACCGGCCCGCCAGAGCCCTGTCCGTTTCGACCAAAAGCCATCGCCGCAAACAGCGGCCGGCCCCGGGGATACCATCGTCCTCCGCCCCCGGGTTCCGGATAACGTAGCTTTTACAAACAAAAAGGTAGATTTCGGGTCACAACGCAATAGTAATTACTTCGGTAAGTTACCTCCGAGCGCCCCCAAACCGCTGATTTCCAACGGTTTGATCGACAGCCCTGGCTCGCCGACCTCCCGCCGGCATGGAGATGCGCTTGCATCCTCCCTCTCCATGGGTGGGTCTTGCTCTCCCCGGGAAAATGGCACATGAACAACGCGACACTGCTGGAATTGTTAGTTGAGATCGAGTGGGCGCTCCAGCGCACGAACTATGGGGTGGCCCGTGCCCTCGTGATGCAGGCCGAGGATTTGGTCCTGCAAGGCGAGCGAGAAATGATCCACATGCAGGCGGAAAAGGTGCGCCTGGCGGCCTGAGCTGACGGACGAGCGGATCGGAGCGGAGCTCCGCCCAAAGTCTCGTCTGCCGGGATCCTGACCTCTGTGCGTTTTGTCACATCCTGTCGCCCTGAGAACTGCCATTCTCGACCCATACAACCCAGCAACAGGGTCCGCCAGTTCTTTCCGGGGCTGCGGACCTGTTTCTTCCATGGAGACCAATGTGCGAATGGACGGCGAACAGATCGAGGATGGCATCTGCGCTCTGACGATGCTCGATCGGGTGGGGAGGCGCAGCGATCAGGAAGCGCTGGCCCTCGCGATCTTCAAGGGGCGCAGCGCCTATTTTGAGATGACCCTGCAGCTCCAGACGGAAGCCCGCGGCGCATCTCCGCTCTTCGTCTCCATCCTGGACGGCCTGCGCACGCGCCTGCGTTCCCTCGGCGCAAGGGTCTGACCTCGCATCCGGCCCCGGCTGTCGGATGCTTCTTCCCGCAACTTGACAACATACCAGCCAGTCGGTATCTTCGGTCACGCTCGGAGTAAGCACTCGTGACCGCCGCTGCGCAGAAACCCTCGAAAGAACGCCTCCTCGACGCTGCCATTCACCTGTTTCGCGCCCGCGGCTACACCGCTACGCGCGTCGACGACATCTGCGAGAACGCCGGCCTCACCAAGGGCAGCTTCTTCCATCACTTCTCCAGCAAAGAGGATCTTGCCCTCGCCTCCATCCGGCACTGGGAAGGGTTGAACAGCGCCGCGTCCGACTCAACCCTCTATCGATTCCTCCCCGACCCCGTCGATCGCCTGCTCGGCTACGTCGACTTCCGCAAGACCCTGCTGCGCGGCGAACTCCCCGATTACACCAGCCTCACCGGCACCCTCCTCCAGGAGATCTACCTCACCCACCCCATGCTCCGCCAGGTCTGCGACGAAAGCATCTCCGAGGAGGCCGCGTTCCTCGAAGCCGACATAGCCTCCGCCATCCGGCTGCGCGGCCTGCAGATCTCATGGACCGCCGCCAGCCTCGCGCTGCACATCGAAGCGGTGATTCAGGGCGCTTTCATTCTCGCGAAAGCCAAAGACGGCCCCGCCGTCGCTGTCGCCTGCCTCGACCACCTGCACCGCTTCCTCGAATTGCTCTTCACCGCGCGCCAGCCTGCATAATCGCATCTCGCGGTGCTGGCGTTTCATCTGCGATAGAAACGAAACCGGAGGGACCCTCAATGCATGCCGCCCTGGTAGAATCCTTCGACGCCCCGCCCCGCTACACCGAATTCGCCGATCCGGTTCCCGCGGAAGACGAAGTGCTCGTCACGGTCACCGCTGTCGGCCTGCACCCCATCGTTCGGGCGCTGGCCGCCGGCAGACACTACGGCAGCACCGGAGTGCTCCCCTTCATCCCCGGCGTTGACGGTGTCGGCCGCCTCGACGATGGTTCCCGCGCCTTCTTCGGCGCCGCCCGCACTCCCTTCGGAACCTTCGCCGAGCGCTGCGTCACCGCCCGCAACCGGTGCATGGCCATCCCCGGCAATCTCGACGACGTCACCGTCGCGGCCATGATGAATCCCGGCATGTCTTCCTTCGCCGCGCTCACCCAGCGCATTGAGTTTTCCGCCGGCCAAAGTGTGCTCATTGTCGGCGCCACCGGATCGGCCGGCCAGCTCGCCGTCCAGATTGCCCGGCGTCTGGGTGCTGCGCGCATCGTCGCCGCCGGCCGCAACCCGCAGGCGCTGGAAGAGCTCCGCTCTCTCGGCGCGGACGCGACCATCTCGCTCAACCTCCCAACCGACGCGCTCGTCTCGGCCTTCCGCGACGAGATCGCCGGGCACAGAATCGATGTCATCCTCGACTACGTCTGGGGCCCGCCCGCGGAATGCGTCCTGGCCGCCATTGCGCAAAAAGGCCTCGACCATACCGGTGCACGCATCCGCTACGTGCAGATCGGTTCCATCGCCGGCCCCACCATTTCCCTGCCCGCCGCCACCCTCCGCAGCTCCGGCCTGGAGATGGTCGGCAGCGGATTCGGCAGCGTCTCCCTGGACAAGCTCTTTCAATCCCTGGCGACGTTTCTTCAGGAAGCTGCCAAAGCGCCGTTCCGCATCAGCACCGTCGCCGTACCGCTGCGCGACGTGGAAACGCTCTGGAACGCCCCCGAATCCGCCGGCCGCCTCGTCTTCCAGCCCTGAAGGGTCCGCGTGCCCGACAGACCCACTCTGTCCGCCAGCGAACACTCTCGTCCGCCGCCGGACATTCACCCTTCAACACGTTTTGAGCATATTTTCTGCAATCGACTGATAAAACATGCCTTATCTTTCTATAGATCGTGGCCATCCAGGTGCTTGATTCTCACCCATCCGCATTCAGAGAGGCCGCCTATGCCTGCCTGCTTTCAGGATCTGCGCTTCAGCGCCCGCACCCTCCGCAAGTCTCCCGGCTTCGCCCTCACCGCCATTTTGACCCTCGCGCTCGGCATCGGCGCCGTCACTGCCATCTTCTCCGTCGTCGATTCGGTCCTGCTCAAGCCTCTCGGCCTCCCGCAGCCAGGCCAGCTCGTGATGTTGCACGAGACGGACAATCCGATCGCCTCCGGGGCGATTCCCGACAACCCCCGCCATTTCTTCAACTGGCAGGCGCGCTCGAAGACCCTCGCCGGTTCGGCCATCTTCCAGAACGGCCATTACAGCGTCTCCAGCGGCACCGATCACCCCGAGATTCTCAACGGCCTGCAGATTTCCCCCAATTTCTTCTCCGTTGTCGGCGTCCAGCCCGTCCTCGGCCGCAGCTTCCTGCCCTCCGAAGCCATCAAGGGCCACGACAACGAGGTCATCCTCTCCTGGTCCGCCTTCCAGCGCTACTTCCAGGGTGATCCATCGGCCATTGGCCGCACTCTCCGCATCGGTGGTTCGCCGCAAACGGTGGTCGGCGTTCTGCCTCAGGACTTCCATTTCCCGCGCGTCGAGGCCCTGACGACCAGCGTCTCCAGCGCCACCGCCGAACCGTATCAGTTGTTCACTCCGCTGGTGCTTCGTCCCGATGACTCCCAGGACGTCGACGAGAACTACAACTACCTCGCCATCGCCCGCCTTCGTCCCGGCGTCACCGTCCGTCAGGCGCAGACGGAGCTGACCACCATCCAGGAGGGTTTCAACCACGCCCACCACCTCGCCACGAATCCCGAGCCCTTCGTTGAACCGCTCCTCACCGAAGTCACCGGCAACGTGAGCACCGCGCTCTGGCTGCTGCTCGCCGCTGTCGGCGCTGTGCTGCTGATCGGCTGCGTGAACCTCGCCAATCTGCAGCTTGCCCGCGCCGTGGCTCGCGAGCGCGAGCTATCCGTCCGTGCCGCCCTCGGCGCATCCCGCGACCGCCTCGTCTGGTCGGCCCTGGCTGATTCGCTCGTCCTCGCCATCATCGGAGGCGCGCTCGGCGTCCTGCTCGCTTTCCTTGGCGTGCGCCTCTTCGTCGCCGCCGCGCCCGCGAACCTGCCTCGCCTCGGCGCCATCGCCATCAGCTGGCCCGTGCTCCTTGGCGCAGCCGCTCTCTCCATCCTCACCGCTCTGGTCTTCGGACTCGTCCCGGCCCTGCGCTCCATGCGCGTCGATCCGCAAACGGCCATGCAGACCAGCAGCACCCGCGTCTCCGGCTCGCGCGACAGCCAGCGCACCCGCCATATCCTCGTCGCCGCGGAGGTCGCCTGCACCCTGGCCCTCCTCGTCGTCACCGGCCTGCTCATTCGCAGCTTCTCGCACCTGCTCGATCAGAATCGCGACTTCGATTCCAGCCACGTCACCCTGGCCCAGGTTTTTCTCTACGCTCCGCAGTACGGCGACAATCTCGGCGCCAAAGGCGACGCTGCCCGCGCCGTCTTCCAGGAACGCGCCCTCGCCGATCTCGCCCATATTCCCAGCGTGCAGTCCGTCGCCAGCACCAGTGAAACGCCCATGGCCGGCGAAACCTGGATCGACGGCGTCACTCGGCCCGACCATCCCCTCCCCCAGCCACAAATCCCCGAAGCCAACATCCGCTGGATCAGCCCCAGCTACGCCTCAACCCTGCGTATCCCCCTGCTGGCCGGGCGCGATCTTCAGCCATCGGATAAGGGCCACGACACCAACGCTCTGATCTCAGAGAAAGCCGCGCGCGCCATCTGGCCCGGCGAAAGCCCTATCGGCCGCACCTTCACGCTGACGGACAATACCTCCTACACGGTGGTCGGCGTCCTCGCCGACGCGCGGATCAACGATCTGCAGTCCACCGCCAACATGGTCTATCTGCCCTACTGGCAGAATCCCTGGTTCCGCGTGAACTTCCTCATCCGCAGCCCGCTGCCCGCATCCCAGCTCGCGGATTCCATCCGCCGCACCCTCTGGAACATCGATCCCCAGGTCGCCATCCCCGCGCTCAAATCGCTCGATAAGCAGGTTTCGGACTCGGTCGCCACCGAGCGCTTCCAGACGCTCCTGCTTTCCAGCTTCGGCGCCGCCGCTCTGCTGCTCGCGCTGCTGGGAATCTACGGCGTCCTCGCCTACTCCGTCTCACTGCGCCAGCAGGAGTTCGGCATACGCATCGCGCTCGGTTGCGACAAGCTCGCGCTCATGCGCCTGGTCGCGCGCCAGGCCGCGCTGCCCGTTACCGGAGGCATCCTCGCCGGACTCGCCCTGGCCTTTGCCGCCGCGCGCGGACTCCAGAGCCTGCTCTACCAGACCAGCGCCGCCGATCCCGTCTCCATCGCCGCCGGCATCGCTCTGCTGCTTGCCGCCGCGCTGCTGGCTGCTCTGCTGCCCGCGCGCCGCGCAGCCCAAACCGACCCCATGCAGGTTCTCCGCAACGAATGAAGACGGACGTAGAGGGTATAGGGTTTAGCGTGTAGGGCTGCCTCCACCGACAGTCGGAATGGGTCGCATGATGAAGAGATCGCCGCGCAACGAAAACGGGGTTGCGACCAAGGTCGCAGCCCCGTTTTCTACCCGCTAAACGCTAAACCCTGTACCCTGAACGCTGGCTTTCACATGCACCAGCGGCATCTCCACCAGGTGCTCGCTACGTTGTCATAGTGAATCCCTGCGCCCGGGTGGGATGCGCCTCATGCGCCTCATGCCTTGCTCTGCCAATCCCGGCTCGCCGCTCAATGAGGTGATCCGCCTGCGCATCGTCTGCAGCTCGCGCGCAATTTCTCCCCAGCCTTTTCCGGCTACTGCCGGCTTGTGCAACGCGCCCTCGCGCGTCTGCACCATGGTCCTCACAATCTCTTCGAGCCAGCGCTCCGGACCCGTTCCCGGATGCAGCACCAGATCGAACTCGCGTACGTTGTTGGTCGTCCAGGCGTGCTGGAACAGGATGCGCACTGCGGTGGTGCGCTCTCTCGCCGCGCGCACCGCCTCATCCAGCAGTTTCTCCGGCTCTTCGGCGAAGACAATCGCATCAGCCCGCGGCGTTTCCTCGATCGCCCGCGCCAGCTCCGCAACGCTCCCGCAATGGATCACGTCCAGTCCCGCCTGTCGCAGAACCTCGATCCGCAGACATTCATCCGAGCCAAAATAGACGATCGCTGGCGCGCCCACGCGTTACCTTACCTTTCGTTCAGCCTGTCGACCAGGAGCAGGGGAAAAACCGGGAAACGCTGGCTAGTATAGCCAGCATGAATTCGACGAATCAATAGCCCGAAAGTCAGGCTTTCGTGTACTCAAAGCGGCCGTTCGTATAGGTAAACCCGGCTCCGCGGAAAAAGCTGCGCTCATCCCTCATGGTGCCGGGCGAACAGCGCCTCCAGCACCAGCAGGATGCCTCCGATCACCACGCAGGAATCCGCAACGTTAAAATCCGGCCAATGGTAGTGGACGATGCGCACGGCCAGGAAGTCGGTCACCATCCCGTACTGGATCCGGTCCCAGAGGTTTCCGATCGTCCCTCCCAGGATCAGCGCCAGCGCCACCGTCGTCGCCGTGAACCGCCGCCCGATCCGCAGCAGAACCACCGTCACCACCAGCGCCGCTGCGATCGCGAACCCCACCAGCAGCCAGTGAGTCAGCTCCGGCCGCGGCGTGTCGGTGAACAGGCTGAAGGCCGCCCCCGGATTCCGCACGTGCGACAGCTGGAAGACCCGCGGGATGATGGTGATCGTCTCGCCTTCGCGGATGTGGGCCACGATCCACGCCTTGGTCAGCCGGTCCAGCGCCACCAGGCACCCCGCGATAACGAACAGCCACGGCCGCCGGTCGCGACCCGTCATTGCGCCGCCTCGTTGTAGCCCATCTGCCGCAGCGCGTCCGCGCATCGCCCGCACACGTTCTCCCACGGCCCAAATCGCCGCACATGCAGCGGCCCATCGTCCGCGTAATAGTTCCAGCAGCGGTTACATTTATGGCCGGAAGCGGCGCCGATCTCACAAACCAGATCGTCTTTCGCCGCCCCCGCGCTCAGTTCCACCAGAGAAATGTTCAGCAGCTCCTTCAGGCTCGAGCGATACTTCTCCAGCAGCTCACGCAGGGTCAGCGCCTCTGCATCGATCCGCAGCGTGACCTTCGCCTCCAGCGCCTTTCCGATCTTCCCTGCCTTCCGCTCCGTCTCCAGCGCCTTCAGCACGTCGTCCCGGATCTCCAGCAGCTTCCGCCAATCGTCCACCAGCTTTGCGTCGGCCGCCCCCAGATCGTCGGCGTAAGGGAACTCCGCCAGATGCACGCTCGCCGGACGGTCTTCCAGCTTCGGCAAATATTCCCACACCTCGTCGGCCGTGAACGTCAGAATCGGCGCGACCAGCCGCACCAGCGCCTCCGCGATCCGCCACAGCACCGTCTGCCCCGAGCGCCGCTCCACGCTCCTGGGCGCAAAGGTGTACAGCCGGTCCTTCAGCACATCCAGATAAAACGCGCTCAGGTCGACGATGCAGAACTCGTTCACCGCCTGGTACACGCGATGGAACTGGAACTCCCCGTACCATCCACCCTGGCCGTCCACGCCACAGACCTTCTCCACCAGCTCCCGCATCCGCGCCAGCATGTAGCGATCCAGCGGCGCCAGCTCCGCGTCCACCACCGCATCCCGCTCCGGCTCGAACTCAGCAAGGTTCCCCAGCAGAAACCGAAACGTGTTCCTCAGCTTGCGGTAGTTCTCTGCCAGCCGCAGCATGATGTTCTCGCTCGACACCACGTCCTCGCGGAAATCCACGCTCGCCACCCACAGCCGCACGATCTCCGCGCCCAGCCGGTCGGCGATGTCCACCGGATCGACGCCGTTGCCGAGCGACTTCGACATCGCCCGCCCCTGCTCGTCCAGCGTCCATCCCGCCGTGCCCACCATCCTGAACGGCGACGCATGCTTCTCGCCCACGCCCACGCTGGTCAGCAGCGAAGTGTGAAACCATCCCCGGTACTGATCGCCGCCCTCGAAATACAAATCCGCCGGCGGCTCAAGGCCAGGCTCCTGCTCCAGCACCGCGTACCAGCTCGCGCCGGAGTCGAACCACACATCCAGAATGTCCGTCTCCCGCCGGAATTCCTCGGCGCCGCACTGCGCGCAGTGCGCCCCGTGCGGCAGCAGCTTGTCCGCCGCCTCGGTGCGCCACGCCTCTGCGCCTTCCTTCCGGAAGAGCTCCACCACCCGCTCGTTCAGCACGCAGTCGTCCAGCGGCTGCTGGCACGCTTTGCACAGGAAGACCGCGATGGGCACGCCCCACACCCGCTGCCGCGAGATGCACCAGTCCGGCCGCGTCGCGATCATGTTCGCGATCCGCTCCTCGCCCCACGCCGGATCCCACTTCACGCTGTTTTTGATCTCGTCCAGCGCCCGCTGCCGGAACGTCGTCCCCGCCATCTCGTGATCGATGGCGATGAACCACTGCTCCGTCGCACGAAAGATCACCGGATTATGGCAGCGCCAGCAGTGCGGATAGCTGTGATAAATGTCCGACCGCCCCAGCAACACACCCCGCGCCGTCAGCAAATCGATAATCGGCTGGTTCGCCTGGAAGACCGTCTTGCCTTCATACTCCGGCAACCCGTTGCGCAGCCGCCCGGCGTTGTCCACATTGCAGGTCTGATCCAATCCGTATTTCGCGCCGGTATAAAAGTCGTCCGCACCGTGCGCCGGAGCGGTGTGTACCGCGCCCGTCCCCTGATCCGCCGTCACATAATCCGCCAGCACGCCCAGAATTTGCCGGTCGAGAAATGGATGCCGGAACGTCGCACGCTCCATCTTCGCGCCCTTGAACCTCGCGACCGGAACGGCTGCTTCCAGCTTGCAGTTTTCCCGCACCGAGGCGGCCAGCGCCTCCGCCACGATGTACACCTGCCCATCCTGCTCGAGCGCTACATAGTCGAAATCCGGGTGAAATGCCACCGCCAGCGACGCCGGCAGCGTCCACGGCGTCGTCGTCCAGATGATCGTCGCGACCTTCTTTCCCGCGAGCGCCGGATCGATGGCTCCCGGATCGCTGGTCAGGTCGTACCGCACGTACACGCTCGGGCTCGAGTGCATCTCGTACTCGATCTCCGCGTCCGCCAGCGCCGTCTGGTCGTGGATGCACCAGTAGACCGGCTTCAGCCCGCGATAGACGAACCCGCCCTCCAGGAACCGGTAAAACGTCTCCAGCGTCCGCGCCTCGTACTCGCGCGACATGGTCAGGTACGGGTCGTTCCACCGCCCAAAAACCCCCAGCCGCACAAACTGGCTCGTCTGCAGGTCCACA
Organism: Acidobacteriaceae bacterium; assembly: GCA_049671725.1. GTDB lineage: Bacteria > Acidobacteriota > Terriglobia > Terriglobales > Acidobacteriaceae > Palsa-343. Next base: position 38,662 of record JBATVK010000152.1, read on the forward strand.
TATTTCTGCGCGTACTCCCGGCAGTGCCGCAGGAACTCCCCCGCCGGCATCTCCAGCTTCTTCCGCCCCAGTTGCTCGTCCACTTTGATCTCAATCGGCAGCCCGTGGCAGTCGAACCCCGGCACATACGGCGCGTCAAAACCCGCCATGGTGCGGCACTTTACGATGAAATCCTTCAGGCACTTGTTCAGCGCGTGGCCCAGGTGCAGCGGCCCGTTGGCATACGGCGGCCCGTCGTGCAGCACATACCTGGGACCACCCCGCCGCGCCTCCCGGATCCGCTCGTACAGCCCGGTCTCCTGCCACGCCTTCAGGCGCGCCGGCTCATTCTGCGGCAGATTCGCCTTCATGGGAAAATCCGTCCGCGGCAGCGAAAGCGTCTCTTTTAACGGGGGATACGCGCCGGTCTTCTCACCGTCCGGCGGCAGCGCTGGCGACATCGTCTCTCCAATTTCTCTTTTATGGATAAAAGTCCATTGTATCCGCTGCTTACCCGTGACTTCCCGCCTCGGCGCACGTCTATCCCTGAAGGAATTCGGCGGGCACCCATCCTTTTCAGCCGGCTTCTCACGAATCCACGCCACCCCCCAGGACAAGAGGGGCAGACACAGTGGATAATCAGGAGAAGCCGGGTCCCCGCCCGGTGAGTCGCCATGGGGAACACCGTTTTGTCTAAACCCGAAATGGAACCAGAACAGACGCGGTCCGAAGAAGCGCCTCCCGCTCTTCTCGTCGAGACCGACGGTTCCATGTGGTCGTCGCTCTGGTCCAATGTGCGCGACGCCCTGATGCCGCCAAAGCAGCCTCCGCTGCAGTTAAGCTGCCAGCCAGTCGCAACCAGCACCATGAACGTCATCGACGAAGACCCGATCTGGAAGACGCTCTGGAACAGTCTCCACGATCTCGTCTTCCCGAAGAAGCTGCCGCCGCTCGAGCTCACGTGCGCGCCCATCGCCGTCCCCGACCGGATGGCGGTCAAGCGCAGTCCCGCGTCCAGCGCCATTTCCTTCATCGTCCACGCCGCGATCCTCGGCCTCATCCTGCTCTTCGTCATCGAGCAGTGGCACATCCGCGAGATCCAGAAGAAGAACGCCTCGGTCGTCCCCCTCACCCCCTTCATCCCCGCGGCTCCCATGAAGGAAACCATGGGCGGAGGCGGTGGCGGCGGCAACCACGAAATCGTTGAGGCCTCCAAAGGCAAGCTGCCGAAGATGGCCAAAGTCCAGATCACCCCGCCGCAGATTCTGCGCCTCGACCACCCCAAGCTGCCCGTCGAGCCCACCGTGGTGATGCCGCAGCAGATCAAGCTGCCGGACGATCCCAACATGCCCAACCTCGGTATCCCGCAGTCCCCGCAGGTGGCGCTGGCCTCGCAGGGCACGGGCGGAGGCTCAGGCTTCGGCTCCGGCAACGGCGGCGGCATCGGCTCCGGCAACGGCAACGGCATCGGACCCGGCGAAGGCGGCGGCTACGGCGGCGGCGCGATGCATCCCGGCGGCGGCGTCTCCGAGCCGGTGCTGCTCTACGCCCCCGATCCCGAATTCTCCGACGAAGCGCGCCGCGCCAAATACCAGGGCGTCTGCGTGGTGGGTCTGATCGTCGATGCCCAGGGGAATCCTCAGCAGGTGCACGTCGTGCGCCCGCTGGGCATGGGCCTCGACGAGAAAGCCATGGAAGCCGTCCGCCAGTACAAATTCAAGCCCGCCGTCTTCCACGGCCACGCCGTCCCCGTGGAAATCAACATCGAGGTCAACTTCCGCATCTACTGATCGTCGGCTTCACCCCAAAACAGAAGGCCCTCGCATCGCCGAGGGTCTTTTTACTGATCACTAATTGCTGATCGCTGCTTACAGCTCCTCCACCACCGCGTCGTGAAACGCCGGACGCACTGCCTTGATCGCCTGGCTCGATCGGTCCGGCCACGTCCGATTCGTCAGCAGCGCCACTGCCAGCTCCTGCTCCGGATCGATCCACAGCGACGTCCCCGCGTATCCTAAATGCCCCACCGATCGGGACCCAAAATACTTCCCCGCCGCCGACCCCGCCTGCTTCGGCACATCCCATCCCAGCGCGCGCCCGCTTTCCTGCCGCTTCGTAAACAGCTCCACCGTCTCCGGGCGAAACACCTGCCGCCCATCCGCCGTCTTCCCGCCAGCCAGCAAACACGCCGCCAGCCGCAGCAGATCGCGCGTGTTCGCAAACAAGCCTGCATGCCCCGCCACGCCGCCCAGCACGTACGCGTTCTCGTCCTGAACCTCGCCCTGGATCAGCCGCCCGCGAAACCACGTGTCGTTCTCCGTTGGCGCAATCCCTTCCCGCAACCACCGCGGCGGACAAAACCGCGCGGTCTCCAGCCCCAGCGGCTCACGCACCTCGCGCATCCACAGCCGATCCAGCTTCTCCCCGCTCAGCACTTCCAGCGCCTTGCCCAGGAGGATGAACCCAATGTCGGAATACTCCGCGCGCTCGCCCGGCTTCGCCTCCAGCGGCAGCGCCAGCGCCGCGCGCAGCAGCGCGTCCGGCGTCGCGCACGTCCTGAACAGCTCCACATACGCCGGCAGTCCCGACGTGTGCTCCAGCAGCATGCGCAGCGTCACGCGTTCCTTGCCCGAATGCGGCTCCATCCCCACCACAAATCCCGGCAGGATATCCCCCAGCCGCATATCCAGATCCAGACGGCCCTGGTCCACCAGCACCATCGCCGCCGAGGTCGTCGCCATCACCTTCGTCACGCTCGCCAGGTCGAAGACCGTCTCCGGCTCGACCGCCGGCGCGGTTTCCTCATACGTGAATCGCCCCACCGCGTCCAGCGCCACAACCTCGCCGCGATGCAGCACTCCCCACGCCGCGCCCGGAAATGCCTGTTGTTCGATGCCGCGCTCCAGCACGGCCCGTGCGGCGTGCAACCGTCCGCCGCCTGTCCGATGCGTCTCGTGAACCTGCGCCGTCGCCATGGATAGAGGGTATCCTGCGCGCCCACCTCCGCGCTGTATCCGCCGTCACCGCCCAGGATTTCTTCCCGGGGGTCCTGTGGAAGAAAACAATACGGGGCAGCCAGGAATTCCTCCCCGCTGCCCCGCCCATTCCCCGCCAGGATCAGGCTGACCGGCGTTTCGCTGACCGGCCTTCAGCCAACCGCTTGGTAGCTGCCTCTAGTGATGATCCGTCTGATCGTAGAAACCATCCAGATCGTGCGAGAACTCCTTCAGCGCTTCCACGTTCAGGTACACCATATGGCCCGACGGGTAGTACCCGAACTCCACGTTCTTCGCCAGCGCCGGCGTCAGCATCATGTGGTTCAGGTCGTATTCCGTGATGAAGAACGGCGTCGCCAGGTCGAAGTACCCGTTCGCCGAGAAGACCTTCATCTTCGGATCCTTCCGCATCGCGTCCGCCAGGTCGCCGGCCAGATAGGGCGATCCGCCCCGTCCGCCGCCGCCGAAAAAGCGCATCCCCGGCATCCGGTGCGACATATCCCATGGCACTTCCGACTCCGTCTGCAGGTGATAGGTGTCCGTCGTCTCGTACTTCAGATCGTTCACCAGATATTCGTGAAACGCCGCGACAAAGGCCCCCGCGATCCCCGTGTCCGACGGATCGTACCCTGGGAACTCGCCCGCATTGTCGGTGTCCGTCCCTTCGAAACGCGCGTCGTAGCGGCCCAGAATATCGCCGTCGTCCCGCATCAGTTCCTTGCGGAAACGCGATGCATTGATGCGCAGGTTCGCGTCCTTCACATACTGCACCGGCAGTCCGGTGTACTGCGCCACCTTCGCCGCCACCGCGTTGAACTCGTCCGGCGGAATCTGGTCGCCCAGCCGCAGCGCCGCGGCATACTCGCCCTGCGCATACGCTCGCACCTCTTCCAGATACGCCTTCAGATCCGGAGGCTTGTTGGCCAGCTTGTTGTGGTACCACGCGATCGCCGCGTAGGAAGGCAGAGTGCCGATATACTCCTCGTCCAGCCCCGGCGCTCCATCGTTAAAGTTCAGGATCGACGACAGCAGGATCACGCCGTTCAGCGAGATCCCGTCGTTCTGCAGCGCGTCCGCCAAACCGGCCGACCGCGGCGTGCCGTACGACTCGCCAAACAGATACTTCGGCGAATTCCAGCGCCCGTTCACCGTCACGTAGCGAACCACAAATTTGTCGAACGCCTTGATGTCCTGATCGACGCCGCGAAAATCCTTGTCCGTCCCCTTGCCAACGGCCTTCGAGAATCCCGTCAGCGGCGCGTCCACGAACACCAGGTCCGTTTTGTCCAGAATGCTGTACTGGTTCGAGACCAGCTGATACGGCGCCGGCCCCGTCGCATCCGGGCTGTCCGTCACCACACGCATCGGTCCCACCGAACCCATGTGCAGCCAGATGGTCGCCGATCCCGGTCCGCCGTTGTACAGGAACGTCACCGGCCGCGTGTTCGGGTCCGCGCCATCCAGCGTGTACGCCACATAAAAAATGCTGCCGTAGGGATGATCGTCTTCGCCGTCGCGAATCAGCAGCGTGCCCGCGGTCGCGGTGTAGTGCAGTTGCTGCCCGTTCAGCGTCATGTCGTGATGCGTAACCGAGCTTCTTTCCGGCGGAATTGGCGCTTCTGTCTTGTTCGCCTCGCCCTGATGCTGCTGCTGATCGTCGGGACGCCGCTGCTCCTGTCCGCGAACTGTCTGCATTGCACAAACAAACAGCGCCCCCACGGCGAGGGCGCACATCCTGCGCTGAAACTGGCTCAACTCGACCTCCGAAAGTGGACAGACCAACCCCAGCGCAACTACAGCTGAGCGGATTCTGCCTTTTATCTTGCGATCCAGTCTGCTTCACTTCGAAGTTCTTGTCCAGCCCGCGCCACAGCGTCGCAGAACGATGGCCACGCGCCCCGGCTCAATTTTCCTCGGCAGCAGCTTGCACGGCACGTCCACCATCGCCGGCAAGTCATCGGCGCCAGCCGGCCACCGTTGCCCAAATTGTCAATTCGATTGTTACTGAAGGAACCGTTGGCGGCCGCGCGCGACGCTTGGTCCCTGGCAGCCCCGCAGCGAAGCTACGTTCCGGTACCCTGCACCACCACAGTGGCCGTTCGCAGCAGGATCTTCACATCCAGCCACACGCTCCAGTTCTCCACATAGGCCGTGTCCAGCTCAATGTACTTCGCGAACGAGGGATCGTGCCGCGCCTGCACCTGCCACAGCCCGGTCAGCCCCGGCATCACTTCCAGCCGCCGGAAGTGCTCCAGCTCGTACTTCTCCACTTCGCTCGCAATCGGCGGCCGCGGTCCCACGATGCTCATCTCGCCGCGCAGCACGTTCAGAAACTGCGGCAGTTCGTCCAGGCTGTACTTGCGCAGGAATCGCCCCAGCCGCGTCACCCGCGGATCGTTGCTGCACTTGAACAGCACGCCGTCGCGCTCGTTCAGCTCCGCCAGCTCCTGCTTCATCTTCTCCGCGTTTTGCACCATGGTGCGGAACTTGAAGCAGCGGAACACCCGTCCACGCTTCCCGATCCGGTCCGCGACATACAGCGCCGGCCCCGGGCTGTCCAGCCTCACCGCCAGCGCGATCACCAGCAGCAGCGGGGCGGTCGCAAACAGCGCCAGCGACGACAGCACGATATCCATCGCCCGCTTCACAATCGTCCCCACCACCCGAGCCCGCCGCCGGTGCAGCGCGGCCACCGGAAAGATTCCCAGATACTCCACCGGAGCGTTCGTGGTCAGATCCCCGTAGTATCCCGCAATCGCCCGCACGTCGATATCCAGGTCCCGCGCGTCCTGCACCAGACGGACCGCCTCTTCGGTGGGGTAAAACTCCGCGATCACAACCTCGTCGATAAAATGCTGCCGCGTCAGGGGCCGCAGCCTTTCCAGGCCTCCCAGCACCCGCTTCGCTGAAATCTCAGTGCTCACCGGCATTCCCGGCTTCCCGATAAATCCCACAAACCGGTAACCCAGCCGCCGGTGCTCTTCGATGTGCCTCGCCAGCGCGCAGCTCAGTTGACTGGTCCCCAGGATCACCACGTTCCGCAGGTCGATCCCTTCCTCAAACTGCCGCAGCTGCGAATGCCGCCGCGCCGCCCGCCACAGGCACAGCATCATCGACGACGTCATCACCAGCAGGATCACCAGAATCCGCGAAATCTCCACCGCGTGGAACATGTACAGCATCCCGCACAGCAGCAGCCCCGCGTTCAGGCAGCCCTGGATCACCAGCCGCAGTTCGTGGATTCCGCTGTTCACCGGAACCGCGCTGTACAGCCCGTACCGCCGCGCCACCAGAATGTACGCCAAGATGAACCATCCCAGGTAAAACACGTCCGACGGCGTTGCCCACAGCGAGCCCCTGCCGTTCACCAGCGTAGTCAGACGCTCTGCCAGTTCCAGGCGCAGCAACAGCGCCAGGCAGAATGCTCCCAGAATCATCAGTACGTCGTTGGTGATGATCAGCGCGGCGGCCGCCACGGACTGCCGGACCCCTGCGTGCCGCCCCACGGCACGCAACCGCGTCGGACCTGCGCCCTCTCGCCTCGACGAACTCTCGTTCCTCAGATATTCCGATGTGGCCATGGCGCGATCTCGTCGGACTCTCTGGTGCCTGGAGGCCGGTGTCTGCGACAACCCCACGGATGCTCGACAACGTTCCGGAGGATGTCGATCTCTCAGATGCTAAGCAGAAGCTTTGATGCTAAGTGTTGCAACTGGGATAACGCTGAATGACCGAAGATTTGCAGATTCAGGGGATACAGAGCATTCGCGTTCCCTTTCGGACGTGGAATCTGCCTTTTTTATGCTCCACCAGCAACATACAACAATTTCCTGCCTTCCGCGTGTTTAATTTTCTGCTACCCCCTGTGAAAAGCCGCGCTGCCCGCGACGTCCCCTGACTTCCGGACTGCACCCCTCGGGGTGCTTTCGCAGCCAACCCCGGCCACGATTGCAAATCCAGTATCCTACGCGGTGCACATCCTAAGTTCGTCACCGTGACTGTGTCAAATGCACGCCGGTAACGCAATGCATCGCCTTGCGCGCCGTTTTGAAACTACTTCCTGCGCTCTGCGTCCTCTCTTTAATATGGAAAACACATGACCGGCGCGACCACCTCCTCGAACTCGCTTCCCCAGCCCGCCAGCGATCTGCTCGCCCGCATCGCGGATCGCTCCGCCCGCGTCGGCATCGTCGGCATGGGCTACGTTGGCCTGCCCCTGGCCCTCCTTTTCAGCGAGCAGGGTTTTCGCGTCACCGGATTCGACGTCGATCCCGTCAAAGTCGCTGCGCTGAGCTCCGGTAATTCCTACATCGTCCGCATCCCTTCCACGGAGATCCAGGCGGCCCGAACCCGAGGTTTCTCCGCCACCAGCGACTACGCCGCCGTCTCCGCCATGGACGCCGTCATCATCTGCGTCCCCACCCCCCTCACGGAATTTCACGAGCCCGACCTCAGCTTCATCACCGGCACCGCCTCCGCCATCGCTCCCCATCTTCGCCCCCACCAGCTCATCGTCCTCGAAAGCACCACCTATCCCGGCACTACCGACGAGCTTCTCATCCCCCTTCTTAACCAGGGCAATCCCGCCGGCCTGCGCGCCGAATCCACCGAACCCACGACTGCCTCCCAGGCTCCCGGTTTCTACGTCGCCTTCTCGCCCGAGCGCGAAGATCCCGGCAACGACACTGTCGCCCGCCGCGACATCCCAAAGGTAATCGGCGCCGCTGGTCCCGTCTCTCGTCAGCTTGCCTGCGCCCTCTACGGCGGCATCTTCAACCGCACCGTCCCGGTCTCTTCCCCGGCCGCCGCCGAGATGACCAAACTCCTCGAAAACATTTACCGCTGCGTCAATATCGCATTGGTGAATGAGCTGAAGCAGCTTTGCGCCCGCATGGATATCGACCTCTTCGAGGTCATCGACGCCGCCAAAACCAAGCCTTTCGGCTTCCAGGCCTTCTATCCCGGCCCTGGCCTCGGCGGCCACTGCATCCCCATCGACCCTTTCTATCTCTCCTGGAAGGCCAAAGAGTTCGATTTCCGCACCCGCTTCATCGAGCTCGCCGGTGAGATCAACACCAAAATGCCCTACTATGTTGTGGAAAAAACCGGCGAAGCCCTCAATCACCGCCGCAAGCCCCTGCAGGGCTCCAAAATCCTTATTCTCGGAGTCGCATACAAAAAGGACATCGACGACCTCCGCGAATCCCCCGCCCTTACCATCATCGAGTTGCTCCGCCGCCGCGGCGCCACCGTCGCCTACAACGATCCCTACTTCGCCAGCGTCGGGCGCGGCCGCCACTACGACCTCAATATGACCTGCACTCCGCTCGACAACCTCTCCGCTTACGACGCCGTCCTCATCGTCACCGACCACTCCAGCTACGACATCCCGCGCATCGTCGGCGAATCCCAGCTGGTCGTTGACACGCGCAACGCCACCAAAGGCCTTACCTCGCCGAACATCGTCCGCTGCTGAAGAGATCTCGCCGCATTTCTTCGGATCGCCAGTTTCGGGCCGCTGCATCCTCTAAAATTTCCTCACCATGCAAACCGGCCGGACCCCCGCGGCGCTCGCCGCATCTGCCTTCGCTCTCGTCGCCGCCATTGCTTCCGGCCAGCGGCCGCATCCCAGGCCGCCGACGCGCAACCCGCACACCCAGGGCTACGTCACCGCCGTCGAGCTTCCCAATGGCACAGTCCCGCCCTCCGATGCGGACGGCAATTTCATCATCGGCCCCGGCCACCCCATCGCGCCGGAGATGGTCGAGCACCCCGGCGTCCCCAAAGGCGACGTCTGCGAGTTCCCCATGACCTCCGCGGAGAGCCGCTACTATCCCGGCATCGCGCGCGATCCTGGCCCCCTTGGCACGCCCGATCCCGGCAATCCCGACAAGCTCCTCGTCCCCACCAGCCATCCCGCTCCGTGGACCCGCCGTGTCGCCGTTTATGTTCCGAAGCAATATGTCCCCGGCACGATCGCGCCTTTCATAGTCGGCGCAGACGGCCCTGACCCCAGCCTCTTCACCGCGCTCGACAACATGATTGCCGAACATCGCCTGCCCGTCATGATCGCCATCTCCATCGCCAATGGAGGCGGCGATGCCCAGGGCAGCGAGCGCGGCCTCGAATACGACACCATGTCCGGCCGCTATGCCGAATTCGTCGAGCGCGAAGTGCTGCCTGAGGCGGAAACTCGTTGTCACGTCCGCCTGACCAAAGATCCCAACGGCCGCGCCACCATGGGCGGCAGTTCCGGAGGCGCGGCAGCCTTCATCATGGCCTGGTACCACCCCGAGCTGTATCACCGCGTCCTCAGCTACTCCGGGACCTTCGTCAACCAGCAATGGCCGTGGAACCCGAAGACCCCACACGGAGCCTGGGGTTTCCATGAAACCATCATTCCCCACTCGCCGCGCAAGCCCATTCGCATCTGGATGGAGGTCGGCGACCGCGACCTCTTCAACCCCAACGTGATGCGCGACAACATGCACGACTGGGTCGTCGCCAACGAGGACATGGCCCGGGTCCTGGCCGCGAAGCGCTATCACTACCAGTTCGTCTTCGCCGAAAACGCCGGACACGTCGATCACGCCGTCAAGCTCCAGACCCTCCCTGAAGCCCTCGCCTACGTCTGGTCCGGCTACCCGATCGCGAAAAAGCAAAAGTAAAGCACCAGCGCCTCGACCTTTCTCTGCGCTCTGCGTTCTGCGTTCTGGGTCGTGTGTTCTGCGTCCTGCGTCCTGTACTCTGTTCTCGTGCACGAGTTTCCCCGCATAAGGCGCCTGCCCGCCTACGTCTTCAACATCACCGGCGAGCTCAAAGCCGCCGCCCGCCGCCGTGGCGAAGACATCATCGACTTCGGCATGGGCAATCCCGACGGCGCCACTCCGCAGCACATCGTCGACAAGATGATCGAGGCCGCGCGCCGCCCCGAGACTCACCGCTACTCGCTCTCCAAAGGCATTCCCCGCCTGCGCCGCGCCATCTGCAATTGGTACCAGCGCCGTTACAATATCGCTCTCGACCCTGACACCGAAGCCATCGTCACCATCGGCTCCAAGGAAGGCATCGCCCACCTCTGCCTCGCCACTCTCGATCAGGGCGACGCCGTGCTCGTCCCCAATCCCTCCTATCCCATCCACATCTACGGCCCGGTCATCGCCGGCGCATCCATCCGCAGCGTGCCCATCCACAGCGACGCCCACGCCTTTCTCGCCGAGCTGGAGCAGGCCATCGCCCTCATGGTGCCGCGCCCCAAAATGCTCATCCTCAACTTCCCCGCCAATCCCACCACGCAGTGCGTCGACCTCGCCTTCTTCGAGCGCATCGTTGCCCTCTGCCGCCAGCACGAGATCTGGCTCGTCCACGATCTCGCCTACGCCGACATCGTCTTCGACGGCTACCGCGCGCCCTCCATCCTCGAAGTCCCCGGCGCAAAAGAGATCGCCGTCGAGTTCTTCACGCTCTCCAAGTCCTACAACATGCCCGGCTGGCGCGTCGGATTCATGGTCGGCAACCCCGAGCTGGTCGCGGCCCTCGCGCGCCTCAAGTCCTATTTCGACTACGGCACCTTCACGCCCATTCAGGTCGCGTCCATTCTCGCCCTCGAAGGCCCGCAGGACTGCGTCGCCGAGATTCGCGACAATTACCAGCGCCGCCGCGACTGCCTCGTCCAGGGCCTCAACAAGCTTGGCTGGGAAGTCCCTTCGCCCAGGGCCACCATGTTCGTCTGGGCGCCCATCCCTGAGTCGTACCGCGCCCTCGGCTCGCTCGAGTTCTCCACGAAGCTGCTGCGCGACGCGAAAGTCGCCGTCAGCCCCGGCATCGGCTTTGGCGAATACGGCGACGGCCACGTCCGCTTTTCCCTGATTGAAAACGAGGAGCGCACCCGCCAGGCTCTCCGCGGCATCCGCCAGATGTTCCAGAAGGACGCCGTCGCGGCTTCGCCTGCTGCTCGCTGAGACGCCATCCGTTTCATCCCGGCTGGTGCGCCGCAGGGCTGCATTCCGGTTGATTGGCCGGTCTATACTTGGGTCAGGTTTCGCCTGTTCGATCTGCCCGCTCTGACGCTCTCCACAGGGAATGCCTGGTGCGGGCGGGGCAAGCCTTCTCATTTTCAGGTCGCGCTTTCACTGCGACGTAAGCTCTTAATCTTCCCCGCAATAAAGGGAGTACGATGCCTCGCAACGCCTTGATTACCGGAATCACAGGGCAGGACGGCTCTTACCTGGCCGAATTCCTCCTCGAAAAGGGATATCGTGTCAGCGGTCTGGTCCGCAGAAGCAGTTCCCTGAACCTCGACCGCATCGACCATATCGTCGATCGCATCGATCTCATCTCCGGCGACCTGCTCGACCAGAATTCCCTGGTCGCGGCCATTCAGCAGAGCGAGCCCGACGAGGTGTATAACCTCGCCGCCCAGTCTTTTGTCGCTACGTCCTGGCGCCAGTCCGATCTCACCGGAGAATTCACCGCCCTCGGGGTCACGCGCCTGCTCGAAGCCGCCCGCGTGGTCAACCCGAAGATTCGTTTCTATCAGGCCTCCTCCAGCGAGATGTTCGGCGCCGCCCCTCCGCCTCAAAATGAAGACACCCGCTTCCATCCCCGCAGCCCCTACGCCGTAGCCAAGGTTTACGGCCACTATATGACTCAGAACTATCGGGAAAGTTACGGCATGTTCGCCTGTTCCGGCATCCTCTTCAACCACGAGTCGCCCCGCCGTGGTCTCGAATTTGTCACACGCAAGGTGACCAATGCGGCTGCCCGTATCAAGCTCGGACTCCAGAAGGAACTGTGCATGGGCAATCTGAACGCTCGCCGCGACTGGGGCTTTGCCGGCGATTACGTTGCCGCCATGTGGATGCTGCTGCAGAACGATTCCCCGCGGGATTTCGTCATCGCTACGGGTGTCAGCAACTCCGTGGAGCATCTGCTGGAAGTCGCTTTTCAATGCGTCGGGCTGGATTACCACGACTATGTCCGCGTCGACCCGGCGCTGATGCGCCCCGCCGAAGTCGATTACCTCTGCGGCGATGCTGCCCGCGCTCGCAAAGACCTCGGATGGGAGCCTCACGTCAGCTTCGAACAACTGATTGCCATGATGGTTGAAGCCGATCTCGAACGGAATCGGCTGAACCCAAAAGGCCCGCACTTCGTCGTGGGGATGTAAGCCGTTGCCTCGCGCCCTCATTACCGGCATCACCGGCTTTGTCGGACCGTACCTCGCTCATGGGCTGCGCACGCGCGGCATCGAATGCGTCGGCATCGGCCGCGCCCCCGCGTCCCGCCTCCATCCTCTCTCGCTCTCTCCCTTTCGCCTGCGCGATCTGGACATTCGCGATCGTCCCGCCGTCCGCTGGCTTATCCGTGAGGAACAGCCGGATCTCGTCTTTCACCTGGCCGCCGTCACCCACGTCCCCGCCTCGCTCGCCGACCCTGAACTTGCCTTCGACGTGAATGTCGGAGGTACTCTCAATCTCTTTGAGAGCCTTCGCCAGTCCGCCCCTGCCGCTCGCGTACTCTTTGTCAGCACCGGCAATCTTTACGGCGCCATCGAATCCGGCACCCAGGGATTTTCCGAAGACAGCCCGCTGCACCTGGCATCCCCCTATGCGGCCAGCAAGCAGATGGGCGAGCAACTGGCGCATACCTGGGTGGACGATTTCGCCATGAACATTGTCGTCGCTCGCCCCTTCAATCACACCGGCCCCGGCCAGGACACATCCTTTGCCTGCCCCGCATTCGCCCGCGCCATCGCCGAAGGAGTAGTGCGGAACCAGTCCGTCCACATGAAGACAGGCCTACTCCAGCCCCGCCGCGATATCACCGACGTCCGCGACGTCGTGAATGCCTACCTGCTGCTTGCGGAACGCGGCCTCACCGGCGAAACCTACAACGTGTGCTCCGGATCTTCCGTCAGCATGGAAGAGGTCATCGCAACCCTCAGCCGTCTTGCCGGCGTATCGGTCACCACCGAGCTCGACCCCGCGCGAGTCCGGCAACGGGAGATCATGCACTCCGGCGGTAACAGCTCCCGGCTCCGCGCCCTCGGCTGGACACCGCGGATTTCCCTTGCGTCAACCCTGCAGGATCTCTTGAATTTCTGGATTGAACACCTTCATAACGCGAATCACGCGCCTGCCTGACGCGCGCACAGCGCCCTCTCCACCCAGTCGCACAGCATGTGCCCGCACAGGATATGCGCCTCCTGGATGCGTGCCGGGTCCTCCGACTCTAGGCGCACCAATGCGTCCGCCACGTCTTTCAGCGCGCCGCCCGCGCCGGTCATCGCCACCGTAAACGCGCCCACCGCCCGCGCTTCTTCGAGCGCCAGACAAACGTTGCGGCTGTTGCCGGACGTCGACAGCCCCACCACTACGTCGCCCGCTGCGCCCAGCGCTTCCACCTGTCTCCGGAAAATCTGCTCGTATCCATAATCGTTCCCCACCGCGGTCAGAATCGATGTGTCCGTCGTCAGCGCGATCGATGCCGCCCCGCGCCGCTCCCGCCGGAACCGTCCCACCAGTTCGGCCGCCAGATGCTGCGAACTGGCCGCGCTCCCGCCGTTCCCGCACCACAGCACCTTCTTCCCGCTCAGCAGCGCCCGCGTCATCTCCGCGGCGATCCGCTCCAGTACCGGCAACTGGCTGCGCAGCGTCTCGATCACGGCCAGATGCTCCGCGATCGCACGCTCAAACACATTTCCCCGATCCGGCATCTCGGCCATCATCTGCTCCCGGGTCCTCGCACTCCGACCGTCTCCTCAGCGCTCCACAGCGACCGCTCTGGTCCTCCACGCGGCTACGACTTCCTCGTAGGCCCGCGTGTATCCCTCCATCATGCGCTCCTCTGAAAATCCCGCCGCGTTGCGCAACCCCGCCTCGCGCAGCGCCGCCCGCCGCGGCCACTGCTCGCGGATAATCCGCGCCGCGGCCTCCACCTCCGTCGGATCGATCAGGATCGCCGCGTCGCCAGTCACCTCCGTCATTGGCGGCCGGTTCGACGTGATCACAGGGCACCCGCAGGCCTGCGCTTCCAGGACCGGCCACCCAAATCCCTCCGTCAGCGATGGAAACAAAAGCGCCTGGGCTCCCGTGTACAGCCCCTGCAGGGTCTCGTCCGATACACGTTGCGCTTCCAGAACCGCGGCCTCGATCCCCTCCTGCCGGCACAAGGCGCGCTCTCGCTCGTCCCGCGCCTTCCCCGCCAGAAGCAGCTTCATCCCGGCGAACTCCGGCGCTTTCTTCAGTTCTGCGAAGATGCGGATCGCACCCGCCCGGTTCTTGTACCAACCAGGCCCCCCCACGTGCAGCAGATACTCCGCACCCGCATCCATTCCTGCTGCTGTCTTCGCCTGCCGCACCTGCTCCTGGTCTGCCGGCGCGCAGTTCCGATTGAGCGAGAGGTAAACAACCCGCAGCGATGCCGGCATGTGTGGCGCCAGCGCCTGCAGGTCCGATTCCGTCTTATGTGAATCGCACAGCACGTACCGCGCCCGCTGCAACGACGTCGCAATCCACCACTGCAGGAGCCGACCCGTGCCTCTCGTCTCAATGCCCGGATACTCCCCTCGCGCCGCGCGCACCGCGATCACGTCGTGACAGGTGATCACGTGCGGCCTGCTTCCTGCGCACCACAGGTACATCGCGTTCGAGTGGTCGCAGATGTGCACGACATCCGCGTTCCGGCTCTTCCAGCGTAGATACCACGGCGCAATGACGAACTTGTCGATGTATCCGATCCATTTTGCCGGGCCGCCCCGGCTCAGAGGCAGGCGGCCCAGCAACGCGGGGGGGTGCAGCAGCAGCACATCGTAGCCTCTCTCCCGCAGTTTGGACTTGAGCATCCGCCCATAACGCAGCATGCTGTTCGAACCGTCCGGCTCGTAATTGGAGATCAGGGCAATTTTCATGCTGGGTTTCGTGTGATCGTTCGTCCCTGTGTTGCCGGTTCCCTGCCGCGCCCGCTGCCGGTTGCCCGGTTGCCCCGCCTACACCAGCCGCTGTCCCACCGCATCCCGGGTGTGCGAGATGCCCGGCCGTCCCACGCTCAGGTACGTGAATCCCAGCTCCGCCATCTTCGCCGGATCGTACAGATTGCGCCCGTCCACCACGATCGGATAGCGCAGCGTGTAGTGCAGCCGATTCAGATCCAGTTCCGCAAACTCCTGCCAGTCGTTCAGGATCAGCAGCACATCCGCATCCTGCGCCGCCGCATACGCGTCTTCCACGTACCGCATCTGCGGCCCTGGCGGAATCACTTCGCTGGCCCGCGCCGCCGCCGCCGGATCGAATGCCGCGACCACCGCGCCTTCCCTGATCATCCGCTCCACAATCTCCATCGCCGGCGATTCCCGAATATCGTCCGTCCCGCCCTTGAACGCCAGCCCCAGCACCCCGATCTTCTTGCCGCGGAAGGTCCACAGCGCCGATCGCACTTTGCGGAAAAACCGCTGCCGCTGCTCGGTATTGATCTTCTCCACTTCGCCCAGCAGCCCGAATTCCATGCCCATCTGCTCGGCAACGTGCCGGAATGCCGCCACGTCCTTGGGAAAACACGAGCCGCCGTAGCCGATGCCCGCCTGCAGGAACTTCGGCCCGATGCGGGTGTCCATCCCAATCCCCTTCGCCACTTCCTCGACATCCGCGCCCGCCGCCTCGCAGATGTTCGCCACCACGTTGATGAACGAAATCTTCGTCGCCAGCAGCGCATTCGAGGCGTGCTTGATGATCTCCGCCGCCTTCGTCGACGTCAGCAGCACCGGCGGCGGATCGTCCGCCGTCCGCGGCCCGGGAACCGCGTGCGCCGCCCGGTAATACGCGCCCGAGCTCAGCGGCTCGTAGATTTCCCTGAGCACCTGCGCAGCCCGCGGCGTTTCCGCGCCCAGCACGATCCGGTCCGCGTGCAGGAAATCCGTCACCGCCGTGCCCTCGCGCAGAAACTCCGGGTTCGACGCCACCTCGAACATCTCCCGCGATACCCCGTTCCGCTCCACCACCCGCGAAATCCACTCGTTCGTGTACACCGGAACCGTGCTCTTCTCCACGATCACCTTGTACCCGTCAATCGACCGCGCAATCTCGCTTGCCACCGCGTCCACATACGAGAGGTCCGCGCTTCCCGTCTGGCTCTGCGGCGTTCCCACCGCGATAAAGATCGCCTGCGCCCCCTGCGTCGCTTTCCGCAGATCGGTTGTGAACTCCACGCGGTTCTCGCGATGCCGATTCAGCATCTCCGGCAGGTAGTCTTCGTGGATCGGGATCCCACCCTCGCGCAGCATCCGTATCTTGGCCTCGTCGTTGTCGACGCACACCACCCGATGCCCGATCTCAGCGAAGCACGCCGCGGCTACCAGCCCGACATACCCCGATCCCACAACCGCTATGGAAACGCTCTCACTCATACCGCGATGCCTCATGCTAGCACGGCAATTTGCCCCCTTTCGTGACTCCTCCCGCATAAGCTGCACCCTGTACCCTGTTCCCTGTACCCTGTTCCCTGTACTCTGTTCCCTGTACTCTGTATTCGTGCTTGCCCTCGCCCATTTCGGCATGAGCCTCTGCACCTGGCTCTTTTTCATCGGCAGCGCCGGTTCTCTGCTCGTCATCCTCATCAGCTTCTTCGAGGATCTCCACGAACTCCTCGGCAAGGACTAGCTCAGCGCATTCCGTGGCTTCCGCATCCCCCACCACCGCTCAGCGCTCCGGCCGCGCCCAGCTCGCCGTCTCCATCCTGCTCGGCTTCATCACGTCCATCCTGCTCGACCTTTGTTTCCCCGTCGCCGGCCCGCTGCGCGCCTGGCAGCCCATGCTTGCGTGGATCGCCCTCGTTCCCCTGTTCTACGCCCTGCTCAACGAGCGCGCCGCCGCCCATCCCGGCTATCTCCGCCGCGCCGCTCTGGTCGGTTATCTCAGCGGCCTTCTCTGGTACATCCTGAACTGCTATTGGATCTACCAAACGATGCTCCTCTACGGAAACATGCCCGCCCTTGGCGCCGCCGGCATGCTCTTCCTCTTTTCCGCGGTTCTCGGCCTCTATTTCGGACTTTTCGGTCTCCTCACCGCGTTTTTCCGCCGCCACCTCGGCCTCACCGCCACGCTCATTCTCGCCCCGTTTCTCTGGACCGCCCTCGAGCTCGCCGCCGCCCGCATCACCTCCGTCCCTTGGGACCAGCTCGGCTACTCCCAGATCGACAACTTCCTCCTCACCTCCTTCGCACCGTGGACCGGCGTCTACGGAATCACCTTCGTCCTGGTCTTCGTCAACGCGGTCGTGGTCGCTTCGCTCATCTCCAGCCATCGCATGAGCGCCGCCATCCTCACCGCCAGTTGGGCCGCCGTGGTCGTCGGCGTCGGCGTCATCGGCATGCGCAGCGCGCCGCCTCCCGCGCCCACCTCCGCCACCGCCGTCTTGCTCCAGGACAACCTCAGCGTCGACCGCGACAACTCATGGGTCGGCCAGGTTTACGACCGACGAACCCACTCCTGGGTGTCGATCTGGAACCGCAACATCGATCGGTTTCTGACCGCCAGCGACCAGCCCTGCACCCCCTATTACGCGGGCCTGCCCCAAACCGGCCTCGAGCTCCGCCCGCCTCTCGGATGCTCCCCGAAGACGCCCATCTCCCTCATCGCCTGGCCTGAAGCGCCCTCGCCCTTCCGCGGCTGGGATCCCCGTTTCACCTCCGCCATGGCCGCCCTCACCCAGCTCACCGGAGCCACCGCCGTCGCCGGCAATATCGCCTCCGGCGTCGTCACCGGACCCGCCGGCGTGCCCGCCTACACCGAATACAACTCCGCCACCGTCTTCGCTCCCAACGGCCGCCAGATCGGCCGCTACGACAAAATCCATCTCGTCCCCTTCGGCGAATTCGTCCCCTACCGCAAATTCTTCTTCTTCGCCCACCACCTCACCCAGCAGCTCGGCGACTTCGGCCGCGGCGCCCGCCGCTTCGTCTTCCCCATCGGCTCGGACAAGCCCGG
This sequence comes from Acidobacteriaceae bacterium, assembly GCA_049671725.1. GTDB lineage: Bacteria > Acidobacteriota > Terriglobia > Terriglobales > Acidobacteriaceae > Palsa-343. The sequence goes on from JBATVK010000152.1 coordinate 56,618, forward strand.
TCCCGCTACTCACTCCTTCGGCGTCTTCATCTGTTACGAATCCGTCTTCGCCGACGAGGTCCGCCAGTTCGCCCTCAACGGCGCTCAGGTCCTCGTCAATATCTCCGACGACGGCTGGTACGGCGACACCAGCGCGCCCTGGCAGCACCTCAACATGTCCCGCATGCGCGCCGTCGAAAACCGCCGCTGGCTGCTCCTCGACACCAACTCCGGCGTCACCGCCGCCATCGATCCCTACGGACGCGTCACCCAATCCGCGCCCCGCCACATCTTCACCTCCCTGGCGGTGCAGTACGGCTACCGCTCCGATCTCACCTTCTACACCCGCTATGGCGACCTCTTCGGATATCTCTGCTGCATCGTCGTAGTCGCCGCATTCGCGCTAGGCCTCTGGCGAGCCGGTAGCCGGTAGACAGTCCCCAGTTGGCAGAAGCCAGTCCCCAGTCCCCGGCAGCGAGTGGACAGCCACCAGCCACAGGCCACCGGCCACAGCCCACCGGCCACAGGCTTTTTGTCGTCCCCTGTGCCCTGAGCTCTGTGCTCTGATCGCTGCCCCATTCGATAGAATGGGGCCATGCTTTCCGATCTCGAATTCGCCTACGCTCCCGTCCGCGAAAAAGTCCGCGGTCTGCGGGAGTATCTTTGACGCGCCCCGCCTCCGCTCCGAATTAGCCGCCCTCGAAACCCAGCTCTCCGACTCCAAAATCTGGTCGAATCCTGCCGCCTCGCAGCCTCTCATGCGCGAGAAGAAGCGTCTCGACGCGCAGCTCGCCGACGACGCCGAACTGGAGCGCCGCACCGGCGACATCGACGCCTATTTCGAGCTGGCCCGCGACGCCAACTCCGAATCCGATCAGGAAGTCGCCGCGATCCTCGTGGATCTGGACAAGGAAATCCACGCCCTCGCCGCGGTCGCCGAGCACATGGAATCCCGCACCATGCTCTCCGGCGAAACCGACCCCCTCAACGCCATCGTCACCGTCCACCCCGGCGCCGGCGGCACCGAGTCGCAGGACTGGGCCGAGATGCTCCTCCGCATGTATCTGCGCTGGGCCGAGCAGCAGGGCTTCAAAACCGAGATGAACGACTACCAGTCGGGCGACGAAGCCGGCATCAAATCCGCCACCTTCACCGTCACCGGCGAGTACGCCTTCGGCCTGCTCGGCGGCGAAACCGGCGTCCACCGCCTCGTCCGCATCTCCCCCTTCGACCAGGCCAAGCGCCGCCACACCTCCTTCGCCTCGGTCTTCGTCTCGCCCGAAATCGACGACTCCATCCAGATCGACATCAAGCCCGACGAGCTCCGCACCGACACCTACCGCTCCGGCGGCAAGGGCGGCCAGCATGTGAATACGACAGACTCCGCCGTGCGCATCACCCACATCCCGACCGGAATCGTGGTGCAGTGCCAGAACGAGCGCTCCCAGCACAAGAACCGCGACAAGGCGATGAAGATGCTGCGCTCGCGCCTCTACGAATACGAGTTAGAGAAGAAACAGGCGACGGCCCGCAAGCTCGAAGACTCAAAGTTAGACATCAACTTCGGCTCCCAGATCCGCAGCTACGTCCTCCAGCCCTACCGCATCGCCAAAGACCACCGCACCAAGGTGGAAGTAGGCGACGTCGACAAGGTATTAGACGGCTACCTCGACCCGTTCATCCGTGGATATCTGCTGATGAAGAGGCAAGGCGGGGTTCCGGTGGCGGCCGGCGCTGACGACGATCTCGAGTAGTGACTGGCCTCCGGAGACCCAGCTATGTGGGAAAACCCTAAACGTGTCGAAGCAGCCATCAAGCGCCTCACGCGCGAGATCGACGAAATTGATAGATATTTTTACAGAACGAACGAGGCAGACGACCGGCTTCTGTATGCCGGTATGCTTGAACGCAAGCGCGACGACCTCGTGAGGGGCACCGTGCTGCAGATCCACACAGCGATCGAAGACCTTCTCGACCAGCACATCAGTTTCGCGCTCAGCGGCGCAACTCTCCGCCGCCGCGCCCGGAGCCATTCAGCCCGCTCCTTGCGCAGCATTTTGGTCGGAAGCGGAAGTATCGGGTTCGACAGAAAGATTGCCCTCGCCCATGCGCTTAGGATTATCACTACGAAAACCAGAATCAGGCTTCAGATCCTCAACAGCTTACGTAACAAATGCAGCCATAACTGGATTTTGAAGATATCGATAAGGCAAGGCAAGAGGCCCGCACAGAAAAAGCCGCCCCTACTCCTGTACGAAGGGCGCGACCTTCATACTGTCGCCGCGCTCCAAGACTTCATTGCCGAATTCGGTGGTGGCATTTATCTCAAACTTTTTACGAAATACCTCGACTTTGTCTAACGCCCCGTGCCGTCACCACTTTTGAGCAACAAGCTAGGCGTGTCACCCAGCGCTCCGATACCCCCCGCCCGCTTTAGCCCCGTCTGGGCAACGAACGCTGTCGCCCTGGCTTTGTATCAGGGCACGACTTTAGCCGTGCCGTCATCAGCCCCAAAAGATCCGGGCTTTAGCCACTGCGCCTTTCTCTTTCTCAGCGCCTCAAAACTCCACGGAAACAATCCCCGGACACCTCCCGCGCCCGCTTTACCCCCGGTCTGGGTAACGAACGCTGTCGCTCTGGCTTTGTATCAGGGCACGACTTTAGTCGTGCCGTCACCAGCCCCAAAAGAACCGGGCTTTAGCCCCTGTGTCTTCCTCTTTCTCAACGCCTCAAAACTCCACGGATACAATTCCGCCGATTGCACCAATCCCGCCCTTACCGGATTCTGCGCGATGTATTCCCGATGCTTCCGAAAACTTACGTCATCATTTACCCGTACCTCGGAGAATCCTCGCTGCCACACCTCGCCCATGTGCCCCAATTCCTTCCTCACTCGATACGAAAAACCGCCCTTGATGAACTGCACGGCTCTCTCGATGGACAAATCCCCATCGACGCTCAAAAGCAGATGAACATGATCCGGCATGACCACGAAGTCGTGAATCGGAAACCGCCGCGCGCAGGATCGCAGCACATCGACGAATAACTCCGCATTCCGATCCACCTGGAATATCCGTCGCCCCGAATGCGTCCTCGTCGTCACAAAGAATGTGCGCTGCGATTGCAACGCCGCGTCCGGCTCAGAATTGCGCGTGGGAATGGTCATCACAGGGGCTAAAGCCCTGTTCCTTTCTAATCCCGTACGGCACGACTAAAGTCGTGCCCTGATACAAAACGGCAAACCGAAGTTACGTGCGAATGTTCAACCAGGACGTTCTTTGAAGGAGGAATTGTCTCCTGCCCGACGCAGACTCACCCCCGGCTTCAGTCCCTGTGCTCTTCTCTCCATCCTCCAACAGCGCCACCGAAACCGTCCCGCGAGAACTGCCATCTCTTCCGGTACTTGCGGTTCAAGGCCCGTGGGAATTTCCTGCACTTGCCTGAAACGATGGTATTTCGCCGCAACATTACCACCCCAGGGGGGTACCCCCCCCGCACCCGATAGTCTCTGCCCAGCCCTTTTACACTGATCCCATGCCTGCTCTACCTCCCGACCCGGCCGCGCCGCTCGATGGGGCGGTCACCATCCGCACCTCGGAGCGCGACTGGCTCCCGCGCCTCACCCAGGCCTATCGCCGGCACGCCGAGGTCGACCTCGTCGATGACGCCGGCGCCGGCATCGACCCCGCCAGCCAGTCTCTGCTCCAGATGGGCGTCGCCGGCCGCCTCACCCGCCGCGAGTGGACCGCCGTCGCCATCGCATCCGGCATGACCCTCTTCGGCGCCGGCCTCGTCATCGCCGCCATCGTCGACCCCGACCCCACATCCAAACTCGGCCTGCTCGTCGGCAGCGGCGCCCTGCTCGCCCTCACCGGAGGCTTCCAGACCATCCGCCTGCTCACCCGCCAGAAGCCGCCCTCGATCACCATCTCCCCCAGGGGCATCCACATCGACTGGCATTGAGCGATCTGGTCATGCCCGCCGCGCTCGATGTGGCCATGGCGTCCTCGCCACCTGGAGCAGAGAATGGTAGTCCCGATGACCATCCTCGCCGCTCCACTCTCCGTCTGCCTGGCCGTGTTTGTGACCCTCTTCCACCAGCCGCCGATCATCCCCGCGACCTACTTCGCCGGCTGCGTGATCCTGCTGCTCGGCTTCATCCGCGCCTTCCGCGTTGACATCCCGCGCGCCCACGGCCTCGACAAGGCCGTATGCCTTGGCCCGGTTCTCTTCGGCGCGCCGCTGGCGGTCTTTGGCGCCGAGCATCTCACCGCGACCCGCAACATCGCGAGCATCGTCCCGCACTGGATCCCGTGGCACATCTTCTGGGCGATATTTGTCGGCGTGGCGCTCATCGCCGCAGCGCTCAGCCTCGCCGTGCACCGCGTGGACGGGCTCGCCTCCACGCTGCTGGGCGTGATGTTCTTCCTCTTCGTGGTCCTTATGGACGTGGAGTCGCTGGCCGCCCATCTCCACAACCGCTTTGCTCAGGCGCTGACCCTGCGCGAGCTCTCGTTCAGCGCGTGCGCCTTCGGCCTGGCAGCCGCTTTGGCCACCGATCGCTGGCGTCCCATCGCAGCCGGGATCGCAACCATCGCGCGCTATGTGGTCGGCTTCGCGTTCGTCTTCTACGGCGTGGAGCACTTCCTTCATCCGGGATTCGCCCCGGTCATCCCGCTGGAGCTGCCTCTGCCCGCCTACGTCCCCTTCCACGCTCTGTGGGCCTATGGACTGGGCGCGGTGGAGGTAGCCGGAGGCCTGGCCATGCTCGCCAACTGGCGCGCCCGGACCGCTACGACGATCCTGGGCATCGTGGCCTGCGTGGTGACGCTTGTCGTCTACGGACCCATCCTCGCCGTGCATCCCGCCGACATCGACGTGGGCATGAATTACTTCGCCGACACGCTGTGCTTCGCCGGCGCGGTGCTGTGCCTGGCAGCCTCCATTCCGCCGGTGCAACGGATGCGATCGGCCGTCGTTACGCCAATCTCCTCGGCTGAAGCCATCCGATAAGTCGGAACGGCGTACCAGCAGGCATCGGCCCGCTGTTGGCAGGCTGGATACATGGTGTTCTGCGTCACAATCAGCGCCGCGCGCCGCGCCGTATCATGGTTTCCATCTGCTCGCAGCCGCTCGGGCATCCCTCCCTGGGAGGTATTTATGTTCGGCCAGGGCACTGCCCCCGGATCTCACCGCAAGAACTGCGCTGAGGCCCGCATCGCCGCCAAGCAACAGGCGCTCCGTGACATCTCGGACTGGCTGGAAAAGCTCCCCGCACCGTCGCAGGATGCGTTTTTTACGGTCGTTCTCACCTTCACCTTCGAGCCCTGCACGGAAGGGGTCGACCGCACCGGCGCTTATACAAGAGCGCTGTGTCACTGGCAGGCCGACGTCACCGAAGCCGCGGCGCCGGTCGGCCCACCTCTGAACAAGACTTCGGCCTTTGCGCCCTCCTCGCGCTTTACCCTGCTTCCCGACCAGTATTACGAAGCTTCCGGTTCGGCCCGCGGCGAGAGCACCTTCGGCCAGAAGGAGGCTAACGCGGAGGCGGAGCGGAAAGCGCGCCGCGAAGCGGAGGAATCCGCGGCCAAAGCCGGTCTGTGCGACGAGGAAGGCCATGCCATGCGAGTAGGCATCAGCTTCACGCCTCCGCAGCCGGCGCTGATGGGTGGCGGCCGCTACGCCGAAGTCGCCTTCGAGGCTGTCTGCGACTGGTGCCTGATCATCGAATGCGTCAGCCCCGAACTGCTGAACCTGGCCGCACCGGTGGCTTCGATGTTCATGCCCCTGAACCGCTGAATCTCGCGCCGGCAACGTCGATCGGCCTCTCCGCCGGCCCGGGCAGCCTGCAAAATTCAGGGAAACCGGAAACCTACCACGCACACCTGCAGCTGGAACAGGAGATTGCAGGTCTACAGCACGGCCTTCTCTTCCCGCTCGCCAGCCGCGACGGCCTCTACCAGGGCCTCGACACCGGCTGCCGGAAAGAACACGCTGAAGACGGTCCCGGTGGCCGCACCGCCCGCGCGGCTGCGAATCTGCACGCGTCCCTGATGCTTGCGGATGATTTGTTCGCTCACCCACAGGCCAAGGCCGGTGCCGGTCGCCTCTTTGGTGGTGAAGAATGGCTCGAAGATGTGCTTCCGTGCCTCCGCTGTGATGCCGCAGCCGGTATCGGCAACGGTTACCCGCACTCCGATCATCTCGCCATCGCGGCTCACGGCGCGGGCGCGCACCAGCAGCCGCCCACCCTCCGGCGTCATGGCATCCAGCGCGTTGGTGATCAGATTCGCGAAGAGCTGGCGCAATTCGCCCGCGAAGCAGAAGAGCGGCAGATCGCTGGCGTAATCGCGCTCCAGCTCGGCGGGCAGCGCCTGAATACGCCCCAGGTGCAGGGTGATGATCGAGTCCAGCAGCTCGGCGACATTCGCGACCGCGGGCAGCGTCGACTGCCGGTAGAAGCGCAGCGTCTGCTGGGCAATCTCGGAGACCCGCGCCACTTCCTGCTGCGCCTGGTCCGCGAAGCGCGCCGTGGAAGGCGAGAGGTTCTCCTGACGGATGAGATACAGCAGATTAGTGACCGCTTCCAGCGGATTGTTGATCTCGTGCGCAATGGAGGCGGCGAGGCGGCCTGCGGCGGCCAGCTTCTCCGTGCGGCGCAGCGCCTCTTCAGAGCGCTTTTGCTCGGTCGTGTCGACCAGGATTGCGCCCACCCACCGCGTCGTCTCCGGATCCGTACGCACCGGATAGAGATGGGCCAGCCAGCTGCGCGGGCGGCCCGCCGCGTCCCATGCCAGATCGAGATTGCGAATCGGCTGGCCGGTCTCAAACACCGTCCCCAGTCCGTGCTCCAGCTTCTCCGCCGGAGCGGGCGGCAGAATCACGTCCGCCCCGCGGCCCAGGTGCAGCGCCAGCGAATAGCCGTTCATCTCAGCGAGGAACTGGTTGATGCGCACGAAGCGGTATTTGCGGTCGAAAAACGCGAACCCGATGGGAGCGTTCGCCAGCATGGAATCCAGCAGCGCCAGGGTTTCGTTCAGCCCGGCGCGCTGCTCCTGCATCGCCGCCACCATGCGATTGAAGGCGATGGTCAGGTCCGCGGCCTCGTTGGTCGACTTCACCGGCAGCGGGAATGCTCCCGCATCCTCGGGGTCGTGGATCAGGCGTCGCGTGGCGCGGGTCAGGGTCGCCAGTTGGCGTGTGATGGACTGGGCCAGGATGGCGGCAATCAGCGTGCACCCGGCCAGTACAAACAGCGCCCAGAGTGCCGTGATGCGCAGCAGCGATCTCAAATCCTGCCTGTCCTGGAGTTCGTTCGGATAAATCCACACCAGCGCCTGCAGCCGGCCCTGAGAGACGATGGGCGCCACAGCTTCCCACTCCGATGGCGAGGTGGAAAAGATGTTTGGGCCGGTCAGGTCGCGCAGATACGTTTTCTCCTGGGCGGTCAGCGTGAGCTTGCCGAGCGCTGTCGGATCGTTGCTGGCCAGGGTGCGGCCCTGCATGTCGGTGATCTGCGCTGCGCTCACGCTGGGAGCCAGAGCCGCGCTCACCACCACGCCCTGCAGAGCCTGGGGACCGTCCTGAAAGACCAGGCCGCCTTCCGTCGCCACCAGGTCGGCCTGATATTCCAGCCGCTGGCGCAGATGCCGCGTCAGCTCGACCCGCTGCTGATGCACCAGCAGGAGCGTGTAGATGCCGACCACAATGATCTCAAAGAGAATCAGCGCGGCCATCAGCTGGCCAAAAATCGTGCGTGGTCCTCGAAACGACATAACTGCAACTGTGCCGCTGCGGCGGATCCGCGCCGCAACAGCTACTGTCTCCTCATCGTTCGGCGCGGAGCCTAAACTCCGGCCAGCTCTCCTGCGGGCAGTCGCAGCCGCTGTTTCAGATCCTCTGCAATCTGACGGCCATGGAATCGGCCGTTCTCGATGAAGATCTCGTTGGTGCGCTCGCCGGCAATTATGACGCCGGCAAGGTAAATGCCAGGAACGTTGCTCTCGAGGCTCCTCGGATCGCAGGCCGGACAGCGGTCCTTGCCCTCGATGCGCACTCCCAGCGACTCCAGAAAGGTGAAGTCGGGACGATAGCCGGTCATGGCAAGAACAAAGTCGTTGGGGATGGTGAGCGGACCCTCGGGCGTGGCCAGGGTCGCTGTGTCCGGATCAATGCGAGTAACAGAAGTATTGAAATGTGCCCGGATTTCCCCGTTTTTGATGCGGTTCTCGATGTCGGGCAGAATCCAGTACTTCACGTGGCGATGCATGTGCGGGCCGCGGTGCGCCAGCGTCACCCGCGCGCCGTGCCGCCACAGTTCCAGCGCGGCGATGGCCGCGGAGTTCTTGCCCCCGATCACCAGAACGTCCATGCCGTAGTAGGGATGGGGATCGTCGTAGTAGTGGCGGACTTTGGGCAGGTCTTCGCCGGGGATGTTCATGAGATTGGGCAGGTCGTAGTAGCCGGTAGCCACGACGATTTTGCGCGCGACGTGGACGCGAGCGCGGCCGAAGCGGTCGCGTGTGTGCACCTCAAAGCTGAGGTCCTCGCCGGTGACTTTTTCGACGGCCTGATAGGCGCGGACGTCGAGCTTATAGAACATGGCGACTTTGCGGTAGTACTCGAGCGCCTCGTTGCGGCTGGGCTTGGCGTTGGGGCTGGGAAAGGGGATGTCGCCGATCTCCAGCAGCTCGGAGGTGGTAAAGAACGTCATGTGTGAGGGATAGTGGAAGAGCGAGTTGCAGAGGCAGCCCTTGTCCACCAGCGCGGAACGGAATCCGGCCCGCTGCGCCTCGATGGCGCATGCCATGCCTGTGGGCCCGGCGCCGATGACCAGGACGTCGAAGGACTCTGCTTCCATTCTTCTAGCTTAGACGATGGAGGATGGCGAGCGGCGGCGCGGCGGGTGGAAACCGAATCCCATCCGAAAGCCAGGCCACGGTTTCTGTCGGCAATGCGGCGGACATTTCCAGCTTGATGACACGTGCACACGCCTCCGGTGCCGGGATGGCAAACGCTGGAATATCCGATTGCATACCGAACATGCGGTCCGCTATGCTGCGGCAACCCTACTCCCCCGCATGGCAAGGAGGCCATATGCGACGCCGTTCATTCCTGCAGGCTGCGGCTGCGGCGCTGCCCGCACTGGGACTGCACGACATTCTCGCCGCGGAAGCGCAGGCCCACAGGGATGCCGCGCCATCGCCGGTCGAGCTGCACGTGGTGGGCGACGGCGAGGATCGCTTCGGACAGCCGCACTCGCTGGGGTTCAGCACGGTCTCGTTTAAGGTTGGGACAGCGGAGACTGGCGGTGGGCTCTTCGTGATGGAGCACACGCACCTGATGCCGGGCGGCCCGCCACTGCATCTGCACCCAAGCCAGGATGAGTGGTTCTACGTGATGGAAGGCAACGTGGCCTTCCAGCTCGGTGACCGGCAGGTCACGCTGGGGCCGGGCGAGTCTGTGCTGGGACCACGGCGCGTGCCGCACACATTTTCGTCGGTGTCAGCAACGCCGAGCCGGCTGCTGATCGCGTTCAGCCCGGCGGGAAAGATGGAAGCGTATATGCGCGACAGCGCGAAGGCCGGGCCCCCGGCGGATCCGGCGGCGTGGTTCCGCAAGTACAACATGGAGTATCTGGGGCCGTCGCCGTTCTGGAAGCCAAAGGCGAGCTAACGGGCGGGCTTCGTCTTCGCTGCCGATCCAGGCTCAGGGCTGATAGCCGTCCTTCTGCCACTGTGCGAACAGCCCGAGCTGGTCGGGTGTCCAGTAAGGGCCGCCTGGCGGCATCGTTGGCGGCTGCCCGTTCTGCGGCGCGACGGTCGCGAGCACACTTGCGGCATTGGCGGGGTTTGACATCCAGGCGTAATCGTCCAGGTCGACTCCAAACTGTTTCATATGTTCGATGTCGACTTCGCGAAAGAGGGGTTTGATGCTGGCCGCGAAAGAAACTGGGGACATGGGGTTCTCCTTGGCGGATTCGCCGTCCATCTTAGACGGAAACGCCCTGTTCCGGTTTGCGGATGGGTTTGTGAACAAGAGAAGGTGAGCGTGGACGCGCAGTTGCAGCACGAAGCGCGCACTTTGGTTTTCGATTCGGCGGAAGTGCGGCCAGCAATCGGATACGCACTCATATAACCTTGCAACAGGCAGATTCCAATGGCGACAATCAAACAGGAAGACCTGATTCAGAGCGTTGCGGACGCTTTGCAGTACATCAGCTATTACCATCCGGTGGACTACATCACCAGCCTGGCGCGGGCGTACGAGCGCGAAGAATCGCCCGCGGCACGGGACGCGATGGCGCAAATCCTCGTCAACTCGCGCATGTGCGCCGAGGGGCACAGGCCCATCTGCCAGGATACGGGGATCGTGACCGTGTTTCTGAAGATCGGGATGGACGTGCGCTGGGACGCAACGATGACCGTCCAGGAGATGTGCGACGCAGGCGTGCGGCGCGCGTATCTGAACCAGGACAACACACTGCGGGCGTCGATTTTGGCCGATCCGGCCGGGGCGCGGAAGAACACGAAGGACAACACGCCGGCGGTGGTGAGCGTGGAGATGGTGCGCGGCGGCAACGTGGATGTGACAGTCGCGGCCAAGGGCGGCGGGAGCGAGGCGAAATCGAAGTTCGCGATGCTGAACCCGTCGGATTCGATTGTGGAGTGGGTGCTGAAGACGGTGCCGACCATGGGCGCGGGGTGGTGTCCCCCGGGGATGCTGGGGATTGGCATCGGCGGCACCGCGGAAAAGGCGATGCTGATGGCGAAGGAGTCGCTGATGGATCCGATCGACATGCGGGAACTGCTGGACCGCGGGCCGAAGAACCGCATGGAGGAGATGCGCATCGAGATCTACGACAAGGTGAACAAGCTGGGCATCGGCGCGCAGGGGCTGGGCGGGCTGACGACGGTGCTGGATGTGAAGATTCGGGATTATCCGACGCATGCGGCAAATCTGCCGGTGGCGATGATACCGAACTGCGCGGCGACGCGGCACGCGCACTTCGTGCTGGACGGATCAGGGCCGGTGGCGCTGGAGCCGCCGTCGCTCGAAGCCTGGCCAACGCTGACGTATGACGTGAGCCAGGCGCGGCGGGTGAATCTGGACACCGTGACGCGCGAGGAAGCGGCTGCGTGGAAGCCGGGCGAGGTTCTGCTGCTGCGCGGCAAGCTGCTGACCGGGCGCGACGCGGCGCACAAGCGCATGACGGAGATGCTGAACCGCGGCGAGAAGCTGCCGGTGGACTTCACGAACCGATTCATCTACTACGTGGGACCGGTGGATCCGGTGCGCGAGGAAGTGATGGGCCCGGCGGGGCCGACGACCTCGACGCGCATGGATAAATTCACGCGGCAGATGCTGGAGCAGACGGGTTTGCTGGGGATGGTGGGCAAAGCCGAGCGCGGACCGGCGGCCATCGAGGCCATCCGTGACAACAAAGCCGTGTATCTGATGGCGGTGGGCGGAGCGGCGTATCTGGTGTCCAGGGCGATCCGCGCAGCAAAGGTGGTCGCGTTCGAGGACCTGGGCATGGAGGCGATCTACGAGTTTACAGTCGAGGACATGCCGGTGACGGTGGCGGTGGATGCGCAGGGGACGTCGGTGCATCAAACCGGCCCGGCAGAGTGGAAGCTTCGCATCCAGAAGGATTTCGCGGGCATCCCAATCCTGGCGTAAGCGCGGAGGTTGAACCGCCATGGCCGCAACACGCAAGGAAAAGGACTCGCTGGGGTTCGTCGAGGTCCCGGTGAACGCGTATTACGGCGCACAGACGACGCGCGCGGTCGAGAACTTCCCCATTTCCGGCATGCGCGCGCATCCGCTCCTCATCCGGGCCATCGGGATGGTGAAGCGCGCGGCAGCCGAAGCGAACCAGGAGCTGGGCACGGTGGATCAGCGCCGTGCCGACGCGATTCTCCAGGCCGCGCTGGAAGTGGCGGATGGAAAGTGGGACGCGGAGTTCGTCGTCGACGTCTTTCAGGCCGGAGCGGGCGTCAGCTTCCACATGAACGCCAACGAAGTGATCGCCAACCGGGCCAACGAGCTGCTGGGCGGGAAGCTGGGCGAGTATGCCGAAGTTCATCCGAACGATCACGTGAACTACGGGCAGTCGACGAATGACGTCTTCCCCACCGCGATGCGGCTGGCCACACTGCTGGCGCTGCAAACGCTGTACCCGGAGCTGGAGGCGCTGGCCGCCACATTCGCGGAGAAGGGTGAGGAATTCGACGGCGTCATGAAGTCCGGGCGCACGCACATGCAGGATGCGGTGCCCATCCGATTGGGACAGGAATTCGCCGCGTACGCCGTGGCGCTGCGCAAGGGGGCGGAGGCGCTGCGGCAGGCCGCCGATTCGTTGCGTGAGCTGGGGCTGGGCGGGACGGCGGTGGGGACCGGGCTGAACACCCATCCGGAGTACCGCGCGAAGGCGGTCTCGAACCTGGGCCGGATTTCGGGGCAGGCGCTCTTCCCTGCTGAGGATCTGCGCTGGGCGATGCAATCGCAGGCGTGCATGGGGCTGGTGAGCGGAGCGCTGCGCAGCGTGGCGCTGGAGGTGATCCGCATCACGAACGATCTGCGGCTGCTCTCCAGCGGGCCGAACACGGGGTTCAACGAGCTTCATCTGCCGAGCCTGCAGCCGGGATCGTCGATCATGCCGGGCAAGGTGAACCCGGTGATGGCCGAACTGGCGGCCATGGTCAGCTTTCAGGTGGTGGGCAACGATACAGCCGTCGCGCTGGCGGTGCAGGCAGGCCAACTGGAACTGAACGTGATGATGCCGGCCATGGCGTATAACGTGCTCCAGAGCATCACGATTCTGGCGAATACTCTGCGGGTGCTGCGCGAACGGTGCGTGGAGGGAATCACCGCGAACGAGCAGAAGTGCCGCCAGTACGCGGAGAGCACGATCGCGCTGGCGACGGCGCTCAATCCGTATCTCGGCTACGCAAAGGCGGCAGAGCTGGTGAAGGAGTCCGTGGCCACGGGCGAGTCAATTGTGGAACTGGCGCGGAAGAAGAAACTGCTGAGCGAGGAGCAGATTCGCGAGATCCTTGATCCGCAGAAGATGACGGAACCCAGAAAGCCGCAGAGCTAAGCGCGGCGCTGCAACCCGAAGAAAAAAGGATAGCGGTTGGAACCTTCCTGCCGGCGCGCGCGTAGGAGAAAGCATGAAGATTCAGTGCGCCGCGGCAGGCGCGGCTTTGGTGGCCTGCAGCCTGGCCGCATCCGGACAAGCGCAGTCCGCATGCGGGCAGACGATCGACGTTCCGCTGCAGTCGCGAGCGAATCTGACGATTCATTCGCGGCCGGCGGGCCTGGAGATCGTGGGGACCGACAAGGAGATGCTGCACGTGACCTGCACATCGGATGACGCGGAGCGCGCCCGGCAGGTGCAACTGCAGTTTTCCGGAGGGCCCGACCAAGGCGCACTGACGATCGCAGGACCGGGAACGCACCGCGGCAGTCTGCAGATCCGCGTGGAGGTTCCGCGCAGGACGAATCTGCGCGTGGATATGGGCGCAGGCCAGGTGAAGGTGGAAGACGTGACCGGCGACAAGGCTATCGCGCTCTATGCCGGACAAATCACTATCTCATCGCTGCATGACTGGGACTACCGGCTGGTGGACGCTTCGGTGGACATTGGCGAGGTGAACGCCGCGGCGTATCACGTGGACAAGGGCGGCTTTTTCCGAAGCTTCACGCGGAACACAGATCAGGGCGACTATCGCCTGTACGCCCACGTGATGACCGGGCAGATCGATCTGGTGGGGAGCAACGGAGTGGCGGAATAGCCAGCCGCGGCCTCTAGTTGAGGAACATGGTGCGATAAAGCGTGTCGCGCTGCGCCGGCCTGAATCCGGCGTCGCGAATGACGCGGCGCAGCTCCTCTTCGGTGGTGCAGTTGGAGGTACCGGCGGCTTTCACGACATTCTCCTCGAGCATGACCGAGCCGACATCGTTGCCGCCGAAACGCAGGCCCATCTGCAGGACTTTCAGGCCCTGCGTCACCCAGCTGGACTGCACGTTCTCGATGTTGTCGAGGTAGAGGCGCGAGATCGCCAGCACTTTCAGGTACTCGACCGCTGTCGCCTCATCCCAGCCTCGTCCGCCGAGAGCCGTGTGTTTTGGCTGGAAGCTCCAGGGAATAAACGCTGTGAAGCCGCCGGTCTCGTCCTGCAACTGCCGGATCACCTGAAAGTGATTCACCCGCTGCTCCAGGGTCTCGCCGACGCCGAACATCATGGTCGCCGTGGTGCGCATGCCCAGCTGGTGCGCGGTCCTGTGCACCAGCACCCAGTCTTCCGTTCTGCACTTGAGGCGCGCAATGCGATGGCGCACTTCGTCGTCGAGAATCTCCGCGCCGCCGCCGGGGATGGAATCCAGGCCCGCATCGCGCAACCGCTCGATGGTCTCGCGCACGGTGAGGTCGCTGTACTCGGCAATGGCCAGAATCTCCGAGGCTGAGAAGCAATGCAGCCAGATCTGCGGGAAGCGCGCCTTGATCCCGCTCAGGAGCCGCTCGAACCAGTCGATCTTCAGGTCCGGGTGCAGACCGCCCTGCATCAGTACTCCGGTTCCGCCCATCTCCAGCGTCTCGGCGATCTTGGCATAGATGGTCTCGAAGTCGAGAATGTATCCTTCGCTGGCCTGCTTGCCCTTGAGCGGCCGGTAGAAAGCGCAGAAGGTGCAATACTCGGTGCAGAAATTCGTGTAGTTGATGTTGCGATCGATGATGTAGGTGACCACGCCCTCGGGATGCAGCCGCCGGCGTACGGCGTCGGCGTCCATGCCGAGGCCGATCAGATCGTCGGAGCGGAAATAGTCCAGAGCCTGCTCGCGGGTCAGCGCCATATCTTCATTCTCTGGAAAAACCGGCCGCGCGTCCAGCGGGTTATCCTGCTGAAGGCGGTTCCTCTCTTCCAGCAACTGTGGAATGCTGCAACGCCTGCCTGCGCCGAACGCATCGCACACTGATAAAGCCTCAACCGCCACGTTCGCAGCCGAACGAAATCCCTGAACAAGGATGGTTTGCCGATGACTCTGCTCTCGACGTATTTCCGCCGCCTGCTCAGCACCCTGCCGATCCTGCTGATCACGCTGCTGACGCTGCCCTGCTTTGCAGCCGACAAAAAAGCTTCCGCGCCCGATGTGCTGGTGCTGAGCGATGGAGACGTTCTGCACGGCACATTTGTCAATGAAATCGGCGGGACGGTTACCTTCCACACCGATTCGATGGGAGATGTGAAGATTCCCTGGGCGAAGATTAAGGAACTCCACGCCACCGGGGATTTCGCCGTGCTCAGCAGCCAGGTGAAGACGCACGGCCACAAAGCCGTGGCGCGTCTGCCTGAGGGCCCTGTGGATGTCGCGGACGGGACCGTCACCGTTCATCCTGCCAATCAACCGGCTGCGCAACCGATTCCGGTCAAGGACGCGCAATACATCGTCGACCACGCCACTCTCGACAAACAGCTCTACCACCATCCCAGCTTCTTCGCCGGGTGGAACGGGGCCGCAACGGCTGGCGCTACGCTGGTGACGGCGACGCAGAATCAGTACACGGTTTCCGGCAGTCTGGGGCTGGTGCGGGTGGTGCCCACCGTGACCTGGCTGGACACGCGTAATCGCACCTCAGCGGATTTCAGCGGATCCTTCGGCAAGATCACGCAGCCCGCCTATACGACGCCCACGGGACCGGTGGCTGCGACCGTCACCAAGACGGCCATTACGCATTTCGACGCCGAGCGCGACGAGTACTTCTCGCCACGCTTCTTTGGCCTCGGGCAGACCGCGTTCGACCACAACTTCAGCCAGGATCTGAGCCTGCAGCAGATCTATGGCGGCGGCATCGGCTGGACGGTCCTGAAAAAGCCGAACCAGGAGGCCGACCTGAAGGGCACGGTGCAGTATGAGAAGCAGGCCTTCATCTCCGGATCGGGCGATACGAATCAGAACCTGATCGGGTCAACGTTCGCCGTCACTTACGGAATGAAGAGCAAGCTGGTGACGTGGACGCAGGGGCTGTCGTACATTCCCGCGTGGAATCAGCCGCACGATTACTCGGCGAACGAGACCGATACTTTTGCATTTCCGGCCTACAAGAACCTCAGCTTCTCGGTGGGAACGCTGGACAGCTACCTGAACGATTCGCCGGCAACGCTTCCGCCGACAAAACACAACTCATTTCAGTTCACCATGGGGCTGACGTACGCCATCAAGTCAAAGTACTGACGCGGCGTGAGTCTCTGAACGCTCGTGACCGCCGGGAGCAGCGGGACCGATGGCTCTCTCGATGCGCTGCAACTGTGCCAGATGATGGCGGCAGTGGATCGCGTGAAATCTCCGCCATTCCCCGGCGCTCAGCGGTCCGAGCAGGAAATGCGAGGCGGCGCGGCGGCTGCCGAAGCGTTCGCGGACGGTCGCCAGAACTTTGTCTGTGGCGTCCATCTCCCGGCGGAACTGCTCGGCCAGCGCGGTTCCGTCCATGGGCTGCCAGTGGAGCAGACCTGGCCGCACAAACGGGGGTGCGGGAGCGCCACGCGGCAGCTTTCGAAAGGTAAAGACGAAGGTGCGCCGCAGGCGCTGGACCAGCGTCGCGCTCGCCTGCGAGGGCCGGCCCTTCTCGATGCGCGTCTGGAGAACGCCCGCGGAACTGCGCAGCGCCAGCACCAGATGCTCGACCACTTCCTGCGGGCTCCACGCGCGATCGTCCGCCTGGGGATGAAGCCGGCACCACTCGACCGGACGGCCAGCCAGCCTGGCGCGATACGCATCGCAAACGGCCTGGAGTTCGGAATCCATCGGTCAAAGCGGAGGGGCCGCTGTGCGGCCACTATAACACCGGTTTTTCCGTCTGAATCAGAGACTTGCGGCGCCAGGGTGAGCGGTCACTGCTTCGGTTCGACGCCCATCTCCTTCAGGGCCTTGCGCGCATCCTTCGCCCTGGGACCATCAGGCAGCGCCGCGAGATACAACTGGTAGTACTGGAGGGCCACGTCGCGCTTGTTCAGGTGCTGCGCCGCCACTGCGAGGCCATAGACAGCATCGGCGCTGCCCGGGTTCACCTGGGTGGCTTCGAGGAACCGGTCGTAGGCGCCTTTGTAGTCGCGGGTCTGGAGATAGAAGTTCCCGACCTTCACATCCTTGCGCGCCAGCCCGGGGCTGAATCCTGTGTTGCCGGGTGCGCCTGCGGCGAGCGGAGTCGCCTGGGCCGGCAGATTGAGGCCCTTGACGCCCGAACTGCTGTAATCCTGACCTGTCTTTTGCTGATCCTGCTCAGCAGCCTTCTCCGACTGCGCTTCGGGAAACGGGTTCTGATCCGCAGTTGAGGAGCCTTTCGGAGGCTGGGCAGTCTGCGGCGCAGGCGCCGCTGGTGCGCTGTCCTGCTGTTGCTGCTGCGCGGCCTTCTCCGACTGCGCTTCAGGAAACGCGTTCTGATCGGCGGTCGAAGCGGGCTTCGCCGCAGGCTTTTGATCGCTTTTCTTCTTCGCCGCGGCCGTGCCGGCCGATCCGGACTGATTCTGGTTTTGCGCGCTGCCGGATGAGGACTGGCTTTGCGGGCTGGACGAGGAACCGGACGAGGAAGAATCCTGCTGCTGGGCGGCAATGGGCAGCGCGAGCAGGAGAACGGTTCCGGCGATGGAGAGGATCCGCAGCACTTCTTCTTAGTTTAGACGCGCTTGCCCCGAGGCGCGAGGCTTCAAAATTGCTATTCTTCAATCGATATGGGACTCATCATTCGCTCGTCCGCCATCCACGCGGCGGGATGCTATACGACCGACGCCATCCGCAAGGGCACGCACGTGGTGGAGTACACGGGGCCGCGGATTTCAAAGGAAGAAGCCGACGAAAAATATGAGAACTCGCCGACCACGTACCTGTTCGGCGTGGGCGACGGCTCCACGGTGATCGACGGACACGGGACGGCGATGTTCATCAACCACTCCTGCGATCCGAACTGCGAGACCGAGGAGATCGACGGCCGGGTGTGGATCATGGCCATGCGCGAGATCGCCCCCGGCGAGGAACTGACCTACGATTACTATCTCTACGACGGCGACGAAGACGAGGCGCGCTGCAACTGCGGAGCCGAGAACTGCCGCAAATCCATGTACTCGCCGGAAGAACTGCAGCGAAGGGCGCGGGCCGCGAAAAGGAAGGCTGCGAAGAAGGCGACGAGCAAGGGGCGGCGGAAGAAGAAGCCTAGCCGGTGAAGCGAGTTCCCTGCCCGGGCGGCGCGCGGTCAAAGCTGCTTCGACATTCGCACGATGGGCAGGGTCTCGCCATTTGCGAGGGGCAGCTCGATACGCTCCTGTTCCACGTAGCCGTGGCGGCGGTAGAGCGGGATGCCGGTGAGCGTGGCGCCCATTTCAAAGCGCGTAAAGCCTTCGGCCTGCGCGGCTTGCTCGCACAACTCCAGAATGCGGCTGCCGATGCCGCGGCGCGCCCACGCCGGGTGGACAAAGAAGGCGCGAATCCTGGCGGCATCCGTGCGGGGGTCCAGCATCGCTTCGTCGCGGCCGGGGCGATGGTCGCTGCCGTAAGGGGTGCGGCGGCGCGACCATCCACCGCAGGCGACCAGGGTGGCGGGATCGCCTGGGGCTTCGACGACGAAGTACGTTCGATCGAGGACGAGCCGGGTATCGACGCCGAGCCAGGTGCCGAGGGCCTGATCGATCTGGGAGGGGGAGTAATCGCCGGCCTGCAGTCCGCGGACGGAAGCCTGGATGAGCGGCGGGAGGCAGGGAAGATCCGACGGCGTAGCGAGGCGGTACAGGAGATCGGCGGACACTGGCCACATTGTATTCGGGGACAGGTCGAGGCGACGCGATCCGCCGGAGCGCAGTCCAGTTCCGATTCAGTGCTCGCGCGTGCGTCCGGGGTTCTGGAAATGTGGAGCGCTCCGCAGCGATACAATCAGCATTCAATGGCTTACCAGGTTCTCGCCCGGAAATACCGTCCCCAGCGCTTCTCCGACGTGGCCGGGCAGGAGCACGTCACGCGCACGCTGCTGAATGCTCTCGACCAGGGGCGGATCGCGCACGGCTACATTTTTTCGGGGCATCGCGGCATTGGAAAGACCACCATCGCGCGCATCCTGGCGCAGGCGCTGAACTGCCGGACCGCAGTGGGAACGGCGGAGCGCCCAAGCCCGGAGCCGTGCGGCGTCTGCGATTCCTGCCAGGAGATTCGAGCGGGCAATTCCGTCGACGTGCTGGAGATCGACGCGGCCACCAACCGCGGCATCGACGAAGTTCGCGAGCTGCGCGAGGCTGCCCGCTATAATCCGGCGCGCGACCGGTACCGCATCTGGATCCTCGACGAGGCGCATCAGATCACCGACGCCGCGTTTAACGCGCTGCTGAAGACGCTGGAGGAACCGCCGGAGCACGTGGTCTTCATGATGGCGACCACGCAGCCGGAGGATATTCCGCAGACCATCCGCTCGCGGTGCCAGCACTTCAGCTTTCACGCGGTGCGCTTCGACGACATTCTGGCGCAGCTGAAAACAATTGCCGCGCAGGAAGAGATCGATGCGGAAGATGCGGCGCTGGCGCTGCTGGCCGAGGCGGGCGACGGGTCGATGCGCGATGCGCTGTCGATCATGGATCAGGCCATTGCCTCGGCGACGCGGGTGGACGGCAGGCCGCACCTGGCCGCCGAGCAGATTCGCGAACTGATGGGGTCGGTTCCGGACACGGTGTTCGAGCGGCTGATGGAATCCATCAGCGCGGGGCAGACTTCCGCCGTGATCGAAGAGGCCAACACGCTGCTGAATGCGGGCAACAGTCCCGCGGCGCTGGCGCGGCAGTTCGTGCGCTACCTGCGCAACGCGCTGATGGCGCGGATCGGCGGGGAGAATACCGATCTGCTGCAGATTTCCGCGGACGCACGGGCGCGCGCGTCACGTTCGGCGATGCTGTTCTCCGAAGAGGATCTGACGCGCTTTCTGCAGGTGATGCTGCGCACGTTCGACGACCTGAATTACCGCCAGGAGCAGCGATTCCACCTGGAACTGGGACTGGTGAAGCTGGTCCACCTGCAACGGCTGTTGCCGGTGGAGGAGCTGCTGAGCGGCGTGCAGGGGGGGCAGAGTACAGAACGCAGAACACAGGGCTCAGGTGGACAGAGTACAGAACGCAGAACACAGGGCTCAGGAGGACGAGGATCAGGCGCTCTGGACCAAGGTCCGACGGTGCCTGATGCTCTGCCCGCTCCGCGGCCGTCGCCGTTTGAGGCGGACCGGAGCCGCAAGGTCAGCGGCGAGACTGCGCCCACGCCGGGCATTCC
>JBATVK010000153.1:0-80389 GCA_049671725.1 Acidobacteriaceae bacterium
ATACAGCGGCGGGGCCGCAGGTGCCGCCGGTGACGGCTGAGCGGCCTGCTCATCCGACAAGGTGCGCAACAGCTGGGTGAAGCCTCCCGCTTTGGCCACGTCCGGTTCGGGCGCCGGATAGGCAGCCGCGGCCGGCGGAGGCGGCCCGGCCTTCGGAGTCGATTCCTGATTCAGCGTCTGCAGCAACTGCGTGAAGCCTCCCTGCGCCGCAAGCGGCGGCTCCGAAGGCATCATGACGGGGCCTTCCGCCGGTTTCCATCCGCGGTCCGAAGGCGGTTCCGGTTTCAGCGATTTCAGCGAGTCCTCCGGCGGCCGGGAAGAAGCGCTCTGGCTCGAGAACATTCGCGTGAATGCGCCCGGGCCCTGCGGTGAAGCCGCTTCGCGAGCAGCCGGCGGGTTGGACTCAGCGACTGAACCAGATCCCTGCGTCTGTTGAAATATTCGGGTAAATTCCCCGGGGCCCGAGGGCGCAGGCGCGGGAGAAGGAGCTGTCTGTGGTGGTGCGGGTGCCCCTGAAGGCTGCGCACTCGCCGAACTGAACATTCGCGTAAACGCTCCAGGCTCCGGTGAACTGGTCGGCGAGCTCGCCGCTTGCGGAGGCACGCCGGAGGCGCCCGCGGCTGGTTCGGTGACCAGTCTCTTGTCCACGGCGACCTGACTAAAGACCCGCGACACATCCTCTGACGGCGGCGCTGCCGGCGCCCTCTGTTGCGTGTCCGTCAACGCCTGCAGCATGCGCGTGAACTCACCCGCGCTCTGCGATTGCCCCGCATTCGCGCTCGCCCCTGGATCGGGATAAGGCGCAGACGTCGCGCCCGGCTCTTTCCCTGGCGTTGCCGGAACCGGCGCGGGTGCATCGCCCTGCCGGATGAGAGACGCGAGCAGATCCTTCTCGGCGACTACCGGGTTCGCAGGCAACTGGCCAACGATTCCCGTCGCACTGGCTGGTTCGCCGCCCGGAGCCGCATCCGCACCGCCGAATTCCGGCTTTTCCAATGGATTTTTGGGCGCGTCCATCGATGTCCACCTTGCCGGTTCAGAATTGCGGAGTTCCGCAATCCAAACTATATCTACCTCGCTTGACAGTAAAGGTCACGCATCCTACGATGCAAACACAATTTGCGACAGAGCTGCCGGGCCCACGAACGGACGCGGGGAAAGCCTGACCCCTCCGTGACTTCGCTCGGCCTTTAATCCCCTGAAATTCGCGCTTTCCGAACGGTTTCGATCGCTATGAAATTCCTGTCACGGGTGGTCTGGTCCGAGGGCATGTATCTCGGCCCGCATCATTTCCAGACGCAAAGCCGCTACTTCGAAGACTCCATGGCTTTCCTGGCTGCCGGCCTGTGGCGCGAACCGTGGGGCCTTTTGCACCTTGAGTTTGACACCAAGGCCATGCGCAACGGGACCGCGTCGGTCCTCTCTGCCTCCGGCATCTTCCCCGACAGCCTTCCTTTTGAAATCCCAAATTCAGATCCGCCGCCGCCGCTCCGCAATCTCCTCGATGTCTTTCCCTCCACCGACGCAGAGCTGCCCCTTTACCTCACCGTTCCCATCCGGCGCGACAATGGGTTTGATTGCGACCTGAGTGCCTCGCCAAATGGCAGCCGCTTTTCGCCGGTGCAACGCGTGCTGCGCGATGAAACCAACGGCATCGACGAGCGCGAAATCGACCTTGGCCGCAAGAATATCCGGCTCATGACCGAAGCCGAGCTGACACCGGAAGTGCTCTCCCTCCCGGTCGCGCGCGTGCTCCGTGACGGCCGCGGCCATCTGGTCTGCGATGAGGAATTCATTCCGCCCTGCCTGAGCCTCAGCGCCAGCGAGCCGCTGATGCTGCTGCTCCGCCGCCTGCTCGATGCCGTGGGCGAGAAGAGCGCCACCGTGGCACGCGGCGCGCGCCGTCACGGGCGCTTTGAGGCCGGCACCGGTGCGCTCGATGTCGCCAACTACTGGTTTCTCCACGCTCTGCACAGCGCCCTTCCGCCCCTTCAGCACCTCGTCAGCACGCGGCACGCGCATCCTGAGGCCGTATTCATCGAGCTGTCGCGCCTCGCCGGCGCCCTCTGCACGTTCGCCGTCGATTCCGACCCCCGCCAGCTTCCTGCTTACGATCATCGCGATCCCGGCCCCGCTTTCCGCGCCCTCGACGCCCATATCCGCCGCCATCTCGAGATCGTCGTCCCCTCCAACACGATCGCCCTCGATTTCCAGCCCGTTGAACCGTACATGTATGCGGCCGAAGTTCTCGATGAACGCTGCCTCCGCCGCGCGCGCTGGATCCTCGGGATGCGCTCCACGCTCGGCGAGTCCGATCTGCTCCGCCTTACCCCCAAGCTGGTCAAAGTCTGCTCATCGAAGTTCGTTCCGGAGCTGGTCAAACGCGCCCTGCCGGGTCTGACGCTTACCCATCTCCCCGTCCCCCCCACAGCCATTCGCGCTGAAGCCGACATGCAGTACTTCTCCATCGAAATCGCCGGCCCCTGCTGGGAACACATCCTGCAGACCCGCAGGGTTGGCATTTACATTCCCGGAGAAATCTCCGGCCCCGAATTTGAACTGACCGTGATCGTGGAGACCGCGTGATGAGCGCCCTTCGAAGCAACAGTCTTGCCCTCTGTTTTCAGGAAGTGCTAACCGCCATCCTGCGGGTCCGTTTTCAGCGCCAGCAGGTGCAGGATGCGGTGAGCTTTCGCGCCCAGATGCGCCGCTCGCTGCAATCGGCCATGCAGGACGCCCGTTCGAGCGGCTACTCCAGCGACACGGTGCAAATGGCGGTCTTCGCCACCGTGGCCTTTCTGGATGAAAGCGTTCTCAATCTGCAAAGCGCCGCCTTTGCTGACTGGGCCCGGCGCCCGCTGCAGGAAGAGCTGTTCGGCGGCCATCTGGCCGGCGAAGCCTTCTTCCGCAATCTGCAGTCGCTGCTGGCCGCGCAGGATTCCGCCGAAGTGGCCGACGCTCTCGAACTCCACTGCCTCTGTCTGCAGATGGGATACCGCGGCCGTTACGCTTTCGGTGACACCGGCGAACTGCATCAGTTGCTGCGCCAGGCCCGGGCCAGGATCGAGCGCCTGCGCGGCGCACCGCGCCTCATGCCGGCTGTGCCCGCTCCCGAGATTCCGCCCACCCGCACCCGCGATCCCTGGACGCGCGCCCTGCTCATTACCGCATGCCTGCTGGGCGGCCTCACCGTAATCGGGTTCGGCAGCTACGAGCTTTTGCTCGGTTCCGGGGTTTCCCAGGTGCAGAGCGCCGGATTGATTGCAAAATAGGAGTCTCCCGTGCTGCCGATTCTCGTTGCTGTCCTCATTCTGGTTCTCTCCATCGTGCTTGCCTGGCTGGTTCCTCCGTTGCTGGGCCTCGCCGGAAGCGCGCTCCTGATTCTGCGCATCCTCCTTGTTCTGCTGGGCGCGGCCGCGGCCGGCGTAATCCTGTTGATGGATTTCCGGGAAAGGCGTCGCGACGGAGCAGCAAAGAAGCTTCCCGGTGGCGCCGATCTCGAATCCATGCTCCGCGACGCCGAGCGCCGTTTGGCTACCGCCCAGCGCACCGGACCCAGGTCTCTCGACGCCCTGCCCCTGCTCTATATCCTCGGCGAAGCCAATTCCGCCAAGACCACCGCCGTGGTCAAATCGGGCCTGGATCCGGAGCTTCTCGCCGGTCAGATTTACCGCGACCAGGATGTCATCGCCACTCCCGTCGTCAACCTCTGGTATGCCAATGGCTGCGCCTTCGCTGAAGCCGGCGATGCCGTTCGCAAAGCTCCCGCGCTGTGGAGCCGTCTCATCCGCAAAACACGCCCCAAGGCTTCCCGCTCCGCTATGGGCAAGCAAGCGCCGGTGCGCGCCGCGGTCGTCTGCCTCAGCAGCGAGCTGTTCCTCGGCGCCGCCGCGGCGGAAACGGCTGTCGCCGCAGCCCGCTCCGCCAATCAGATGCTCCGCGATCTGGCACAGCAACTCGGCGCCGAAGTTCCCGTCTACGTCATCCTCACCAAGCTCGACCGTCTCCCCGGCTTCTCCGAATTCGTGCGCAACCTTAGTGAGGAAGAGGTCGCCCAGCCCCTCGGATTAGCCCTCCCGCGCAACCCGGTTTCCAGCGGTCTTCATGCGGAAACCGCCATGGCCGCGGTCACTGCCGCCCTCGACTGCATCTTCTTCTCCCTTTCCGAGTTCCGCCTGGAGCTGCTCAGCCGCGAGACCGAAGCGGAAAACGTCGATCCGGTTTACGAATTCCCTCGCGAGCTGCGCAAGCTCCGCAACAATCTCGCCTCCTGTCTCGTCGAGCTGACCCGCCCCAGCCATCTCAACGCCAATCCATACCTGCGCGGCTTGTATTTAACCGGCGTCCGAGCCCACATGGTCGAGCAGATGGTCGCCGGCGCGGCACAGCAGCCCCGCACCGAGCCCGCCGGTTCCGGCGCCACGCGCATGTTTTCGCCCGAAGCCATGCGCGCCGCATCCGCCGTGCAAGCGCCGCAGGTCGTCTCGCGCAAACAGGCGCAATGGTGCTTCCTGCCCCATCTTTTCCCGGATGTCATCCTTGCCGACCGCAGCGCCCTGGCCGCCTCCAGCAGCAGCCGCCGCGCTTCCATCTTCCGCCGCGCCGTGCTGGCTTCGGTTTCTGCGGTATTGCTGGTCCTTCTGGCCTGCTTCACGATTTCGTGGGCCAACAATTCTCGCCTTGAGCGCTCCATCGCCACCGCCGCGAGTGCATTGCCGGCCACGCCGTTACCGTCCACCATGCTGGCCCCCACCCCGGACCTTGCCGCTCTCGACCAGCTCCGCGCCGCCATTGTGCAGCTTGAAGGATATGAGCAAAACGGCGCGCCCATGCTCTACCGATTCGGCCTCTATCACGGCAACAGTCTCCTCGCCGCCGCGCGCCGCATCTACTTCGATCGCTTCAACAAGCTGGTGCTGGCCAACACCCAGGCCGACCTCGTCGCCTTCCTGAACTCTCTGCCCCCCACGCCCCCGCAGGGCGCTGACTACGCTGCCGCCTACGATCCACTCAAGGCCTACCTCATCACCACCGCCGATCCCGACAAGAGCACCCCCGAATTTCTCGCACCGGTGCTCATGCAGTACTGGCAAAATGGCCGTGCCCTCGATACCGAGCAGCAGAAAGAACTGGCGCAGCGTCAGTTCGAGTTCTATGCGAGCGAGCTCCCGCACAACGCTCCCAGTTCGAACGACCAGGGCGCGGTTTCCAAAGCCCGCACCTATCTCATTGGCTTCGGCGGCTTCGAGCGCATCTACCAGCAGATGCTCACCGCCGCCAACAAAGTCGCGCCTTCCATCGACTTCAATCGGCTCTATCCCGGCTCTTCAGCTACGGTTGTTGACTCCCATGTCGTCCCCGGCGCCTTCAGCCGTGCCGGCTTCGCCTTCATGCAGGATGCAATCCAGCATCCGGACCGCTATTTCAGCGGAGAAGTCTGGGTTCTCGGCAATCAGGCGCCGCCTTCGCTGGATCCCACCACCCTCACGCAGCAGCTGACCACGACCTATACCAGTGACTTCGAAAACCAGTGGCGCAGCTTCCTGCGCTCCGGATCTGTCGTCCGATACCACAGCCTCGCAGACGCCGCCTCCAAGCTCCAGCTCGTCTCCAATCCCAACTCGCCGCTGCTGGCGCTTCTCTTCACCGCGTCGCATAACACGGCGGTCGCCAACCCCGATATCTCGAAGGAATTCCAGCCGGCTCAGGCCGTAGTCTCTCCCGACAGCGCTGACAAGTTCATTGGCGCCGGCAATACCAGCTACATCAACGGCCTTCTCGGCCTCCAGGCCGCCGTCGCGCAGGTGGCACAGAACCCGTCCGCAGCGACCAATCCCGACGCGGTTACGCCGATCCTTACCGCCTCCGCTTCAGCCCACACCTCAGCCAGCCAAACCGCTCAGGCCTTCACCCTCGATCCTCAGGCCCACGTGGATCAAACCGTGCTCGCGCTCCTGCAGGCGCCCATCAACTCCGTCGATGAAGTCGTCCGCGGCCGCGGACCGGAGCAGGCCAATGCAGCGGGCGCCGCGTTTTGCGCCGCCTTCACACCTCTGATGGCCAGTTTCCCGTTCTCGCCCAACGCCGCCATCGAGGCCAGTCCCTCCGAAGTGGCCGCCGTCCTCCAGCCGGGCTCCGGTTCGCTGTGGCAGCTCTACGATTCGACGCTCAAGACGCTGCTCACTCGCAGCGGCTCCGGGTGGGCGCCCACGCCGAATGCGCCCATGCACGTCAATCCGGATTTTGTCCGTTTCTTCGATCGCGCTACGCAGCTCTCTTCAGCGCTTTATCCGGCGGCGGGCTCCGCGGGCCTCAGCTTCACCACGCATATCCTGCCCTCGAAAGGCATCAAAAGCGTGACTGTGACCATCGATGGTCAGACCCTTACCGGATCGGACGTGTCGAAGCCCTTCACCTGGTCGCTGGCAACCAGCCGGCAAGCCGAGCTGATTGCCAACTACGGCTCCGGAACCTTGCCCCTGCTCCAGTTCAGCGGTCCCTGGGCGGTCTTCCATCTCATGGACAAGGGCCGCGTGGAGCAATCGGGCGTTCCCGCCCGGCTGGCCTATCCTCTTGAAATCTCCAATACCCCCATTGTGGTAGGAGGGGTCCCTCTCGTCGTCAATCTCGAGCTGTCCGGCTCGGATGCCGGCGTCCTGGTTCCCGGAGGTCTGAGCGGCCCGCGCTGCGTCTCCACCATCGCCCACTAAAGCAAACGGACTCCCGAGCCTCCGCGCCGGCCTGATCGGAGTTCGTCGACAGCATCAGGAGAAGCACCGTTACTTGTCGCCCGTTACCGCAGTTACCTCATAAGATAGCAATCCAGTGGTTACTGTAGCGGTGCATAGAGTAACCCTGTCGATACTACTGCAAAATCCGCTTGACCTTTCTTTTTTGCCACCCTAGAATGGCTCTGCTTTTGCTACCCAGCGACATACTTGCTCTACCGGGACTTCGCTCTCCGCAGCTACCGGATGTCGAATTCGTCTGGGCGCAGGGTGGTCCGGTTCTCCCAGCACTTTTTGCCGGAACGGCATACTTTTCAACTTGATTTTCGACCCTTGCCAGGGCTTTGCTTCGATGGATTCTTCTTCTTCGGTTTGTTCTCGCGTCCACTGTCTGATGCCGTGGCGCGAACCGGGGGTTCCGCTGCTGACTGGCGGAGATGCCTCGTTGCTGTTGTTGGGGCAATGAAATTCCTGAGTGGATCGGATCTATGCCTCAACATGGTTTCACCCTCCCCTCCCGGCTCAGCGGGTAGGGAACGATCGAAATTCGTTGAACAGTTTTTTTCTGTCGGTTGCCGAGAATAATCCGACCGCTCTGCCGCTTTCGCCCTGGAGTCTCCGATGCGCACTGATCGATCGCCCCTTTCCCGTCTGCTCCCTCCTGCCCGCCGTCGCTGCCTTTCCCTGTTTGCCCCCGGCGCGCGGCGTCTGACATCTCTTTTCGGGATCTGCATGACCACGCTGCTGTTGACTGCTGGAGCGCAGGCGGCGACGTACACGGTCACCACGACAGCCGACTCAGGAACCGGGTCGCTGCGCGCAGCGATCACGTCAGTGAATGGGGACACCAGCGCCGACACGATCGACTTTGCGGCTGGCGTCACGGGCACCATCACTCCGCAGACTCCCTTGCCGGCCATTACGAATGACGTGACCATCACCGGCCCAGGAGCCGGAAAACTATCGATCTCGGGCAGCGCTGTTACGACCGCGCCCATCTTCACAGTCAACAGCGGCGTCACTGTCAGCATCTCCGGGTTGACCCTTTCCGGGGCGATAACCACCGTGGAGGGCGGCGCCATTGCCAGTGCCGGAACCCTGACCGTCTCCAGCTGCGCGATCACCAACGATTCCGGCGGAGCTGGCGGCGGCGGAATCTTCGCCAGCGGCGGAACATTGGCTGTTTCCGATTCCACCTTCTCCGGGAACTCAGGCGGTGCAGGCGGCGCCATTGGCATTGATCCAGGCGCGACCGCGACGATCACAAACAGTACCTTTTACGGAAATAATGCCTCGCTGGAAGGCGGCGCCATTTACAGCAACGGCACTCTCACGATCACCAACAGCACCATCTCCGCGAACTCTGCGACCAACTCCGGCGGAGGGATCAACAGCGGCGGAACCTTGACGCTGGCCAATACCATCGTTGCCGGGAACAGCGCCGCAGCCTCGAATGACATGGACGGTACCTACACCGACAGCGGCGGCAATCAGGTGAACGAGAGCGCTGCCACCATCAACCTGGCTGCGCTCGGGAACTACGGCGGTGTGCTCGAGACCATGCTCCCGCTCCCCGGCAGCCCGGCGATTTGCGGCGGCCTCAAGAGCGTGGCCAAGGACGGTTCCGGCAACTCCCTCACCACCGATGAGCGCGGCTTCAGCTTTGGAAAATCCCCCTACTGCACCGGGACCCAGGTGGACTCCGGCGCGGTCCAGTCCGACTACACCTCGATTCAGTTCACCAACGCCAACAGCACCTACGGCTATGTCGGCGTCGTCGGCCAGGCGGTCGCCACCCCCAAGGCGCCGAATGTGTCTGTGACGGAAAATGCGCAGAACATCGGCGGCGTTCCCGTGACCCTCACCGAAGGGTCCGGCACAGCCATAGGATTGGGCCCGGTGACGACAACCGCAGGCGCGGGCGCCACCTTCAGCACCATCACCGTCGGCACCGCGGATGCCAGCGATACCCTCAGCGCGAGCCTCCCGATCGTCTCCGGCACAATCCTGACGACCGGCAACGTGGGGCTGGTCATCGAGCCGCCCATCACCCTCGTCAGTTCTCTCCCCGGCGCCATCGTCGGAAGCGTCTACAGCCAGTCCATCGTCAGCGGCGGAACGGCTCCCTATACCGACAAGGTGACCAGCGGATCGCTGCCGTCGACCATCACCTTCGGCAGTGACGGCACCTTGTCCGGGACCCCCAAAACCGTGACCAACTACACCTTTGGACTCACCGTCCAGGACAATTACGGATTCAGCGCCAGCGCCAACTACACCCTGGCGGTCACAAAAGGCTCGGCGACTCTGAATCTCTCCGGCCTGAACCAGACTTATACGGGAAGCCCGCTCCCTGTGACAGTCACCACGACCCCGAGCGGACTGACTGTCGATATCACCTATACCGGCACCGGCAGCACGGTGTATGCGCAATCTTCCACTGCGCCGACGAACGCAGGCACTTACAGCGTGACGGCGACGGTGAATGATGGCAATTACTCGGGTTCTACCACCGCCGCATACACCATCGCCAAAGCAAACGCAAACGTTACGCTGAGCAATCTCAACCAAACCTACACGGGTTCAGCGCTTCCCGTGACCGTAACCGCGACCCCGAACGGGCTGACGATCGATGTTACCTACACCGGCACCGGCGGCACGACTTATGGGCCATCTTCCACGGCGCCGACGAGCGCAGGCACCTACAGTGTGACCGCGACCGTCGATGCAACCGCGGATCCCAATTACACCGGTTCCGCGAACGGCGTGCTCACCATCGCCAAGGGAAACGTCACCCTCACCCTGAATAATCTCAACCAGACCTTCGGTTCACCGCTTTCGGTAACGGTAAGCACAAACCCTGCCGGGCTGACTGTCGATCTCAGCTACGTGGGGGTCAACGGCACGAACTATCCGCAGTCTTCCACCCAGCCGACGAACGCAGGCACCTATAGTGTGACCGCGACCGTCGATGCAACCGCGGATCCCAATTACTCCGGTTCCGTGAACGGCGTGCTCACCATCGCTAAGGAAAGCGCAACCATCACTCTGGGCAATCTCAGCGATACCTTCGGTTCCGTCGTGCCCGTGACAGTAAGCACCAATCCAACCGGGCTGACGGTCGATGTCACCTACAGCGGCAACGGCTACGGGCCATCTTCCACTGAGCCGGCGAACGCGGGCACTTACACGGTGAGCGCGTCGGTCGATGCAACCGCAGATCCCAACTTCACGGGTTCTGCAACCGCGCAGCTCCAGATCGCAAAAGCAAACGCTACCGTCTCGCTGAGTAACCTGGTACAGGTCTATACCGGCTCTCAGGTGTCCGTGACCACAACGACTGTGCCGGCCGGGCTGGCGGTAACTGTCACCTATAACGGCTCCACTAACCTGCCTATCAATGCGGGGACATACTCAGTCATCGCGACCATCGCCGATACCAATTATCAGGGATCTGCCACGGCGCAACTGGTCATCGAAAACTTCGCGCTTTCGGCAAGCTCCTCCGGAACGATCAATGTCACTCAGGGATTTGCCTCCGCCTCCGGCGTTTCCGGAGTCCAACCCGATCCCTTCACGCCACAGGCCATCACGGTCACGCCGACGGCTGTTGCCGGGTATACCCCCAACCTTAATCTCACCTGCACAGTGTCTCCTTCCACGGCGCCTTCGAATCCCACGCTGCCGGCGTGTCTTCTCAACGATTCCACGTCGACCATTACCGGCGACGGGGTCGCGCCAGTCAGCCTCACTATCAACGCGTCCGGCGCTACCCCCGGCATTTATGCCGTCGCGCTCCAGGCGGTCGACCCGACAACGCAGCTGACGCGCACCTCCACGTTTACCGTGAACGTCCGCAGCGCGTCGACTCCTCTCACCCTTCAATCCGGGGCGACCACAGGGAACAGCGCGACGGTGAGCTATGTTCTGCCCGCAAATGTGAGCCTCTCGGGCCTGAGCTGCACCTCTATCGCCGGACCCACGCTGACCGCTCCTGTTGATCCGGGAGCCCTCTCCGTAGCCTGCTCGCTGAACCCGAGTTCCATCGCCTCCTCAACCTCTATCCAGGAGGCGCAGGTCACGGTCACGGTGAGCACCGGAACGACGACTACGGCACAACTTGACGGCGGGTCCGGCTATCTGGCGGCGGGCGTGCTCGGAATTCCCCTGCTGGGCCTGTTCGGGTTGTTGGGCGGCGGCCGAAAATCCAGCGCCGCGATCTTCCGGGTCCTCCTGATAGCGGGTATCGTCATCGGAGCCATGCAGCTATCCGGATGCGGCGGCTCCTTCACGCGGACCACCACCGTTTCCGGCTCTACCCCGCCCGGCTCTTACAGCGTTCTGGTCCAGGGTACGGGGAGCGATAATCAGACCTATCAGGCCGTGGTGCAACTAAACGTAACTCGCTGATGGATGGCTATTCGGGACCGGTACAAGTCCCGAATATCCGGAAATTCTATTCTTTTGCCGAGGACGAGCGATGATGAGACGTATTTTGCAGTTGTTGCTCATAGTTACTATATCGAGCATCGGCGCACAGGGACAGATTAACTGCTCCCCTCCCAGCCCTTCCTCACAAAAGCTGGTTTGCCAGATCCCCTTTTCAACAGGGGTATTCTCCAACAACACTTCGGCGAGCGCTGCCGCCGCCGCGCTGAAGGCCGTGACCGCATTCAATACGGCGTTTGCCACCCAGGTAACACAGCTGCCGCTGGCCAGTGCATCCGCCGGAACCGTGGTGCTGTACAAGGCGGGCGTGCCGGAAACCTTTAGTAACCTCGGCCCAATCCTCACGGATCGCGCGCAAACCGTCGGTAAGCACGAACTGTTTCTTGGCTCCGCCGCGACGCAGTTCGTTTTCACCGACATCGATGGCATCTCACTTGGGAAGGTGCCTTTTACCTATGAAGCGACTGCCACGGATAAGACCACCGGTGCGGTGCTCAGCAATACCTATACGACGGAGGAGACTAACATCCACTTCACGGTGGATCTGCTGATCAACGTTGCTACCTTCGGCCTGACGAACCGAATCGATGTCTCGGCGATCGTTCCATACGAGCGCGTATCGATAGGCGCGGGTACGTTCGACTCTAAGGCGTATATTCTCAACGACAACAACGTACTCGTATTCGGCCCTTACTCCGTACCTTCCAGCTATACGCCAGGTACGGCGCACGGCATTGGCGACGTCGTCTTTAACGGAAAAGGCCAGCTCTGGCACGGAGAGCGCGCTGCGCTCGCGGCGGCCATCAACGTCCGCACGCCGACCGGCGACGACCAGAACTATCTTGGCTCCGGCGCGTGGGGATTCAACCCCTACGTTGTCTATTCCTACTTGTCGAAGGTTTCTCCCCACGCCAAAATTGGCTACCAGTGGAATACATCGACTGAGCTTAACAATCCCACTTTAACCAGCGGCGGCAATCAGGCGCTTCCTGGAGGTGTGCAGTACGACGTAGGCGCCGACTGGGCCGCGCTGAAGCGCGTGACGCTCGCCGGAGACCTGCTGGGGAGCCAGTACGTCAACAGCGTGAAGCTCACCAATACAACCACTCCTCTGCCCACGCCGGCCACCAATCCGCCAACGCCACCATCGATCGAGCTGCCGACAATTGCCACGGAGACTTCAACCTATTCGATCAGCGATCTCAGCGCGGGCCTGAAGTGGAACCCATACAGCAACCTGATCCTGACCGGGAACGTGCTTTTCCAGCTCAACAATGACGGCCTTCGCAGCCGGCCGACTCCGCTGGTGGGTATTTCCGTCAAATTCTGAGCCGGTTGCCACAGACTGTCGGTCAATGCGTGCATCGCCGCTTTGTACTCATCGCAAAGGGCGGCGGCGCGGTCATTACGACTGATGTTCCTGAGCCGTGATCGAGGATCGTAACGCCGGGCAGCGCGCGGAGCCCGCTGCTGAGAGCAAACTCTCGCCGCGACAACTCATGAGCCATGGAGCGCAGCGTCTGCAGGAAACAGGCTTGCCCACGACGCGTCCAGACAAAGCCAGCGCTGGGTACTGAACCAGCACGTCGGCAATTCAGGGATGTGCAGGACTCCGTGCCCGCTCCGGCATATCCATTCGGTGCCGCACCACGCCAGGAAATTGCAGGAGGGCTGGCCTACCCGCGCCGGGTTGGACAACACGCGCAGACAAACCGGACAACGCCCACGCTGGTCGTGGAGCGTCCAGCGAAATGCGAAAAGCAGTGCCGGAAAGGATGTTCCCATCTGAATACAGAGCGATACAGAGGATCCGACGGCAGCGAACGTGTACGCGAGTGCAATCGACCAGAAACCGACAATCAGCACGACCAGCACAGACTTTGCGAGGAGAAACATCCACCGGCGGAGATTGATCGCGCCTCTCAGCCGTCCCTCGCGCTCCGGGTAGTCGCCAAGACGCAAAGCTGTGGTCGCCGGAATACAGATAATAGCCAACAGCAGGGCGAAGAAAAACAGGCTGATGGGCTGCCTGAAGATATAAGCAAAGGAGATACATTCGAACTGCAGGACTGCTCCGCTTCGCTCCTCGAAAATCGAACACCAGCCCTTACGGTCCGTAGCAAAAACCGAGTGGCGGAGTCGCGCAATGGCAAATCCTCTGGCGGTACCAGGCAGATCGTCGAGCTGATGGTCGTCTTCGATCAGCAGGGCATTCATCCCGCCCGGCAAGCGCCATTGATCGTCCGGGACAATGCCGGCGATCACTGCGGGCTCCCCCTCAACCGAAACCGTCTTGCCAATCAGGCCGGGATCGGACTGAAAATCAGCGGACCAGGATGACCGGCGCACAAACAGCTGGCGGCCGCCGGCGACCGCAGGCCTGGCCTTCCAGGCGGACGATTCCAGGATCCGCGGAAGATTGTCACTGGCGAGCGCCATGGAGAGCTTCACGACACGGTTGCCATCCAGAGATACGCTGCCTGTGACGGGACGGTAAAAAGCGAGCTGCGTGAACAGACGCGACGTGTCCGTCTTCCACTCCCGATAGTCCGCCATGGAAATGCTGGGCAACTGAGTTCCCGCATATCCATCGCTCGAGATGATCACCAGATTGCCGGGATCGCGATAGGTCTCCGCGGACAGGGCTCGCCGCGCCCCGGGCAGGAAGAGACAGGTCAGCAGACCGCACGCCGCCAGCATTCCCAGGCTCAGAAGACACCCCACTGCCGAACCTCGAGCGCACACCGCCTGGGTACGGAAGCGCAGCCGATCCGATCGCAGCCAGAAGGCATCATGAAAAGCGCCAAGGCTGAACTGAACGGGGTCGCCCGCCCTCAGACGGCACACGTGGCAAAGTTCGGCATTCCATTCCGCCATCCATTCCCGCCGATTGCCGCTCGGCACCATATGGGAAGCCGCCCGGACAAAGAACCGAGCCAGCGCGGCACTGCTCGGCTGTTCCCGGCTCATACCCTCTCCGTTTCCGGCTGCTGCGGAATCATCCGTTCCAGAAGCGGGTATCGCTTCGCGGCTGCTTCCAGCGTCGATTTGCCCATCCGCGTAAGACGGTAATACTTGCGGGGCGGACGCTGCGCAGCGTCCGCAATGGATTGCTGCTCCCATTTCGACAGGATGAGCCCGTCGCGTTCCAGCCGCCGCATCGCCGGATACACGGTCCCGCTGGGCAGTCCCGTTACTTCCATCACGCCGAAACCGTAGACGTATCCCGCATGGATGGCCTGCAGGACCATGGCCGCGGTGTGCGAGAGTCTGGCCTCCACCGGCATGCTCCGATTCTACCCTATGTAGCATTCTGTTGACGTCTCAAAGAGCAGTATGCTACATAGGGGATGCGCATGGAGGCGCCCTGGCGTGCTCGTGGTCGACCACCTGTACAGGAGTTATCGCGGCATCCCGGCCGTCGTCGACCTCAGCTTTCAGGTCGGGTCCGGAGAAATCGTGGGCTTCCTGGGGCCGAACGGCGCCGGCAAATCCACCACCGTAAAAATGATCACCGGCCTGCTGCATCCCAATGACGGCCGGGTGCTGTTTGAAGGCCGCGACATTCACGCCGACCTGCTCGCATGGCGTGCCACCTTCGGATATATCCCGGAAGAAGCCCACCTCTACACCTGGATGTCCGCGATGGAGTATCTGCAGCTGGTGGGCAGGCTGCGCGGCATGGGCGAGCGCGCGATCCGGGAGAAAGCGGAGGCGATGCTGGCGTTGCTGGGGCTCGAATCCTGGCGATTCTCGCCCATGTCCGTGTACTCGAAAGGCATGCGACAGCGTGTGCTCATGGCCGCGGCGCTGATGCACGATCCCCGAGTGCTGATTTTCGACGAGCCGCTCTCCGGTCTCGACGTCCTCTCGTCAAGACTGTTTCGGGATCTGCTGCATGAACTGGCCGCCGCGGGCAAAGCCATCCTGTACATCTCCCATGTGCTCGAGATTGTGGAGCAGATGTGCGACCGGGTCGTGGTCATATCGCAGGGAAGAATCGTAGCCGATGCGCCGCCCGCCGACCTCGCGCGCCTGATGGAGCTGCCCAGCCTTGAGAAAGTCTTTGCCCAGCTTGTGCGCCAGCAGGATACCCGGTCGGCCGCTCGGGAAATGGTCGAAGTCATGAGGATTGCCAATGCCCCACGCTGAATCGCCACCGAAACCGGCACGCGATCAGGTACTGTCCCTCAATGTCCTCGCCGGCAAGGAGGCAGAAGATCCGGAGCAGTTTTCTCAGTTCGGCGTGCTCATGCGCCACTTCCTCGCTCGTTTCTTCGGGAGCGAGTTCGCATCGGCAGACGGAGACGCGAAGACCCGGCTGGTGCAGGTTGCCTGCGCCCTGGGAATTCCCGGCCTTGCAGTTTCGCTGTACTTGTACCCCGTTTACCACCTGCCCCGCGGCCAGGGGCGCGTGACAAACTACTGGGGCCCGCGATCGTACTGGGCGCAGGCCGGCGACCACTATTTCTTTGTCCTGTACACCATGGTGGCCATGGGCCTGGTGGCCATTTTCGAGTGGGACCTGCTGTTCCCGGACCTGCTCGATGTATTCGTCCTCTCATCGCTGCCAGTGAGGGCCATCCGGCTGCTGCTGGCGAGAGTCACGGCCATTCTTCTTCTGATTGCCGCGGGCATCTTCGCTTCGAGCTTTCTGCCACCCCTGGTCTTGCCGGCGGCCACGGACCCTCCGAACCCTTTGCGATTTCTGGCTGCGCATTGCGTCGCCGTGGCGTGCAGCGGAATCTTCGGGGCGACGCTGATTCTGGCCGTCGAAGCCATCCTGCTTGCGTTTCTGGGCGATCGCTGGTTCCAGCGCATCTCGTTATGGATCCAGGGACTCGCCGTGGTCGGTCTGCTGTCCTTCCTTTTCCTCTACCCGGTCGTCTTCGGCGCGCTGCGGGGCCTCATCGTTTCCGGAAGCAGTCGCGTGTTGTGGTTCCCGCCGTTCTGGTTCCTGGGAATCTATCAACGCATCCTGGGCGGCCCGTCGGCGTCGCCGATCTTCGCTGCCCTCGCGCGGATGGGACTCCTGGCTACAGCGATGACGGTGGTTCTCGCCGTGGCGCTTTATCCGCTGGCGTGGTGGAGGAGAACCGCAGGCCTGCTGGCTGGCGCGGCGACGCGCGAGCGCCCACGCCTGGCTTCCGTACCGGTCCATCATGCGGTGCACACCATCTTTGCCCGCGTGCCATGCGGCCGCGCCGTCTGGCATTTTATCGGACAGAACCTGCTGCGCGTGCCTCGCTACCGCATCGTATTGGTCCTTTATGGAGGAGCCGGCCTGGCTCTGGTCCTCGCATCGGCTCTGCGGATCGTCGTCGAACACGGCAGGATGCTGGCTGTCCTTTCGCCGGATGGCCTGCGTGCGATGGCCCCGATCGCAGCGTTCTGGACCGTCTCCGGACTCCGCAGCACCTTTCTTGCGCCCGCCGATCAGGGTGGGCGCTGGGTCTTCCGCGTCATCCTGGGCCAACCGGGATGGCCTCCCATTCAGGCCGCCCGGCGATGGGTCCTGCTTTGGACAGCCTTACTGACGCTGAGTGCTGCGGTGTTTGCCTCGCTTGCGGAGTCTCAGCGCTCATGGAACTTCGCTGTGGTTCAGGGATTTGTGGCTGTTGCTCTGAGTTTCCTGCTCACCGACGCCTTCTCTCTGAATGTGAAGATCATTCCGTTTACCGGAGTGAACCCCGGTTCAGCGACGAATCTGGCGCTTCTCATGATTCCGTATCTGGGGTTCTTCCCCGCAATCGTTCTCTTCACCGTTGCCGCGGAACCGTGGCTGGAAGCGAGCCTCGGCCACATGGGGCTCGCAGCCGTCGCAGTTTTAGCCGCTCACGTGTGCCTGCTCCGAGTTCACAGGGCTCACATTACCGAGCAGCTGCAGCAAATCGAGGTCGATGAAGACCAGGAGGACTTTCCCCTCCGGCTGGGGCTGCGCTACTGAGCGAATCCATCTCCCTGCACTTCGCCAAAAGCGGCTCCGCATCCCACACTCACCGTGTTATCAGTCCAGTGCCGCTCCCGCAACCCGCAGCAGCACCTCGGCCTGGTAGTCCCAGGAGTTCACGCCCGATCCGTTGTACCGCCGCACCGCGTAGGCCCAGTCGCACAGCAGATTCGCGCGCACCGGCACGTTGGCGTAGCTCCCGGCGTGATATTGCGTCGCCGCATAGGTCTCGGCGCATCCCGCGTAGAACGGCGTCACTCCCGCAACGATATTCGTCTGTCCGGCAGAGCTCATGCACTGGGCGCAGTCGCTCATGCTGCGCGGATCGCCGGCCGGATACCGGCACGTCCGCAGCGGACCTGTACCCACTTCCGCGATGCGGTCATCGGCCCGCGTGTCGAGGGTGGCGCCATTCACGAAATGATTGAATTTGTAGCTCAGCTGCGACACGGTCTGGCTCACGTTCCTGACCGGATCGGCAATCACCTCTGCGACCTCGGCCGCGGTAGGCGGATGGTGGAAGAGTGTGTATTGCCCGATGCCAAAGCCGCGAGAGGTGATCGCGAAGGGGTGTGCAGGGTCGTTCCGGTCGATCCCCGTCGTGATAAAGCTGTCGGTGTCTCCGGTTCCGGGAACGTGATAGTGCCGGCGGCCGCTCTCCTGTTCGAAGATCGCCATCAGGAACGGCACGGGAACCGGCGACGGTTGGAGCTGACCGATCGCCGCCAGCGCCGCCAGGTTGTCGCTCACCGGATCTGCAGAGGAGGGAACTTTGGGAAACGCCGCATCGGCGAGCATGGCCGCAATCGACGCAGCCGTCCCCTGATCCACAACTCCCGTCACGGAGGTGACTCGGCCGTTGTTATAGCTCTGGATGGAAACCGGAGCATTGCCGTCCGCGGCGCTGCTGGCGCCGTTGTTATTGAGCAGGTCGAACTGCAGAGCCTGGACCGCCTGCGTCGTTCCCGGGCCGTAGATCCCATCGAAAGGCCCCGTGCCATAGCCGAGGCAACGCAGGTCCCGCTGCAGTTCCTTGACCAGCGCAGAAAAGGCCGGGCCCGGAGAAAGCACCAGCCCCGCCTCCAGATAGCCCGGAGTGCTCATCGTGCGCGCCCTCCTTGTAGCACTGTCATGGGTTTGAGCAGATATGGAGCATCATCCTGCTCCAACCGGGCGCGATTTGCAAATGCCGGGGCCAAAAAGGCGCGACGCCGCTCCTGTGCCAGGAAACGGCGCCCAAACTCGATATCTAAACAGCTTGTTTTTAGTAACTTACGAAGCCTTGCCCCGCAGCTCCTGCTCCGCCCGGAACCAGTCCACCTCCGGCTGCCCGTGCGGGTGACCCCGCTCCGCCCAGTACCGGTGCGCCAATTGCCGGATGTCATCGAGCGACACCGATCCGGACTGGGCCGGCATGGACCTCAGCTCCGCAGACGCGGCTTTGGGCTCCGCTGCCTGTTTCTTCGCCGCCGTCTTCCGCGGCGCTGCCGGTGCCTTTGCTTTCTTCACGTTCTCCGCCATACCAATCTCCTCAGAGGGATTTGGGGCAACGTACACCCATCCTCTATAGAATACGGGACTCCTGGCAATCCCGGGAATCCCCCAGTACCCACCCCATCATCCCGCAGGGCTATCCCTATGAGCTGCAAGGATTTGGTTGGCCTGCCTCAGCCGGCGACCGCGCGGCACTCCGATTCCAGCAGGTCCAGCAACTGATCCATGTGTTCGCTCCGCGTGCGAAAGTTCACCGGATTAATCCGGAACCACGTTCTGCCCTTCAGCTCCGTGGTTGAAATCCAGAATTTCCCGCTCTTCTCCACCCGCTCCACCACGCTCACATGGAGCTTCTTCGCATCGTCCGCGCTCAGTTCCGTGCCGCGCCAGCGAATGCAGATTGCCGACATGGGCGGCTCGCTCGCTGCCTCAAACTCCGGCCGCTGCGCCACCAGTTCATACAGGTGCCGCGCCTGGCGCACATTGTTGTCGATCCACTCCGCGATCTGCGCCGCTCCGTATCGCTTGAAGCTCATCCAGACCTTCAGGCTGCGAAAGCGCCGCGACTGCTCGAATCCGTGCACGTAATACTGATAGCGCTCGTTCGCACCCTCCATCTCGTCGGTCAGATACGAGGGCTTCATCCCGAACGAGGCCGTCAGCCGCCGCTCGTCTTTCACCAGCACCGCGCCCGCATCCAGCGGCGCGTAGAACCACTTGTGCGGATCGATGGTGATCGAATCCGCCAGCTCCAGCCCGCGGTCGCGCATGGGCCTCATCCGCGACAGCAGCATGCCTCCGCCATAGGCCGCATCCGCATGCAGCCACATCCCTTCGCGATCGGCAATCTTCCGCAGCTCGCGAATCGGATCCACCGCTCCGGTATTGGTCGTTCCGAAGATGCCCACGATGCACATCGGCCGGATCCCGCGCGCCTTGTCCTCGGCAATCGCTCGCTCCAGCGCATCGAGCCGGACTTCGAAGCGCGCATCCGTAGGCAGCGCCCGCAGTGCGTTGCGCCCCAGTCCGATCGCATCCACCGCCTTGTCGACCGAAACATGCCGTTCTTCCGACGCATACACCGCCCAGCGACCCTCCAGCCCGTCGTGCTGAGCGCGATCGCCCGAAGCCCAGTCGCGCGCCAGCTTCAGCCCCAGGAAGTTCGCCATCATGCCGCCGCTGGTCAGGTTTCCGCCCGCGCCCGGCCCATAACCGGCCATATTCGTCAGCCAGCGAACCGTTCGCCGCTCCATGGCCACGGCCGCCGGGCCGATTGAATACGCGCCGATATTCTGGTTCAGCGCCGAGCACAGAAAATCCCCGATCACGCCCACCGGATTCGGTGACGGCGTAATCAGTCCCATGTAGCCTGGATGTCCCACGTGCGTGCAGTAAGGAAGCAGCTTCTGCCGCACTTCGTCGAGCACCTCTTCCGCCGCCATCGGCGTCTCCGGCAGCGGTTCGTCAAAGAGCCGCGTCAGCACCTGCGGCTCCACATCCGGAAAGACAGGCTTCTCTTCAATCGTCTCGAAATACTCCGCGAGCAGGTCGACGACCTCGTGGCCAAGCGTGCGAAATTCAGCGGTATCCATACCTCCGCAGTTTACGCAAACGAAAAGCGGGGCCGCAGCCCCGCTCTCGTTAGCTCGCGTGGCGCCGATTACTCTGCGGCGCGCTCCACCGCGTGATTGATCGTATGAACGAACTCCCGCGCCGGACCCTGGGCCGGCATGTGCACCTGTCCGTTCAGGATGGTGTTGAATGCGACCTCCTGTCCGTACAGCTCCTTCGTCGCCTTATGATCCTGGTTCAGCTCATCGCCGTTGAGCGTCGCGCCCACATAAGCGCCCTTGGCGCGCGCATAGGTGAGGATCGCGGCGCTGACACCAGCGGAGGCATCAGCATCGCGGCCCACCGGCCCGGCCGCGGCATTGACGCCGGCTCCGAGTTTGAAGTGCCCGGAGTTCAGCGCCTGCATGCCCTGGTCGTTCATGATCATCATCACGTAGCCCATCTCTTCGCCGCCGATCTGCGCGCCGAAGCTGGCTCCGGAAAGGTCAAACGGCGCCGGCGGGCTCCAGCGGCCCCTCGGGGTGCGGCAGGTAGCGACGCCCGCTCCATGCTGGGCGCCCACTACGAATCCGCCCTTCAGCAGCTTTGGGATCACGGCAATGCATTTTGCGTTCTTCAGCACGGCATCGGGGATGCCTGCCGTGGACTCGGGCCCGGTGAGTTCGTGGATGATGGTCGTGGATTCGTTCAGCTCATTGTCGACCTTGTCCTGTGCGACGGCTACGGCGGAGGTTGCTACAGCAATCACTCCAATGGTGAATACGGCGAGCGACTTTCTCATAAGCTTGCTCCTTGTTGTAACTGGATTGGCGACCTGATAACAAAGCGTATGGATCGGCAAAATTGACCCCTGCGGACGCAAAGTCCTGCCCGCTGAATAGGATTGCCCGCCGCCAAATCGGGTTGTTCGGCTCGATTCCGCGCCCGCGCCACAAGTATAGTGCTGCCTATCCCTCTTTTCGAGGCAACCCGTTGATGCCGCGTCCCGCCTATCGAGCTTTGTTCCTCGCGCTTCTCGCTATCGCCGCAACCGCACACGCCGCGGAGGTTCCTCAGGGCATTCCCCGCGCCCTGGCGCAGGAGCGCGCCGCCCGCGTCTCCGATCTGCACTATCGCCTCAGCTACCGTCTCGTGCCCAACGCGCCCAACACCGAAGCCACCGAGCAGATTCGCTTTCAGCTTCGCGACGACTCCGCTCCGCTCCTGCTCGATTTTGGCGACGGCCAGCTCGCATCCATCACGCTGAACGGCAGCGCCATCCCGGCCACGATCCAGAATGGCCACGTCGTTCTGCCTGTCTCGGCGCTACATGCCGGCGAGAACACCATCGAGGCGCACTTCACCGCAAACATCGGTTTCGCCGACAAGGCCATCACCCGCTATGACGACCACGACGACGGCAGCGAATACCTCTACACGCTCTTCGTCCCCATGGACGCCAGCATGGCCTTCCCCTGCTTCGACCAGCCCGACCTCAAGGGCCGCTTCAGCCTTACCGTCACCGCTCCCGAAGCCTGGTCCGTGATCTCAAACACCGCGCCGGTGGTCGGCGTCGCGATGGGAGCCGCTCAGGTCAGCACCACCACCTTCGCCGAAACCGAACCCCTGCCAACCTACCTCTTCGCCTTCGCCGCCGGTCCCTTCGTCAACGTGCATCCCACGCCCGGCCTGCCTAACGTCTGGGTGCGCCGTTCCCAGGCGGCAAAGGCGGAAGATGCCGTCCCCGCTGTACAGCACACCGCCGCGGACGGCATTCGCTTCCTGTCCAACTACTTTGCGCAGCCCTTTCCATTTCCGAAATACGAGATGGTGCTCATCCCTGGTTTCGCTTACGGCGGCATGGAGCACGCTGGCTGCACCTTCCTGCGCGAGGAGTCGGTGATCTTCCGCTCCGCGCCCACCGCGGACAACCTGCTCGGCCGCCAGATCCTCGTGCTCCACGAGCTCACCCATCAGTGGTTCGGCGACTTCACCACCATGCGCTGGTTCGACGACCTTTGGCTCAAGGAAGGCTTCGCGCAGTACATGGCCTACAAGACGCTGGCCGCGCTGCGCCCCAACGACAGTATCTGGCAGCATTTCTACGAGTCGATCAAGCCCGCGGCCTACGCCATCGATGAAACGCGCGGCACCACTCCGATTTATCAGGACATTCCCAACCTCGATGACGCCAAATCCGCCTACGGGGCCATCGTCTATTCCAAAGCGCCTGGCGTGCTCAAGCAATTGAATTACGTTCTCGGCGACGAGGCATTCCGCCGCGGCCTGCAGATTTACCTCGCGCAGCATCCCTACGGCAATGCCACCTGGAGCGACCTCATCGCCGCGTTTGAATCAGCCTCCGGCCGCAACCTGACTAACTGGGCCGACATGTGGATCCGCCATCCCGGCATGCCGCGCGTGGATACCGCGTGGTCCTGCTCCGGCTCGCGGCTCGCAACGCTGAGCCTCACCCAAACCCCTGTTCTCGGCGGCAACGATGTGTGGCCAATCGCCCTGCAAATTCTTCTTGCCTATCCTGACGGAACCTCCCGCACGTGGCGCATGGAGCTCAACACTCGCTCCGCAGCTCTCGACATTCCCCGCTTCAGTCCGCCCCCAGCCTGCCCCGCCTATGTCTTCGCGAACAACAACGATGAAGCCTATGGTCTCTTCCTGCTCGACGCCAGGAGCCGCGCCGCCGTGATGCAGCAGGTCGCCCACATGCCCGACCTCTTCCGCCGTACGCTGCTCTGGGGCTCGCTGTGGGATTCCGTGCGCGAGGTCGAGCTGGATCCCGCCGCCTATGCCAACCTTGCCCTGGACGCTCTGCCCGCGGAGCGCGATGAGTCGCTGGCCGCGTCGCTGCTTGCACACACGCAGACGGCAGCACACCGCTACGTAAGCACCTCATCGCAACACCAGCTGCTGATGCGCGGGGCCACGACGGCGATCGACCGCATGCTGCACGACCCGGATCACGATCTGCGCATCGTCTGGTTTCGCTCGCTCGCCGGCTTTGGCGCGCAGGGCGTGGGCCAGGCGGCGATGAAACAATTGCTGAGCGGAAATCTCACCGTGCCCGGGGTCGATCTACGCCAGCAGGACCGATGGTCGCTGGTCACCGCGCTCATCGCTTACGGCGATCCGCAGGCGAATGCCTTCTTTGCCGCGGAGCAGAAGACAGATTCTTCCGGCGATGGTCCAAAATTTGCTTACGTCGCTCAGGCCGCCGCTCCCGATGCTGCTGCCAAGCAGCACTACTTCAACGACTATCTGCACAACCCCCAGCGCTCCGAGGACTGGATTCAGTCGAGCCTCGGCGCGTTCAATTACTGGAATCAATCCGAGCTCACGGCCCCGTATCTGCAGCCATCGCTGGCGGCGCTCGACCAGATCAAGCGCGAGCGCAAAATCTTTTTCCTGGTCGCGTGGCTCGACGCATTCATGGACGGCCAGCAGTCGCGCGCCTCGCTCGACGTGGTGCAGAACTATCTGGCGACGGCGCATCCCGATCCCGACTTGCGCCTGAAGATCCTGCAGGCCATGGACGAGCTGGATCGCACTGTCCGTATTCGCGCAGCGTACGCGCGCTGACCTTTGCCTGCATTCCGTTATGCTGGTAAAGCGATTTGTTTGAAGTGTGAGGAGGGCCCCATGCCGCGTCTTCGCTTTCCCGCCTTACTGATGCTTTCCGCTCTCATCACAGCTTTTGCCATCGTGTCGACGCCTGCCCGCGCCCAGCAGCCGGCTGAGTCGTCGCGGCCCTGGCTCGACCCGTCGCTGCCCATCGATGAGCGCGTCGACGATCTCATCGCGCAAATGACCCTTGAAGAAAAGGTCCAGCAGATGCGCGACCACGCACCCGCCATCCCGCGCCTCGACGTGCCGAAATACGACTGGTGGAACGAAGGTCTGCACGG
Organism: Acidobacteriaceae bacterium; assembly: GCA_049671725.1. Classification (GTDB taxonomy): domain Bacteria; phylum Acidobacteriota; class Terriglobia; order Terriglobales; family Acidobacteriaceae; genus Palsa-343. Next base: position 24,096 of record JBATVK010000153.1, read on the forward strand.
CGTAGCCTTCGCCGGCTACGCAACCAATTTCCCTCAGGTCATCGGCATGGCCGCCACCTTTGATGCGCCGCTGGTCCACGCCATGGGGCAGACCATCTCCATCGAGGCGCGCGCCAAATACAACGAGGCAATCCGCCGGGGCGACCACGAGCAGTTCTTCGGGCTCACCTTCTGGGCGCCGAACATCAACATCTTTCGCGATCCGCGCTGGGGCCGTGGCCAGGAAACCTACGGAGAGGATCCATTTCTCACCAGCCGCATGGCCGTCGCGTTCGTCACCGGCATGCAGGGCGACGATCCTCGCTACTTTCGCGTCGTCTCCACGCCCAAGCACTTCGATGTGCACAGCGGGCCCGAGCCGCTGCGTCACGGATTCAACGTCGATGTCTCGCCGCACGACCTCGAAGACACGTATCTGCCCGCCTTCCGCGCCGCCGTCACCGAGGCCCACGCGCAGTCCGTGATGTGCGCCTACAACGCCGTCGACGGCGTGCCGGATTGCGCCAACGCCATGCTGCTCCGCGACCACCTGCGCGACGCCTGGCACTTTGACGGCTATGTGGTGAGCGACTGCGCCGCTGTCGCCGACATCGATACGGGCCATCACTACGCGCCCGACATGGCCTACGCTGCTGCGGACGCCGTCAAGGCCGGCACCGATCTCGAATGCCAGTATGGCGAGGGCCGGGCTTACGATTCGCTCGTAGACGCCGTCCACGAAGGCCTGGTTTCGGAATCCGATATCGACACTGCGCTGCATCGCCTCTTCCGCGCACGCTTCGAGTTGGGCATGTTCGATCCGCCGTCGAGCTTCGCCTACGGACGCATCCCCTTCAGCGTGGTCAACTCACCCGCGCATCGCCGGCTCTCGCTTCAGGCCGCGCGCGAGTCCATGGTGCTGCTGAAGAACGATCGCCACATTCTGCCGCTCAAGCCCGACATCGCGCGCATCGCTGTTGTCGGCCCCACCGCTGAACTCGTCCAGTCGCTGCAGGGCAATTACAACGGCCCGCCGCCGTTTCCCGTTTATCCCGTCGCTGGCATCGAGAAGCGCTTCGCCTCGGCGCGCGTGACTTACGCACAGGGCTCGACGCTCGTCGCTGGGATGCCCATCCCCATCGAGCACACCGCGCTGCATCCGGCCAGCGGCTCCGGATACGGCCTGACCGGCGAGTACTTCGCCTCGCCCGATCTGAGCGGTCAGCCCGTGCTCACGCGCACCGACCGCAACATCAATTTCAACTGGGATAAAGTCATCCCCGTTCCCGGTCTCGCGCGCAGCAGCTTTTCTGTGCGCTGGACCGGCAGCTTCACCCCGCCCGCGCCTGGCGATTACCAGCTCGGCGTGCGCATCAATTACTGCTACGCCTGCGAGAACACCGAAGGCTTCCGCCTTTATCTTGACGGCAAACTGCTCGTGGCCAGCGCCAACAAAGCCACCAGCGAGCGCGGCGGCGGCTTTGAGGCCACCGTCCACTTCGACGACACCCGCTCGCACCCGATTCGCCTCGAATACTTCCACGATGGCGGCAGCGCCGGCATCGACCTCACGTGGCAGGCGCCCGCCTCAGCTTTGCGCGACGAGGCCGTGCGTGCCGCGCGCAATGCCGACGTCGTCATCGCCTGCGTTGGCCTCTCGCCGAATCTCGAGGGCGAAGAGATGCCCGTGCATCTCGATGGCTTCCAGGGCGGCGACCGCACCTCCATCGATCTGCCCGCCGCGCAGGAGGATCTGCTGCAAGCCGTCGCCGCCACCGGAAAGCCGCTGGTCGTCGTTCTCCAGAATGGGAGCGCGCTCGCCGTCAACTGGGCCGCGCAGCACGCCGCCGCCATCCTTGAGGCGTGGTATCCCGGCGAGGAAGGCGGCACGGCCATCGCCGAAACCCTTGCCGGCGACAACGATCCCGCCGGCCGCCTGCCGCTCACCTTCTATTCCTCGCTCAACCAGCTTCCGCCCTTCACCGATTACTCGATGAAGGATCGCACGTATCGCTATTTCACCGGCACGCCGCTCTATCCCTTCGGCTATGGGCTCAGCTACACCACCTTCGCCTTCAGCGGGCTCAAAGCGCCGGCCGCCGTTCCGGCCGGAGAGCCGGTCACCATCGAAGGCGACGTGAAGAACACCGGCGCGGTGGCCGGCGATGAAGTGGTCGAGCTGTATCTGAGCCAGCCCAAAGCATTCGAGACGCCCATCCGCGAGCTGGCAGGCTTCCGCCGCGTGCATCTGGAGCCGGGGCAATCCGCGCACGTGGCGCTCACCATCGATCCGCGCTCGCTCGGCCAGGTCGACGCGCAGGGCATGCGCGTCATTCTGCCCGGCCATTACAGCGTTTCGCTCGGAGGTTCGCAGCCCGGCGGCTCCGCGTCCGTGCTCACCGGGCAATTTACCGTCACCGGGCAGAAGGCTCTGCCGGAATGACCGGCGCCGATTCGCTCACGCCGCTTTCTTGATCGCGCGGGCGGTAACCACGCCCAGGAGGCCCAGCGCCACCAGCGTCACCGCTGCGCTCATCCGCGCCATGCGCCGCGCATGCTTCCGCTCTTCCACCAGGCTCGCTTCCGGCAGACCTTCCGGCGGAATGGGGCTCGCGCTGTCGGCTTCTTTCTGCGCCATGCGGATCACCTCCGCCAGGTGCAGCCCCTGACGATTCGTCTCCTGCGCAATCTGCGTCCGGCAGCTGAAGCCATCCGCCAGGATCAGCGTCGTCTCTGGCGCCTCGCGTACCGCGGGCAACAGCGCACGCTCGCCAATCTGCCGCGAGATGTCGTATTTATCCGCCTCGAATCCAAACGAGCCGGCCATGCCGCAGCAGCCCGAGGCTAATACGTTCGCGTCCAGACCCATGCGCTCCATCACCCTGGTCTCAGCGTCGAAGCGGATCACCGATTTGTGATGGCAGTGCCCCTGCACCAGCGCCTTGCGCGCCATGCGCGGCATCCTGAAATCCGGCGCCTTCTTCTCCAGCAATTCGCTCAGCACCACCGTCTGCGCGCGCAGCTGGTCGGCCAGCTTGTCGTTCGGGAACAGATTGTGCAGTTCGTCGCGGAAGACCGTCGCGCAGCTGGGTTCCAGCACCACCACGGGCACGCCGGCTTCAATGTCTTTACGCAGCACGCGCATGATGCGCTCCAGATACTGCTTCGCGAGATCGAGAAATCCGTAATCGTAGAGCGGCCGCCCGCAGCAAAGATGCTTCTGAGGCACCTTCACTTCGAAACCCGCGCTCTCCAGCACTTCCGCAGCCGACTGCGCCGTTTCCGGAAAGAAGTAGTTGTTGAACGTATCCGGCCACAGGATCACCCTGCCCCGCGGCGCAGGATGCTTCTTCTGGTGCTTGCGAAACCAGCTCTGGAACGTCTCCGGCGCGAATTCAGGAATGCTGCGGCCCTGCGGCATCCCAGCCAGCGACTTGGCAATCCCGTTCAGCCCCGGCGTCTGCGTCACCAGATTCACCAGCCCGGGCCACCGTGACGCGATCCGCGACCACTGATCGATCAGCCCGAACGCATAGGCATAGCGCGGGCGGAAGCGGCCCTCCCAGTAATGGGAGAGAAACTCCGCCTTATAGGTCGCGATGTCGACGTTGACCGGGCAATCGCCCTTGCAACCCTTGCAGGAAAGGCACAGGTCCAGCGCCTCTTTCACGTTCTCGTCGCGCCAGCGGTCCTCCAGCACGCCGCCATGCAGCATCTCCCACAAATGGTGCGCGCGGCCCCGCGTGGTGTGCCGCTCTTCACGCGTGACCATGAAACTGGGACACATGGTGTCGTCTTCGGCGCGCGTGCCCTCCTTGCGCCGGCACTTGCCAATGCCCACGCAGCGCAGCGCCGCATGCGCAAAGCTGCCGCCATCGTCGGGAAACTGGAAATGCGTCTTCGGATCCCACGGCTGGTAGTTCGCGCCCAGCCGCAAATCCTCGTCCATGCGGTTCGGCTCGACAATCTTACCCGGATTCATCTTCCAGTCCGGATCCCAGAGTGTCTTGTACTCCTGGAACGCGCGAATCAGATCCGGGCCGAACATCTTGCCCAGAAATTCCGCGCGCGCCTGCCCGTCGCCGTGCTCGCCGCTCCAGCTGCCTTCGTGCTTCAGGCACAGATCGGTCGCCTCATTCATAAACGAGCGCCATTTCCGGATGCCCTCCGCGCTGGTCAGGTCGAAATCCACGCGGCAATGCACGCATGCCTGCCCAAAGTGCCCGTACAGTGCGGGGTTGTACTCGTACTTGTTGTAGAGCGCGCGCAATTCGCGCAGATACGAGCCCAGTTTCTCCGGCGCGACCGCGGAATCTTCCCATCCCGGCCAGGTGTCCGGCTCGCCTGGCACAAACGCTGTCGCGCCCAGCCCCGATTCGCGTACCTCCCAGATGTGGTGCATCTCGTCCGAGTCGGTCAGCAGCTTCATGTGCGGCGCCCGGCCAGCCTGTCTCAGCTTTCCCATCGCCTGCTGCGCCTGATCGATCGCGTCCTGTTTGCGATCCGCCCCAAATTCCGCCAGCAGCCAGCCGTTGCCCTCCGGCAGCAAATGCAGATATTGATTGTGCCGGTCGCCCTTCTTCACCATGTTGTCGCGCAGCCGGTGGTCGATGCCCTCCAGCGCGATCGGATGCAGGGCGTCGATCTCCATCACGTGGTCTGCGGCCTCGTAAACATCCGGATAGCCGAGCAGCAGGATCGCCCGCTCAGCCTTGGCATCGATCAGCCGGCACTTCGCTTCGAGGATCGTCACCAGCGTGCCTTCGCTGCCCACCAGAGCCCGCGCGATGTTGAACCGCCCGTCCTTGTCAGGCACCAGATCGTTCAGGTTGTAGCCGGAAACCCGCCGCGGAATGGGCGGGTATTTCTCGCGAATCTTCTCCGCGTAGCGCTCGCGCAGCGCCTTCAGCCCCGCGTAAATCTCCCCAACTCTGCCGCCTGCGGCGATGTGCCGCTCCAGATCCGCCTCCGTCACCCAGCCCACATTCATCCGCGTGCCGTCATAGAGCAGGATCTCCAGCTCGTCGATGTTGTTCTCCACCTTCCCGGCCATCTGCGCGTGCGCGCCGCAGGAGTTGTTCCCGATCATCCCTCCGAAGCAGCAATGATTGTGCGTCGCCGGGTCAGGTCCCCAGGTGAGCTGCTGGCCGGTGAGCCGCATCGCCGTGTTGCGCAGATCGTCGCACACGGTTCCGGGCAGCACCCGCGCCCAGCGTTCCTGCGCGTTCACCTCCAGCACCTTGTGCATGTATTTCGACCAGTCGAGAACGATGGCCGTGTTGCAGGTCTGCCCCGCCAGGCTGGTCCCGCCTGCGCGCGACAACAGGGGCGCGCCGAATTTCCTGCACGCGGCCACCGCTTGCACCACATCGTCCTTTGACTTCGGGATCACCACCCCAATCGGCGGCTGCCGGTAATTTGAGGCGTCCACTGCATACATCGCCCGCGTCCCCGGATCGAATCGGACTTCGCCTTCCACTGACTTTTCCAGCTCGCGCCGCAGCCCTTCCACGTCCACGTCGCCGGTGCCGCGTCGCGCGCCCAGCGGTCGGGTGAGTTCTTCAGGAGCGATGAGCGGAGTTGGCTCGGCGGACATAAGGCCTCCTTGGCGGCTGGTGGGAGATTATGCGGCGAACTTCCTCGCATCCGCGCGGCGCAGCACCAGCCCGTTGCCGGGCCGCGAAAGATCGGGGCGCAGCGTACCGCGCGTCAGTTCCGGCAGGCCGTCGAAGAGCATGCGCTCGATGCGAACGTGGTCGTGGAAATACTCCATCTCGGTGAAGGGAATAGCTGCGCACGCGGCATGGGTGTGCAGCGCCGGCGCGGTGTGAGACGACAGCGGCACATTATGCGCCTCGCATAGCGCGGCCACCTGCATGAACCCGGTCACCCCGCCGCACCGCGTCATGTCGGCCTGCAGCACGTCCACGGCGCTCGCCGCCAGCATTCTTTGAAAATCGAAGATCCGGTAGCCGTATTCGCCCGCTGCGATCTCCATCCGCGCCGGAGCGCGATCCCGCACGAAACGCAGGCCCTCAAGATTGTCCGAAGTGACCGGCTCCTCGAACCAGCGCACGTCGAACTCAGCCAGCATGCTGGTCTGCTCCAGCGCCTGCCGGGGCGAGTAGGCGCCATTGGCGTCGACATACAGCCGCGTCTTCGGCCCGATCGCTTCCCGCGCCACGCGCACCCGCTCTTCGTCGCGCTGGGCGTCGCGTCCGATCTTCATCTTCACCGCGGCCATGCCCTCGTGCGCCCATCCTCCCAGCTGCTGTGCAAGCTGGCGGTCCGTGTAGGAGGTGAACCCGCCGCTGCCGTACACCGCTGCGCCCCCGCGCACTTCACCCAGCAGCGTCACCAGCGGAACCTTCAGCAGCCGTGCCTTCAGATCCCACAGCGCGCAGTCCACCGCTGAAATCGCCATGGAGGCCACGCCCGGCCGGCCCAGATTGCGAATCCGCTGCCAGATTGCCATGTACGCCGCGGTCGGCGACAGCGCATCCATGCCCCGAATGACGCCCCCCAGTACCTCGTGGATCAGCGTCGCCGTCGCATTGTCGGCATAGGTATAGCCCATGCCCTGCTCGCCCCCGGCCGTCACCGTGGCGATGACGATGCTGGTCCGGTCCCACTCCAGCGTGCCGTCCGACTCCGGCGTCTCCGTCGGCACCGTGTAACCCTCAACCGTGAGAGATTCGATCTCCGCGCTCTCAGTACTTCTCCGCAAAACTGCTCGTGGTCTGCTGAATAACAAGGCCGGTGCTCCGCGCTTCCCAGAATGCTTCGATGAGCAGCGGCGCAGCGCGGTTATCCCCCGGTGCTCCGCATGCCGGAGCAGCCGTGCCGCGCCCGTTTTGCGCGCTGCGGCAAAGCCTTGCCATTTCTGCGCATCCAAGCCTTTGGAAGTCGAGGGGAGCAACGTGCCTGAACATGAAGTCGTCGTGATCACCGGAGCTTCGGCCGGAGTAGGCCGCGCTACGGTGCGGGAATTCGCACGCCGCGGCGCATCGATTGGCCTGATCGCCCGCGGCACGGAGGGTCTCGAAGGCGCTCGGCGCGAGGTGGAAGCGCTGGGCGGCAAGGCGCTGGCGCTGCCGGTCGACGTGGCCGATTCCAATCAGATGAACGACGCCGCCGCGCAGGTGGAGCGCGAACTCGGCCCCATCGACATCTGGGTCAACGACGCCATGACCTCGGTTTTCGCGCCCATCAAAGAGATGACCGGCGAGGAATTCCGCCGCGTCACGGAAGTGACCTACCTCGGCTTCGTCAACGGCAGCCTGGCGGCGCTCAAATACATGCTGCCGCGCGATCGCGGCGTCATCGTGCATGTCGGCTCGGCGCTGGCCTATCGCAGCATCCCGCTCCAGGCCGCCTACTGCGGCGCGAAACACGCGACCCTGGGCTTTTTCTCCGCGCTGCGCACCGAGCTGCTCCACGACAAGAGTCACGTCCGCACGGTTATGGTGCAGATGCCGGCGCTGAATACGCCCCAGTTCGGCTGGTGCCGCAGCAAGCTGCCGCGCAAGGCGCAGCCCGTGCCGCCCATCTTTCAGCCCGAGGTCGCCGCGCGCGCCATCGTCTATGCCGCGCACCATCCCTGGCGGCGCGAGTACTTCGTCGGCGGATCCACCGTTAAGGCCATCTTCGGCAACAAAGTCGCGCCCTGGCTTCTCGACTGGTACCTGGCCCGCAACGGCTACGACGCCCAGCAGTACGACGGCCACGAAGATCCCGACCGCCCCGATAATCTCTACAATCCGGTCCCGGGCGACCATGGCGCGCACGGCGCTTTTGACAGCCGCGCCAAACCGGAAAGCTGGGAATTCTGGGCGGAATCGCATCTGTTCTGGCTGGCCGGTGCGGCCGCGCTCAGCGTTGGCCTCGCGGGCTTCGCGTGGCAGCGCTTCCACCGGACGTCCCCGGCGAAAAAGGTCACCCACACCCTGAAAGCCGTGAAGGAAGTCCTTCGGGCAAAAGTCGCCTGAGCAGGCTTCGTCAGGCGTTCGTCGCTGCCAGAGAGACGCGCTCGTTCGCCGCAATAGTGAATGAGCGCTCCGGCATTCCGCCTATCCGCAGCGTCACTTGCGACGCTCCCTCTGCGATGCCGATCGCTTCGCGTATCGCGCCATCCCGCGTGCTCAGCAGCCGGACCACCCCGGTCACCTGTGCTGCGCGCCGGCTCGCAAGCCGCAACTCTGCCGATCCTCCTCTGTACGACAATTCAGCCCCCACTCCATGCACCGTTGCCGCAAACTCCGAGCGCCCAGCCGCAGGGGGACGGACATTCCACTCCACCAGCTCTCCGTTCTCCCGAACGCCCGACAGCCTCCACAGAAATTCCCCGAACACCAACGCCGCCGGGGAGTATCCTCCTGGGTCGCCCTGCGTAAACGCGCCCGTCAGCGGATCCATCTGCTGCCGGAAGGCGTTCTCCTGGCCAATCGCCTCTACCCACCGCTGCATCAACTGTGCCAGCTCCGCCGGCTTGCCATAGTGCTCCATCCATCGCGGAGCCCGCAGCGCCGTCAGCGCCTGCGCCGCTCCACCCCACGAATTCTGTGGAATCGGCCGCACGAACTCCGGATCCTCCAGCGCCACCGAAGGAAACGGATACGGAGCCCAGAACGCCTGCGGATTGTGAACCTGCTTCTGCCACACCGTCGCGAACAGTTCCGGATCAGCCACATGCTCGCCCAGCACCCGCAGGGTCGCTGTGCTGCGCACCCGCACAAAGCGGTTTTCCGCATCGAGATCGTAGAACGCTCCGTCGCGAGCATCGTAGAGCCGCTCCACAATCAGCTTCCGGATCGTCGCCGCGGCCTCCGTCCAGCGGTCCGCCTCGCCGCTTCTGCCCAGCGCCCGCGCCATCGCCGCCAGCGCCACGCGCCCCCCGTACACCGCCGCTGAAAGGTCGGGACACAGCCGCGGCAGCCCCGCACCCCGCAGACACCGCCGTGCGTCGCCATCCGGACAGCTGTTGGGCACGCCCTTCCACCGAGGACTGTTGTCCATCCCCGTATCCCAGGTGCAAAAGCCCTCGCACAATCCCGTCCCGCGCGTGTTCCGATAGCGCATCAGCCACGCGTCCCACCGCGCGCAGGCCTCGTACGCTTTCGTCAGCAGCTCTTCGTCGCCCCACCTCTGGGCCAGTTCCCATGCGGTCGCGGCAATCGGAACCACCATCTGGATCTGCCCAAATTCCGGTCCCCCGCTCTTCACGCTGTACGGCAGCTGCCCATCCGGCTTTTGCAGCGCGAAAAAGATCAGGTGATTGTTACGTGCCACGCTGCGCGCTGTCTCCGTCTCCAGCGACGCAAACACCGCGCCTTCCTGCGGGCCGCACTCCAGCCAGATGCCCCGATAGACGCTGCCTTCCGCGAGCACCGGCTGCGGCCACGCAGGCAAACGCAGCACATTGCCGCGTAGTGTCGCCAGCGCAGACTCGTAAAGCGTTGTCAGCCTGCCGTCGTCGCTCCGGAAACGCGGTCCCTCGGCAGGCTCCTCGGCAACCAATTTCTGACTCCCGGCCTCAGCCCAGACCGCCGCCAGAGCTCCCCGTAACACAAAATCCCGCCGATTCATGCTCCGCCGCGTCTCCCGCATACGATAATCTGATACAAGTCAGGCGCAGTGTCGCGTCTGACCGGCGGGAACGTCCCGCGCCCACTTATGCTCCACATTCTCCTCGACCTCGGCCTCTTCGGCCTCCTTACCTCCACGATCTTCACCCTCCTCGCTCTCGCCGGGCTCGTCCGTTTTCTCCGCGCGCGTCAAGCCGCTGCGGCCGGCCGCTCCGGGGCTACGCCCCATCTTCCACCCGTCAGCCTCTTCAAGCCGCTGCACGGCTTCGAGCCGAACCTCGAAGCTCACCTTGAGTCTTTCTTCCTCCAGGATTATCCGGACTTCGAGATTCTTTTCGGCGCGCGCCAGCCCTCCGATGCCGGCCTCGAGATTGCCCGCCGTGTCGCCGCACGCCATCCGCACATTCCCGTGCGCTTCCTTACTACGGGAGAAGACACCTACATCAACGCCAAGGTCTCTTCGCTCGAGCGCATGGAGGCCGTCGCCCGCACTGACATCTTCATCATCAGCGACAGCGACGTTCGCGTGACGCCGGATTACATCCGCGCGGTGGTTGCGCCCTTCGCCGACGACACCGTGGGCGCCGTCACCTGCCTCTATCGCGGCATCGCAGACGGCAGCCTGTGGTCGAAGCTGGAAGCCGCCGGCATGTCCGTCGAGATGACCGCCGGCGTGCTCACCGCGAATCTGCTCGAAGGCATGAAGTTCGCTCTCGGCCCCACCATGGCGGTGCGCCGCCGCTGCGTCCGTAAAATGGGCGGCTTCGGCGTGCTCGGGCCCTATTGCTCCGACGATTTTCTCCTCGGCGCCAACGTCGCGGCGCAGGGCGAAACCGTCGTGCTCTCGCCCCACGTCATCGATCACATCATCCTTAACCTCACCTTCGCCACCTCCGTGCAGCACCAGGCGCGGTGGATGAAATCCACGCGCTTTTCGCGCCCGCTCGGCCACTTAGGCACCGCGCTTACCTTCAGCGTTCCATTCGGACTGCTGGCCTGTTTCGCGGCGCTGGCGCTGCATCGGCCCATCCTCGGCCTGTCGCTGCTGGCCGCCAGCGTGCTGCAGCGGATGATCCTCGCGGCCCTCATCGGCGTCGCCGCGGTCAACGACCGCCATCCCCTGCGCGCCATCCTTCTTTATCCGCTGCGCGACCTCATCGGATTCGGCTGCTGGGTCGCAAGCTATGCGGGCAGCACCATCCTGTGGCGCGGCACCCGCTATCGCCTCTCTCGTGGAGGTCTGATGCACGTCGTCTCCGCGCCCCAGCCCGATCAGACTGAATCCCCCCTGCCGGTCTAGCGCAGCGCTGCCCGCCGCTCCATCTGCGCCGCAGGCTTCACCGGAGTCCGCGATCGCCCCAGCAGCGTGGCGAAGACGCCGCCCACCACCAGCGCGGCTCCGGCCATTTCCAGCGGCGTCAGCCGCTCGCCCGCCAGTGCCGCTCCGATCATCAGCGCGAACACCGGATTCACATACGCGTAGCTGGAAACGCGCGTAGGCGAATCGTGCGCGATCAACCACACATACGCGCTATACGAGACGATCGAAGCGGCCACAATCAGATACGCCATGCTCGCGATCACGCGCGCGCTCAGCAGTACGTGCATAGCCGGGAGCCGGTGCAGTTCGCCCGTTCCCGCCGCCAGCAGAAGCAGAAAGATGCCGCCCGAGAACATTTGCAGGCCGGAGTTCGCATGCTGCGGCCGTGGCAGCGCGAGCCGGCGCGACCACAGCGTTCCCGCCGACCAGCAGAACGTTCCGCCAAGCATGACCAGAATGGCGAAGGTCGAGAGACCGCTGCTGCCGTGAGTCGCCGCGTTCGATGGCCGCAGCCCCAGCACCACCACTCCGGCAAAGCCCAGCGCAATGCCGCCCAGCGAAATGGCCGTGGCGCGCCGCTCGCGCAGCAGAAACACCTCGCCGGCAAAGATCCACACCGGGATCATCGCGAAGACCACCGCGGCAATGCCCGAGGCCACGCGTGTCTCAGCCCAGAACAGGCTTGCGTAGTCGCAGGTAAACATCACCAGGCCCAGCGCGATCGAGCCCAGCATCTGCCGCGGCCGCAACTCGAATCGCGCATCAAAGCGGCTCCACAGCAGCAGCGCCAGCCCGGCGACCATGAAACGAAATCCCGCTGCGAAAAACGGCGGCACGACGGCGACAATTTCGCGGATGGCGAGAAACGATCCGCCCCACAGCACGTAAATTGCGCCGTAGGCGAGGATTTTCCGGGCAGCCATAAACCAGCATAGCGTGAGTCACTTTCGCCCTATGGCAAGCCGCTTCCGGCTGGTACACTCAGGCTTCCCCGAAACTCGCGGGAGGGAATCCTTTGTCTGCAACCCAGGATTTTCAGCCTTTCGTTCCTCCGCAGGAATCGCGGCCGGAACTGACGTTTCGCGCCATCATTCTTGGCTCTCTCTTCGGCCTCCTTTTCGGCGCGGTCACCGTCTACGTGGGCCTCGAAGCCGGCCTCACCGTTGCCGCTTCCATCCCCATCGCCGTCCTTTCCATCAGCGTCCTGCGCGCGCTCGGCCGCGCCTCCATTCTCGAGAACAATATCGTTCAGACCACCGGCAACGCCGGCCAGTCCATCGCCGCCGGCGTCATCTTCACGCTGCCCGCCCTCATCTTCCTCGGCTTCGATCTCGAATACTTCCGCATCTTCGTGCTCGCCATGCTGGGCGGCTGGCTCGGCCTGCTCTTCATGATCCCCCTCCGCCGCCAGCTCATTGTCGAGGAACACGGCACCCTCACCTATCCCGAAGGCACCGCCTGCGCCGATGTGCTGCTGGCCGGCGAGCATGGCGGCTCCTTCGCCAGCCGCGTCTTCCTGGGCCTTGGCCTCGGCGGCCTCTACACTCTGTTCCAGAACGGCAATATCTTCGGCGCGTGGCCCGACACCCCCGACTATCAGCCGGACTGGGGCCGGCAGCACATCATGAAGGGCGCCGCTGTCCGCGTCGACACCGTCCCCGAATACCTCGGCGTCGGCTACATCATCGGCGCCCGCGTCGCCGGGACCATGTTTGCGGGAGGCGTCTTCTCCTGGCTGGTGCTGATGCCGGCCATCTATTTCTTTGGCTCGCACCTGTCCGGCCCGCTCTATCCTGCCGTTAAGCCCGTTGCGCAGATGTCCCCCGGCGACATGTGGTCCGCGTACATCCGCCCCATGGGCGCCGGCGCCGTGGCCGCCTCGGGCCTCATCACTCTGTTCCGGACCGTTCCCACCATTGTTGGCGCGCTCAAAGCCGGCCTCGGCAATCTGCGCAAAAAAGGCGGCAGCTCCGCCTCCCGCGATGTGCGCACGCAGCGAGACATCCCCATGTCGGTGGTGGTGGGCGGCAGCATCGCGCTGGTCGCGCTGATGTGGATCTTCCTCACCTTCAAGCCGGTTCCCGGAGCGCAGACCGGCATGCTCGCCAACCTCGCCGCTTCGCTGCTGATCGTCATCTTCGGCTTTCTCTTCGTTACCGTCTCCTCGCGCATCGTCGGTTTGATCGGCAGCTCCGCCAACCCCATCAGCGGCATGACCATTGCCACGCTGATGGCCACCGCCGCCGTCTTCCTCGTCAAGGGCTGGACTGCGCCCGCTTATGGAGCGCTCGCCATCACCGTCGGCGGCGTCGTCTGCATCGCTTCTGCCAACGCCGGCGACACCTCCCAGGACCTCAAGACGGGATTCCTCGTCGGCGGCACGCCCTGGAAGCAGCAGGTCGCCCTCATGATCGGCGTCTGCGTGTCCACTTTCGCCGTCGGCATCACCCTCAACGCCATGAATCGCGGCTTCGAGGAGTTTCACTCCATGTCGAAGACCTGGAACCTCTCCGCGCCTCATGACGGAGTCCAGGTCCAGGGTCCATTCACGCGCAAAGAAATTCGCGTGATGCTGCCCAACAAGACCACTGAAGTCGAGGCCGGCAGCCAGTACATTCTGCTGAATGCTCTGGGCTCTCACGAGCTCGCCGACGGCAAGTACCTCTACGACCCCAAAACCGGCGCCATTGACGTGCAGTGGATTCAGGGTATCGGCAGCGAGAAGGCCGCCGCACCGCAGGCCCGCCTGATGGCGACCGTGATCAATGGCATTCTCCGCCAGCAACTGCCCTGGGGATTGGTCCTGCTGGGCGTCTTTCTGGTCATTGCCATCGAGTTGATGGGCATTCGTTCGCTCACCTTTGCCGTGGGTTCCTATCTTTCCATTGCCACCACCCTGGCCATATTTGCCGGCGGCATGGTTCGCTGGATGGTCGACCGCGCGGTAGAAAAATCCGATGAAGGCGCCGAAACCGAAAGCGAGATCAGCCCCGGCTCGCTCTACGCCAGCGGATTGATTGCCGCCGGGGGCATTGTCGGCCTGATGGGCGTAGGCATGAAGCTCTGGGAGTCGATGACCGGCCGCGCGACCAACCCGCTCCAGTTGCCCCAGACCTTTCTCGACCACCAGTGGGTCTCGGTGCTGATGTTCGCCCTGCTCGCCTCTTCGCTCTATTACTTCGCCCGCAAGCCTTTGGGAAAGAAGTAAGCGCCTCGCATTATGATTCTGGGACGTGAGCGGCGCGAAGAGATTCCGCGGAATTTTGGAGCGCGATGGCACCAGCCTCAACTGGACCATCGTGCGCGTGCCCTTCGACCCAGTGAAAACCTGGCCTGCACTCCAGCGCCTGCGCGTCCGCGGCGCCATTAACGGCTTCGCCTTTCGCACCTCGCTCTTCCGCAATCAGCGTCTGGGCTATCTGCTCCTGGTGAACAAGACCATGCAGCGAGGCGCCGGCACCCGGCTGGGGTATGAGGCCGAGATTGTCCTGGAACCGGATACCGCGGAGCGCGCCGTATCGACTCCGCCGGAGCTGGCCCGCCTGCTGCGGCAGAGCAAACGTCTCGAGCGCTGGCACGATCGGCTTAGCCCCTCCATCCGCAAGTACATCGCAGCCGCTGTGGCGCGTCCCCGAAGCCCCGAATCGCGCGCGAGGATCGCCGACCTGATGGCCGAGCGCATGCTCCTCGCTATGGAGGGCGAATTCCGGACGCCTCCTATCCTCGAAGCCGCATTTCAGCGCAACCCTGGAGCCCGGGACGGATGGCTCGCCATGACGCCCATCCAGCGGCGCAATCATTTGCTCGGCATCTTCTATTACAGGAGTCCGGAGTCACGGCAGAAGCGGGCGCATAAGATTGTCGAACATGCCCTTCGGGTTGCCTCAAAGCGCAAGCCCGGAAAGCGCTCCTGAACAGGAACTCGTGCCGAAATGGCACGGAAGTCGTCTCCCGCAGTATCACGTTTGCAGGGATTCGCAGTTGAGAAACCCGCTTGCGAGATACACGGAGAGATGGAGGAAATGTCCCCTAAGTCATTGGCTGCTAAAGCGGCCGAAGGTTGAGCAGGGGGCGATCCCGCCGGTTGGAAGCCATAACAGGAGGGTTAACCAGGGAGGAAGGGTTGTTAGTACTACAGTAACTAGAACAATGTATACTTTCTAAATACCGCTGCTTGGCGAAACCCAGCCATTTTATCGAATATACTCCAAATTGTTGAGGAAGTACACAAATTTCTCAGAGATTTTTTCAGGAGCTAAAAGTCATGAAACTCATCGTTCGCGCTTTCGTCCTCGGTCTCTTCGCCGCCGGTGCTTCCGCTGCCGTCGTCTCCGTCCACTCCTCCAACACCACCATGGTGAGCAGCCATCAGACCGTTGTCGCGGCCATGCCGATGCCTGGATGCGGACCGAGCGGCGGAGCCCAGTGCACTGGAAACGGAACCGGAACCGGAACGTCGGCTGCGTTCTAAGTCGATCCCGGGTACCACGGTCACCACGCTACCACAAAAGTTGCAGAAAGCAAAATACCGTCACAGATATTTCTGTTGTGAACGGGGGATCCTTGCGATATCCTCAGTACTTCTGAGGTGAGCAATGGCCCATCTGCAAGACATATTGGTGGCCGTCGAGCCGCTCTTCTTAATTGTCGCGGCGATCGCATTTTTTAAGTCGGGCTCTGCTCGTCGGCTTCCCGCGCTTGCCACCTATTTCGTGCTGCGCGCTGTATCGCTTGTGTTCCTTGAGGCCGTCTATTACATCGGCGGTCCGATGCATGGCGTTTCGCTGCGTTATACGGCTTATTTTTACGGCTATTGGATCTCGTACGTTGCTGCTGCAGTTGCGATCTTCTTCGTCGTTCAGGAAGTCTTCAAGCATGTGCTGGAGCCCGTTCCGGGTCTCCGCCGCCTCGGCCTTCTTGGCTTCCGCTGGATCAGCATTATTTCTGCGGTTATCGCCATCGGCGCGATCGCTCTGCCCGCTTCAGTTGCGGCAGCCAATGGTGATCGCATGGGTCCGATCGCCCTGCAGATGAGCCGCTATGTCAGCGTGATGGAAATCTGCCTCCTCGCTTTCCTGGCTCTGTCCGTTCATGCTTTCGGCCGTTCCTTCCGCAGCCGGCTCTTCGGTATCGCCCTTGGATTCGGCATGCAGGCGGCCATGGAATTGATCGCGTCCGCCCTCCAGGCGGGCAGTGCTCTCCACTCCTCCATGAATCTGGTTTTGCAGGTCACTACCACCGTCGCGCTCCTGACGTGGTTCGCGTATTTCGTCCTGCCGGAGCCCCGCGAGGAGCGGAGCATTATCGTCCTGCCCCCGCAGTCCGCGCTGGCTCGCTGGAATGCCCTCGCCAACGGCCTCGGTCAGGCACCCCAGGTTGCTTCCACCCAACCCGCCAGCGGCTTCTTCCTTCAGGACATCGAAGGCGTGGTGGAGCGCGTGCTCGCCAAGAATCCGGCAGTCACCGCGCGCTGACCTCCTGGTAGTTCATCGGAAGAAAAGCCCCGGATCTCCGGGGCTTTTCTCTTCCGCGCCCAGCTCTGTTGCTTCTCGCCTGGTGTGCCGGCGCCCGCACGCCGCCTTCGTCCACGCCTCCCGAGGCCTGAAGCGCAAAGCAAAGGCCGGACGCGAGGTCCGGCCCTGCTTACAGCAAATCCAGCCTTATTTCGCCTCGACCGGCTCCACGGCGACGTAGCGCCCGGTGCGTCCGCGATCGATAAACTTCACCCGGCCCGCGATCTTTGCGAACAGCGTGTCGTCGCTGCCCCGGCCCACGTTGAGCCCCGGCTTCAGCTTCGTGCCCCGCTGGCGAACGATAATCGAACCGCCGGTGACCACCTGCCCGGCGAAAATCTTCACGCCCAGCCGCTGCGCGTTGGAATCGCGCCCGTTTTTCGAACTTCCCAAGCCTTTTTTATGTGCCATGTGTCCTGTTCCTGAAGGCCCGCTCGAGGCGGGATGGAATTCTCCGCCTTACGCGGTGTAACTGTTGCCGTCCACCTGGATTTCGCTGATGCGCACCGCGGTGAAGTTCTGCCGGTGCCCCTGCAGCTTCTTATATTGCTTCTTCCGTTTGAAGTGGAAGACCAGAATCTTATCGCCGCGGCCCTCGCCCACGACCGTGCCCAGCACTTTGGCGGTCTGCGGCTTCACCAATGAGCCGGATTCGCCCGAAAACGCCAGCACTTCGCCGAACTCCACAGCGCCGTTCTCGCCTGCCTTCAGGCTCTCCACCTTCACCACATCTCCCGGAGCAACCCGGTATTGTTTGCCACCAGTGCGGATGACCGCGTACATAATCCCTCCGGCGCCCGCAAAACACATCCGGAATTCCCGGCGGGCGCAGCGTGTAAATTGAGCTGGGCGGATACCATCATTTTCGCGCCGGGCTGACCCGCGCGCGAAGGTCCCGGAGACATACGGACCAGGCAGAACTCGCCAAACCTTCTTAGTCTATCGGGAAGTCAAGGGTCCGGTCAATGCTTCCCCCGCTGCTCGCTGTCCGAAGCGGATGTTTGCCGCTAGAACAAAAGCCGGCCGGAAAAGATCAGTTCGTGGTTATAGCTGTGGAACTGGCTTGCGGCGATCTGTTCGCCCCCGCCCAGGCATAACCCCAGCCGGCCATGGTCGTCGCCGCCGCGCAGCGGAATCCGCCCCACAAGGATCCCTGGCGTCACAAACGCCTGGGTTTTCCCATCGTTCGGGCCGCCGTGGTAGTAGGTGGCGTTGAACTCCGCTTCCGGCCAGAAGTAACGCGCGAAATGGAATTCCGCGGCGGTGTTCCAGACCACCGGCCTTCCCAGCTTCGTGGTGTCGCCGGTGGGCAGCGCAGCGCCCAGGGTGGTTTGCACGTTCAGGGGACCAATGCCCTTGCCGAAGCCCATTGCCGGCGCAACGGTCGCGTCGCTACTGCCGTTTTTGTAGCTGCCAGTCGGAACCGTGGCCGTGACAAACGTGCTCACCACGTAATTTCCATGCTGCCCGTTGCCGCTGAGCAGCCGGTACTTTCCCTGGAACGACAGGTCGCCGGCACCGTCGATGCTCGATGGGCTGCTGTGCGTCACCAGCGGTGGCAGGTCGATGTCCACTTCGGTCCGCGCAAACGGGATCAGGTTCAATCCCTTGCTGCCATCGTAGTTCCATGTGGTGGCGTGCGTGGGGTTGATTTGCCGCGTGAAGTCGCCCCGATAGACCTGGATCAGGCCGACATACGTGGTGACCAGTGGCGGAGTCCACGCAGGCTGTTGCGCCTGCGTCGCCGAGGTGCGGGCTTCCCACTTCCCAAAGAAATTGTTCTGCGCCGATGCCCCGAGCGCGGCTGCGATCAGCACTAGTCCAACAGCGTAGCTTCTACCCATAGTTTCAGCAAGGATGCCGGATTCACGGCTGTTGCACAACCGGCATTTTTGAGGAGGTTCTTTCCCGTAACTGCGGGTCCGGCCTCAGGAATCGTCAGAAGCTGGCTCCGCCCGCGTTCGGCTCATTGCTCAGCACCTCTTTGCCTCCGCTGCGGCCGATCACGTACACCGCTCCGGGCAGCGTGGGAGCCGTCTCCGGCGTGGTCCACAGCCACACCCGCGCCGATCCGTTCCAGAGGTCCGCGAGTTCCGCCGGATCGATGAAGAGAGAAGCGTTGCCCGATTGGCCCGCGGTCTGCTCTGGCGGGGTAGGGTAGAGCAGCAGCGCCTGCCGCTCAAGATAGAACACGAACGATGACGCATTTTCGATCGATCCATTCACCACGACTTTGTCCGCAGGCTGCACTTCCGGCTTGATCGCCTCCGCCAGGATTTCCGACGAAAGCGCCGGCGAGAAGGTGTTCAGCGCCAGGTGGGCGGCAATGAGGATCGCGACAATCATCCCCGCCAGGAAGCAGTTCGCCATCCGCGCGTTGTCTCGCAGCCGGTACCACAATCCCGCCGAAACGCCCACCAGCAGCGCAGCCAGAGCGATGGCCAGCGGCACCTTGAAGGCCCCCATCGCCCGATGCGACAGATCGAGGAAGTATCCGAAGAAGACGGCGTGATGTCCGGTGTTTCTCAACAACGTGGTCACGTCGACCCCGGGTGCCGGCGTGGGCGAAGTGAAGAGGAAATACGCTACCAGTGCTGCCGCACCCATTCCGATGACAAACAGGATCCACGCCGCAATGCGTCCCTGGTGGTGCAACTGCTCTTCGTCCTCGGCCAGCCAGCCTCCGGCCAGAAGCGCCATCGGTGGAAGCGCGCTCACCAGATTGAACTCCAGCCGCGCGGCAAAGCTGAACCATACCAGAACTACCAGAATCCAGATGACGCACAGCGTGCGGGCATCCCGCCGCCGCCCCGGATCGGGAGACATCCCGATCCACAGCGCGCGGATCGAGAACGCGCACCATGGGATGATCCATAGCAGCAGCAGCGGCCAGAAAATCAGCAGCGGAACACGACCGCCGGTTAACTGCGGCATCAGGCTGGCCAGATGCGCGTGCCCTGAAAGAATGACCGCGGCGATGTGCAGCGGCAGCACCATGGCCAGAAACAGCAGGATGGCCGGGATCGGATGCCAGCACAGCAAATGGCTCGCTCGTCCTGTGGCCAGCAGGTACAGAACCATGATCGCCACCGGGAAGACCAGCCCCGCGGCGCCTTCGGTCAGGACAGCCAGCGCGCAGCACGCCGCAAATCCCAGCGCGGTGCCCAGCCGATGTTTCTCCTGGCTCAGCGATCGCCAGAAGAAGTTGATGGCCAGCGTCGTCCACAGGCACAGAAAGACGTCGCGCTCCAGCAAATGCCCGAACAGAAAGACGCCGTAGGAGGTGATCAGGGCCAGCGCCGCGTAAAAGCCTGCCGCCGGAGAGCGAAAAATCCGCCGTCCCAGAGAAAACGTCGCGATAAACAGGCACAGTGTCGCCAGCGCCATCGGCAGCCGCGCCGCCCAGTCGCTCACGCCGAAGACGCGGAAGCTGGCGGCAACGGTCCAGTAGAGCAGCGGCGCTCGCTGCGGATAGAGCACCCCGTTTGCGTAGGGCGTGATCCAGTGCCTGCCGGTTAGCATCTCCCGCGCGATCTCCGCGCTCAGCGCGTCGGAGCCGTCAAGCAGCGGGGGCCTTACCATCGAAAACGAGGCGTACAACAGCACCCACAGCCCAATCAGCGGAAACACGAACCGCTTGGCCGTGCGCAGGCTGGTCATGGGTACCGATTATAGAGAAGCGCCTTGCTGCCGTGCGTTGCGCCGATCCACGTCAGCGCGTCCCGAGTCAGCCATCCGCAAAAGTCAGCGGACCGGGGACCCTCCGCCGCTCATCCTTTCTGTGCCTCTTCGATACACTGCAGACAGCCTTCCGATGTCCTCTACCCGACCGCACCATCGCCTGCGCAAATTCCGGTTCGAGCGTCCGCAACAGTTTGCCGCAGTGCTGCTCCTTCTGCTGCTCGGACAGTGCCTCTGGGTAAGCTCTCGGCAATACCTCTCTGAAACCGACTACCAGTACGCCCGCTGCGGCCGCGAAATGTGGGAGCACCCCGAGGCCCTCCCCGGCTACTTCACGACCTGCGGCAACATTCACGACGGCACTCTGGCCTATCGCGCCGCGGGACTGCCGCTGACTCTCGAGCGCATCCTCGCCGGCCAGGCCTCCACGACCTCCACCTGGGAGATGCGCCACGAAGTCGGCGCCATCAACTTCTTCCTGCGCCTGCCTTTCATTCTTGCCGGCCTGATGCTGGGCGCTTGTCTTTGGTGGGTTACGCGCCGCCTCTTCGGTAACGCCGGTGGCTACATTTCCCTCGCACTCTACTGCTTCATGCCCGCGGTGGTGCGCGCCTCCACGGTACCGAACAATGAATTCCTCGCCGCCCTCGGATTCTTCGCCACTGTCTACACCGCCATCGGAGTCGCCCACGCTCTGGAGGGCCCGCGCCGCAAGTGGCGCCCGCGCATCCTGCTGCTCACCCTGGCTCTGGGCTTCACCGCGGCCGCGCATATTGCGGCCTTTATCCTGGCGCTCCTCTTCACCCTGATTTTCATGGCTTACGTGGCCGAGGGCCGCCGCGCATACATTCCTACGCTTCTCATCGTCTGGGTGCTGGGCGCATTTTTTCTGCTCTTCGCCTCCTACGCGTTTTCACCGGATGCTTTCAGCTATGTCTTCCGCAGCGCCGCCGGCCGCTTGTGGGTCTCCCTCGACGGAGCCCGCTGGTTCTTCGCCGATCCCGCCAACTCCGCGTTCACCATCGCCCTCGGCGGCTCGCTCGCCCTGTACGCGGCCTCGCGCCGCTCCCGCTACTTCGGCAACACCGCGCCCCTGCTGGTGGGCGTGCCGCTGCTCCTGCTCGTCACCACCGGCGTGCACTCGGAGCCGTGGCTCTGGGCGCTGCCGTTTCTCATCACCTTTGTGGCCGGCGTCTTCGCCGATGCGCTGGAGTCGCGCTGGCGCAGAGTCTTTCTCTGGGCGACTGGGATCGTGCTCTTTGCCCAGGCTGCGCTCTGCCTGGCCAGCCTGTCGGGGATGGCTGGCTAGTCCCAATCAGAATCTGTAGCGAATTCCACCGTCCGGATAGATGGATAGCCCGTCAATCTCAGTCAGACAATTCTGCGGATTGCCGTCGCAGCCCCGGTAGGCATCGATTCGAGGCATCCAGTAGTAGCCGAGGAAGTTCTTGTGGTCGGTGGCGTTGTCCAGCCCGACATACGCCACGAGCCGGCGATGGCCCACGGTAAAGGACCGATCGGCTTCCAGGTCCAGCCGGGCGTAAACCGGTCCCCTCAGGGCGTTGATCCTCGACACGTCATAGATCGGGCGATTCTGCTCCATGCTTTGCTGGAGCAGGTACGGGGTATAAGGCCTGCCGCTGGTGTACGTGTAGCGCCAGCTGAACTCGTAGCGTTTAGGGGTGCGGTAAGTCCCCGCTGTGTTGCCGATGAAGGGATAGTCGTAATTGCCGGCGCGCAGGACACCATCCGTGCCCGCGTACTCGCTGCGGGACCAGCCAAGATTCAGCAGGGCAGTGAAGCGTGTGCCGATGTGCCCGGATGTCGACAACTCGACGCCTCGCGCGAGGCCGGCCCCGCGGCTCACCAGCGGAAGCCAGAGAATCTGCTGTCCGAGATCGTCCACCATGTTCGCCAGCGACAGCGTCGGGAACTGGCTCGACACCGGGTAATCGCGGTAATTCTTCTGGTAAACCTCAACGCCGAAGCGCAGCGAGGGGCTCATGAACAGGTCGGCGCCGGCCACGACGTGGCGCGCTCGAATGGGAAGCAAATCGTGGTTCCGGGGCCAGGATGTCACGTCGGCAGTCGGCGGCATCTGCGCATACTCTCCGAAGGCTGCGTGCAACCCGGTATGCTCGGACAGGCGCACGGCCGTGTTGAGGCGGGGAGTCACAGTCCAGTGGCCGCCGAGGGCAAACGTCTGCAGGCATCCTCCTCCGCTCAGACTCCACCGGGAGAACGGCAGATACGTCAGCTCGGCGTAGGAACCGGTTTCGCCGCTGAGAAAATCGGGGTAAAACGACGTCGCGTCCGTGGCCGCTGGATTGAGACTTAACGGCGACTGTTCTCCCACCGGCTGAGCAATTTGGTAGTTGACATGATTGAGATACGCAGCCGTCCCGGCGATCAGAGACCACTTGCCGCCCGCGTCCGCAACATAGTCGAACTTCGCTGCGCTTCGTCCGTCGCGGCTCACCTGCGAATAGACCGGAACCGCTGGAAGTTGCTGCGCGGCCGTGCTGGTGATCTTCACGATCTCGAATAACGTGTCTTCCTGGTTGATATTCTCCTGGTCCTCGGAATCGCTGAAGGTCACGGTTCCGAAGCTGGCGGAAGAGTACGTGTGACGCCAGCGAAGGCCATTGGTCGTTCTCCATCCTGTGTATTGCATGTCGATCTGGTTCGGGTTGATACTGTCATGACCGGATCCGCCGGGTTGCATATTGATTGTGTCAAACCCGCTCAGACTCAGAAAATCGAGTTGATCAGCCGGACTTGTGACAACGTGGCCAGCCCAAAGCATGTTGTTGTAAATCGGGGTCCCACCCAGTCCGACATTGCTGTCAACAACATTCAGGAAGCTCTGGTGAGCCGAACCCAGAATAGACCCGTCGTGTCCGACCGGGACGAGCAGGAGGCCGCCCGCTCCGATATAGCCGATCTCTTCCTCACCGTGGCGTTCATGGTCAGCCGCCGAGCGCGTGTGAACGTCGAGCACTGAAGACAGGCGCTCATCGAAGCTTGCGTCGTAGCCACCGGTGTAAAGGTCGAGTCCCTGGATGGCTGCCGTGTCGATCATGGTGGAGATCCCGCCTGTGGTTCCCATGATCGAGATCTGATTGATGTTGGGGACCTCGAAGCCGTCCACCAGGTAAAGATTCTCGATGGGATTGCCGCCGCGAACGATCAGGTCGTCGCTGTAGTCTCCATTGCCCACCACGCCGGGAAATACCTGAACGTATCGGGAAAAGTCGCCGTACGTGCCCGCCGAAGGGAGAATGTCCTCCGCGATCGCGTGAAAAGGATGGGGAGAGGGATGCTCGGCCGGTGTCAGATCTGCGCTCGCGTCCACGCGAACATACGTATGGACCACTGGCAGTGTCGGCCAGGATGCACCACTGGGCGGAGATTCAGAAAGGACACCCTGAACACGCGCGGCCTCGATGGGTGGTAGAGGCTGTGTCGATTGGGCGAACGAATCAGTTACAACCAAGGAGAAGACGATGGGCAGAGCAAACGAAACAAAAATGGACATCCAGAGGTCCCACCTTCAGGAGTGAAATCGAGGCGGAACCGTGGAATTACCGTGCATCCCCGTTCCCGCACCATTGACGAAACGGTGAACGAAGCCCCGCTGAGAGACATCTTGTGCTCAGCCAGCAAAAAGCAAAGTGATAACTAGTGGGGAAACAGTAATTTGAAGCTAACGGTAACGTGACCTTGGTTTGACGTTCTCAGGGAGTGGTAGCGGAGCTACGCCAGAGGTAACGGGACTTCGAATCGCTGGACCTAGCGGTCCGGGACTGCTATCCCTGAGGACTCCTGCGGCGCAGGTGCCGGTTCCTTCCGCAGCTCCCGCACCCGCTCGCCGATCCCGTATTTCAGCTTCTCCACGCCCAGGCCGGTGACGGCGGAGATGGCATAGAACGGCAGCTTCTTCCGCTTCGCCATCGTCTCCAGCTTCTTTAGCTTTGCGGGATTCGCCACGTCGGCCTTCGACGCCACTACGATCATCGGCTTTTCATCGAGCCCGTGGCCGAAGCTCTTCAGCTCGCCCAGGATGACGCGAAAATCCTCCACCGGATCGGCGCGTCCGCTTCCGACCGACACGTCGACCAGATGCACCAGCAGCCGCGTCCGCTCGATATGCCGCAGAAACTGCGTCCCCAGACCCGCGCCCAGATGCGCGCCCTCAATCAGCCCCGGAATGTCCGCTACCACGAAGCTTTCCTCGTGTGGCGCCTCGCCGATGGAGACCACGCCCAGCTGGGGCTCCAGGGTGGTGAAGGGATAATCCGCGATCTTCGGCCGTGCCGCCGAAATACGCGAAATCAGCGTCGATTTGCCGACATTCGGATACCCCACCAGTCCCACGTCCGCCAGCACCCGCAGCTCCAGGCGGTACGTGCGCTCCTCGCCCGCCCGTCCCAGCTCGTGCTCGCGCGGCGCCTGGTGGGTCGACGTCGCGAAATGCTGGTTGCCGCGCCCGCCGCGTCCGCCGCGCGCAACGATCAGCGCCTCGTCCGGATGCGTGAAGTCGTGGATCAGCTCGCCGCTCTCGGCATCGAAGAGCAGCGTGCCCACCGGAACCTTCAGCACCACATCCTTGCCGTCGCGCCCGGTGCAGTTGGAGCCCATGCCGTGCTCGCCGCGCTCCGCCTTGTGCTCGGGATTGAAGCGGAAATAGATCAGGGTGTTGTGGCGCTGGCTGGCTTCCATCACCACGTTACCTCCGTGTCCGCCGTCGCCCCCGGAGGGTCCGCCGCGCGGCACGAATTTTTCACGCCGGAAAGCCATGCAGCCATTACCGCCGTCACCGGCTTTTATGCGGATTTTGGCCTCATCGATAAACATTCGCTCCTTTTAGTTTAACGAAAGGACTACGCTCGACTCACCTTTCCAGGATCAGGCTCCGGACTGGCGCCGCTCCCAGTCTGTTCGACGAGGCAATTGTGCGGTTTTCCGGGCTCCCGATTGCGATTGTGCTGACGCTTCTCTCCGCGTCCGCCGCGAGCCTTCCGGGGCAGTCCGACACCGGCGGCATGGTTTCCGGCCGCGTCCTCTCGCCCGTCGGACACGCCGTCGCCGGCGCATGGGTCCGGATTGAAAACACGGTCACCGGCGAGCACAGCGACGCGACGTCGGACAACGCCGGAAATTTTCGCTTCGCCGAAGTTCTGCCCGGGGCTTACTGCGTCGAGGTGCGTACGCCAGGCTTGTCCGGCTGGGAAGCTGACGATCTCACCGTCGGCCTGGGCGCCGAGTTGAGGCTCACCGTCCAGCTCTCCTCGCTGTCTCTGCACCGCACCGTGCTCGTGGACGCGCGCCGGATCGCTGCCGCCGCGGACCCGGACGATCAGGATGCCGCCGTCGGCCAGGCCGCGCTCGACGATCTGCCGAACAACGGTCAGCACTGGTCCGCACTCGCCGCGCTTTTCACGGCTGCCAGCCCCGATTCGAGCGGCGATCTGAGCTTTCGCGGCCTCAGCCCTCTGCTCAACAGCGTCGCGCTCGATGGAACCGACAACAATCTCGCCTTTCGTTCGCGCGAGCGCGGCAGCGACGCAAGCGGGTTTGCCTCCGGACAATCCTCCATCGGCGGCTTCGAGACCGCTGCCGGCAGGTCTTCCGCGGAATACGGCCGCGCGCCCGGCGGCGTCATCAACTCCGTCACCAAAGGCGGATCGAACCACATGCACGGCCACGCCGTCTTCTACGACCGTGGAGCCATCGGGCAAACCGCGAATGCCTGGAGCAAAGTGATGCAGCCCGAACCCGCGGGAAGCACTGCGACCGCGACCGGCCTGCCCGTGCTCTACCTCAACGGCCAGCCCATCACCTATGTCGATGTCCCCGTTCACTCTCCTGACCGCCGCCAGCAATGGGAGGTTTCCGCCGGTGGACCGATTCGCCGCGACCGCGCCTTCTGGTTCTTCGCCTGGGAGCAGCACGATCGCAACGATCCCGCCATCGCTCGCGCCAGCGAGCCTCAGGTCTTCTTCTTTCCGCCTTCTGCCGCTGCGCTCGCCACACTGGAGGCACGTCTTGCGCACGCCAGCAGCTCCAACCCCATCATGAACAACTGCCCCGCGGCGACCGCGTCTGACGGATCCGTGGCCGCCGCCGCATGCGCGTATTCCGCTGCGCTCAACCAGCTCGGCGGCATGCTCGGCAGCGTCTCCCGTTCTACGCGCCAGACAGTTCTCTTCCCAAAAATCAGCTGGCGCTTCAACGATCGCAATCAGTTCGTCCTTGAACTCAATTCCATGCGCCGCACCGCTCCCCACGGGGCGCTCACCGGCGCGTCGGAAATGGACTCGATCGGCAGCTTCGGCAACAGTTCCACCAGCGACGACGCGGCCGTCGCCCGCTGGGATTTCTTCGCTTCGCCGCAGCTGCTCAACAGCCTGCGCTTTGAGTACAGCCGCGACCTGCTGGCCCAGACTCCCGGCGCGCCAACAGCTTTCGAACAGCAGTTCGCGAAAAACGCGTACGGCCTGGCGCCGCAGGTCTCCATCGACCGCAGTTCCGGTTTCACCTTCGGAACCCTCGCCGCCATCAACAAACCCGAATATCCCCTGGAGACGCGCCAGCAGTTCATGGACGCGGCCGCATGGATTCACCGCCGCACCGCCATCCGTTTCGGCTATGACTACAATCACGTCACCGACGCCATCGACGGCATGAACGGGGAGAATGGCGAATATTCGTACGCGACTGTGCTGGACTTCGTCTCTGACCTCCTCGCTCCGGACAGTTGCGACGCCTCGGCGACCACTGCGGGGTCGTATCCCTGTTATTCGCGCTTCCGCCAGACCCTGGGCCCATCGAAGTGGTCGTTCAACACTGCCGATTACGCTGCTTACGCCGCCGGTGAATGGAAGCCCGATCGCCGGCTCGTGCTCACTCTCGGCGTCCGCTATGAATATGAGCGTTTGCCGGATACAAATTCCGCTCTCGTGAATCCCGCCATTCCCGAGACCGCAAAACTGCCGCAGAACCGCGACGATTTCGGCCCGCGCGCCGGCTTTTCCTGGGACATCTTCGGCCGCGGCAATACCATCCTCCGTGGCGGCTACGGAATCTACTACGGCCGCGTGCCCAACGCGACCGTCTTCAGCGCCCTCACAGCAACCGGCTCCGCACGTTCGCCACGCACTTACTCCTGGCGCTCCACAGACGTCGGCGCGCCGCCGTTCCCCTATGTTTTTTCGAGCGGAGAAACGCCGTATACCGCTCCAGCCGCGCCGAACCAGACCTCCACCGCGCCCGAAGCCACATATTTCGACCGCCGCTTCCGCCACCCCCAGATCGATGAGGCCGATCTTGAACTCGCGCAGTCTCTCGGCAGCCGTATGGTGCTCACCGTCGCCGGTATGGCCACGAACGGCCACCATCTAACCCAGTTTGTCGATGCCAACATCGACCTCAGCGATGTAGCCAGCATCTTCTACACCGTCAAAGGCCCTGACAACCTCAGCGATGCCGGACCGCTGGGCAACGCCGTTGGCGCCTCATCGGGCGCGTCGTATCCCATCTACGCTCTCCGCCAGAACTTCTACTACCAGCGGCCCAATCCGGCGTATGGCTCCATCACCGACATCCTGAGCGAGACGAACTCCAGTTATCGCGGAGCCATGGTGCGCCTCGTTCGCCGCCTCTCGCCCAGTTTCAGTATCAATGCCGGTTACACATGGTCGCACGCCATCGACGATAACCAGAATGAAGCCACCTTTGCCGAGCCCGACGACGTCTACGATCCAGCCGACACGCGCCTCGAGCACGGTACGTCCAATTTCGATGTGCGCCAGCGCGTCGCGGGCGCCATTGTGGCTCGCGAAATCTGGCGTCCCCACGGAGCAGCCGGCGCTTTCCTCGGCGGCTACACGCTCGCCGCCACCGGAGACTGGCGCACCGGCCTGCCTTTCTCCATGCGTACCGCCGGATCCATCCCTTCGCCGTCCTGCTCGTATCAGGATTGGCTCAGCGCTGGCGGCGCCACCGGTAACGGCGCGGACTGTCTCAAAATAGTGCAGCAGCCCAATGCCACGTTTGACGCCGGCGCCGTCGCGGTTCCCGTCGCTGCCCTCGGAGCCAGCCTCAACGGTTCCGGCGGCGAGGATATGATTCTCCCCATCGGCCGGAACACCTTCCGCTATCCCGCCACAGCGAACCTCGACCTGCGCCTCGCGAAACGCATACGCCTCGGCGATCACAACGCTGTCGAGTTGCTCGGAGAAGCCTTCAATGCCCTCAACCACCAGAACCTCACCGCCGTGCAAACCGTGGGCTATCGGCTCACCAACGACACCCAGCACGCCAACATGGCGAATCTCATCTGGCAGAGCGGGATGAAACCGGGCAGTACGGTTCAGTTGGTCAATGGCACCTCGATGTCCATCCCCGTCTTCGATGCCACGGCCGCCTTCGGCGGTCCGACCAACGCCAACAGCAGCGCCCTCAGCCGCCAACGGCAGCTGCAGGCCGGAATCAGGCTCGATTTCTAGCGCCGCTCCCTCCTGCATCGCTGTCCCCCTCCGCGATGGAGTTTTGCACCCGGTTTTCCACGGGTGGTGTTACAAATTTCAACCCTCTCGGCCGCGCAAACCGTGCTGTAATTAACCTCAAATTCATTCAACGGTGAAACTCTGAAGCGGTAAACCGGACAATCTGCCTTCACCGGAGACACCAGAGAGCCTTTACCGGCGCTCTGAACAGCAATACGAATCACCATTTTTGAGGCCACAGCGAATGAAAAATTCTTTCCGGATTCAGCCAGCCTGGGCACTGTGCCTGCTGGCTTTCGCACTCATCTCTGCGCCCTTCGCCCACGCCCAGCAAACGCTGGGAAGTCTGAACGGAACGGTCACCGACATTTCCGGAGCCGCCGTTTCCGGCGCCTCGGTCACGGTGGTGAGCGAGCAGACCGGCCTCACGAGGTCGGCCACGACGCACAGCAACGGCTACTGGGAGATCCTCAACATCCCCATCGGCCCCTATCGGATCACCGTCAAGGCGCAGAATTTCGAGACCGAGGATTTTCCCGGCATCACCGTGCGCGAAGATCGCGCCTCCACGCTGAACGCGGCCCTCAAGCCCGGACAAGTCACTGAGTCAGTTACAGTCAGCGCCAACCCGCTGCTCAATGCCACCGATACCACCAACGGCTACACGCTCGATAAGTCGCAGATCGCGGAAACTCCGCTGGCTACCGGCAGCTTCACGCAGTTGGCCATCCTGGCGCCAGGCGTTAGCTCCCAGCTTCTCTCCGGCGTCGGTACCGACGCCGGCCTCGGCAACCAGCCCATCTGGTCCAACGGCCAGCGTGATACCAGCAACACCTTCACCATCAATGGCGTCGACGTTACCAACCTCTTCAACGGCAAGAGCTCCAGCCAGGACGTCTCCCAACGCTACCAGTTCAATATCGGTGAAGGTTCCAGCGTAGGCGGTCAGGCCCAGGACAACATCTCCGTCTACGGCTCCAACGGCAACGGGCTCGCCTCGCCCCCGCCGGAGTTCATGCAGGAAATGACCGTGACCACCTCGATGTACGACGCGCAGCAGGGCCAGACCAGCGGCGCCCACGTCGAAGTGAGCACCAGCACCGGATCGAATGCCTTTCACGGCCAGGTCTACGGGCAGCTCGGCAACAATTTCATGAATGCCGACCCGTTCTTCTATAAGCAGGACGTGCAGCTGCAATCGCTGTCAGCCTCCGAAGAGAACCCGCAGCTGCACCGCTGGGTTGCGGGCGCAACGCTGGGTGGCCCGATCAAAAAGAACAAGCTCTTCTTCTTCCTCGGCTATCAGCACCTCTACGATTCCGACCAGACCGGCGCGCTCTCGCAGTTCCAGGTGCCCTACGGACTGACCGACGATCGCAGCACTACCGGCCTGGAAGCCGCCTGCGCCAGCTACGAAACCGCCACGGTCGCAGGCACCACCAAGACGGCCGGCACCTGCCCGTCCAGCACGACATGGAATGTGGCTGCGGTGGCGCTTCTGAATGCCAAGGTGAATGGCAGCTACCTCATTCCATCGGCGGACTCCAACGCCCAGTCGCAGCTCCTGAACAAGCAGCCCGACGTCACCCTTGTCAGCACCTCCGTCTTCAAGGGCGATCAGGCCAACGCCGCGCTCGATTTCAACGCCACCGATGCCGATCACTTGTCCGCAAAGTATTTCTACCAACACATGCCCACCATCAGCCCCTTCGGTTCCAGCAATACTGTGGGCTTCCCGGAGAACGAAGACACCGGCGCACAGGTGGCTTCGCTGACGAATTCGCTCAACATCGGGCCGCGGATCAACTGGGTGCAGCAGATTGGCTTCTCGCGCCAGAAAGTTTACAGCACATTCTCCGAAGCGCTGTCGGCGTCAGACGTCGATATCGACGCTCCCGGCAACAACTTCCCCGGCATTGACGTGATCGACTTCGCTCAGGACAATTCGCAGTCGATCTCGGGCAAGATCGGTCCCTCCAACACCGACAACTTCTTCGATCAGGGTTATTTTGAGAACCGCTTCTCGCCCTCCACCACAGCCATCTTTTCCTTCGGCAAGCACACCATCAGCGTAGGCGCCAATTACAACTACAACCAGCTGAACATCGAAAACCACGTCGAGAACCACTCCCAGCTGGAAACAGAAACCTTTCCCAAATTCCTCACCGGCAGCCTGTATAAAGGCGATGTTCTCCAGGGCGATTCCAACCGCTATTACCGTTCCAACGACATCGGCGCCTTCGCCATGGATAAATGGCAGGTGCTCTCCAACGTGAGCATCACTCTCGGCCTGCGCTACGACTTCGACGGTCCTCTCAGCGAGAAAAACGGCGATCTCTTCAACTTCGATCCGTCGCTCTACTCCTCGACGGACAGCGCTATCGTCAATACCGGCTTCATCGTCGCCGGCAACAACAAGCTCTACGGCACCCCGGGCGTCAGCGACTCCACGCTCAAGGGCCGGCAGTGGGGTCTGGCGCCGCGTCTCGGCGTCGCCTGGTCGCCGAAGGCGTTTGGCGGCAAGGTCGTGTGGCGCGCAGGCGCCGGCATGTACTACGACCGCGGCGAGTACTTCCAGTACCTTTCGCCGCCGGCCGGATCCGGCATCAGCGGTCCCTTCGGCGTGACCCAGGAAGCCCCGTTTGCGGCCTTTACGGACGTCAACGGTACTCTCAGCCAGCCTTTTAAGAGCTTCGTTTCGCCAACGACTCCCGCTACCCTTGCTTCGCTGATGCCGACCATCGATTCCATGAAGCAGGCCTGCACCGCCTACAACGTATACAACGGGAACGACCTTGCTGGGTACAACTGCAACGACGGCGCACCCGACGGACCGCTGGTGATCGGTAATTACGGCATCAACAATGTCCTGCCCTACACCGAGGACTGGATGCTCGATATGCAGTGGCAGCCGCGGACGGACACCTCAATCGACATCGGCTACGTGGGCAATCGCGGAAAACACGCCGTGATTCCCATTCCCTTCAATGAGCCGGGCATCGCCACCACCAGCCATCCCATCAACGGTGAGACTTATTCCTACGGCGTTCAGGTGCTCAGCAACCTGAACAACCCCAATGCCCCATATAGCAAGTACGGTACGCCCTATGCCATGGCCAGTGAGCCGTATGACACGTTCAGCGGCGGCAACGTCGACCTGCGCGTGCCCTACATCGGATACGACCCCAACTCCGCCAGCTTCGAAACTGTCGGCATATCCTCCTATGATGCACTACAGGCGCAGTTGACCAAGCGCATGTCGCACGGCATCCAACTCGGCGCTTCCTACACCTGGTCGCACACCCTGGACGAGCAGAGCGATCTCGGCCTCTTCTTTACCGGCGACAATCCCGACGATCTGCGGCAGTCATACGCGTCAGCGGACTTCGACCAGACCAATACCCTCACCTTCAACTACATGCTCAACCTGCCGAACGCGGTGAAGGATCGCAGTAACTGGCTCAGCTACCTTACGAATAACTGGTCTCTGCTGGGCATCACCGTGCTGGAAAGCGGTCAGCCGTACAGCATCTATGACTACTCCGGCTCGGTGGGCAGCGAGTACTTCGGCGGCAACATCGAGCTCACTAACCCCGTTGTTCCCATTAAGCCGGGTCTCAGCCCAAAGTCGGTGCGTACCGGCCACTCCGGCGCCTATACGTATGGGACGCCCAACGGTACCGGCGGCGTCAATGCAAACTATGTGCCCGCTCTCAACGCCAACGATTTCTATATCCCTCTCCTGGCTCCGAATCAGAATGGTGTGCCGCCGTGCGACGACACCACTGCTGGTGGCAACGCCGGTCCCGGTGGCGGCCCGCTCTGCGACGTTTATGAAACTACCTTCGTGGGGGGACAGCGCAACATCTTCCGCCAGTCCTTCCAGAAGCGCGCCGATATGACGCTACAGAAGGATATCCACGTCACCGAGAGATATGGACTGCGTTATCAGTTCGAAGTCTTCAATGTAACCAACACGCCAAGCTTCGACGTGCCGACCAACTCGCTGTTCCTCAGCCCGAACTACGAGGAACTGCCTCCTCCTGGCGGCTACGCCAACGGAACCCAGGCCCAGCCCTATCAAAGTTCCTCGGTGGTTACGCCGTCCTCGCCGCAAGGCGCAGCCACCTGCCAGGGGTCCTCGGTCAATTGCGCGTACGAGATGTACACCGTGCCCGGAGCCACCAGCAATAAACTCGGTGTCGTCACCAATACCATCGGCAGCCAGCGCCTCGTCGAGATGTCGCTGCACCTGCTCTTCTAGCCACCAGCACCAATCCAACCGGGCCGGCTTCAGCGCCGGCCCTTTTCTTTGCCCGGTAGAATGTCTATGTCGTCTCCCCATGGTCTTTACCGAACAATATGACGTCGTCGTGGTCGGCGCCGGTCACGCCGGCTGCGAAGCCTCGATGGCCGCGGCCCGCATGGGTCTGCGCACCGCTTTGTTCACGCTCAATCTCGATCTCATCGCGCAGATGAGCTGTAATCCCGCCATCGGCGGCATCGCCAAGGGCCATCTGGTACGCGAAGTCGACGCTCTCGGCGGCATCATGGGCGAAGTCGCTGACGCAGTCGGCATCCAGTTCCGGCTGCTCAACACCTCCCGCGGCCCGGCGGTCTGGTCGCCGCGCGCCCAATGCGACAAGCAGCAGTATCGCGTGAAAATGCGCGAGGTTCTCGAGTCGCAGCCCAACCTCTTCATCAAGCAGGCCGAGGTCGTGGACGTCGTGCTGAACGAACAGCGATCGGCGGTCAGCGATCAGGGAGAGTTGAGGCGGATCACCGGGGTAAGACTCCGCGATGGCCGCATCATTCGCGCCGGCGCCACCGTCATCACCACCGGAACCTTCCTCAACGGCCTCATCCACTGCGGCGAAGAGCATTACCCGGCGGGCCGCAGCGGCGAGCCTCCCTCGGTGCTGCTCGGCGAAGCCCTCAAGCGCCTCGACCTGCGTGGCTGCCGCCTCAAAACCGGAACTCCGCCACGCCTCGACGGCCGCACCATCGACTGGAGCCGCTTCGCCGAACAGCCTGGCGACGCCGAACCTACGCCCTTCAGCTTCCGCACGCGCTCGCTGCCGCAGCGGCAGGTCTCCTGCCACATCGCTTTCACTACGCCCGAGACGCTGCGCCTGATCCGCGAGAATGTCCACCGCTCGCCGATGTACTCCGGGCAAATTCAGGGCATCGGCCCGCGCTACTGTCCGTCGATCGAAGACAAAGTCGTCAAGTTTCCCGACAAGGAGCAGCACCAGTTCTTTCTTGAGCCCGAAGGTCTCAACACACACGAGGTCTACGTCAACGGCATGTCCACCTCGCTGCCCATGGAAGTGCAGTCGCATATTGTGCGCTCCATCCCCGGCCTTGAGAACGCTGAGATGCTGCGCCCCGGCTACGCTATCGAATACGACGCCATCGACCCCACGGAGCTGGACCGCTCTCTGCGCGTGAAGAAATTTGCCGGGCTTTATCTTGCCGGCCAGATCAACGGCACCTCCGGCTACGAAGAGGCCGCATGTCAGGGCATGATGGCCGGCATCAACGCGGCGCTCAGCGTCCGCGGCGAGCAGCCCTTCACCCTCGACCGCACCGAGGCCTACACCGGCATCCTGATTGACGACCTCATCTCGAAGGGCACGAACGAGCCCTACCGGATGTTCACTTCGCGCGCCGAGTTTCGCCTGCACCTGCGCATCGACAATGCCGACCGTCGCCTTACGCCGTATGGCCGCCGACTCGGTCTTATCTCCGATACCGCCTGGGCCGACTATGAGGCGAAGCAGGCTCGTGCCGTTGCGCTCGAAAAGCTGCTTTCGACCGGCAAAGTATCCGGCGGCGAATGGCCTCAGGGACAGACCTGGGCGCAGATTCTCAAGCGTCCCGAAATCACCATCGAGACGCTTTGGCCGCTGTTGCGTGAGCAGCTTCGCGCCCCGGTCTTCTCCCGGTGGCTTGCCGCCCCGCCCGGCGAGCATTTGCCAGTCGAGATACGCAATGAGCTGAAGACCGTCGAGACCGAAATCAAGTATTCCGGCTATCTCGATCAGCAGAAGAAGGCCATCGACAAGCTGAAGAAAGCCGAAGAGCGTGGCATCCCCGAGTGGTTCGACTACGCGCAGGTCAGCGGTCTCTCGCGCGAGATGCAGGAGAAGCTCACCCGCGTGCGCCCGGCCACCATCGGCCAGGCCAGCCGCATCCCCGGCGTCACTCCGGCCGCGCTCAGCCTGGTGAATGTTTACATTGAAATTCAGGGCAAGCGACTGCGCGCGACCGCGGCCGAAGCTTCCTGACATTCAGCGCGTGCGTGACAAATTCAAGTTCACCTGGATCCCGCGGCCCAGCGGCGTCTGCACCTCGGAGACATCCACGGGATATCCGTTCTCCACCGAGCGATGGTGCAGCACGTATCCGCCGATGAGCCAGCCGAAGGTGCTGCCCACCAGCACATCGGAAGGGAAGTGGTCCCGCGCCAGCACCCGCGACACCGAAACCGTGCTCGCCAGCCCATAAACAATCGCCTTCGTGGCGACCCCGTCGTATTGCCCGGCCACCACATGCGCGAACGACCACACGTTCATGGCGTGTTCCGACGGCATGGAGGGATTGTTCGGCCAGTCCTTCGGGCCGTGCGGCCAGAATCCTCCCCGAGCGTTATCCAGCTTCGGATATTCGCGGTCCAGCGCGTACTTCAGCCCTTCATCCAGAATCCCCGCGTCGGCCATCGCCTCGGCGGAGAGCACAGCGGTTTCCGTCATATAGCTGTTGTGGCGCACTTCCCCGGCAAAATACCCGGTTGCGCTCGCCGCAAACGGCAGGTACAGGCCGCCGTAGCTGGAGAATTTGTCGAAATCGCTCTCGCGGTTCGGATGCACACCCAGATCCTGAATTGCCTGCGTGTCGAAATGGAGCGCGACCCCCGTCGCCGCGCCAAATGGCAGCACCCAGAGCAGGTCCCCTTCGCTGATCCGAAGCGGACTGGTCACGATGTGCTCCTCATCCTGAGCCACATGCCGAGCGCAGATTCCCAGCGCGTTCAGGTTGCACTGCGGGGCGTTCGGCAAAGCGGTCTGCGCTGTCGCAAGCGACAGGCATGCAAAGAGAAAAACAACGAGCATGACGCTTGCCATCGACCTGTGCGGCAGAAGCCCCTCCTTCCGGCAAAACCGGCGTCGATCTATCCAAATTCGGCCCCGCGAAACAGCGGCCCTGCCTGGATTGTAACGGCCCATTCGGGAGAGTTCTCTTCGTGCAGAGCCGTCTGCCGACGTTGTTATCTTTCCGCTTCCCACATTTCCTCGTAGAGCTCTTTCACTCGCTCGCGTGCCAGTCGCAGAGCTAGCCGTCCCTCTGCCGTGGCCGCATACGTCCTGCGCCGTCGCCCCGCAACCACCTGCCAGTTGGTGCGCAGCCATCCGCGGCGCTCCATTCCGTGCAGCAGCGGATAGATCGTTCCCGGGCCAAGCCGATAGCCGTGTCGGCCCAGTTCCTCCATGATGCCCAGTCCGAAGATCGGCTCTTCCGCCGCATGATGCAGAACGTGCAGACGCACCAGGCCGATATAAAGCTCCTGATTCCGTCCCCCTCCGGAAAGCTTCCCCTGGACCGTATTAGCCTCGGGCTTCATCGTCACGCATCGCACCTATCCGAGGCCTGTACCTCAAAACAGATCGGCGATCGGCGGAAACGTCAGCAACAGACTGACGATCAGCAGTGCCAAAGCCGCGGTGCCGATTCGTGCCAGGGCCACGTTCCGCTTTCGCCACCGCGCCTCCAAAATCGCCCAACTGATCAGCCACACGGCAATCGCCGAGGTGGTCACTCCCGACAAAGGCCCGGTTGGTTTGTAGAAGACCATGAGTCCTTTGACCCAGACCGCCTGGTCCGCTGCGATGGCCAGCAACGCCAGCGCGAATGCTCCAATTCCGGCCGCCAGCAGCGCAGCCGCGCCAGAGCCGTTGGGACGATCAGCGGAAGTTTCCGTCGCGCTCATCGATTCCCTCCGTGCATCAGGTGAATGACGCTGCCGCCCTGTACCGGCGCATTCTTGTTGAGCATCGCGCCAAAGAAACCCGCAATGCCGGCGCAGAGAAAAGAGACCAGCACAAAACCCAGCACCGCATTGCGAAGCTGCGGGTGATTCCTGATCCCGCGGCCGTAACGGAAGAACACGGCGCAGGCCATCGTGATGGAGATCGGCGCCAGCCACGCAACGTGCTCCTTCCACTCCATCCCGATGGAGTGCCAGCCACTGGTCGTTGGGTTCGACTTGAGCTGCATCTGCGGATACCCAGCCAGATTCACCGTGCCCGCGGGAGCCGCGGCGCGATACCACGGATAAACGATGTAAGCGCCGGTCAGCACGGCGAGCCATGCGAGCACAACCATCAATACCAGATAGGCCCGCAGGAACGTCTCGTCCTTGGCGCTCGCCAGCGAAGTAGTGGCGGGCGAATAACGTCGCCAGATTTCGACGATTGCCCCGGAGCACGCCAGCAGATAGAGCGCGCCAAACCCCATGCCGTGAATCATCGTCCAAAGCGCGCGGGTTGTGATTTCCATGGATTCGCTCCTTTCCCTGGCTACTGGAATCCGCCGGCGTTCATCCTTTGCCCGAGAAATGCGCTGGCCGCGGGCGATTTTCCCGCGTCTTTTCCCCAGGTCCAGTACATACCCACGTAGGCGTAGTTCTCCGTTTGCCCCGCGACGGAGTGTCCGTAGCAAAACAGGAACTGCTCATTGGGATTGTGTTTGCGGTGGTAGACGCCTCCCATGTCGATCAGCGTCGAGGCCTGCGTCTGCGCAGCCGCGAATCCCTCCTTGCCGTGCGCGAACACCTCTCCGCCGAACTCCAGCCGTTCGCCAAAGGTGTACTTCAGCAGGAATCCGCCATAGGGGAAATTGCGGTAATCAGTTTGCGGAACGACCGTCTCGCCCGCGCCGCCGTCCAGCAGCCAGTTCCCAAAATTCTTTTGCAGCCACAAAGGGAGCCGGTACCAAACCTTCCCCACGCCCAGGCCTTTTTGATAGTTTCCCGTCGGCATCTCGAACATGGTGAAGGTGCCGATCTGCGGAACGTACTTGCTCTCTTTGATGTAAGCGATCTTCGCGCCCAGCTCCATGTCCGTGAGCCCGAACTCGGTCGGGCCGACGCCGCCGGGAAGATACGCAGGATTATTCGACGGAGCCACCACGCCCCACGGCAGAATCGCGTGCAGTTGCACTCTGGGAATTGCGCCCCAGTTGAACTCGAACGCCGGCCCTTCGGAATCCATCTCCGCCGGGGTGCCGTCGGCGCTGCCGAAAATATAGAACTCGTAGTGGTGCAGATCCACCGGCACCGGATCGTCGGTCTGATAGGGAGGACCCTGGGCCCAAAGCCTCGGCGACGCCAGCGCGAGAAGCAGGCAGAGGGCCAGCCGCCAACACATCCCGGACGCTCTCATCCGCGGCCTCCGGAAAGGGAAGTCCTTACAACAGGTCAGGCTCTTCCACAAACGTCTGCTGATTGCAATAATCGAGTTTCGATACTGGCACGCAGAGTTGCCGTCGTCAATAAGGCTTCGTGTGAATTTTTCCGGTGTCGGAAATCGACCGTGGGATGCTTGTTACCCCAGTTCGCGTGCCGGCACCGCCGGAAACCTTAAAGGGATGGTGGACGCGGAAGGAATCGAACCTTCAACCTGTCGATTAAGAGTCGAATGCTCTGCCAATTGAGCTACGCGTCCAGGAACCGGAGACCGAGCCTCTCGGACCAGGGCTCGCTGGCGCTCCCAGGCGGGCGAAAATCACTGCGCCGCACCCTTCTGCGCCTCTCCCACTATAACAAAACCCGGCGCGGTCCTTTCCCCTTCTGGCCGGCTTCTTGCGAGGGTCTAAGGCCTGCCCAAATGGCTCCCCTCACGTCTCTTCAGCCCCTGGCCGCTTGCATCCGGAGCGCTCCCAGGGCCAGGATGGTTGTGTCTGGAGGTGCCCCCATGCCGCGCCGGATTGCCGCCGTCCTCCTCGTCCTCTCCTTCGCCGTCTTCGCCGGAATCGCACCCCGCCTGCACGCCCAGAACGACCCCGATGAGGTCGATCCGCTCACCCCCGATGAAGTTCAGCAGATTCGCGACAGCAAAATCTACCCCAACGACCGCATCAAGCTCTACCTCAAATTCATCGATCAGCGCATCGACACGCTGCGCCAGCTCGCCGCCAATCCTACCGCCGACAACCGCGCGTCCCAGATCCGCAACAAGCTCCAGGAGTTCACCAGCCTCTCCGACGAGTTGCAGGACAATCTCGACACGTACGACTCCGCCCACGCCGACATCCGCAAGTCGCTCAAGGATGTCATCGCCGACACCAGCCGATGGCCCTCAGTGCTGCAGGCGCTGCCCCAGAATCCCGACTACGAATTTTCCGTCAAGACTGCGCTCGATTCCGCGCAGAGCGCCGGCGACGACGCGAAGCAGCTCGCCCAGGAGCAGGACATCTTCTTCAAGGTTCACAAAAACGAGCGCAACAGGAACGGCACCGGCCCCGGTTAGTGGGCCAGGTTAATTGCCTGCGGCACGCCGTCTGCGGATGGCCTGCGCCAACCGCCACAGATAGATCAGCAGGTTCGCCCCGCAGACCGCTATAGCTCCGCCGATGATTACCCCGACCGGCACATTCGGATACACGATCGCGTCCAGATAGTGCACCATGAAGCTGCCTGAGTACGTTGGCAGCCCGGCACGCGCCTCCAGCCACTGCTCCAGCATCGTCAGCGGGCATGGCCACGGTCCCGTGTCCACGATAATGCCCCACGTCAGCGATGCGATGTGGAACCCGGTCAGCCACGGCCGCCCCCGTGTAAACAGCGCCCCGACGATCACCCACAGGATCCATGTCAGGTGAATCGCCAGCACCAGCACTGCCAGAGCCGCCATACCTCGATCTTAGAGCCGCGCCGTGGCTCCGGCCGCAGCCTCGCTTACACTGAAAAGGAAAATGTTTTACCGCACAGACGATCTCCGCATCCGATCCACCAAAGTCGTTCTGCCTCCGGTCTTCCTGGAAGAAGAGCTTCCGGTCACCGAGGCGGCATCGGCCACCGTGTTCCACGCGCGCCGTGAGATCACGGCGATTCTCGATCAGCGCGATCCGCGTCTTCTGGTCGTCGCCGGTCCCTGCTCCATCCACGACCCAGCTGCCGCCCGCGAATACGCCGCTCTCCTCAAAGAGGCAATGGCGGAGTTCGCCGCCGAGCTGCGCCTCGTTATGCGCGTCTATTTTGAGAAGCCACGCACCACCCTCGGCTGGAAAGGCCTCATCAACGATCCTTTCCTCGACGAGTCCTACCGCATCAACGATGGCCTGCGCCTGGCGCGCCGCCTCCTGCTCGATCTCGCTGAGATGGGCGTTCCCGCCGGCACCGAATTCCTCGACATGATCTCTCCGCAGTATGTCGCCGAGCTGGTCAGCTGGGGCGCTATCGGCGCGCGCACCACCGAGAGCCAGGGCCATCGCCAGCTCGCCTCCGGTCTTTCCTGTCCGGTCGGCTTCAAGAACGGTACCTCCGGCAACGTGCAGATTGCCATCGAGGCCATCCTCTCCGCCGGCCATCCGCACACCTTCCTCGGCCACTCCAAATACGGCCAGTCCGCCATCCTTTTCACCGCTGGCAATACCGATTGCCACATCATCCTGCGCGGCGGCCGCCAGACGGTGAACTACGACGCCGCCAGCGTCGACGAAACCTGCCGCCTGCTGGAGAAGGCGAGTCTGCCCCAGCGCGTCATGATCGACTGCAGCCATGCCAACAGCGGCAAGGATCACACCCGCCAGCCCGCTGTCTGCCGCGATGTGGCCGCGCAGATCGCCGCCGGCGACCGCCGCATCGTGGGCGTCATGCTGGAGAGCAATCTCGTTGCCGGCGCTCAGAAACACATCCCCGGCCGCGAGCTGGTCTACGGCCAGAGCATCACCGACGGCTGTATGGACTGGAAGCAGACCCGCGAGTTGCTTGCCGAACTCGCCGCTGCCGTCCGCACGCGCCAATCCGCCACCGCCGATCAACACCTTCCGGCGACTCAACCGGCATAGCGAGGCCAACCGTGTCACGTTTTGCGGAACCCATGGCGCGCCTCATTGAAGAGCTGCGCAAGTTGCCTGGCATCGGCGCCAAATCCGCACAGCGCCTCGCCTTTCACATCCTGCGTTCCGCTGATTCCGACGCCGAGGGCCTGGCTGCCGCAATCCGCGACGTCAAACAGAGCCTTCGCCTCTGCTCCATCTGCAACAACATCACCGACGTCGATCCCTGTCTCTACTGTTCCAGCCCCACGCGCAACCAGCGTCTGGTTTGCGTGATCGAAGAGCCGACCAATATCGCCACTATCGAGAAAACCCGCTCCTGGAACGGCGTCTTCCATGTGCTCCATGGCACGCTTTCGCCGCTGCACGGCGTCGAGCCGGAGCACCTCCGCACCGGCACGCTGGTCGCGCGCGCCCGGGGCGGGGAACTGGATGAGGTGATTCTCGCGATGTCGCCGACTGTCGAAGGCGAGGCCACGGCCAACTGGCTCGCTGACCTGCTTCGTTCCACCGGGGTGCGGATCACGCGCATCGCCACCGGCGTTCCCGCCGGCAGCGACATCGAATACGCCGACGAGGTTACGATGTCTCGCGCGCTGGAAGGACGGCGCGAGATTTAGACTGCTTCCGCGCTGCGGTCGTTTCAGCTTTCTGCGCCAGTTCCACCCGCTGCAGCGCCGTTCGCACCGCCGCATTGCGCCACGCCGCGTGCAGCGCCGCTTTCACCCGGGCGGGTTTGGCATCGGCCAGCAGCACGTTGGTGCAGCCTTTTCGGCCCCATGCACCCTTCAGCTTCACGAACACCCCAGGATCGACGGCCTCGAGATCCCGCTGCTGGTCCGGATACAGCTTCACCATCGCCCACCCCTCGTTGGGATACCCCAGCGTGGCGAAAATCTTCCCGTTCACCCGGAAATCCGGGTGATCCATATGCTTGTGCTCCTCCGCGCCGGGCAGCGCCAGGGCGAGTTTGCGAAACTCAGCCGGTGTCATGCGGGCTTCTGCTCCGCTGCCGCACGCTGCATCTCCTCGGCGCTCATGTCCCGGATGTGCGTCGCCAGCCACCATTGGAAGCCGAACGGGTCTTCCACGCCCGCGCTGCGGTCGCCGTAGAACTGATCCGCCGGTTCGCGCAGATTCTTTGCTCCGGCTGCCAGCGCCTCGCGGTATACCGCATCGCAGTCTTCCACATAAACC
Organism: Acidobacteriaceae bacterium; assembly: GCA_049671725.1. Lineage (GTDB taxonomy): Bacteria > Acidobacteriota > Terriglobia > Terriglobales > Acidobacteriaceae > Palsa-343. Next base: position 65,941 of record JBATVK010000153.1, read on the forward strand.
ATCAGGCTCACTGCCGACCCTCCAAAGTGGGCGGGACTGTACACGCCGCGCTCCGGAACTTCATCGGCGAGCATAATAACAGAGTCCCCCAGCCGCAATTCCGCATGTCCCACTCCGCCGTCAGGCCTGCGAATTCGCATGATCTCCGTGGCCCCGAAAACACTCCGGTAAAACTCAATCGCCTGCGCCGCTCCGCGCACATGAAGATACGGCTGAACGCTGTGGTAACCATCAGGCACTGGTTTCACGCTCGCCATAGTTCCCCTCCAAAAGGCAGGAACCATTGTGAGCCTTTCCTCTGAGGAAGCGCCGTAAAAATTTAAAGGGGCAAGCTCATCGCTCGCCCCTTCATCAGATGGGATTGAAATTTTACCGGCCGGATCGACCGGCCCGCCGTTAGTTCCTCGTCGGCGTCAGCGCCATCGGCTCCGTCAGGCTGAAGATCAGCACCGAGCCCTTCGGCAAATCAGCCGACTGCGGCGACTGCAGGAACATATGCGTAGTTACCAGTCCCGCTCCCACCACTGAGCCCACGCCCGCTCCGACCGGACCGCCCACAACCGCCCCCGCAGCCGCTCCGGCTCCAGCGCCCGCTCCGTACTCGATCGCGTCCTTGGTGTAGTGGTGGCTCGCTTCGATGCCGCCTTCGTCGTTCACCCGCGTTCCCGGCGCCATGGACGCCACCGCTTCGGCGTACAGGTGATAGGCCGTACCGTCCGGCAGCACGATCTCTTCCGGACGCAGCCGCAGCGTCGCATGCGGGCCGATATGATGCCCCTGCGAAACGTGGGTCACCCTTCCCTGCATCACCGCGCCCGCCGGGATCACCACCCGCGCGCCGTTGTAGACGTCCTGCGTCACCACCGCGCGAAACATCGTACCCGCTGCCGTATCGGTCGTCGACAGGTCCTGCGACAGGCTCACCGTGATGTTGGTGCCCTGGCCCAGAGCGTTCGGATCCACTGGCACGTAGTTCACAATGTCGCTGTCTGGATCGAATCCGCTTGGCCGCAGGGTCCTCCCCGTCGCCGGCGGCGCCGACGTCACGATGCCATAATCCGGGTCAGCCGGTTGCGCCGCGGTATTTGCCGGCGGAACTGAGGTTACGATACCCGCATCCGGATCATCGGCCGGCGGCTGAGCAGCCGTTGCCGGCGGATTGGAAGGAGTGAGCGGAATCGCGGCCGATGGCTTCGCTTTGGCCGGTGCTGGTGCCGGCGTAGAATCCGGCGGCGGCTGAACCTCAGTAGCCTGAATCGTTGAGTCCGGCGGCGGCTGCGAGACCCCCGTCGTCTGATCCTGACTCTGACTCTGACTCTGACTCTGACTCTGACTCTGCTGGTTCTGTTGATTCTGTGCGGACTGCGCGCCCGCCGCGCCCGCCAGCGCAAGGCTGGCCACCACCGCCATCAGCCCCATTCGACTGGTCCTGTACATGCGCGAAACCTCCTCGTCCGATCGCGCCCAATGCGCCTTAACCCTATAGACCCCAAAAGCGCGCTCGAGTCGCGGCGGAAAAACGTCTCCCGGAGCGCAAAATCCGCCTGGTACCAGCCTAGACCGAATCCAGGGACCGTGGCGCGCCCCTACCGGCGACGTGTACCTCGGCGATTACCTGCCCCGCTCCAACTCCATGGCTGTCACCAGGACGTCCAGCGCCGAGCTCTGCGTGCTGGCGTTGGCCGGCCCGTACGGCGCAGCCCACATCAGCCCCAGACGCTTGCCCGGCGGCTGGGCTCCCATCCACAGGCTCGCGGCGTTGGCCAGTACAAACTCCCGGTACTCCGCCTTTGGCGCAACCTCGTCGAGCGTCCGCAGGTTGCGCACAAAAATCCCTTTGAACTGCGAACCGTCGCCCCCGCACTTTGGTTCGCACGGCTCGTGCAGAATCCCACTCGCATTCCGCAGCCCCGGAGCAGCCAGCGCCGCCTCGGCAATGCTCGTTGCCTCGGCAAGCAACGTTGGATCATGCTCTGTCCGATCGAGCTCCGCAAGCCCGCCCACAATCACGCCCTGGTTGTAGGTCCATGTAGTGTCGTGGTTGTTCTCGCACGTGCTCGTCAGCCCATCGTTCACCAAATGATCCCCATTGATCATTCCCGAAGCCGAAAACCACTGCCATTCCCGCTGCGCCCACGCGAGATATCGCGCCCGCTCCTCCGCCGTGGCCGCCCGCTGCGCCAGATGCGCCGCCACCGACAGGAACAGTTCATTCGCAATCGCGTTCTTGTACTTGCGTTTCCTGCTCCACCAGATCCCGCCGCCGCAGGTCTGGCTCCATCCCCCGCTCATGTTGGCGAAGATCGATTCCGCCATGTTCAGGTAGCGGCGTTTGTGCGTCCGGTCGTAGACGTCGATCCAGGCCAGCGCCCACCAGCCCTCATCGTCGTAGTAGTCGTTGATGAAGCCTGGAGCCTGGCGCTGCGCCGCCTTGAATGTGTTAGCGAAAACCCCGTTGAACCGCTTCGACCGGATCGCGTTCGCGTAATCCGCCAGCGTCGTGATCGCGTTGGCCGAGTTCCACCACCCCGTCGTTCTGTAGAGGCCGGTGCCTGGGTCGTACCAGCTCTGCAGCGTCTGCACCGCCTCGGCCGTCCGCCGGCCCCAGTCGGGTGCGGTTGGGCTCTGCGCCGCCGCGGCTGAAACCCAACCAATGAGCGCCAGCCACGCGAATGCGCGAACTCTCCGCATCATCTGCTCTCCTGAGCGAACTACCGGTGGATTAGCGTGATTGGGGAACGCGCGTGCGAGGCAGTGGACCGGGAAAGGTTAGCTATTTCCGGACGAAATACATCAGCCAGCTCGCGGCGATCACCGACCCCACGAACAGCACCCAGCAGAACGCGCCGTACCGGACCATCCCCCGCGGCGTCGAACGCTGCGTGATCGCAAACACCACCGACGCGAACGTGGCGAACAGCAGCACCGAGGTGAAATGAGAGAAGGCCAGCATCTAGACCTTCCTCCCGATGCGCAGATTGTGCGCGTCCACCGCCGCAATGAAGTTCAGCAGCCCCGCCACCACCACGAACTTTGTGCCATAGTCGGCGGTCACCAGTTGTACCGTCGGCTGTCCCAGGGAGAAGATACGCGCGATAAAGTAGAGCGCGCCCGTCCCCAGGTCGCCCGCAAAGCCCAGCATGTCCAGTGGATCGCCGGTATTTGCCGTATACACCTTGGCCTGCATCGCCAGGCCCAGCGCGAACATCGCCGTGATCGCCACAAACAGGAGCAGCGCGCGCACCCAGTGGCGTGTGATCAGGTGTCCCGCGCCCGGAATCAGCCAGCCCAGCAGCAGCGCCGAATAGGCGAATCCCTGGGTTGTGGGGGGGGCTGGTGTCTGCGCTTTCGAGGCCATCTCCAACTGATGATACAGGGTATAAGGTGCAGGGTGTAGTGCTCGCACCTGCACGTTCAAAGTCTCTTCAGCATCGAGGTGACGCTGAACTGTCGTTGCTGCCCTTCACCCTGTTCCCTAGATCCGCAGCAACTCCTCCTGAATCCGCCCCGTTACCTTCGCCTCGTGCTCCCCCGTGATCATGTTCACTTCGCTGCGCACCCCGAATTCCGGCAGATAAATCCCCGGCTCCACGGAAAAGCAAGTCCGCGGCAGGATGCGCCGCTCATCATGCGTCTCCAGATTGTCGAGGTGCGCCCCGCTGCCGTGCAGCTCGGTTCCGATATTGTGCCCGGTGCGGTGCGTAAAGTACTGCCCATAGCCGGCCTGCGCGATCACCCCGCGTGCCGCATCGTCCGCCTCGAATCCCGCGATGGGCCGGTTGCTGGCGAAAGCGTCCCGTACCGCGTCGATGGCCGCGTTGCGGGCATCCCGCACGATGGCGAAGATCACCCTCTCTCGATCCGTCGGCGTGCGCCCCACCACCCCCGTCCAGGTAATGTCGTACCAGCACGTCCCCGGCCGGTCCTTGCGCGCCCAGATGTCCAGCAGCAGAAAGTCCCCGTTGCAGATCGGCCGGCTTCCTCCCGGCTTGGGCTCGTAGTGCGAGTCCGAGCTGTTCTCGTTCACGGAAACGTTCGGACCGTGATCCCAAACCAGCCCGGCGCGCCCCATCGCATCCCGGAACCACACCATCATCTCGTGCTCGGTCGCCGGCCAGCCCGAGCGCGCGCGGTTCCCGATGGTCAGGAAGCCCTCTTCCACGATCTCGTCCAGCGCCTTCTGGGCTTCGTAGTGGCTGGCGATCTGTTCCTCGGCCAGCACCGCCAGGAAGCGGCTGACCAGGTCGGCCGAGCTCACGATCGTCTTGCCCATCGAGCGCAGCAACTCCACCGTCCCCGCATCCACCATGGAGACGTACATGATGGCGTTGCGCGGCGAGTATTGCATGGCAATGCGCTGCCACGGCGCCAGCATCGCGTCCAGCCGCTGCTCCAGCTCCTGCCACGACGAGTACGCCCCCTTCGATCCGGGCAGGGAATCCAGCTTGCCCGCTTCGATGCGGTGCACCAGTTTGCGCGGCTCGCCCTCCGCCGGAATCACGTAATACCACCGCCGGCTCACCAGCCCCGTATCCGGCAACCCCAGGATCCCCGCGGCCAGCGGATCTCGATGATGATGGTCGTAAAACAGCCAGGCGTCGAGACTGGCTTCCCGCAGCGCGGATTGAATTGCTTCGATTTCCATAACCCACCAGCCTATCGGGTTTAGGTTATAAGCGTGGGAAAAGAAGAGAAAGCCGGAACCTCGAGAATCAGCAGGTTCCTCGGCTGGCTCCAACTGCTGGCCAAGATCGTCATGGTGGCCGCCATCCTGGTGTGGCTCGCCGACTGGGCTGTCTTCCGCATCCGCATCGCTCGCAGTTCAGCCTTCGATACCGTCCAGGTGCAGGAGTATCTCTCCACCTCGCTCAAGGGCAACAAGGAAGAATACGACTACGTCGGCACCGAGCAGATCTCCTGCGTCCGCGCCCTCTTTCCGCATGCCGGCGCTGAACCCTGCTGGTGGCTCCGCCGTCACACGGTCCTGTGGGAGTAAGTTACGAGACGAGCATCCTGACTTCGGCACGGATCGACTCCGAGCCAACGTCTGTCTAATCCCCACACCCGTACCCCCTGGCCTCTGGCCCCTACTTCTTCTCCTCGTGATACTCCTGCTCCGTATTGATCTCCCACAGAGCCTGCTTGTCGATTCGCCCAGCCGCAATCTGATCCACCGCTGTCATCGCCGTCAGCATGGAGTGGTCCTGGTTGTTGTACTTGTGCATCCCGTTACGCCCCACCAGAAACAGGTTCTCGAAGCGGTCCATGTAGCGCACGATCTCGTCGAACCGGTCGTAGGTCCCAAAGTATGCCGGATACGTTTTCGGCACGTGCACTACCTTCCAGTCGTGCACATCCGCCGCGCGCAGGATCCCGATCTTCTCCACTTCGGCAATCGCGAACCGGGCCATCTCTTCGTGCGGCATCTTCCACATCTCGTCGGTGTCGTAGCAGAAGTACTCGAGGCCAATCCACACCTTCGCCGGATCGGCCACCATGAACGGGCTCCAGTTGTTGAAGATCTGCAGCCGCCCCACCTGCACATCCGGCTCCTGGATGTAAATCCAGGTATCCTTCAGCGGAGAGCCGTCCGGCTCCGTCACCGTCAGCCGGTCCACCAGCAGGCCCACGGTGATGAAATCCCGGTACATCAGCCCATCCGCTACCGCGCGCACCTCCGCCGGAACCTCCACGTCCAGGCTGTGCACCAGCTCCCGCACCGGCATTGTCGAGAAGACGTAATCCGCCGCGATGGTATGCGTTGCACCCTGCGCGTCCGTCGCCTCAACGGACACGACGCGATCGCCCTCCACGTGCAGCTTGCGCGCCCGCCAGCCCATCCGCACCTCGCCGCCTTTTTGCTGCACGAGGTCGGCGACGTGCTCCCAAAGCTGTCCGGGCCCCAATTTCGGATACAAGAATCGCTCGATCAGCGAGGTCTCCGTGCCCTTCTGCGCGATCCCGTCGGACTTCTTGTTCCGCGAAAACGTCTTTTTCAGGAAATGCGCAATCGCCGTCCGCAGCGACAGCCCCTTGATCCGCTGCGCGCCCCACTCCGCGCTGATCTGGTCGCACGGCACGCCCCACACTTTTTCCGTATACGACTTGAAAAACGTCCGGTACAGCTCCGTTCCGAAGCGGTTGATCAGAAAATCTTCCAGCGTCTTCTCATTCCGCCGCGGAAACAGTTTCGTCCACAGGTAGCCGACCCCGATCTTCGTCATCCGCCACGGTCCCAGCTGTCGCACCGTCCGCCCGTTCAGCGCCACCGGGTAGTCAAAGAAGCTGCGCAGAAAATAGATTCGGCTCTTGCGCGGCCGCACCAGCATCACCAGATCCGCATCGTCGGCCGAGCCCTCACCGGCCGCGACCATGCGCTCCTTGTTCTGGTAGCGGATCGCGTGCATTCCCGTGCTCGACTCGCCGGCGGCAATCGGCATCAGCTCCGTCCACCAGTCCATCACCCGGTCGGATTTCGAGAAGAACCGGTGCCCGCCAATGTCCATGCGGTTGCCGTTATGCCGGATGGTGCAGGAGATCCCCCCGATGCGCTCGCTCGCCTCCAGCACAATCGGCTGCACGTCGCTGCGCCGCAGCAGCTCCAGGGCCGCCGTGAGCCCGGCGGGACCGGCGCCAATGATGACCGCTGTTTTCATGCCTGGATCTGCCCGAGGCCGGCTCCGGCGTGCTTTCCGCCGGGCAGGTTCTTCACTCCGTGCATTGCTCTTCCCATGTTCCGGCCTCGTTCACGATGTGGCAACCCTATTCCGCCCGCCCGGCGGCAAATTCGCCATCCCAGGTGCCCTTATCGTACCGGGATGATCAGAATCGCGAAGGGTGTGGCGCCGAACATCACGAACGGCTGCTGCGTATCCGGATGCTCTTCGTGCAGCGGCAGCCCTGATTCGTTAGCCATCTTTGCATCCAGAATCATGATGTGCGGCGGAATGTGGATATAGTCTTTCTCGCCCGCCGGCAGCTTCGTCGCAGCCGGATCGACATTGCTCCACGCCGATCCTCCCTGCAGCATGTAGGAGAAACCCGGCTTGTTCGCATCGGGATACCGTCCCGCCCCAAAGGCCTCCATGAATGCCAGCCCGTTTGCATCAAAACACGCCGGCTCCGGCTCCGGATCAGCCCCAGCGCCCACGGGGTTGGGAGGCACGCAGGTCCATCCGTTATCGCCTCCGCGCAACACGCGCAGTTGGCCTCCGCCCTCCATACTGGCCACCGTCGCACGTGCCGCAATCGCGGCCGGCGCAGCCGACAGAGCCAGACGAATCTGCGCCTCCCGGTCCAGGGGCTTCCGTGCAGCCGCCGGACGACAGGCAGAGAGCACCAGCATGACCGTAGCCGCAGACAGCCACACAATCTTCATCCCTCGAGGATGCCACCCGAGCGGCGATGCCTGCAATCGAGGCACGGCGTACCCGCTCCGGAACCGCGCCCCGAGCTCCGCTTTCGTGAGATCAAAAATCCGAGAGGACAGCTTGATCCCGTGTTGCCCCGGACCTAGACTACGCAACGAGTTGCGGGTGTTCCTGTCTTTTCCGCCATCCTTCTTTTGTCGTGTTTCTCGGCCCTAACCCCCCATACAACCTGGAGGTAGCCATGAAACGGAGGCCGCTTCGTTCCTCGGGCTTTTGCAGCAGTATGCCTTTCTTAAGGTTCGTCCTGGTTCTTGCTGCGGCTTCGGCGCTGGCCGGATGCGGTGGCAGTTCCCGTCCCATCAGCGTGAAGGTCGCAGCGTCCGCCACCACTGTCGACGGCACAGACAGCACCACGCTGACGGCAACCGTCACCAACGACAAAAACGGCGATGGCGTCACATGGAAGCTGAGCGGAGTAGGGTCGCTGTCCGGCGAGACCAAAACTTCAGCCACCTACACCGCGCCGGCAGCCACCAGCTCCGCAGTGACGGTCACCGTCACCGCAACCTCTGTGGCCAAAACCAGCGATACGGCGAGCGTCACCATCACCGTGCCGGCCGCACCGGCCATGACCACCACGAACGCCAACCTGACCGGCCAGGTGGGTTCCGCGTACTCCGTCCAGCTCCAGGGCAGCGGCGGCATTCCTCCCTATGTCAACTGGGCGCTGGCGAACAACAGCAGCGCGGTCCCGGCTCAGACAAGCGAGAGTGGCGTGCTGCCGCCATGCGTCACGCTGAGTTCGAGCGGCCTGCTCTCCAGCACATCGCCGCCGCCGGCTTCGTGTGCGGGGACATTCGCCAACCTGGTTTTCACCTTCAGCGACTCCGGCACACCGACGCCGCTCACGGCGACTACCGCTCCGATGACGATCACTATTGTGGCCGCGCCGGCCATCACCTTCCCGGCGCCCGGCGCTTCTGTACCGGGCCCCGCGACCTACGGTGAGGCTTACAGTGGCTCCGTGGCCGCCACAGGCGGGGCGGGAGCGCTGACCTATGCGCTCAGCGGCACGCTGCCCGCGGGCCTGAGCTTAGGAGCGAGTACAGGCATCATTACCGGCAAGCCCACTGCGGTCGGAACCTTCCCGTTCAGCGTTTCGGCAGCCGACGCCTTCGGCGACGCGGCAACTTCGCCGAGTTATTCGATTACTGTCAGCTACGGCGCGCTCTCGATCGCACCGGCGGCCGGGAGCCTGCCCGGCGGAACCGTTGGCACCGCGTACCAGCAAACCCTGACGGCTTCGGGTGGAAGCGGGACCGGTTATACGTGGACCGTCACGGGTCTTCCCGCGGATGGGCTGGACTATACGGCAGACGGCGGCACGCTGACGGTGAGCGGAACCCCAACCAGCGCCGAGACGGTCAGCTTTACGGCGGCGGTCGAGGACAGCGCGAATAACAGCGCGGGCCCGTACACGTACACCATCGCTGTTGGCAGCGCCAACACCGGCAGCGCGCTCAAGGGAACCTATGTTTGCCTGATCCAGGGATTCGTCGACTCATCCGGCTACCGCTTTGCAACGCTGACCAGCTTTAAGGCGGACGGCCAGGGCAACTTCAGCAGCGGCGTGTACGACTCCAACCGGAATGGGAAGGCGCCGGATACCGGCACCCTGAGCGGTACCTACAGCGCCGGCGCGGACGGCAACGGTACGGCATCCGTCACCGCCGCCTCCACGGTAACCAGCACCCAGGAGACGCACGGCTTCGCGCTGGCCGTCACGCCGTCGGCCACCCCGGCCCAGCAGTTCAGCCTGGTGGAGAACGACGACACGGGCAGTACACCCTCCGGAAAGCACTCTAAGGGGAACTGCTACCTCGCCACACCGAGCGCCTTTGCCGCGAGCACGCTCAGCGGCAACAGCTTCGCGTGGCAGTCCGACGGTGAGAACAGCAGCGGCGATGCCAAGTCCAGCGTGGGGCAGATCGCATTCGCGGCATCGGGCCTGACGGTGACCGGCGGAGCCAGCGACACCGCGGTAGCCGGCAACACCGCGATGAGTTCCAACACCTTCACGGGGGGCAGCTTTACGACTCCGGACAGCGCGTCGGGACGCACTCCGCTGACGCTGACGATCTCGAAGAACGGTGAGATCGCGACCGGGAATTTCGTCGTGTATCTGATCGATACGAATCGCGCGTTCGAGATGGAAACAGACCCGATCGGACCTGGCGATCTGGCGGCCGGAGAGGTACGGCGTCAACAGGAGACCTCCTGGACGGATGCGAACCTCAGCGGCGCGTTCATCTTTTATACCCAGGGGCTGGAGTTCGAGACGAGCGGTAGCAGTACGCCGAGCGGCTACTACTCCATCGTTTATCAGGGGACGGGGAACGGCACTGGCGACCTGGCCATCGCGCAGAGCTACATGAACGAGAACGGCACCTACACGGCGGGCGGCACGATGGGCAGTGTGGCCGTAACCTTCGACAGCAGCGTTCCAGGCCGTGTCACGATCAGCGGAAACTCGGGAACCATCGTCCTGTATCTGTTCGCCACCAATACCGCGTTTGAGGTGAGCGGCGGCGGAAGCGGGGGGACTTCGGTGGAATCCGGCCGCCTGGAACCACAAACGCAGACCACCTTTACCGACGCGGCGCTGGCAGGCTCGTACATGATGGGGGAGATGGTGCCGCTGGAAGTGACCGCTCTGGATCAGGACGGCGAGCTGACGGTGGGGAGCGACGGCACCCTGCAAGGCCAGTTCACCGAGGGCGGAGAGGGGGTTTACACCTTCGACCAGAGCAGCAGCGCAACCTACGCGTGGGACACCACGGTGACCGGGACGGGTACGTTCCTGGCGCCGAGCCCCGCGAGCTGGAGCTGTGCGGTCATCAACTCCACGCGTTTTGTATGCGTGGATCAGACGGCGTCGCCGGCGGCGATGCGGATCTTCCAACAGTAATCCTCAGCTTGCCGGGATGCGCTTTCCTTCGCGCATCCCGGCAAGCTGCATTCCTGTCCACGATGTCTTCGATCGAAACATCAGCAGGCTCTTTGCCTGCCCCACCAGCCGCCTGCTCGCATTCCTGTAGACGCCGCCCTGCCCTTACGCGTAGATCCCGCGCTGCTTGATGGTGAACGCCACCCGGTCGATGGCCAGCATATACGCCGCGATGCGGTTGTTCACCGCGTGCGCCTCTGCGTATCGCGTCACGTCGTCGAAGCTCTCCGACAGAATCGCCTCCATCCGGTCGTTCACTTCCTGCTCTTTCCAGAAATATCCCTGGCGATCCTGCACCCACTCGAAGTACGACGCCGTCACGCCTCCGGCATTGGCGAGAATATCCGGCACGATAAACACTTTCTTGTCCGCCAGAATCTCATCGGCAACCGCGGTCGTCGGCCCGTTCGCGCCTTCGCACACAATCCGCGCTTTAATCCGCTCCGCATTCCGGCTTGTGATCACGTTCTCCGTCGCCGCCGGAATCAGGATCTCGCAATCCGTTGTCAACAGCTCCGCCGTCGGCATCCCCTCCGCGCCGCGGAATCCCAGCACCGTCCCGTTCCGTTGCCGATGCTCCAGCAACGCGCAGACGTCGATGCCGTTCTGGTTATACAGCCCCCCGTCCCATTCCCCGATCCCGATCACCTTGTAGCCGCGCTCCTGCATCAGCCGCGCCGCATTCGATCCCACGTTTCCAAATCCCTGAATGATCACCCGGCAGCCGTCCCGCTGGATGTGCAGGTACTTCAGCGCCTCGTCGCACACCAGCGCGATCCCGCGCCCGGTCGCCTCCTTCCGTCCGCGCGACCCTCCGATGTTCAGTGGCTTGCCTGTCACCACCGCCGTCACTGTTTGCCGCATGTGCATCGAGTAGGTGTCCATGATCCACGCCATGGTCTGCTCGTTCGTGTTCACATCCGGCGCCGGTACGTCCTTTTCCGGGCCCAGGAACTCGATAATCTCCGCCGTGTAGCGCCGCGTCATCCGCTCCAGCTCGCCCTGCGACATCTTCTTCGGGTCGCAGATCACCCCGCCCTTGGCGCCTCCGAACGGAATATTCACCACCGCGCATTTCCACGTCATCCAGCTCGCCAGCGCCCGCACCTCATCCAGGGTTACATCCGGCGCGTACCGGATTCCGCCCTTGCCCGGTCCGCGCGCCTGCGAGTGCAGCACCCGGTACCCCGTGAACATCTCAATCCGCCCATCGTCCATCCCCACCGGAAAGTGCACGATAATCTCGCGCGAAGGGTAGCGCAGCACGCGCCATAACCCCTCGTCCAGATTCAGTTTCCGTGCCGCAAAGTCGAACCGTGCCGCCTGGGCTTCCCAGGGATTAATCTCCTGTTCCAGGGTCATCGCTGTTGCCATCTGAGGTTTCTCCACCGCCGTAAGATGCTGGCGACAGGAAATGGACGGTTCACAACCGCCAAAGCCCGGTCCCAGGCCAAACGGTCCGAGTATAGGCCCGTCCCCGCACCCGCGGCAAGGCTTCTCGCACCTCATTGGGTAACTGAAGGTTACGATTGTCGATCCTGTTACCGCGCCGCCGCTCCCCGGCCATGCGGCTATTCGGACCTGCCCCGCCCCGGACCTTAGCCGGTTATCTCCCCAGGGATACTGGTGTGGCATCGAGAAGGCGAAGAAGCTGCCGCATAAACGCATGAGCCCCGGTCGCACGCCCAAACCCCTCTGCTGCAATGGATTGGCAGCGCTCATGCCACAAAAGACGCATTGGGCGGCAGCCCCTGCTGCGATATATAGAATGGGCGCGCTCCTGCGTGCGGGTCCCCGAGCTTTTTCACATTGTGCACGATGGTTGGAGGTTGGATCGATGATGCGCTGGCCCCCGCAAGGGTCTGAGGCAGAGGTATGACGCGCCGGGCCAGGGCTCTGGTGTGCGTGGTCGTCGCGGGCGCAATCGTCAGCCTCTGGTCAGTCCACGCGCAGCCGGGGCGGCGGTGGATGGAACTGGTCGTCTACCTCGTCGCCATCCTCATCAGTTCGAACATGAAGGTTCCGATGCCGAAGAGCAACGGGACCATGTCGGTGGATTTTCCTTTCATCCTGCTCGGCATCCTGCAGTTGGCGCCGGGCCAGGCCGTACTGCTGGCCGTGGCCAGCGTGATTGCCCAGTGCCGGGTGAAGGTGGTGAAAGCCTTCACCCTGGTGCAGATTCTCTTTAACGTCGCCAACGTCACGACCGCGACGGTGCTGGCCTGTCACACGTATGCGGCTTCCCTGCGCCTCGTGCGCGGCGAAACGGCGCCGGCGCTCACCCTTGCCGTGACCGTTTACTTCCTCGCCAACACCATACCACTGGCCCTGGTGCTGGGTTGGGAGTCAGGCACCTCGCCGCTGCAGCAGTGGCTGAACGAGTTCCCCTGGTATTTCCCGTTCTACCTGGTCGGCGCAATGCTGGCTGCGCTCGCGAACTTTATCGGCGACCACTACGGCTGGCTGACGTCAATGCTGCTGGTCCCGATGGCGTACACAATCTATCGCGCCTATCGCGCCCAGATCGAGATCCTCCGCGACCGGGAGCGGCACATCGTCGAGACCGAGGCCCTGCAGTTGCGCACCATCGAAGGCCTGGCCATGGCCATCGAGGCCAAGGACAAGAATACCCACCGCCACCTGATGCGCGTGCGGGTCTACGTCTCCGAGCTGGGCCGGCTCATGGGGCTTGACGACTCGACCATGAAGGCGCTGGTGACGGCTTCCTACCTGCACGACATCGGCAAGCTCGCCGTGCCCGAGCACATCATCAACAAGCCGGGCCGGCTCACGCCGGAAGAGTTCGAGAAGATGAAGATCCACCCCGTGGTGGGCGCGGACATTCTGGAGCGCGTGCGCTTCCCCTATCCGGTGGTGCCCATCGTCCGCTCCCATCATGAATCCTGGGACGGCAGGGGGTACCCCGACGGCCTCAGGTCTACGGAGATCCCCATCGGAGCGCGTATTCTCACCGCCGTCGATTGCCTGGACGCGCTGGCCTCCGAGAGACCCTACCGCCGCGCCATGCCGCTGGATGAAGCCATGGCCTTTGTGAAGAACAAAGCCGGCATTCAGTTCGACCCTGACGTTGTCCAGCTGCTGGCCGAGCACTATCCGCGCCTCGAGCAGATGGCGCGTGAAGCAACGGAAGACATTACGCCCTTGAACACCGATCTGTTCATCAGCCGCGGAGAGGCCCCCGGCAATGGCTACGAGCCGGAGAACGGCCCGCAGATCGCGAGCCGCGACGCGTACGCGGCGATACTGCGCGAACTGCGGCGCGGGCTCGAACGAGCGCGGGGCGTGCGCGAAACGAGTGCCGTGCTGGCGTATTCTCTGCAAACGCAGATTCCTTTTGACTGCATCGCGGTGTACACCCGGACAGGCGTGTCCATCCGTGCCCACTATATGAACGGCTCCTCGGAATGCGCATTCTCGTCGCAGCCAATTCCGCTGGGCGAGGGCTTGTCGGGCTGGGTGGCCGAGAACGCGCGCAGTATCGTGAACGGCAATCCCACCGTCGAGCCGAACTTCGTGCCCGATGCAGGCTTGTTTACGCCGGAAAGCTCGGCGCTGGCAGTGCCCCTGTTCAACGCGAACGGTGTGGCGTTTGGCGCGGTCACGCTTTATGCGCGTGAGCCGGCCGCGTTCTCCAAAGATCATCGGCAAATGCTCGAGGACCTGGCTGCGGAATTCGCCCCGGCTCTGCAGGACGCGGTGGGCGCGGACGAGGCAGCGGCGCGCGACCGTGCGCGTCTTGACGCGGCCTCTCGCCCTGTTCTCGAGAGTGCGCGGGCGTCGTGAAAGCTCTGTCCGGTCTGCTCCGTTCCCTGGCGCGAGCCGTTGCGCTGGTGCTGCTGGTCATGATCGGATCCACGCTGCTGGTGCGTCTGGCCCCCGGCTACCTGAGCGACGCGCGAGAGATGGATGCGCGCTACGGCAGCACGGTGCGCGCGGAACTGACACAGGAAGCCGCGCAAAGCCGCTCCGTGCCCCGGATGCTGGCCCGCGAAGCGCGCGGCTGGCTGCATGGCGACGCGGGCGTGTCCCGCCAGTTCGGCGTGCCCGTGGG
>JBATVK010000154.1:0-26633 GCA_049671725.1 Acidobacteriaceae bacterium
CGTCACCGCCGCCTGCGCGGGGTGCCCGTGGTTGGCCGCGTAGCGTGCCTGCGGATTCCGGCTCGCCTGGGTCCGATACCGGGTCTGCTCCGAGGTCGCCGGAATATGCCGCGCGTGCATTGCCGTCTCTTCCTGCGCGGTCGGCCGCCGATTTACGCCGCCCGGGCCATTGAAGCTGGCGTGGCTGTAGTTCTCATTGCGGATGACTGTCCGATCCACGTACACGTTGTGGATCACGGTCGTGTTCACGTGGACGACGGCGGTGTTGTACTCGAACTGGTTACCGCGCCATCTGCCGCCGACAAATCCTGTGCCGAAGTAACCGAATCCGTAGCTCACGCCGCCGTAAAATCCGACCTCGGGGCCCCAGTACCCGGCATTCCACATGTAAGCGCCGTTCGTGTAGCCCCAGTATCCTGGCGTCCACAGCAGCCCCGGATCGGGTGGAGGGACCCACGCTCCCGGTACCCAGTAGTACCCGGTGTCCGAGCTCCACGCCCAGTACCCGGGCGTCCACAGCCAGCCATCCGTGGGGCAGGGGGGTTGATCGTAAACGGGCAGCACCGGGGGCGCTGTCGTAACGGTAATGGCGATGCCGATCTGCGCGGGTGCGGCTGCTGGAAGAGCACACAGCAGCAGGGCGGGCAGCAAAATACCGAGTTTCAGGAAAGCTTTCATAGCGAGCTCCATCGTGGGTGGTTCACCCGCGCATTCGCCCGGGTCCGAGAGCTACGATGCCGCTTTCTGCTCTGCCGGGTGGGCGGCTTTCTCTTTTATTTTCCGGCGGGGTCCCCGGTGACCCCGGGGGGGGTGGCCGCGTCTTCCCCTTCATCCCGCAGGGAAAAGTGCCGATAACTGCAGTATCGGGAGTGGGCCAGGTCCGTGTATCCGACGCGTAGCAGCATTGACAATCAGCCGCAGAGCGCACTTGCGCGATGGGACGGTCCCGACCCCGTCCCGCTCATCCCCGAGGCTCTGGAGCCGGACACCATCCGGCCCGAAGCCTCGATGCTCGGCCTGATGGCCGGCGGCAGCCCCGCGATGCAGCAGCTCTTCTCGCGCATTCGCTACATCGCCCCGCACTTCCGGGTGGCGACCGTGGAAGGCGAGCCGGGCACGGGCAAGCTGCTCGCCGCGCAGACCCTGCATCAAATCGGTCCCGCGGTCTCCGGGCCCTTCGCGCCGTGGGTCGCCGCCGATTTTCTCGCAAATCCCGAGGCCTGCTGGAACCAAGCCCGCGGAGGCCTGCTTTGGCTCTCCCGCGTCGATGAGCTGGCCCCGGACGGCCAGCGAGGCCTGCGCGACTTCCTGGAGCGCGCCGCGCACGAACGCATCCGCCTGAAGGCCTCTTCCGGGCCTCTGCAACTGGTCGCCGGCTCGGCGCAACCGCTTCGCCCCTTGTCCGCCACCGGAGCCTTCCGCTCCGATCTCGCCAGTCACCTCACCGCCATTCGTTTTTCCATCCCGCCGCTGCGCGAGCGTCGCGAGGACATCCCTCTGTTGGCCGCGCTTTTCCTGCGCCGCTGGATTCGGCAGCACGGCAAGATGCTCCGCGGCTTCGCCCCCGGCGCCTTCGCACGCCTGGCTTCGCACCCGTGGCCGGGCAACGTCCGCGAGCTTGAATCCGTAGTCGCCGCCGCCGCTCTCGAATGTCCCGGCCAGTGGATTCGCCCTATCGATATTTCCGCTATCCAGTCGCCCGGTGCGGCGTCGCTCGTACCCCCCGCGCCTGCCGCCGACTCCATCGACGACCCCGATCTCGACCGCGCCATCTTCCGGCACATCGCCCGCGTGCTCGCCGGCGTCAACGGCAACAAGGTGCGCGCCGCTCGTCTGCTCGGCATCAGCCGCTCCACGCTCTATCGTCTGCTGGAGTCCTCACACTCGCGCGGGCTCTGAATCTTCGCGCTGCTCCAGGACAACCGCCCCGTCTCGTGCTCGCATCGAAATTAGCGGTTTTTGACACGAGCTCGGCGCCTCGCCGATGCTTTGCCCCCCTGGAGAGCAAGAAAGGTGACACGAAAGATCGCACCAACCGGGCCCCGCAGGACGTCAACGTCCTCGCCATCTCCTTTTTCCCCATCCACCAATGGCTGTTCCACCCTCAGCCGCCTGAAGACCGGCATCTCCGGCCTCGACGACATCCTCAACGGCGGCTTTCCCCGCGGCTACCTCTATCTCATCGAGGGCGACCCCGGCACCGGCAAGACCACCCTTGCGCTGCAGTTCCTTCTCGAAGGCATTCGTCAGGGCGAGACTGTCCTCTACGTCACGCTCTCCGAATCGCGGCAGGAGCTGGAGCAGGTCGCGCATTCGCACGGCTGGTCGCCCGACAATCTCCGCATCTTCGAGTTGATTCCTCCGGAAGACGACCTCCGGCCCGAAGCCCAGTACACCGTCTTCCATCCCTCCGAAGTCGAGTTGGCCGACACCATCGCCTCCATCATGCGCGAGGTCGACGAGGTCAAGCCGCAGCGCCTGGTCTTCGACTCGCTCGCCGAGCTGCGCATGCTGGCCCGCGATCCCCTGAAGTACCGCCGTCAGATACTCGCCCTCAAGCGCCATCTTTCCGGCGGCAATATCACCGTTCTGCTGCTCGACGACCGCACCTCGCAGGGGACCGATGATCTCCAGCTGCAGAGCATCGCGCACGGGGTCCTCGTGATGCAGGGTATCGGCCGGGATTACGGCATGAAGCGCCGCCGCATTGAGATTCACAAGCTGCGCGGCTCCGCGTACCGCGAGGGCTATCACGACTACGTCATCGTCACCGGCGGCCTGAGAATCTTTCCCCGCCTCATCGCCGCCGAACACGTCCCCGGCTTCGTGCGCAAGCCGGTTCCCAGCGGCCTGGCCGAGCTGGACGCTCTGCTCGGAGGTGGCATCGACACCGGCACCAGCACGCTGCTCACCGGGCCCGCGGGCTGCGGCAAATCCACCATCGCCTTTTCCTATGCGTGGTGCGCCGCCAAGCGCGGCGAAAAGGCCATGATCTTCTGTTTCGATGAAGGCCTGTCCACCCTGCTCGATCGCGCCCGCGGCCTCGGTATGGAGCCCCAGCCGCTCATCGACAAGGGCCTGCTCCAGCTGCAGCAGGTGGATCCCGCCGAGCTCGCGCCCGGAGAATTTGTCGCCCAGATTCGTCAACTGGTGGACGAGGAAAATCTCCGCGTCCTGGTCATCGACAGCATGAACGGACTGCTCAATGCCATGCCGCACGAGCAGTACCTTGCCATGCAGCTGCACGAACTGCTCTCCTACCTCGGCCAGCAGGGCATTGCCAGTATTCTCACTCTGGCCCAGGCCGGCGTCATCGGCTCGTCGATGACTTCCCCCGTCGACGTGAGCTACCTGGCCGACACCATCCTGCTCTTCCGCTACTTCGAGCGCGCCGGGCAGATCCGCCAGGCGCTGTCCGTGGTCAAGAAGCGCAGCGGGACCCACGAGCGCACCATCCGCGAGCTGTTCCTCGAGCACGGCCAGGTAGGAGTAGGCCAGCCGCTGGCGGAGTTTGAGGGGGTTCTGACCGGAGTGCCGAAGCTGATTGGCGCCCCTGTTGTGCAGGAGGATGCCTCTGCTGTCCGACGCTAAACCCTCGGCAACCGACATCCGCACGATCATCCTCGCCCCCACCGGCAAAGACGGGCTCCTGATCGCGGGACTGCTGGAGCGTCTGTCGATTCCGTGCCATTCGGTCCCTTCCGCCGAAGATCTCTGCGCTGAGATTGCTCGCGGCGCCGGGGCCGCCATTGTCTCGGAAGAGGCGCTCACGCCCCAGGCCATCGCGGCCCTGAGTCACGTCGTCGAGCAGCAGCCGCCCTGGTCCGACTTCCCGCTTATCCTGCTCACCGTCGGTGGCCAGGTCACGCCGGAAAGCGAGCGTCTCCGCCGCCTGCGCCGCCCGCTCGGCAACATCTTTCTGCTGGAGCGGCCCATCCGCCCGGAAACCCTGCTCAGCACCCTGGAGTTTGCTCTGCGCGGACGCCAGCGCCAGTACCAGATCCGCGACCAGATGCAGCAATACGCTCGCGCCCAGGATGCTCTGCGCCGCTCGGAGAAACTCGCCGTCACCGGCCGGCTCGCCGCCAGCATCGCGCACGAAATTAATAATCCCCTCGAGGCGGTCACCAACCTTCTCTACCTCATCCGCAGCTGTACCGATCCGAAGGAGACCAGGCGATATCTCGACGACGCCGATCAGGAGCTGGCTCGCGTGGCGGAGATCGCCAGGCAGACGCTGCGCTTCTATCGCGAGCCCAACCACCCCGTCGATACCGACGTCGGCAGCGTGCTGCGCTCCGTCCTCGTCCTATACAACTCCCGTCTGGTCTCCGCCAATGTCGCCGTTCAGCTTGAGATCTTCGCCGGCTCCGCGACCATCCTTTCCAGCCCCGGCGAACTGCGCCAGGTGGTGGCCAACATCGTCGGCAACGCCATCGACGCGATGCGCCACGGCGGGCGCCTGCGCATCCGCATTTCCACCTGCATCGGCCGCGAGGGCGAACGGCGCGTGCGCCTCTCCATCGCCGATACCGGATCGGGCATTCCCGAATCCCTGCGCCCCACCATCTTCGAGCCGTTTGTGACCACCAAAGGCGAAACCGGCACCGGACTGGGCCTCTGGGTGACGGGCGAGATCATCCGCCGCAACGCCTGGACCGTTCACGTCCGCAGCCGCTGCGCTCCGGAAGCCTCCGGCACCGTCTTCTCCATCACCATGGCCATGCGCAGCGCCGTCGCCGGCAGGCGTCCCGAGCGCCAGCGCGCCGTCGCCTGACGCCGCGCCGGCCAGGTCTCTCCCAGCCTTGCGCTCTTTGCGGCATAATCGCGGCTATGACCGCGAAAAACCGCTCTGTTCCCACCGATACCGTTCTGCCCCATGTGACCTATCAGAATCTTGACGAGGCCATTGCCTGGCTCACCCAGGCCTTCGGCTTTCAGGAGTACTACCGCTACGGCGATGGCCCGAGCGGCGGGCAAATATGGGCGGGAAGAGCCGCGATCCAGGTCCGGCAGGCGCGCGGCGGGGAGAAATCGCCGAAACATCTCGGCTTCGGCACCCAGGGGCTGACGATTTTTGTCGACGATGTGGACCGGCACTTCGCGCAGGCGAAAGCAGCAGGTGCAACGATCCTGGAAGAGCCTCACGAGACCGCGTATGGCGAATACCAATATGCCGCCGAGGACCTGGATGGGCACCACTGGCTCTTCTCGCGGCACCTCCGGGATCGCGATCCCGCGGAGTGGGGTGCGGTCGTGAAGCGCTGACCCCTCCCGGCTTTCGGCGCGCGCTCGCGGTTCATGCCTGGACGGCGGAATGCGCTTCCTCTTCCCGATCGGGAGCGAGGTCGGGCTCCGTCCACAGGATGATGGCCTGGGGAAGGGTGATGGCCAGCAGGACTGCGGGCAGAGCGATGCAGTAGAGAAGGATGGGGAGAAGTCCGGGAGGAATGAAGCGCGGCGGATGAAGGTCCCAGCTCGCGAGGAACCACATAAAGGCGAGCAGCACGGCGATGCCCTGGTAAGCCTGGTAGTGGGCGCGGTCGCGGCGCATCAGCTCGCGTTCGTCGTTGCGATAGGGGTTAGGGTCGGGGGTGGGCAGCGCGCCCGTGAGCCGGAGCTGCAGCTCCACCAGATTCGAAGGCATGGGCGCATTCCGGGGCCCTTTGCCGGTGAAGGGCTTCACCAGGCCCTGCACGCCGTATCCGCCGAAGATCTTCTGGTTCACGAAAAAGAGGACAAAGAAGTACAGGTAGAACGAGCTGACGTGAAGACGGTCGATGAACCAGCAGCCCGCCATGGACAGGGCGAGGACCGCGTACACCACGGCCACCAGACGGCGGCGGCTGGCCTGCTTTTCCATGTTGTAGCCGAAGACGGTGGTCTTTCGCATGAAGGGCTCCTACGGGACGACCCGTGAGACGTTTTGAGACGCATGGCCGGGCTCGGAAGACAGGGGATCGGGATCGAGGTCGGGCTCGGTCCAGAGCAGGATGGCCTGGGGAAGAGAGAAAAACAGCGCGGCCACCGGAACCGAGGCGATCAGGAGAACGTGCGCCAGTTGTTCCGGCTTTGCATCGAGCAGAAAGACACCGCCGAAAAGAGCGGCCACAATCGCGGGCCAGCGCAGGATGGAATAGGCGAGATAGTGAGCGCGATCGCGGGCCGCGACGTCGCGCTCGTCGTAGGCCGATTGGGAGGGGCGCGGCGGCGCGGGCGCAAACAGGTGCAGCCGCCCGGGATCGATGCCATACGCGGAGCCGTTTTTGATGTTGCGCTGCCATTGCGAGAAAACACGAACCGGTCCATCGATGCCCAGTCCGCCGAACAGGGCCGCCCAGTAGAAGGTCAGTGGCAGCAGGCGGTCGTACTTCGCGGGCCCGCGAAACCACACGAGAAAGACGCCGAAGGCGATGAAAACGAGGTAGTAGCCGATGACCACGGCGCGGCGGCTGTGGCGCGTCTCGATGGGAATGAAGAAAAGGAATCTGCGCTGCTGTTTCATGGTTTTTCTCCGGCGGGCCGGCCATTGCCATAGACCTGCTCGCTCAGCGGGCGGAAGGGTTCGCGGGAAAAGACAGCCTCGATGGGCAGGTTGAAGTAACCGGCGATGTGAAAGGCGAGGGCAAGCGAGGGGTTGTAATCGCCGCGCTCCAGAAAGCCGATGGTCTGGTAATTCACGTCGAGAGCGTCGGCCAGATCCTGGCGGGAGAGCCCTCGCTCTGCCCGGAGGACCGCGATGCGGTTATGGAGCTTGTCTCCATCCGAAGTGGAATCCCCGTTACCCATTGCGAAGAATTGTTGCGTATTAGCAACATTCTGTCAAGTTAATTAATGATTGAGGGGACGGCGCTGGGGACAGTTTTACGTCGCGGCGCGCGGCCTATGGGTTCGTTCTCTGCAGTGCCTCGGTGCCCAGCTTTGGACTCACGGTTTCTGACATCGTGGCAGACAAGCACGCGACCAAGGCCTCCCTCGGGGCATCTCTCTAAAGAACGAAGGATTTCCGCAGGACGACATTTGATTCCTGCAGGTGGGGAGCGGTACACTCTGATATAGGACCGCTTTAGTCGTATATGCGCGCCGAGCGGCCCCCATGAGGGCCAGGCAGCCGGCAGGCGCAATCCGAACCCGGCAGCGGAATCGGGAAATCGGAATCGGGAAATCAAGGAGAGCAGCATGAGCACCGACATGAATGTCGTCCACGATCTTGCGAACCGCGAATACGAGTGGGGATTTGTCACGAAGATCGAGGAAGACCGCATCCGCAAAGGGCTGGACGAAGACGTGATCCGCCTGATCTCGGAGAAGAAGGGTGAGCCGGAGTTCATGCTGGAGTGGCGGCTGAACGCCTATCGCTACTGGGCGCAGCAGGAGCGGGTGCAGGCCGAGCCGAAATGGGCGAACGTGACCTTCCCGCCGATTGACTACCAGAACATCGCGTACTACTCCGCGCCGAAACAGAAGAAGGTGCTGAACAGTCTCGACGAGCTGGACCCGGAGATTCTGCGGACCTACGAGAAGCTGGGAATCCCGCTCGCGGAGCAGAAGCTGCTGGCGAACGTGGCCGTGGACGCGGTGTTTGACAGCGTGAGCGTGGCGACCACCTTCAAGGAGAAACTGGGCGAGCTGGGCGTGATCTTCTGCTCGTTTTCGGAAGCGGTGAAGAACCATCCCGATCTTGTGAAGAAGTATCTGGGCTCGGTAGTGCCGCACACGGACAATTTTTACGCCGCGCTGAATGCCGCCGTGTTCAGCGACGGATCGTTTGTGTATGTGCCGAAGGGGGTGCGCTGTCCCATGGAGCTGTCGACCTACTTCCGCATCAACGCGGCGGAGACGGGGCAGTTCGAGCGGACGCTGATTATCGCCGACGAGGGCGCGTATGTGAGCTATCTCGAAGGCTGTACGGCCCCCATGCGCGACGAGAATCAGCTGCACGCGGCGGTGGTGGAACTGGTGGCGCTGGACAACGCCCAGATCCGTTACTCGACGGTGCAGAACTGGTATCCCGGCGACAAGAACGGCAAGGGCGGAATCTATAATTTCGTGACCAAGCGCGGCAAGTGCCTGGGGCGGAACTCGAAGATCTCGTGGACGCAGGTGGAGACGGGATCGGCGATCACGTGGAAATATCCGTCGTGCATTCTGCAGGGCGACAACTCCGTAGGTGAGTTCTATTCGGTGGCCCTGACCAACAACTGGCAGCAGGCCGATACGGGCACGAAGATGATCCACCTGGGGAAGAACACGAAGAGCACGATCGTCTCCAAGGGCATCAGCGCGGGGCATGGGCAAAACACCTACCGCGGCATGGTGAAGATCATGAAGGGCGCGGAGGGCGCGCGCAATTACACGCAATGCGATTCGCTGCTGATCGGCGACAAGTGCGGCGCGCACACCTTCCCGTACATCGAAGTGAAGAACAGCTCAGCGCGAATGGAACATGAGGCGGCGACGTCGAAGATCGGCGAGGACCAGCTGTTTTATCTGCAGCAGCGCGGGCTGAAGACGGAAGACGCGGTCTCGATGATCGTGAACGGCTTCTGCAAACAGGTGTTCAAAGAGCTGCCGATGGAGTTTGCCGTGGAAGCGCAGAAGCTGCTGAGCATCAGCCTGGAAGGCAGCGTGGGATAAGGGGCGGCTAAGGTCCGGTTCGCTGAGAACCGATCAGTTAAAGTGCGGCCAGCTAAGAAGCGGTCAGCGAGCGGTTCGCACCGCGAAATGAGAATTCGGATACGAGGAAACCAACGGATGAGTTTGCTGGAAATCAAGAATCTGCATGTGAATGTGGGCGGAAACGAGATCCTGAAGGGCATTGACCTGACGGTGAATGCGGGCGAGGTCCACTCCATCATGGGCCCGAACGGTTCGGGCAAGAGCACGCTGGCCCAGGTGCTGGCGCGCCGCGACGCGTATCAGGTGACCGAGGGATCGATCCTCTTTGAAGGCAAGGATCTGCTGGAGATGAAGCCGGAGGAAGCGGCGTGCGAGGGCGTGTTTCTGGCCTTCCAGTATCCGGTGGAGATTCCGGGGATCGGGAACACGTACTTTCTGCGCTCGGCGCTGAACGCGCAGCGCAAGTACCGCGGGCAGGAAGAGATGGACGCGATGGATTTTCTGCCGCTCTTCCGCGAGAAGCTGGCGCTGCTGGAGATGGACGATAAGCTGCTGAACCGTTCGTTGAACGAGGGCTTCTCGGGCGGCGAAAAGAAGCGCAACGAGATTCTGCAGATGGCGGTTCTGGAGCCGAAGCTGGCGGTGCTGGATGAGACCGATTCGGGGCTGGACATCGACGCGCTGCGCATCGTTGCCAACGGCGTGAATTCTCTGCGCAGCCCGGATCGCGCCATGATCGTGGTGACGCATTACCAGCGGCTGCTGGACTACATCGTGCCGGACTTTGTGCACGTGCTGGTGGACGGGCGTATTGTGCGCTCGGGCGGCAAGGAACTGGCGCTGGAACTGGAAGAAAAGGGCTACGGCTGGACGGAGCACGAACTGCCGGCGGGAGCTCGGGCGTAATGGAGGCGACGGTGAGTGCGGTCGCAAAGCTGGAAAGCTGGCTCGAAACCTTTACCGACGCGGAGAAGACCGCGCCCCGCGCCGCGTGGCTGAAGAAGCTCCGCGAAGATGCGTTTGCGCGCTTTCTGGAGACCGGCTTTCCCACGACGAAGGATGAAGACTGGCGGTTCACAAACGTGTCGGCGATTGCGAAGACGCGCTTCCAGCCGGCGAGAGCGTCGACGCTGAGCGCAGGCGACACCGCGGCGTGGCGTGTGGACGATGTGGCGGCGACGCTGGTCTTCGTGAACGGGCGGTATGCGAAAGAGTTATCGCAGACGAGCGGCCTGCCGAAGGGCGTGACCGTCGCAAGCCTGGGCGAGCAGATTGGGCAGCATCCGGAGACGCTCGATAAGCACCTTGGCCGCTATGCGGACACGCAAAGAGATCCATTCGTCGCGCTGAATACCGCGTTCATCGGGGACGGCGCGTACGTGCACGCGGCGCGTGGCGTGGTGGTGGAGGCCCCGATCTACCTCCTCTACCTCTCCACGCAGGAAGATGAGCCGACAGTGACGCATCCGCGCAATCTGATTGTTGCGGAGGATGCGGCGCAGATCGCGGTTATCGAGGATTATGTTTCCGTCGGCGACGAGTCGGTGGCCTTTTCGAACGCGGTGACCGAGTTGGTGGCCGGCGAGAGCGCCGTGGCGCAGCATTACCTGATCGAACGCGAGCACCTGAAGGCATTCAACGTATCGACGCTGCGCATCCAGCAGGGCCGCAGCGCGAACGTCGCGTCGCACTCGCTGCTGCTGGGCGGCGGGCTGGTGCGGAACAACGTGCACCCGGTGCTGGCGGGCGAAGGCGGCGAGTGCCTGATCAACGGATTGTTTCTGGGCACGGGACGGCAGCATCTCGATAACTTTATGCACGTGGAGCACGCGGCTCCGCACTGCGGCAGCCGCCAGTTCTACAACGGCATTCTGGACGAGCAGGCGCACGGCGTCTTCCACGGCCGCATCGTGGTGCACAAGGACGCGCAGAAGACCGACGCCAAGCAGACGAATCGCAATCTGCTGCTGAGCGACGACGCGCAGATCGACACCAAGCCACAGCTGGAGATTTATGCGGACGACGTGAAGTGCACGCACGGCGCGACCATCGGACAGATCGAGGAGAACGCGCTCTTCTACCTGCAGTCGCGCGGCATCGGCGAGGCGGACGCGCGCAAGCTGCTGCTGATGGCGTTCGCCGAAGAGTGCGTGGGGCGCATGCATTCTGCCGTTGCGCGCGAACACATCGAGGGGCTGATTCGAGCCCACCTGCTGTTCATGGAGAGTTCCCCGCATACATCCACGGGCAGGGTGACAGAGCGGGTGCTGGAGGAAGTGGGATGAGCGCGAGCGTAGTGGAAGCGGTTGCCGGCCTCGACGTGGAGAAGATCCGCGCTGACTTTCCAATCCTGCACCACCAGGTGCGGGGTCACGAGCTTGTCTATCTGGATAACGCGGCCACGACGCAGAAGCCGCAGGCGGTGATCGACGCGATCGTGGGCTACTACGAGAACAGCAACGCCAACATTCACCGCGGCGTGCATTACCTCTCGGAGAAGGCGACCGAGGATTTTGAGCTGACGCGGCAGGCGCTGCAGCGGTTTGTGAACGCCGCCGAGGCGCGCGAGATTATCTTCGTGCGCGGCACCACCGAGGGCATCAACCTGGTGGCGCAGAGCTACGGGCGCACGCACGTCGGCGCAGGCGACGAAGTGGTGATCACGGCGATGGAGCACCACTCCAACATCGTGCCGTGGCAGATTCTCTGCGAAGAAAAGGGCGCGAAGTTGCGCGTAGCGCCCATCAACGACCAGGGCGAGCTGATCGTGGAGGAATACGAGAAGCTGCTGGGGCCGCGGACGAAGCTGGCGGCGATTTCGCATGTGTCGAACGCCCTGGGGACGATCAATGCGGTGAAGCGCATGATCGCCATGGCGCACGCGCAGGGGATTCCGGTGCTGGTGGATGGCGCGCAGGCGGTTCCTCATCTGGCTGTTGATGTGCGGGACCTGGATGCGGATTTCTATGCTTTCTCCGCGCACAAGATGTACGGGCCGACGGGCATCGGCGCGCTCTACGGCAAGGCGGCGCTGCTGGAGGCGATGCCTCCGTACCAGGGCGGTGGCGACATGATCAGCTCGGTAACCTTCGAAAAGACCACCTGGAACAAGCTGCCGCACAAGTTCGAAGCGGGAACGCCGGACATGGGCGGTGTGGCCGGCTGGCGCGCGGCCATCGAGTATATGAACGGCATCGGCGTGGCGCGGATTGCCGCGCATGAGCACGATCTGCTGGAGTACGCGACGGAGACGCTGAGCGCGTCGCCCGTAGTCCGATTGATTGGTACCGCGGCCGACAAGGCCAGCGTGCTCTCGTTCGTGCTCGAGGATGTGCATCCGCATGACATCGGGACGATCCTCGATCAGCAGGGCATTGCGGTGCGCACCGGACACCACTGCGCGCAGCCGGTGATGGAGCGATTCCACATTCCGGCGACAGTGCGGGCGTCGTTTGCCGTTTACAACACGCGCGCGGAGATCGATGCGCTGGCGCGCGGCATTCGCCGGGTCGGGGAGGTTTTTGCCTGATGCCGGAGCTGCGCGATCTGTATCAGGAAGTGATTCTGGAGCACAGCAAGGCTCCCCGGAACTACAAGGAACCGGTCCACACGAACCACAGAGCAGAGGGCTACAACCCGCTATGCGGCGATCGCTTCACCGTGTATCTGGAAATGGACGGCGAGGTGGTGAAGGACATCGGATTCCAGGGCGCGGGCTGCGCGATCTCGAAAGCGTCGGCGTCGATGATGACGCAGACGGTGAAGGGCAAGACAAAGGCCGAAGCGCAGAAGATCTTTCAGCTATTCCACGACCTGGTGACGGGGCACGGGCACGCGAGTGAGGCTGAACTGGGCAAGCTGGCGGTGTTCTCCGGTGTTTCTGAGTTTCCCGTTCGCGTGAAGTGCGCGACCCTGGCCTGGCACACGCTGGAAGCGGCGCTCGACGGCAAGCAGGACAAGGTTTCGACGGAGTGATGCGGCCCGATAGCCTGTGACCGGCAGCAAATAAATTCCGATGGAAGAAGCCACGGGCTACCGGCTCAAAAATCATGATCATCACCAACCAATCCGTGACGCTGAAGCGCGACTGCGACGCGGTTGCCATTCCCGCCGGCACGCGGCAGATGCTGCGCGCGGGAACCACAGTGCGGATCACGCAGGCCATGGGCGGGAGCTATACCGTTTCGGCCGCGGGCGCCCTGTTTCGGATTGAAGAAAAGGACGCGGACGCACTGGGGCTGAGCGGAACGGCAAACGAGGCCCACACGCCGCCGACTTTCAGCGAGCGCATGGTCTGGGATCAGCTCAAGACGGTCTACGATCCCGAGATTCCGGTGAACATCGTGGATCTGGGGCTGATCTACTCATGCGAGATTGCCGATCTCGAGCAGGGCGGCAAGAAGGTCGACGTGCAGATGTCGCTGACCGCGCCAGGATGCGGCATGTCCGATGTGCTGAAGGCTGATGTGGAGAAGAAGCTGGCGCGGCTGCCGGAAGTGAAAGAGGTTCGCGTGCAGGTGGTCTTCGATCCGCCGTGGAGCCCGGGCCGGATGTCCGAAGCGGCCAAGCTGCAGCTCGGCTTCGATCTGGACTACGGCGTCGGATCGCCTGGGATGTTTCCGATCCTGCGCTGAGCGCGGTGAGTGGAATTGCGTCGGCAGGACTTCCCTGTTCAGAATTGAATTCCCGTTTCGGTACGACCGGCATCCCCTCCTGACAAAAGTAACCTGCTGTTTTCCTCACCACCCCTGAATAATCGAGACACCCCGGCAGCGCAGCAGACGCGTGGGCGCCGGTGTGGGCCCTGCAGGTGACATTTTCCGGCAAGATCGGCGTTGGCTGCGCAGTCGCACTGGCGCTTGCGGCACCCTGTTTCGCCCCAGGTCAAAGGATCGCGCCGGGTCGCACCCAGGATCCCGCAGCGGTTCACGCGAAGCAACGGGGCAGGTTGTTTGTGGCGCGCCGAGGCGCAGGCCGGCCCGGGATGCCTGTGCCTGCTTCCGTCCTGATGCGGGCGCGCGCGCAACATGCGGCAATGGTTCGGGCGCAGCCGGCGCAGCAGGGCCAGGGCGCATCCACTGCGTGGCAGCCAGTGGGGCCGCTGCAGGTGAACACCGCGGCGTGGGGTCTGGTTACGGGGCGCATTACCAGTCTCTCTGCCGACCCTTCCGATCCCACCGGCAACACGCTGTACGTGGGAGCCACCGGAGGGGGAGTCTGGAAATCGACGAATGTCGCAGGCTCCAGTCCGTCCTTTGCCCCGCTCACCGATGATCTCGGCGCGTTCTCCTCAGCCGCGCTCTCCTCGCTCAGCATCGGCGCCGTCTCGGTACAGCCTGGAGGCACCGGAGTGCTTCTGGCCGGCACCGGCGATCCCAACGACGCCACGGATTCCTGGTATGGCGCCGGACTGCTGCGGTCGGCTGACAACGGCAATACGTGGAGCCTTATTACGCTTTCGACCGCGCCGTCGGGTGAACGGTACAGCTTTGCGGGCAATGCCTTCGCGGGCTTTGCCTGGAGCACGGTGAATTCCAGCGTGGTTGTGGCTGCGGTCAGCCAGTCGGAATACGGCTCGGTGGTCAATGCCGCGAACCCGCAGAGCCTTCTCGGCCTCTATTACTCGCAGGATGCGGGGCAGAGCTGGCAGCTGGCAACGATCCAGGACGGCACGCAGGTTATCGAATCGAGCCAGATGGCGGTGACCGGGGGAAACGCGGCAACCGCTGTGGTGTGGAATCCGATTCGGAAGAGCTTTTACGCCGCGGTGCGATTCCACGGTTATTATTCGTCCCCGGATGGAGTCACGTGGACGCGCCTTGCGAATCAGCCTGGGGTGAATCTCACCACGGCGACGTGTCCGCCCAATGCCGGCTCTCCCGGCTCGGAGGCCTGTCCGATCTTTCGCGGAGCGCTGGCCGTGCAGCCGGTCACGGGAGACCTCTTCGCGCTCACCGTGGACCTGAACAATCTGGATCAGGGGTTGTGGCAGGACGCGTGCAATTTGACCGCCGGCCAGTGCGCATCGCCCACCGTGCAGTTTTCCGCGCAAATCGCCGACCAGCCGCTGGATTCAGTCAGCGGCGATGGGTCGATCCCGGAGGGCGATTACAACCTGTGGCTGGCAGCGGTGCCATCGCAGCAGGACACCTTGCTCTTCGTTGGTACTGCGGACATCTGGAAATGCAGCCTGGCGAACAGTTGCGTGTGGCGCAACACGACCAACGCGGAGTCCTGCGCGGCGGCGCAGGTTGCGCCGGCCCAACACGCAATCGAGACGACCTTCGGCAGCAGCGGCCTGCTCTACTTCGGCAACGATGGCGGGCTGTGGCGATCGACCGACGCGGTAAACCAGCAGCAGCCGGCGTGCTCGCCGGACGATGCGAGTCACTTTCAGAACCTGAATGGCGGGATCGGATCGCTGGCCGAGGTGGAGAGCTTCGCCCAGGATCCCAACGATCCATCGACCTGGCTGGCGGCGCTGGGCGAGATGGGGACTGCCGCTCCATCATCCGATGGCAGCGCATGGAATCAGGTGCTGGACGGAGAAGGAAATGTCGTTGCCGTCGATCCGGTGAATCCGCAGAACTGGTATGCGACCTCCGAGTTCGGCGTGGGGGTCAATCAGTGCACTGCGGGAACGGCGTGCAACGTGGGGAGTTTCGGCGCCGTGGCGATTGGCGAGCCTCAGGTGGACAACGATGTGCAGATTATTCCGGCTCCCTGGATCCTGGATCCCGCGAACACGGCCAATCTCATTCTGGGCACATGCCGGGTATGGCGCGGGGCGGCCAGCGGCGCGGGATGGAGTACAGAAAACCTGTTGAGCCCCATTCTGGACGTCGATCAGAGCACGAACTACTGCAACGGCGATTCGGAGATCCGGTCACTGGCCGCGGGTCCGAATACCTCGACCGGCGCTTCCGGCTCGGAAGCGATCTATGCGGGCATGGCGGGAACCATCGATGGCGGCGGGCTGACGCCGGGACACCTCTTCGCAGCCGCGGTGAACGATGCCTCTGCGGCGGCGAACACGGTATGGAGCGATGAAACCAGCTCGCCGGTGACCAACGATGGGTCGCTGCCGTTCAATCCCGGCACATTCGATATCTCCAGCATTTATGCCGATCCGCACGACCCGACCGGGCAAACCGTCTATGTCACGGTGCAGGGCTATTCCACGTCGTCGATGATCGAGCCATCACTCTATCGGTCGGAAGACGGAGGAGCGCACTGGACGAATCTCACATCGAACCTGCCGCCTGCGCCGGCCAACAGCGTCGTGGTGGATCCCAACAATGCCAACATCGTCTATGTCGCCCTGGATACCGGCGTCTACATTACGCAGGATGTCAGCACGTGTGTCCCATTGGATTCTGCCTGCTGGAACGTGTACGGCAGCGGTCTGCCCAATGCGCCGGTGATCGGTCTGATGGCGTACAACCAGGGGGCGACGCAGACGCTGCGCGCGGCCACCTACGGCCGGGGTATCTGGCAGGTGGGGCTGGCGACCGCGGGAATTGCTCCCACAACCGTCACCGTTTCTCCCGGCTCGCTGATTTTCGCGGGTGAGCAGGTGCAAACCGTGAGCGCCCTGCAGACGGTTACAGTCACGAATACCGGAACCCTCAATCTGAACGTCTCAAGCGTCAGCATTACCGGAGATTTCGCCGAGACCGACACTTGCAGCGGCGAATCGATTGCGCCGCAGTCCGGCTGTCAGTTGCAGGTCACCTTTGACCCCACAACGACGGGCGCGCGCGGGGGTACTGTGACGATCTTTGCGAATGTCACGGGTGGACAGTTGTCTGTCCCGCTTTCCGGAACCGGACTCGCGCCGGCTGACGTGGTCCTCGCGCCTGCCTCCCTCGCATTTGGCTCCCTTACGGTGGGCAGCACATCGGCCGCGCAGGACGTAACCATCAACAACATGGGTGGGGAACCGGTGACGCTCACCGGCGAAACGGTGAGCAGCGGGTTCGCGGTCACCGCAAATACCTGCGGCAGCTCTCTGCCCGCGAATACCGGCTGCACCGTCAGCATCGCCTTTACGCCGGTTGCTTCCGGAGCTGTATCCGGCGCGCTCACGGTAACGGATGCCCTGGGCACGCAGACAGCGCAACTTTCCGGAACCGGCCAGTCTCCGGCGACCGACAATCTCTCGCCGCTGTCGCTGAGCTTCGCCTCGCAGCAGGTTGGAACCACCAGCGCCTCACAGACGGTAACGCTGACGAACAGCGGGGACCAGACGCTGACCCAGATTGCGGTCACAGTCGCCGGGGACTTTGTGGCGGTGAACGGGTGCGGATCGCTGCTGCAGGGGCACGGAAGCTGCACGATCGTGGTCGCCTACACGCCCACGATGACCGGATCGGAGACCGGAAGCCTGACCGTTGCGGACGAATTGCGCAGTCAGACCGTGAGCCTGACCGGCACAGGCCTTGCGCCTCCCGGCGTCTCGGCCGCACCGCGGTCGATCGATTTTGGGGGTTACGCCGCGGGCACCGCGAGCAGCGCGCAAACAGTGACTGTCACCAACAGCGGCGGGTATGCGTTGACCGGCCTGGCAGAGGCCGTCACAGCAGACTTCTCCATCGCGAGCAACAACTGTCCCGCGACCCTCGGCGTCGGAGCGGCCTGCCAGATTGGCGTTGTCTTCTCCGCGCCGTCTGCGGCGGGACCGGTGACCGGCGCCATGACGATCTCCGCGACCAACTTGCCCAGCGCTCTCACCGTTTCCCTCGCCGGAGCGGCAGAGGACTTCAGTATCGCCACCACCGGCTCGTCCTCCGCAGTCGTCACCAGCGGCCAGACAGCAGCCTTTACGCTGCAACTCAGCGGCCTGGGGGGAACCTCCGGCACCGTCACGCTGGCCTGCAGCGGCGCGCCGCAGAATGCGACCTGTTCCTTTGGTCTCGCGCAGAACGGCGCGTGTCCGGCAGCCGGCAACGCCACCGTCCCAGTCAGCGGCGCCAATACCTCCACGGCCAGCGTCTGCATTGCCACCGGTGTGGCCCCGTCAACCACCTCCGCGCAGCACACGGACCGCGAACAACCCTGGGGGAGGGGCTTATCCCTGCTGGCGATGGTGCTTCCCCTGCCATTCCTGGCGTTGCGCCGCAAAAGGCTGGCGGCGCTGCTGGCGCTGGCCGCGGTTCTCGTGTTGATACCGGCCGGTTGCGGCGTTAATGCCAGTTCTGGATCGGGCGGCACCAAACCCCCGCCGAACGCGACTCCGCCCGGCGCTTACGTCCTCACGGCCACCGGGACGATGTCGAATCTGACGCACAGCGTCGCCCTGAATCTCACCGTGCAGTAGAGCTGTGGGTCAGAAGCGCAGTGTGTGGAAGGCATAGATCAGCCCCGCCAGCGTCAGCATACTCACTGTTTCAAAGAGCATGGCCCAGATGAAACCCCGGATGCAGCCGCCGTTTGGTTCCGGGGGGCGACAGCTGGTGTCGGAGCGGCGCTGGACGCGGGCACGCAGCCCCGTCCAAAGGGCAGAAACACTGGAACCCAAAGCAGGCAAAGCAGGAACCCTCCGCGAGGTCAGGAAGTTACTGCAAAAGGGAAAAATACAGCGTGGTAACTATCGCAAACGATAGTAACTTCCGCAATGATACTTATGTGGTAACCCTGTGCGAAATTAGTCCTTATCTTTGGCTGAATCGGACAAAAGCAAAGCCGCCCCGAAATCGGAGCGGCTCTGAGCCCGGACTGCAGCGGACTACTCGTGCGTTGTGTCCACGAACGCCCGCAGTTTGCGCGAACGAGAAGGGTGACGCAGCTTGCGCAGCGCCTTGGCCTCGATCTGCCGGATGCGCTCGCGCGTGACCTGGAAGCTCTGGCCCACTTCTTCGAGCGTGTGCTCGGAGCCGTCTTCAAGGCCGAAGCGCATCTTCACCACGCGCTCCTCGCGCGGGGTCAGCGTGCGCAGCACCTGCGAGGTGTACTCCTTCAGGTTCACGCTGATGACGGCATCAGACGGCGAGACCGCCTGGCGGTCTTCGATGAAATCGCCGAGGTGCGAGTCTTCCTCTTCGCCGATCGGCGTCTCCAGCGAGATGGGCTCCTGGGCGATCTTGAGCACCTTGCGCACCTTGGCCACCGGAATATCCATCCGCTTCGCGATCTCTTCCGAAGTGGGCTCGCGGCCCAGCTCCTGCACCAGCTGCCGCGAGGTGCGGATCAGCTTGTTGATGGTCTCGATCATGTGCACCGGGATGCGGATGGTGCGGGCCTGATCCGCAATGGCGCGGGTAATGGCCTGCCGGATCCACCACGTGGCATAGGTCGAGAATTTGTAACCGCGGCGGTACTCGAATTTATCCACCGCCTTCATCAGGCCGATGTTGCCTTCCTGAATCAGGTCGAGGAACTGCAGTCCGCGGTTGGTGTACTTCTTGGCGATGGAGACGACCAGGCGCAGGTTGGCTTCGATCAGCTCGCGCTTGGCCTGCTCGGCGTCCATGTCGCCCTGGATCATTTCGCGCTGGGTGCGCTTGAGCTCGGCGATGGAGACGCCTGCTTCTTCCTCGAGCTTTTCCAGATCGGTCTTGCAGTTTTTCTGCTGGCGGCGGTACTCCTTTTTCAGCTCCTCGGAGCGCGACTGTTCCCACTTCTGATCCAGCGAGCGAATCTGGCGCTCGAGGGTGCGCATGGCCTCGACGGTCTTGTTCACCTTGTCGAGCAGCCGCTTGTTTTCCTGGTTGGTGTACTTCAGTTCGCGGACGATCCGCGAAACCAGCACTTTCTCGCGCGCGATGCTCCAGCGCAGGCGGCGGTGCTCGCGCGGCTTCGCCTTCTGGTTCACCGCGGCCAGCTTCTCGTCGAACTGCTGCGCCTTTTTCTGGTGCTTCACCAGGACGTCAACGCGCGCGACGGTCTGGCGAACCCGCGCCTGCACCACTTCCTCGGTGAGCTCCTCGTCGTCGAAGATCACCACTTCCTTGATGTTGCGGACGCCGCGCTTCAGATCCTCGCCCAGAGCGACGATCTCGTGGATCACCACCGGCGAACGCGAAATGGCCTTGAGCACGCGCAACTGGCCGCGCTCGATGCGGCGCGCGATCTCCACTTCGCCTTCGCGCGTGAGCAGCGGCACGGTGCCCATCTCGCGCAGGTACATGCGCACCGGATCGTTGGTCTTCTCCAGCGTTCCCGGCGTCAGATCGAGCTCGACGTCCTCGCCCTCTTCCGGCTCGAACTCGTCGCGCTCCGCGCCGATTTTCGGCCCGCCCTCGAGGATGTCGATGCCCTGGCTACCTACAGTGGCCAGCAGGTCGTCGAGATCGTCGGGCGAATTCACATCACCCGGGATGAGGTCGTTGACCTCGTTGTAGGTCAGGTAGCCCTTCTCTTTGCCCGCGTCGATAAGCTTCTGAATGTCCTGTTCGTATTTGTCGTCAATCGCCAAGCGGATTGGTCCCCCGCGTTAAATTTTCGGATCTGTCTGCCTGGAGTGGACGAGGTGCGGTCAGGGCCATAAAAAGGCGCAATCCCGGTTTTCGGCTCATAGGGCCGCCGGGTGTAGGGCGCACGTCTGCCCAGGAGGTTCAGAATATCACGAAATCACCCTAACTCCGGCGCTTTCTGCCATTTCGGGGCGATTTACGCCTGAACCATCTGTCCTGGGGGCAAATCCTCATAGCTTTAGATGTGGAAAACCCAATTTTGTTTCATAGAGTGGCTGACTTCCGGGGCTGGAACCTCTGTCCGGGCCCGGGCTGTACTCTGTAGCAGGAAAGCATGGCCACCGATTTTGCCCAGAGCGTGAAGGAGCAGGCCGACATCGTCAAAATCGTCGGCGAGTACGTCCGCCTGCGCAAAGCCGGCGCGCAGAACTACAGCGGATTGTGTCCCTTCCACAAGGAAAAGACGCCGTCGTTCAGCGTCCACGCGGGGCGCCAGTTCTACCACTGCTTCGGCTGCGGGCAGTCGGGAGACGTTTTTTCCTTCGTGCAGAAGATTGAAAACGTGGGATTTCCCGAGGCGGTGCGGGCGGTCGCGCAGAAATGCGGAATTCCGCTGCCCAAACGCGAGTACGCGTCTCCGGAAGAGGCGGCCGAGCACCGTCAGCGGGGCAAGCTGCTGGAGTTGCAGGAAACCGCGACGGCCTGGTTCGAGGAACAGCTGCGCTCGCCGGAGGGCGCGACGGCGCGCGAGTATCTGACCGGACGCGGGCTCAACGCGGACGGCATTGCGAAGTTTCGCATCGGCTACGCTCCCGACAACTTTCACGCGCTGCGCGAACGGCTGCAGGGATCGGCCGACGTCGAGGCGCTGCGGCAATCGGGGCTCTTTTCCTGGAAGGAACAGGAGGACGGCAGCCCGGGGCCGATCTACGCGCGCTTCCGCAAGCGGGTCATGTTCCCCATCGCGAACGAGAGCGGGCGGGTGATCGCGTTCACGGCGCGGACGCTGGAGACGGGCGAGAAAGCCGGGCCGAAGTACATCAACTCGCCGGAAACGCCGCTGTATTCAAAGGGCCAGGTGCTCTTCAATCTCGACAAGGCGCGGCAGGCCATCCGCGCGGACGGCGGCGTGGTGCTGGTGGAAGGGCAGATGGACTGCATCTCGGTGTTTCTGGCCGGGATTCCCAACGTGATCGCCACCAGCGGGACAGCCTTCACCGAGGCCCAGGTGCGGCTGCTGCGGCGCTATGCGACGCGGGTCATCGTGAACTTCGATCCCGATACGGCAGGAGCGAACGCAGCGGAAAAATCCATCGCGCTGCTGACCGAAGAAGGCTTCGAGGTGCGCGTGCTGACGCTCGAAGGCGGCCTCGATCCGGACCGTTATGTGCGCGAACGCGGCGCACGGGCTTACGCCGAGGCGCTGCGCAGCGCGCCTGCGTACCAGAGCTATCTGATCGAGCGGGCGCGGCAGCTTTTCCCGGGGCGCGATCCGCGCGCAAAGACCGAGGCGCTGAACTTCCTGCTGCCCCACATCCGGCGCATTCCCAGCCGCATCGCGCGCGACGCCTTCGCCAACGACGCGGCCCAGGCGCTGGGCGTCGATTCAGCGCTGGTCCGCGCGGAGCTGAAGGACGCGGCGGCGCGGCGGCGCGATTCGATTGCGCCGCAGCAGCACGCCCTGACGCACGCGGAGCAGATTCTGCTGCAGGCGTTTTCGGCGCCACGTTCCAGCGAGGGGTATCTGGTGGCTGAGGGCGCGTGGCATGAGCACGAGCGCGAGTTTGGCGCGATGCGCGACGACCTGCGGGCGATGATCGAGCAGCTGCGCGAGCGGGGCGACGGCGCCGATCCGCTGGCGGCGCTGGGGAGCGAGGAGCAGCGGCGACTGCTGGCCGAGGTCTTTCTCTCCATCCACGACGCGGAACCGGAGGCCGATGCGGTGGAGGAAGCGGTGCTGGCGATCCGGAGGACGGCGCTCGAGCACGAGCAGCGGCGGCTGCGTGCGGCCATCGACCAGGCGGAGCGTGCGGGCAGGATGGACGAGGCGCTGCGCCTGACGCGCGAGATGCAGGATGTGACGCGGAGGGTGAGGGAGCTGGATTAAGCGGGAATAGCAGCGGCATAGCCCCGGCAGCGGGCAAACTCGTGCAGGGCGTGATCGAAGGTGATCAGAGTCGCAGAGGCTCCCGCGGCGAAGGCCAGCAGCCATCCGTTGCCGATCCATTTGGAACTGGGCTGGGCGGCCACCGGATCGAGGACATGACGGTAAAGGGATCCGGCCTGGCGCGGCTCGGGATAGAACTCGACGCGTGGATCGGCCAGCCAGTGGTCGTAAACCTGCCAGGCATCGTGCAGCGCGAGTGGGCGTTTCCCCATCACCGCGGGGTTGGTGAGCAGGCGCAGAAGACCCATCTGGGTGAAACGCGAGAGGATCAAACGGGAATCCGCCGGAAGATGGCGGAGCCAGTGCCAGGCTGTTTCGCTGTGGGAGTGGTCCGCAACGGAGAGCGCGAGCCACACGTTCACATCAGGGAAAAATAAGGTCATGCGGATTCTCGTCCACGGGAAAACGCGGTCCAGGCTTGCCCGAGAGGCGCACCAGGGGCCCGGTCACAGCCTGCCTGCGAGGGGATTTGGCATAGGACTCCTCGATGGCCCGAACAATGAGCGATCGGACGGAAGTGCCGGAGCTTTCGGCCTTGCGGCGCAGGAGTTCGTGCAGGGGTTCCGGAATGTCGACTGTGGTTCGGACCGCCATGACGTAAGCATGTCATGGCGTCCGGCAGGCTGTCGCGCGAAGCGATACGGTAAGGGAGGGACTAAAATTCGAGCGGCCTTCCCTCAGCGCATTGCACCGTCCCTTCGACGTAAGCTCGGTAGCAGGTCCTTTGTATGAGAAAAGCAGAGTTTTCCCGGCGACGTTTCCTTCAGACCAGTTCTCTTGCCGTTGCAGTCGCGGCGGGCCAGGGGTTGTGGCCGCGATCCGCGTGGAGCGCCGAAGCGCAGCCCGCTGCTCCGCTGGATGAGTTCCGTTACGGCGACGTGTGGATCTCCAGCGAGCGGCATGAAGCGCAGCGGATGAACACCCATGCGGTGCTGATGCAGCTGAGCGACGACAGCCTGCTGAAGCCATTCCGGCAGATGAGCGGCATGCCCGCCCCGGGCGAGGATCTGGGAGGGTGGTATGCGTACGACCCGAACTACGATTACCGGAAAAACTTCGACTATGGATTCGCGCCGGGATGCACCTTCGGGCAGTGGGTTTCCGCGCTGGCGCGCGATTATGCCATCACCGGCGATGAAGCCACGCGCGATAAGGTGCTGCGGCTGAACCGGCTGTACGCCCAGACCATCTCCGGAGCGCTCTACGAGAAAAGCCGCTTCCCCGCCTACACCTACGACAAGCTGCTGCTGGGGCTGCTGGATTCGCACACGTACTGTCACGACCCGCAGGCCATGGCGATTCTGGAGCAGACGACCAACACCGCGCTGCCGCACCTGCCAGGGCATGCTGTGGAGCACAACGTGCGCTGGCGCACCGATCCCGACAAGCAGGATCCTTCGTGGACGTGGGACGAGTCGTACACCATGCCGGAGAATCTGTTTCTGGCTTACCGGCGCGGAGCGGGACGGCGGTACTACGATCTGGCGCTTCAGTACCTCGACGACAAAACCTGGTTCGATCCACTGGCGCGCAACGAAAATGTGCTGGCTGGACGCCACGCCTACAGCTATGTGAACTCGCTCAGCTCGGCGGCCATGGCGTACCTGGTGGCGGGCAGCGAAAAGCACTTGCGCGCGGCGCAGAACGGCTTCGCCATGGTGCGGGCGCAGAGCTACGCCACTGGCGGGTGGGGTCCGGACGAGCAGTTGCGCGCGCCGGGCAGCAACGATGTATACGCCAGCCTCACAAACACCCATGCCAGCTTCGAGACGCCGTGTGGCTCGTATGCGCATTTCAAGATCACGCGCTATCTGCTGCGCGTAACCCGCGACGCGCGCTACGGCGACAGCATGGAGCGCATGATGCACAATACGGTGCTGGGCGCGAAGCCGCTCGAGGACAACGGCCAGGCTTTCTACTACTCGGATTACAATTTCGACGCTCAGCGGGTGTACAAGGTGGCGCGCTGGCCCTGCTGCTCGGGAACGCTGCCGCAGGTGGCCGCGGACTACCGCATCAACACGTATCTGCGCGGGCCGCAGGCGGTGTACGTGAACCTGTACGTGCCGTCGACGCTGCGCTGGAGGGAAAACGGCGCCGCGCTCTCGCTGACGCAGGAGGGCGAGTATCCGTATGACGAGCAGGTTGCGTTCACGCTGACGAGTTCCCAGCCCACGGAGCTGACGCTGCATTTCCGCATTCCGGCATGGGCCCAGGGCGCGTCCATTGCGGTGAACGGCAAGCGGCAGGCGGGGCTGGGGATTCCAGGACAGTTTGCGGCGATCCGCCGCGAATGGCGGAGCGGCGACCGCGTCGAGCTGGAACTGCCCCTCGCGATGCGGCTGGAGGCGATCGATGCGCAGCATCCGGATACCGTAGCGCTGCTGCGCGGACCGCTGGTGCTGATGGCAGTGAAACCGCGCCAGGAAAGTCCGCTGCCGAGGGTCACGCGGGAACAGTTGCTGGCTGCCCGGCGCGTGAGCGAGCGCTCCTGGCAGGTGGACTCAGCCGATGGGCCGGTGACGATGCTGCCGTTCCCGTGGCTGGGCGATCGCCCCTACAGCACGTATCTGAAAGTGGCTTGAGCGGGCGTTGCTGCGGAAAAAACGGCTGTTCCCGAGGGCGCCTGTCCCCACCACCCGTGACGAAGAATCCCCTTGCGGCGTATCGTTGAGAGGAGAGCCCCGGCTGGATGGGCAGGGACCGCCGCAACTGCTCGCGCGCCTTGCCACCAGAGTCGTAAGCACGCTATAGAGCCATCAAATAGAGCCATAAAAACGACCGGATAACAGCATCTTATTGGACGGGCTCCGCGCGCGATCACGATGTTTGCTGAGCGCGTGCTCGATCCACTGGAAGAATCTGCCTGAATCTTCGACGCCGTTGAGGGCTTATGGAAGATGCTGACGTTCGTTCCGGAATTCCCCTGGGCCACAAATTTTTCGCCGTCCTGCTGGCCGCAGCCGTCGCCGCTGCGGGATGCGCCTGGCTGATCGATCAGTCCAGGAGGTCCGCATCCACCGCCGAGCTCGCCTTCAATCCCGCGGCTGCTCAGTCCGTCGATCCAGGCATCGCCTCGGCCAAGGATCCCGCTGTCGCGCTGGCGGACTCCCTGCTGAACGACCAAACCGTCGCGAACCTGGCGAAGCAGGCGCATCTGGCGTCGTCGACTCCCGCCGGCCAGATTGGCGAGTTTCGCTCCGACCTCCATTTGACGCGGCCTTCCGGCCTGCTCGGCGCGTTTGGCTCCGATTTCCATCTGGCGCAGGCATCCGCATCGCAGCTCGAGGTGCGCTTCGAGGCAGCGGACTCCTCGCAATCGATGGCCGTCACGAACGCTGTCGCTCATGCTTTGGCGGACTCCGGCATCACGAATGCACCGTCAGCTCCGGCGCAATCCGCAGCTCCCGCCGCGTCATCCGTTCAGCCAGCCGCGCCCGCGAATCAGGGACAGTCCCGGCCTGCGGCCGCTGCGCCGCAACCCGCGCCGCCCAGCCACGCCGTGCCCGATCATCCCTTATCCGCGGCGCTCGACCAGCTCGGGGCGCAGCTCTCGGCAACGGATCAGCAAGCGGAGCGGCTCGCCGCGGGCGGAGCATTCGACAGCGAATCGAGAGAGCAATCGCTTCTCAGGGCCGGAGTCAGGGACGCCAGGAAAACGGTGGCGGACCTTCGCACCGGATATGCGAAGGAACTCGCCGATCCGAACATCGGCGCCCGGCTCAGCGAGATCCAGCAGGCCCTCGACTCGATCCTTTCCGGGGGCCATCGCAACGGCTTTTACGCAGTGGGCGTCAGCAGGCGGGAGCTCAGCAACGAACGCTCCGAGCTGCGCCAGGCGATCGGTATCGTGAACGACGAGGCGAAGAGGGTCCGAGCCGCGGAAGCCGCGCACCCCGCTGCCAATCCGCAGCCGAGCGCGCCTGCTGCTTCTGCGGCGGCTCCGGCCAATACTGCGGCACCCTCCCTGGCTCTCGCGTCGTCCTCGCCGGCGCAGTCCTCTTCCTCCGGCGTTCAGGAGCAGAACATCGGGTCCACGCCTGCGGGCGGCCATGCGCCGCAGTCCTCGCAGAACGCGCTCAGTATCGTTCGTCTCGCGTCTTCCGCACCGCGTCCGCCGCTGTGGCCCGCCATTGTGGCCGGCGCCGTCTGCGGGCTCTTCTATCTCGGCATCGCGGCCTTTGCGTACCGGCGCAGCGGAGGCGATGACCTCTCTCTGGGAATCGGCTCCGTACCGCATCGCATGATCACGTCCCCTGATTCGATCGGACCCGATCCGATCCGATTCGACGAACGGCCCGCTGAGCCGCCCGAGCCTCCGGATTTCGAAAGAGGGCCGCGCCAGCGTGCCGCCTTTGTTTTCCAGCCCGCCCCGCCGGAGCAGGCCGCCGCGTCTCCAGAGAAGCCGGCGATACCGGTCGAGCGGGCCGCCG
>JBATVK010000155.1:0-1856 GCA_049671725.1 Acidobacteriaceae bacterium
GCGTCCATGTGCTCGGCTCGTTCATCTTCGGGCTGCCCACCGACACGCCCGCGACGTTCGACGCGACGGTGGAAATGGCGATGAAGGCGGGCGTCACTTTTGCCCAGTTCGTGATGATGACCCCATTTCCGGGCACGGTGGATTTTGGCAAATGGGAAAAGCAGCAGTCGCTGGCTCGCACCATGGTGGGCGATGTGCCGATCACGCGCTATTGGCTGATCCCCGCGGAAGTGCGGCCGAAGATGTTTACGCCGCATCCGTCGATGAGCTCGGATGAAATCCGGGAGCGAACACAGAAGGTGTGGGACCGGTTCTATAACTGGAGTGCGATCTGGGAGCGGTCCGCGTGCTGTCCCGACTGGAGTTCACGGTTGGCGTTTATCTTTCTGTCGAAGCTCTACCGGCAGATGTATGCAGGGACGGGCATTTCGACGGACAGCGCGCGGCGGAAGAAATCAAGGAAGTGGGCGCGATGGACCGCGCGGCAATGCAAGCGTCTGTTCCGGGCGGAGCCGATGCCGGAGTTGCAGTTTCCGAAGTGGGGATTGGCCCTTGATCCGCCGCGTCCCGCCCAGTGGAGCGAGAGCCATCGGGATATGAGCCCATTTGTGATGATCCCGAAGAGCTGAAGGTATAGAGAGTTTGATCCAATCGCTATGCGCAGAGCGGTTGCTCTCCCGTGATTAAGCTTTCGCTGCGCGCCACCGCGTGGAAGGGTTCGCCCATGAGACCGCAGGAGACCGATCTTCGCACAACGATACGGGCCAGGAGGATGCTGTTCCTCTTTGCTGCGTTCGGCGTTCTCTCGTTCGCGGTCCCGGCGGTATCCTGGCAATCTGCCGGCGCTCAGCAAGCGGATGCCCCAAGTCTTCCTGGTCACGCTCCGCTCACCGCAGAGCAGGTGATACACAAGCTTGTCCAGATGAATCTTCATCGAGATCAGGCGCTTCATGCTTACCATGCGACCAGAACATATCAGGTCGAATACCACGGTTTTTTTGGAACGAGGAGCGCGGAGATGGTGGTGGGCGTGACCTATCTGTCTCCCGGCAAGAGAGAGTTCGTCATTCAATCGGAGACTGGTTCCAGACTGATTATCGACAAGGTATTGAAGAATCTCCTGGAAGCTGAGAAGGAAGAATCCCGGCCGAAGAGTGAACGGCAGTCCGCGCTGACGGACGCCAATTACCGTTTTACGCTGATAGGGCAAGAAAAAGGACCATCCGGCGCAGTCTATGTCCTTGAAGTAGAGCCCAGGCGGAAAGACAAATTTCTCTATCGCGGTCGAATCTGGGTCGACGCGGGAGACTTCGCCGTCGTGCGACTGAAGGCGGAGCCTGCGAAGAGTCCGTCTATTTGGACGAAAAAAGCGGACATCGATGAGGTGTACGCGAAGGTCAGTGACTTCTGGCTTCCCGCCCGCAACCACAGCGTCAGCGCAATTCGGCTGGGAGGGCGTGCCGACCTGACCATTGAGTACACAAACTACGAGATCACGGATGCCGGGCAGGTGAACAGCCTGGCGGCGCCCCCAACGACTCTCACTGCTGAAACCGCTCGTGCACAGGAGTAGCATCAACTCTGCAATTGCTGGGAAACCCAGTCAACACTCTTTCGCTATCGGGAGTCCTGGACCGGCGAAACGGCGATTTCGTCCGCTCATTCCTCGGATCTTTCACTGATCTCGGCGAGCGAGTTGTCCTTTGGGCAAGTCTCTGCGACGGCGGCGAACCGCCGTAAAGGTTGCACGCCCCGCAGGCAGGAAGACCGAGAAACATGTGCCGGAACGACCCTGCCGAGACGAACTCCAAACGCGTATTGACCCGCCGATGCGGTCAATGATTCCCGAACTCACC